>NZ_JBFAKI010000013.1:0-146453 GCF_040655675.1 Nocardia sp. NPDC050378
GCCGCGCGAACAGCGCTCGAAGCGCATGTGCCGCAGGCGCGAGTCTCGAGCGCTGTTCGCGCGGCCCTCCAGGGGCCGCGCTCGAGCGCGCCAGCGCTCCAAAAACACAGCCAGCACCATTTGGGCGCGATCCAAAAAGAGCCGGCCACGCCCCAAACTCCCGGGCAACCTCCCAACCGAAGACAACACCCCCACCCACCGGATGCGAGTTCGGTGGATGGGGGCGTCGCAACGGCCGTCCGTCGCGTCGGACGACCGGGTCTAGAGGCGGGCGGCCAGGCGGGTGCCCTGGTCGATGGCCCGCTTCGCATCCAGTTCGGCAGCCAGTTCGGCCCCACCGATGAGATGCAGCTCGATACCGGCTGCTCGCAATGGTTCCTCGAGTTCGCGCACCGATTCCTGCCCGGCGCAGACGATCACGTTGTCCACCTCGATCACCCGCGCATTCTCGCGCTTCTCCCCGAAGCTGATGTGCAGCCCGGCATCATCGATGCGCTCGTAATTCACCCCGCCGATCTGCTCGACACCCTTGGCTTTGAGCGCAGCGCGGTGCACCCAGCCGGACGTTTTGCCGAGATCCTTGCCGAAGGGGGTCGACTTGCGTTGCAGCAGGACGACATCGCGGGCGGCGGGGGAGGGGTTGGGCTTCTTGAGCTGGCCGGGGACCTGCTCGTTGTCGGAGTCGACGCCCCACTCTTCCTTCCACTCGTCGAGCTTGAGGGTCGGATGTCCTTCGACGGTGAGGTATTCGCTGACGTCGTAACCGATGCCGCCCGCGCCGATCACTGCGACCTTCTTGCCGACCGGCTTCTCCTGCTTCACCAGCTCCGCGTACGACAGCACCATCGGATGGTCGATGCCGGGGATGTTGGGAATGCGGGGGCGCACGCCGGTGGCCAGGACGACCGAGTCGTAGCCACCGTCGATGAGTTCGGTTGCGCTGACGCGCTTTTCGAGGTGCAGTCGGACGCCGGTGAGCTCGATCTTGCGGCGGAAGTAGCGGATCGACTCGTCGAATTCTTCCTTGCCGGGGATGCGGCGGGCGATGTCGAACTGGCCGCCGATCTTGTCGTCGGCTTCGAACAGGTCGACGTGGTGGCCGCGTTCGGCGAGGTTCACGGCTGCCGAGAGGCCCGCGGGGCCCGCGCCGACCACCGCGATGCGCTTGGTGCGGCGGGTGGGCAGCAGGTTGAGGGTGGTTTCGCTGCCCGCGCGCGGGTTCACCAGGCACGACACCTTTTTGTTGCCGAAGGCGTGGTCTAGGCAGGCCTGGTTGCAGGCGATGCAGGTGTTGATCTCGTCGGCGCGGTCACCGCGGGCCTTGTTCGCCCAGTCGGGGTCGGCGAGCAGGGGGCGGGCCAGTGAGATGAGGGCCGCGTCACCGCGGGTGAGGATCTCCTCCGCGATCTCGGGCATGTTGATGCGGTTCGACGCGCACACCGGAATGTTCACGACCCGAGCGATTTTGGCGGTGAACTCCACGAACGCCGCGCGTGGCACGGAGGTGACGATGGTCGGGACCCGAGCCTCGTGCCAGCCGATGTCGGTGTTGAGGATGTCGACGCCGACGGCCTCCAATTCCTGTGCGAGCGCGACGATCTCGTCGAAGGTCTGGCCCTTCTCCACGAGCTCGGCCATCGACAACCGGAACACGATGATGAAATCGGGGCCCACTTCGGCGCGGATGCGGCGGGCGATCTCCACGGGCAGCCGCCGCCGGTTCTCCGGGGTACCGCCCCACTTGTCGGTGCGCTTGTTCACCCGTGGCGCGAGGAACTGGTTGATGAAATACCCTTCACCGCCCATGATCTCGCAGCCGTCGTACCCGGCGAACTTGGCCAGCCCGGCGCAGCGGGCGTAGTCGTCGATGGTGCGTTCGATGCCCTTGGCCGACAGTGCGCGCGGCTTGAACGGGTTGATCGCCGATTTGATCGCCGAAGCCGAAACGCTGGTCGGCATATAGGAATAGCGGCCCGCGTGCAGGATCTGGATGGCGATCTTGCCGCCCTCGTCGTGCACCGCCTTGGTGATGCGCCGGTGCCGGTAGGCCTCGGTCTTGGTGGTGAGCTTGCCGCCGAACGGGAGGAGCCAGCCGGTGCGGTTGGGTGCGTACCCGCCGGTGATGATGAGCCCGACACCGCCGCGTGCGCGTTCGGCGAAGTAGGCGGCGAGCTTGTTGGTGTCCCAGGCGCGGTCTTCGAGGCCGGTGTGCATGGAGCCCATGACCACCCGGTTACGCAGGGTGGTGTGGCCGAGGTCGAGTGGCTCGAACAGATGGGGATAGGCAGTCATGGGCGATGGTCACCTTTTCGCGGTCGCAGGGCCTGCAGTACTTCGTCGCACCATTCGACGTAACCGGTCTCCGCGCGGATACCCGCGCGCAGCACCAGGTACTGGTGCAGAGCGGTGCCGGAGAGCTGGTCCGGCGCCGGAAAGAATTTCTTCTCGCTGAGCTGGTACTCCTCGAGGCGTTGCGCGTGTTCGGCGCGGTGGCGGGCGACCTCGGCGCAGACGGCGTCGATATCGCCGTGCGCGGCGCCACGCACCTTGACACCGAGTTCGTCGCGGGTGGGCACCGATTCGGTGGGCTCGGCGATCCAGCGGGCCAATTCCTCGGCTCCCGCGGGGGCGACCGAGTACACCTTCTTGTCGGGTTTGCCCTGCTGGGCGACCGATTCCACGGTGACCCAGCCGGCTTCCTCCATCCGCTTGAGCACGCGGTAGATCTGCTGGTGGGTGGCGCTCCAGAAGTAGCCGATCGACTTGTCGAACCGGCGGGCCAGTTCATAGCCGGAGCCTGCTCGCTCGCTCAGCGAGACCAGGAGCGCGTGCTCGAGTGCCATGCGACGAGGATATGCGCAACCAACGGTTCTATGCAACCAGGTTCATATGGATTGACGGCGTGGCGGATCGTCGATGCCCTGCCGGGTGCCGAACCCGCCGTTACGCTCGGTGCATGACCGAGGTGAGCGCGTCCGCGACCATCGGCGAGGCGGCCGGACGCGGACAGGTGATGGCGTGGGGGCTGTGGGATTGGGGGTCCTCGGCGTTCCAGGCAGTGACGCTCACCTTCGTGTTCTCGGTGTATCTCACCGACAAGGTCGGCAAGGACCTGCCGGGAACGATCTCCGCGAGCGCGTGGCTCGGGTGGGCGCTGGCGGGTGCGGGTCTGGTGGTCGCGCTGACGGCACCGGTGTGCGGGCAGTACTTCGACGCGGTCGGCTCCCGCAAGCGCGCGCTGGCCACGCTGACCGCACTCACCGTAGGTGCGATGGCGCTGATGTTCTTCGTCCACGCCGACTACCGCGACCTGTGGCTCGGTCTCGCCCTGCTCGGTTTCGCCTCGGCCACCTTCGAATTGGCGACGGTGCCCTACAACGCGATGATGCGCCAGGTGTCGACGCCGGCGACGGTCGGCCGGGTGTCCGGTTTCGGTTGGGCGATGGGTTATTTCGGTGGCATCGTGCTGCTGCTCGCCTGCTACGCCGGCTTCCTCGCCGGTGACGGCGATCGCCGCGGCCTGCTCGACATGCCGACCGATCAGGGGCTCAATGTGCGGCTGGTGATCGTGCTCGCCGCCGTCTGGTTCACGGTGTTCGCGTTGCCGGTGCTGTTCACCGTGCCCGAGCTGCCGCGCACGGGCGCCGATCCGGGCGCGGACCGGGTCGGTTTCCTGGGTTCCTACCGGGTGCTGTGGCGTGATGTGCGCGAACTGTGGCGCACCGACCGGCATACGGTGTGGTTCCTGCTGGCCAGTGCGATCTTCCGGGACGGGCTGGCCGGGGTGTTCACCTTCGGCGCGGTGCTCGCGGTCGGCGTGTACGGCTTCGCCGACGCCGATGTGCTGCTGTTCGGTGTCGCCGCGAACGTGGTGGCGGGCGCGGCGGCGATCACGGCGGGTCGCTTCGACGACCGGCTCGGCCCCAAGCGGGTGATCGTCGGTTCGCTGATCGGGATGATCATCTGCGGCGCGGTGCTGCTGGTGGTGACCGGCCCGCTGATGTTCTGGGTCTTCGGTTTGGCACTGACTGTCTTCGTCGGCCCCGCCCAGGCCTCGGCCCGGTCGTTCCTGGCCCGCCTCGCCCCACCCGGTCGCGAGGGCCAGCTGTTCGGCCTCTACACCACCACCGGCCGCGCCGTCTCGTTCCTCGCGCCCGCCCTGTTCGGGCTGTTCGCCTGGGCCTTCCACAACGATCGCGCGGGCATCGTCGGCCTCCTCGTGGTGCTCACCGTCGGCCTGCTGGTCCTGCTCCCGGTCCGTGCACCGAGCACCGTTCAGGACGCCAAACCTGTGTAGCGTCACCGATTTCGCCCACGCAATCCTGTGAACACCTGTACTCCGAACGAAATCGCCGACAGATTTCGCGGGCACGTGGGTAACTCACAAGACGCGGGCTGAACCGGCCGGGGCCCGAAAGTATGGCTCGACGTGGAGAGGCAGGTGAGCGCATGGGTAACTCACCGGGGACGGGCTGACCCGACCACCCCCGAAAGTCTGGCCGCCGACGCGATTCCGCTCGCGCACGAGCCTGGCCCTATTTCTCGGGGAGGTCCGGCTGCCAGGCGGCGATACCCAAGGCGATCAGGCGCATCTGCATCACCGTACGCTCGACGACCGCCGACTCCTCACGCGGCGTCGCCGAGACGAAGGCCGCGATGCCGTCGGTGACCGTGCTGACCAGCAAGTCCGCCGCGATCTCGAGTTCGGTCGTGCTCCACGAATCCAGCGCGCGCAACCGCGACAGATCCGCGACGATCTCGCGCACGATCAGCTGCAGCTCCATCGCGATGGCCTGGCGCAGCGGCGCCGAGCCGCCGTGACGTTCGCGCAGCAGGAAGCCGAACAGCGCGCGCTTGGCGGCGACCTGCTCGAACACGAAGCGCACGGTATCGGCGAGGTGGGCGTCGGGCTTGCGCCTGACCTCGCGCAAGGCCAGCCGTAGCGCGGTGACACCCTCGTCGACGAGGGTGGCGCCCAGATCGTCCAGCGACGCGAAGTGGCGGTAGAACGCCGTCGGCACGATCCCGGCCGAGCGTGCGACCTCGCGCAGGCTCAGTGCGGCGAACCCGCGTTCCGCGGCCAGGGCCAGCGTGCCGTCGAGGAGAGCCGCCCGAGTGTGCGCTTTGCGCTCATTCCGGGTTCCTGCCTGCTCAGTCACATCGGTGAGCATACATCCGTTCACCATAGTCGCTTCCTTGGAAATGTAGTCCGGCTCACATCGTTGCCGGTTGACAGTGGGCCGGGTCCATCCGGCACACTGGTGAGTGTACAGGCGTGCACTGAAATTTTCGCCAGCACGTCCACGGAACATCCGCAGAGGGGCAACACACATGGTGGGACTGATCGACCTGGTGCAGACGTTGACGACGCCGCATCCGCTGGACCGGTACCTCGAACTCGTCAGCCCGGCGCTGACCGCGCGGGAACTGCGTGCCGAGGTCACCCATGTATCCCGCGCGGTGCCCGGCTCGGTGACCCTGACCCTGCGTACATCGCGCCGCTGGCGTGGACACAAGGCCGGGCAGTACATCCAGATCGGGGTGCTGATCGACGGCGTGCGCCACGTCCGCTGCTACTCGCCCATCGACCCGGAGGGCGGCAGCGACCGATTCCTGCAGCTCACCGTCAAGGCGCACCCCGGCGGGCTGGTCTCGAACTACCTGCACGATCACGCCGAACCGGGCATGGTCGTCAACCTCGAGCCGGCGAGCGGGGTGTTCGCGCTGCCCGAGCAGCGGCCCTCGAAGGTGCTGCTCATCAGTGGCGGCAGCGGCATCACCCCGGTGCTGTCTATGCTGCGCACCCTCGACGCCGAGGCGTACACCGGCGAGGTCACCTTCCTGCACTACGCGCGCCAGCCGGAGATGATTCCGCACCGCGCGGAACTGGCCGCGATCGCCAACCGGCGCCCCAACTTCCGGGTGGAATACCGCTTCCCGGTGGAGCCGGGCACGGTCGTCAACGGTGAGACCTCCACCGGCAGTGGCTTTTTCGACTACGACGAGCTCGAGCGCGTGGCGCCCTGGTTCGCCGACGCGCAGACCTTCGTGTGCGGTCCGCCGCCGCTGATGCGCGCGGTGAAGAACATCTTCGAGGCCGAGGGTCTCGCGGATCGGGTGCACAGCGAGGAGTTCACCCTCACCACCGTTCCGGTCGACCCGTCCGAGGCCACCGGCACCGTCACCTTCTCCGGCAGCGACGTCGCCGCCGAGAACAACGGTTCCTCGCTGCTCGAACAGGCCGAATCGGCGGGGCTCACCCCGGAATACGGCTGCCGCATGGGGATCTGCTTCTCCTGCACCGCGACCAAGGTGTCCGGCTGCACCCGCAACCTGCGCACCGGCGAACTCGACGCCGACCCCGACAAGCAGATCCAGATCTGCGTGAACGCACCCGTCGGCGACGTCGACATCGCCCTCTAGTCAACCGATCACCGCGAAACAACCCAGGGGAGATACTGCTATGACGATCCTCACCGAAACCGCAGACGGCCCGGTCATCCTGACCCCCGACCAGGTCGAAGAGCTCGGCAAGGCGCTCGACGACCTGCGTGCCCGCGTCGTCGCCGACCTCGGCGAACGCGACCGCGAATACATCTACAAGATCATCAAGACCCAGCGTGGTCTCGAGGTGGCAGGCCGCGGTCTGATGTACCTCGGCTTCCTCCCGCCGTTCTGGCTGGCCGGTGTCGCCGCGCTCGGCGCGTCGAAGATTCTCGACAACATGGAAATCGGCCACAACGTGATGCACGGCCAGTACGACTGGATGCGTGAGCGCGGCGTGAACTCCCGCGAATTCGACTGGGACACCGTGTGCCCGGCCGATCAGTGGAAGCATTCGCACAACTACATGCACCACACCTACACCAACATCCACGACATGGACCGCGACATCGGTTACGGCATCCTGCGCATCGACGAGGGCCAGAAGTGGAACCCCTACTACCTGGGCAACCCCGTCTACGCCTTCCTGCTGATGGTGCTGTTCGAGTGGGGCGTGATGGTGCACGACCTCGAGGCCGACAACATCATCAAGGGCAAGCGCAAGTGGTCCGACCTCAAGCCGCTGCTCAAGGGGCAGTTCAAGAAGGCGGGCAGACAGGTCCTCAAGGACTACGTGGTGTTCCCGGCACTGACCGGCCCGCTGTTCCTGCACACTCTGGCGGGCAACGCGGCCGCGAACCTGGTGCGCAACCTGTGGACCTTCTCCATCATCTTCTGCGGTCACTTCCCGGCGGGCGTGCAGACGTTCACCAAGGAGGAGACCGCGGAGGAGACCCGTGGTGAGTGGTACGTGCGCCAGATGCTCGGCTCGGCCAACATCAACGGCTCGCGCCTGTTCCACATCATGTCGGGCAACCTCTCGCACCAGATCGAGCACCACCTGTTCCCGGATATCCCGGCCAACCGGTACCCGGAAATGGCGCCCGAGGTGAAGGCGCTGTGCGAGAAGTACGGTCTGCCCTACAACACCGGCCGTTTCTCCAAGCAGATCGGTTCGGTGTGGGCCAAGATCTTCCAGCTCGCGCTCCCCGACAACATCACCAAGAGGGCGCCCAAGCCCGGTGTTATCGTTATGCGTAATCGGAAGGCAACCGAAGTGGGCGTGTAATGGTCGGCAAATTCGAAACCAACAAGGATCTCGTCCAGGAATTGACGACCTCCGGCGCGCAGCGGGTGGGCAATATCGCCGCGCTGATCACCGGAACCGTCGCGGGAGTGGCCCGGGAGATCGGTGAGTTCATCACCGACGCGATCGAGATGAAGGAAGCGGCCGCCGCGGCTCGCCGTGACGCGGCCGCGGCCGAACCGGCCTACGACGCCACCGACGACGAGGTGCGGGCGCCCGAGCAGCCCGTCACCGAGGCCGAGATCGTCGACGAGACCGAGGTGGTCTCGCCGAAGCCGGTTCCCGAACAGCACTGATCACCACACCGGCAACCGGCGCCGGTGCTCGATCACATCGGTGATGAGATCGCGGTAGCCGTCGGCCAGCTCGGCCAGCCGGGACCAGTGCAGATGGGTTCGACACTCCGGATCGCCGTCCAGCGCATGCTGGGCGGCGATCCATTTTCGTGCCATCCGGTCGATCACCGCGCCGAGGGTCTCGGTGTGCAGCGAGGCGCCCGCGCGGTGGGCCAGGTTGGTGGCCACCCAGTTGTCGATGAGCGCCATCTGCGTGGTGCGTTCGCGGTCTATCTCGTCGATCAGGCGCAGGATCCGCGCGCTCGACACGGCCGGGTCGCGGGCCTCCTCGATCACCGCGCGCCTGCGTGCATGGCATTCGGCGAGGGCGGCGGCCGCGTCGAGTACCCGGTGATGGGGCCGGTTCCGATCGATCGGCCGGACGAATGCCCGTAACAAGGCCGACGGTGACGGTGGTTGTGTCAGGTGGCCGGAGTGGATCGGCATGGTGCACGCCCCTGAAAAGCTCGCGAGGTGGATACGCCGGGGCCGGGGAATCGCCGGGACGCGCCCCGGCACCGGCGTAGCCCCGCCCAGGCGCCGACGTATTCCGCGACGCTGCGGTGAGGATGACGGCCCGGGAAATATCGGGACCCTTTCAGGAAAGCGCGATCCGGGATCGACGCGCAATAGTATGGTGTACAAATCTCCGGGCAGGCAGAAATTGTTATGTGCCGATGACGGGCGAGTCACCGGGCGGTGACCGACAAAACCTATGCGGCACATTCATGGCAATCTCACCGGTGACAAAACCCGCGTATGCACTAGCCTCGGTAGATGTGCCGGCTTACGTGTCCTCGCCCGAGCTGACCTTCGGCTTTCTCTTCGCGCTGGAAGACCCGCAGCGAATCGCCGATGTGGTCCGCGACCTGATGGAACGCCGTGCGGTGTCGGTGTTCCGGCTCGCCCGGCTGTCCGACGACGAAGGACCACCGCAGCGCTATGTGGTGAACTGGGCCGCCATCCCGCAGATCGCCATCACCACCAGCGCCCCCGACGCCGACGAGCTGCGCGCGCAGCGGATCATGCTGGTCAACGCCTTCATCGGCGAAGGCGGCGAGGTGAGCATGTACTCCGGTAACCCGAACGCTTGAATTCAGCGCGCGGACTCGTAGATTCGGCGCACCACGTCCTCGATGCCCGGCTCCTCGATGGACAGATCGCGCACCTTCGCCCGATCCGAGACCGCCGCGAGCAATGCCGCGGCGGTGGTGTGTTCGGCGTCGAAGGCCAGGCGCTGACGCATGCCGCCCGCCGCGCTCGACAGCAGTTGCGCACCACACGGCAGATCGTCGAGATCCGGTGTCGGCTCGGCCAGGTCGACGACGAGCACCCGGCGCGCGCCGACGGTGGCGCCGAGGCCGGTGAGCGAACCGTCGTAGACGAGGGTGCCGTGATCCACCACGAGCACCCGCTCGCAGAGTCGTTCGATATCGCCCATGTCGTGGGTGGTGAGGAGCAAAGTGGTTCCGCGTTCCATGCGCTCGGCGCGCAGGAACTCGCGTAATCGCTGCTTGGACAACACGTCCAGACCGATCGTCGGCTCGTCGAGAATCACCAGTTCCGGCGAATGCAGCAGGGCGGCGGCCACCTCGGCGCGCATGCGCTGACCGAGCGAGAGCTGACGCACCGGTGTGTCGAGGGTATCGGCCATCTCCAGCTGCTCGACGAGCTCGTGTGTCCGCTTGCCCGCGACCTCCGGATCGAGCCGGTGGATCGCGGCGAGGATCGAAAACGATTCGTGCAGCGGCAGATCCCACCACAGCTGCGACCGCTGCCCGAAAACCACACCGATGCGCGAGGCCAGTTCCCGCCGCTGGCGCACGGGTTCGAGACCGCACGTGCGGACCGTGCCCTTGGTGGGGACGAGGATGCCGGTGAGCATCTTGATCGTGGTCGACTTGCCCGCGCCGTTGGCGCCGATATAGCCGACGGCCGAGCCACGTTCGACCCGGAAACTCATCCGGTCGACGGCGGTGATGATGTCACGATGTCTGCGCCAACGCCTGCCGTTCTTGCGGTACACGCTGAATTGCCGGGTGAGGTCGTCGATGTCGATGATCGGATCCGATGTGGCGTTGTCGTCCATCGTTATCCGCCTCCTCCCTGATAGTGCCTCGTCCCGACCCGCCACGCCGCCGCCGCGAGCAACCACACCCAGGCGGCGGCCAGCGGGGTCAGCCACGCCGACCACGCGGGCAGCAGCGGCGGGCCCTGCAGTCCGAGCAGCGCGATGGTCGGCACGTACGCCGTGAACGCGACCGGAATCGCGAACCCGAACAACAATTTCAGCGGTGTCGGAAACACCGAGGCCGGCTGCATCGCGGCGAACGAGCCGCCGTAGGTGAAGCTATTGGTGAGCTCGGCACCGTCTATCAAGAAGAACTGTAGCCCCGCCGCACATACGAAAAGGCCACAGAACAGCGCGATTCCACTCAGCAGGGTGATCACGATCAAGGTAACCGGGACGATGCCCCAGTCGATTTCGTTGCGCCACAGCCCGATGCCGAGCACGATCACCGCGACGGCGGCACGGGCGATCCGGCGCAGCGAGATGTCGCTGGTGATCAACTGGAGTAGCAGTGGTTGTGGGCGAAGGTGATACGCGTCGAGGGTGCCCATGCGGATCATCGCCGGGAGTGAGTCGAGGTGGCCGACCAGCACCTGGGCGAGCGCGAAAGCGGTGTTGGACAGGCCGAACAGCAGCAGTGCCGCGTCGACGTCGAGGCCGCCGAGGGTGCCGACGTTGTGGAAGATCACCCACACCTCGGCGAACTCCACCAGGCCGATCAGGAACGCGCTGAACACCTCGATGGCGAACGACACCCGGTAGACCCGCTGTGCTTTGACACGCGAACGCAATACTGCGAGGTAGGGGGTGAACCAGGTCCCGGACACAATGCGCGCGGTCTCCGGTTCAGCCACCCTGTACCTCCAACCTGCGTTGTCCCGCTCGCAACAACACCCTGCCGAGCAGTCCGATCGCCAGTACCCAGAAGCCTTGTCCCGCAACGACTGACAAGGCTTCCATTCCGGCGACCCGCCCTGACAGCGTATCGATCGGGGACTGGAGGATGGAGGGAAACGGGGTTGCGTGCGCGAGCAGACGCAACCACTCGGGAAACATGTGAACCGGTACGAAAAGGCCTGCGAGGAACGTGCCGACGATCTGGTACAGCATCCGGATGCCCCGGATCTCCACCACCCAGAAACCGCACAGCGCGACCGCGAACAAGCACAGGAACGACAGCGCGACCGCGAGCAACACGCTCAGCAGGCCGAGCAGGTACGCCTGCGGTGAGTCCGGCATCGACAAGCCGAAGATCGTCGCGCCGATCAGGATGCTCGGCACCGCGCGGGGGAGGAACGTGCACGCCGCACGGCCCATATCGGTGGCGAGGTAGCCGAGTTGCACGTCGACCGGGCGCAGGAAATCGATGGCGACGTCGCCGGTCTTGATGCGCTCGACCAGATCGATCGGCGGGCCCATGAACTGCGTCGCCCCGAGCAGGGCCTGCGACAACCACACGTACGCGGCGATGGTCGCCTCGTCGTACCCGCCGAAATCCCCGGCCGATCGCACGGCCGCGACCATCACCGCGGCACGGACGAACCCGAAGATGCAGTTGGTGAACAGCCCGGCGAACATCGCCAGCTTGTACTGCGCCTGTCTCTTGAAACCCGCCCGCACCAGGGTCCAATACACCCCGGCGGTACCTGGTGTGCGCCGTCGGCACCTGCGTCGGCGCACCGCGAGAACGATCCCCGCGTCCCCCTCCGCATTGCCCCGCACAATCAGTCAACTCTAGGCGGCCGACCCTGGATCAGGACGAAAACGGCGTTGTTCGCCGATCGTTGTCAGTCCTTGGGGAACCCCGTCGCGAACAGGATCGCGATGGCGACCGAGCTGACCACAGAGATGGCGAGAATGATCCACATGAGGGGCAAGATTACCTGTCGCCCACTCTTGACACGGCATCGGTCCGGCTCATCACGTGCCCTCGTGGCCGGACCGTCAGTGTGCGGTGACGGTCCCGGTCAGGAGTTCGTCGGTGTCGACAGTGGTGGCGGCGAGGAAGTCGGCGATCGCGGCCCAACCGGTGGTGCGGGCGTCGGGGCCGGCGATGATGCCGAGGTGGCTGCCGTCGACTTCGACGAAGGTGACGGGGGCTCCGGTGAGGACGTCGATTCCGGCGGCTACCGACGCGGCGGAGGCGAGGGTGTCGCGGTTTCCGCCGATCAGCAGTACCGGAACGGTGATCGCGGTCAGGTCGACGGCGTGTTCGGCATTGAGATGCACTGTGCCGGTCCACATTTCGTTGCGGATGATCAGCTGGCGGTACACCTGCGAGTAGAAGCGCGCGGGGTAGCCCGGCATCGTGTCCATGAATCGGTCGACGGCCTGCATTCTGGCCAGGGATTCGGGGTCGTTGGCGTGGCGCGCGATGTAGAGCGGTTTGGTCAGTTCGCGGTCGAGCGATTGGGCGCGGAAGCCGATCCGCACGGCTTGTTTCGGGATGCCGCCGAGTAGGCGCACCGGCGTGGTGACGATCTTGGTCGGCGCGAGGCGGCCGAGCGACCTGGCCAGCGACATCGACCCGTTGCGTCGTTGGTCGAACGGGGTTCCGACCGCCGTCACCGACGCGACGGGGAGTTCGGGGTCGGCCGCGGTGGTCAACAGGCTGATGGTGCCGCCGAACGACCAGCCGATCACCTCGACCGGGGCGTAGGCGTGCTCGGCGCTGACCCGGCGGATCGCGTCGGGCACGATGTCGTCGACCCACTCCTCGAAGCCGAGATCACGGTCGGCGTAGGTGATCTCGCCGTAGTCGATGACGTACACCGCACGGCCGAGGCCGAGGAGGAACTCGACCAGGCTCTGGTCGGGCCGCAGGTCGTAGCACGAGATCGTGACCGCCAGCGGCGGGACCAGCAGGATCGGGTTGCCGGCGGCCGGTGTGGTGCGGCGATAGCACCGCAGCCGCCGATGGGGGTGGTCGTACACGTCGACCGACGGTGTGGGGGTGTAGGGCTCTATCCCCTCCCGGAACAAGGCGCCGATGTTGCGCACCGCGGTGCCCCATCCGACCATCGTCTTCCCTCCATCACTCTGCATGCGCTGACCTGGACATCGTGTCTCACTTACACGACGGGTCGCAACTTCCCATGATTCGAACATCGGCGTGACCGGCGAATTTGCGCACCTCAAGGTATTGACTGGGACACGATGTCCAATATACCTTCCTGGTACACGTAGTCCCACGTACTTGGGACGCGCGACACACAGGAGTGCGTACATGACACAGAAGGTGTTCGTCGTCGGCGTCGGCATGACGAAGTTCGAGAAGCCCGGCGCGCTGGAGTGGGATTACCCGGACATGGCCCGCGAGGCGGGCACCAAGGCGCTCACCGATGCCGGAATCGACTACAACCAGGTCCAGCAGGCCTATGTCGGGTACGTCTACGGCGAGTCGACCGCCGGACAGCGCGCTGTCTACGAGCTCGGCATGACCGGCATCCCGGTGGTCAACGTCAACAACAACTGTTCCACCGGCTCGACCGCGCTCTACCTCGCCGCCCAGGCGATCCGTGGTGGCCTGGCCGACTGCACCCTGGCGCTGGGCTTCGAGAAGATGCAGAAGGGCTCGCTCGGCTCCACCTACGACGACCGTGAGCAGCCGATGATGCGGCACCTGCTGGCGCTGGCCGAACTGCAGGAGTTCGCCATGCCGCCCGCGCCGTACATGTTCGGCGCGGCGGGCAAGGAGCACATGGAGCGCTACGGCACCACCGCCGAGCAGTTCGCCCAGATCGGCGTGAAGAACCACCGGCACTCGGTGAACAACCCGTACGCGCAGTTCCAGAAGGAATACAGCTTGGAAGAAGTGCTGGCCGCCAAGCAGATCTACGGCCCGCTCACCAAGTTGCAGTGCTCACCGACCTCCGACGGTTCGGGCGCGGTGATCCTGGCGAGCGAGTCGTTCGTCGACAAGCACAACCTCGCCGACCAGGCGATCGAGATGGTCGGGCAGTCGATGGTCACCGACCTCGAGACCACCTTCTCCACCAAGAGCGCGATCAACCTGGTCGGCGCCGACATGTCGCGCACCGCCGCCGAAGCGGTCTACGCCCAGGCCGGAATCGGGCCCGAGGACATCGACGTGATCGAGCTGCACGACTGCTTCTCCACCAACGAACTGCTCACCTACGAGGCGCTCGGCCTCTGCGCCGCGGGCGAGGGTGGTCGTCTCGTCGACGACAAGGCCACCACCTACGGCGGCAAGTGGGTCGTCAACCCCTCCGGTGGCCTCATCTCGAAGGGCCACCCGCTCGGCGCGACCGGACTCGCCCAGTGCAGCGAGCTCACCTGGCAGCTGCGCGGCACCGCCGACGCCCGTCAGGTCGACGGCGCGCGCATCGCCCTGCAACACAACATCGGTCTCGGTGGCGCGGTCGTGGTGACCGCCTACCGCCCGGCCAACCGCTGATTTCCACCAAGCTCACCGAGGAGTATTCCCATGGCATCTGTGTCCGTCTCCACCGAACTGCCCATCACCCCCGAAGCCGCCTGGGCGAAGCTGAGTGATCTCGCGACGTGGGAGGAGTGGCTGACCATCCACCAGGGCTGGCGTTCGGATCTGCCCGCCGAGCTGACCGTCGGATCGCGATTCATCGAGGTCGTCTCGGTGATGAACATGGCCAACAAGATCGAGTGGACCGTGGCCGAGGTCGACCCGCTGAAGTACCTGAAGATCACCGGCACCGGCATGGCGGGTGTCTCCGTGGAATTCGTGCTGAAGGTCGAGCCGACCGCCACCGGTTCCTCGGCCGCCTTCGACGCCTCGTTCAAGGGCACCATGATCGTCGGCCCGATCGGCAAGGCCGTCGCCAAGAACGCCGAGGCGGATCTGAAGGAGTCGATGGCCAAGTTCACCGAGCTCGTCGGGTCCGCGGCGTGAGCAGCGCCGACGCGACCACGGCCGGAGTCGTCTTCGACGGCTCCGGCCTGGGGGAATGGACCGACGAGGAGCGTTTCTCGGTCACCGCCGAGCGGATCGCCGAATACGCTGCCGCGACCAATGATCCGATCGCGGCCCACCGCAACGGGGAAGTCGCACCGCCGGTGTTCGCGGTGGTGCCGGTGTTCACCTCGATGGCGCCCGCCGCGCTGTCCGTGGCCCCGGTGGAATTGCTGATGAAGCTGGTGCACGGGGAGCAGGACTTCCTGTTCCACCGACCGATCCGGCCCGGCGACGAACTGGTCGTGCGAGCCAAGCCGATCGGGTACGTCGGCAGGCCCAATGGATCGACCGTCGTCGTCTACGCCGAAACCCGTGACGCGGCAGGCGAACTCGTCAACGAGCAATGGATGACCGCGTTCTTCCGCAAGGTCGACGCGGGCCCCGGTGAAGGCGAGGCCGCACCGGAGCACCGCATCACCGACGCCGATCGCGCGGGCGAGCCCGCCGCCCGGGTCACCGCCCTCATCGATAAGGATCAGACCTTCCGGTACTCGCCGGCCTCCGGCGATCCGATGCCGATCCACCTCGACGACGAGATCGCGCAGATGGCCGGGCTCCCCGGCATCATCAACCACGGCCTGTGCACCATGGCCTTCACCTCCTGGGCGGCGCTGACCGAACTCGCCGACAGCCAGACCGCCCGCCTGCGCCGACTGGCCGTGCGCTTCGCCAAGCCCGTCCTGCCGGGCCAGGAGATCACCACCACCTTCTGGCCGACCGGGTCCGCCGACTCCGGCGTGCGCGCCTACGCCTTCGAGACCGAAGCCGCGGGCCAGATCGCCATCACCGACGGCCGCGTCGAATTCAATTAGGAGACAAGACTTATGGGAAAGCTTGACGGTCGCGTCGCGGTGATCACCGGTGCCGGTCGCGGTATCGGTCGCGAACACGCGCTGCTGTTCGCCCGCGAGGGCGCCAAGGTCGTGGTCAACGATCTCGGCGGCGCCAACGACGGCACCGGAACCGATGCAGGCCCGGCCCAGCAGGTGGTCGACGAGATCGTCGCCGCGGGCGGCCAGGCCGTGGCCAACACCGACAACATCGCCACCTGGGAAGGTGCGAAAGCCCTTGTCGACCAGGCGATCAGCGAATACGGATCGCTCGACGTACTGGTGAACAACGCGGGCATCCTGCGCGACGCGTTCATCGCGAGCATGGACGAATCCCAGTGGGACGCGGTCATCGCCGTGCACCTCAAGGGCCACGCCGCCACCCTGCACCACGCCGCCGCGTACTGGAAGGCGCAGACCAAGGCCGGTAACCAGGTCTCGGCGTCGGTGATCAACACCGCCTCGGCCTCGGGCACCTTCATGCCCAACGCGGGCCAGGGCAACTACGGCGCCGCCAAGGCGGGCATCGCCGCGCTCACACTGGTCGCCGCCGACGAGCTCGAGCGCTACGGCGTGCGGGTGAACGCGATCGCCCCGATCGCGCGGACCCGGCTCACCCTGGCCACCCCTGGCATGGGCGCGCTGTTCGCCGCCGAGGTGCCCGAGGGCGAGTTCGACCCGTTCTCCCCGGCCAACATCTCCCCGCTGGTCGCGCACCTGGCCGAGGCCGACTGCCCACTCACCGGCAAGGTCTTCGCGGTGCAGGGCGGCGCCATCATCGAACTCGGCGGCTGGCACGACGTGCGAACGGTCGAGACCGACGGCCCGTGGACCATCGACGGGGTCGCCGCGCAGCTGAAAGAGAGCAGCTAGTCATGGCGCGCAACAGCTATGAGCTCGGTGTCGGCGTCAGCGAGGACCACCTGGCCCTCGCCGACGCGGTGAGCGGATTCGTCGAGCGCACTATCACCAGCGAAACCGTCCGTGCGGCAGTCGAATCCACCGATGCGGGCAAGCTGCCCTACTGGGACTCCCTCGTCGCGCAGGATCTGCTGAGCCTGCACATCGCCGAGGACCTCGGTGGACAGGGTGCGGGCCTGCTGACGCTGGCCGTCGCCCTCGAGCCGCTCGGCCGCGGCCTGCACACCGGGCCGTTCGTGCCGACGGTACTGGCGAGCGCGGTGCTCGCACAGGACGGGGGAGCGTGGGCGCGTGCCCAGCTGCCCGGTCTCGCCGACGGCTCGCGTACCGGTGCGGTCGCGCTGTCGTCGTCGCTGACCGGTGAGCTGCGCGACGGCGCGCTGATCGTCGACGGCACGGCCGACGGTGTGATCGGGGCGTTGTCGGCGGATGTGCTCATCGCACCGGTCACCGTCGACGGTGAACGGCAGTGGATCGCGCTCGACAACGTCGAGCTGAGCGTGAGCACGCAGGACAACGTCGACGTGCTGCGCGGTGCCGGGCGGTTGCAGGCGGACGCCGTCGAGGTGCCCGCCGAGCGGGTGCTCACGGTGACCTCGACCCGGGTGCGCTCGGTGGCGGCGGTCGTGCTCGGCGCCGAGGCCGTCGGCGTGATGTCGTGGTGCGTCTCGACCGCGGCGGAGTACGCCAAGACCCGCGTGCAGTTCGGTCGCCCGATCGGGCAGTTCCAGGGTGTGAAGCACAAGTGCGCGCACATGGGAATCGCGCTCGAGAAGGCGCGCGCCGTGCTGTGGGACGCCGCCTACGCCCTCGACCGCGACGACGACACCGCCGACTACGCGGCCGCGATCGCCGCGCTGATCATTCCCGACGCCGCCGTCGAGGTGGCTCAGGACTGCATCCAGGTGCACGGCGGTATCGGCTTCACCTGGGAACACGACGCGCACCTGTACTACCGGCGCGCGCTCGCGTTGCGTGGTCAGCTGGGCGGGCGCGACGAACGGGCCGAGACTGTCGCCGGGTACGCGCTGTCGGGGGTCACCCTCTCGAACGAGCTCGAATTGCCCGAGGAAGCCGAGCAGATCCGGGCGGGTATCCGGGCCGAGCTGGCCGAGATCGCGGCGATCGAGGACGAGGACGACCAGCTCGTCGCCCTCGGCGACGGCGGCTGGAACCTGCCCCACCTGCCCCGCCCGTACGGCCGTTCGGCCTCGCCGCTCGAGCAGGTGGTGATCTCGCAGGAGATCAAGGCCTCCGGTATCGCGATGCCGCAGTTGCTGATGGGCACCTGGGCGGTCGGCGCCATCGTCCCGCACGGTGACGAACGGCAGAAGCGCGAACTGGTCGTGCCGACGCTGCGCGGTGAACTCGTGTGGTGCCAGTTGTTCAGCGAACCGGGTGCCGGGTCCGACCTGGCGAGCCT
The DNA here is from genome assembly GCF_040655675.1 of Nocardia sp. NPDC050378. Lineage (NCBI taxonomy): Bacteria > Bacillati > Actinomycetota > Actinomycetes > Mycobacteriales > Nocardiaceae > Nocardia > Nocardia sp. NPDC050378. The sequence goes on from NZ_JBFAKI010000013.1 coordinate 18,162, forward strand.
GACCACGAAGGCCGTCAAGGTCGACGGTGGCTGGCGGGTCACCGGCCAGAAGATCTGGACCACGGTCGCGCAGTTCGCGCAGTGGGCGATGCTGATCGCGCGCACCAGCCCGGACAAGCCGAAGCACGAGGGCATCACCTATTTCGTGCTCGACATGTCGAGCCCGGGTATCACGGTGCGTCCGCTGCGGGAGATGACCGGGTCGGCGCTGTTCAACGAGGTGTTCCTCGACGACGTGTTCATCCCGGACGAGAACGTGGTCGGCGCGGTCGACGACGGCTGGCACGTGGCCCGCACGACCCTGGCGGGCGAGCGGGTGGCGCTGAGCCAGAAGATGGAGGCCTACGCCACCGACACCGACCTGCTGCGATTCGCGATCGGGCGCGACCTGTCGCCGGTGGCCCGCTACCGGGTCGGCGAGCTGATGGCCGAGAGCCGGGCGGTGGATGTGATCGGTTCCCGGGTGGTGCTCAAGCAGCTGTCCGGCATCGATGTCTCCACCACCTCGAGCGTCGGAAAGCTGCTCGGTATGGGTCTCGGACAGGCGATCTCGGAGTTCATCGTCGCCGAACTCGGGGTCGCCGGTGTCGTCTCGGTGCCGGGCGAGCGTAGCGATCACGCGATGGAACAGCTCATCGCCGGCCGTGCCACCACCATCTACGGTGGCACGACCGAGGTCCAGCTCAATGTCATCGGCGAGCGCATGCTCGGGCTGCCGCGCGACGCGGCGCCGAGCGCGTAACCATGCTGAACGGTCCGCTGTCCGGCTGTCATCACGTGACGGCCGGACAGCACCCGCCCTGCGTCGATGCCCTGTTCGCGGGCAAATCCACCTCCGACCTCGCGGTGTAGGGTCCGACTGTGCCGAATCTGGAATCCGCCGCGCCCGCTACCTCGTCCGACGGTCGATCGCAGCGGTGGGACGGGCACAAGGCCGAACGGCGTGACCAGATCCTGGCCGCCGCCGTCGTCGCCATCCGCGAGGACGGCGCGCGGGTCGGCGTCAAGGACATCGCCGCACGCGCGGGCGTCCCACGCTCGGTGGTCTACCGCCTCTTCGGCGACCGCGACGACCTCGACGAACAGGTCCGCACCCGCATCATCTCCGAATTGATGACCCGGCTGACCCCCGTCCTCAACCCGGAGGGCACCGTCGGCGACGCGGTCACCAGAGCGGTCGAAACCTATATCGGCTGGATCGTCACCAATCCGCACCTACATCGATTCCTGGCCGCCGGGTCGAAACGAGTCGTCGGCAGCTCCCCGTCGGTCTCCGACGCCCGCACGGCCGTCGCGGTGCAGACCGCACGCCTCTTCGCGATCAGCATCGCCCGCCACGGCGGGACAACCGAGGTCGCCGAGCCCTTGGCCTTCGGTCTCGTCGGAATGGTCGACAACTCGGTCAACCGCTGGCTCAGCCGAGGCATGCAACCGCTCACCGCCGACGAGCTGTCACGGGTCCTGCAACGCTGGATCGTCAACACGATCGCCGTCACCCTGGCCGACATCGGCGTGGCCGTAGACGCCCATACCCCGGTCGCCGACCTCTTCGGCCCGGACCAGGACAGCTGAGGCACCGAGACCCGGGTGCGGAGTCGAGGACGGTTCAGACGGTGATCGGTGTGTCGATTTCGAGGCGCTGGTAGCGGACGTTCTCGGGCAGCAGGCCTGCCAGTTGATCGGTCAGGGTCCGGCCGATGTCGTTGAGGTCACCGTCGTGGATGGGGATCACGAGGTCCGGCCGGGTCGCGTCGACGTAGTCCACGGCATCGGCGTAACGCATCCAGGGCCCGCTCACCGGCAGAAACAGCACGTCGAGCGTTGTGCCGCCGGGCAAGGGCGGGAAGGCGTCGCCGGGATGCAGGATCCGGTTGTCGATCAGGTAGGCGACGTTCGGCGAGGTCGGCAAGCTGGGATGGATCGCGGCATGCTCGCCCACAATCGTCCGCACCCCGAGGCCCGCGAGATCGACACGCTTGTTCTCGTCGGCTCGTTCCAGCTGCCGAGATTCGGCGCCTGCGGCCGCCAGTTTGTCGACAACTGATTGCGGAGCAAGGACCCGGGTGCTGGGTCGCGTGGCCAGCGCGGAAGTCATTCGTCCGATGTCGACGTGGTCGTCGTGGTCGTGGGTGACCAGGAACGCGGCGACGCCTTCGAAGGCTTCCGCAGGCGCCAAGACGCCGGGATCGACCACGACCACGCCGTCTTCGCCGGTCAGCCTCACCGTCGAATGTCCCAGCGACGCCAGCGAAACACTCATCCTGGTTCTCCCGTTCTCATGAGACGACGACGCAGGTTGTCGGTGAGCGCGAGCTACCAGCCAGGAGGACGGAATCGGCGCGTCGTTCGCAACGCGCCGACTCCGTGCCCATCGGCACTGCGCCCCCGGCAGGAATCGAACCTGCGACCTAGGGATTAGAAGGCCCTTGCTCTATCCAACTGAGCTACGGAGGCAGACGCATTCACCTTTGTCGATGTCGGCGTCGGTGTCCAGCGCGAAAAGTATAGCGACCGACCGGGTGGTGGGCAGGGTTGGGAGCGACGCCCCATGGGCGCGCGGGGGAGCAGGTCGAACTACCCTCGTTGACATGTCGTTATCGCAAGACCGCTCCGCAGGAACCGTCGGCGACGGCGCTGGACCGGCGGAGACGGATCGGGCGGCCGCGACGGGCAGCGGTTCCTCGGCGGGTGGGCGGGCGTTCGGCGCGCTCGGTGCGATTGCCGGGGCGATGACCGCGGCGGTCGCGGCGATCGTCGTCGCGTTGTCGGCGGCGCAGGCGCTGAGTCTGCTGGGGATTCCCGATCCCGGCGCGCTCACCACGTACGGCTTGCCCGCGTTGCGGGCCCTCGCCGACCTGTCCGCCGCCGTGACGGTCGGCTCCCTGCTGTTCGCGGCGTTCCTGCTGCCGCCGAAAGACAGCGGGTTGCTCGAGGCGGGCGGGTACCGGGCGGTGCGACGGGCCTCGGACGCGGCGATCGTCTGGGCGGTGTGCGCGGCGTTGCTCGTGCCGCTGACGGTGTCGGATACGACGGGTCAGCCGGTGGGTTCGATCTGGCGGCCCGAGGTGCTGTGGCCGGTGATCGCTCAGGTCGAGGTGGCGGGCGCGTGGCGAACGACCGCCGTGCTCGCCCTCGTTCTCGCGATCGGGTGCCGGTTGGCCTTGCGCTGGAGCTGGACGCCGATCCTGCTCGCGCTCGCGATCGGCACCATGATGCCGTTGGCCTTGACCGGGCACTCGTCCTCGGGCGGTTCGCACGACGTGGCGACCAACTCGCTCATCCTGCACATGATCTCGGCCGCGGTGTGGGTCGGTGGGCTGGTCGCGGTGCTCGCCCACGCGATGCGCGGCGGCGCCGATACCGACGTCGCCGCCCGGCGTTTCTCGCTGGCCGCGACCGTCGCGATCGTCGTCATCGCGCTCAGCGGTGTGATCAACGCCTGGGTTCGGGTGCCGGCCGCCGAGCTGTTCACCACCACGTACGGCAGGCTCGTGCTCGCCAAAACGGCGGCCCTCGTGCTGCTCGCCGGCATCGGTTTCCTACAGCGACGGGCCGCACTGCCCGCGCTGGCGGCCGACGCGCGCGATCGCGCGGCGCTGATCCGGTTCGCCGGCGTGGAGATGCTGATCTTCGCCGCCACGATCGGCCTCGCCGTGGGTCTCGGGCGCACGCCACCTCCGCCGCCGACATCCATCCCCACGCCGACGGAGGTGGAGTTGGGCTACACCGTCGACGGCCCGCCGACCGTCGGCAGGCTGCTGTTCGACTGGCGGTTCGACCTGATCTTCGGCACCCTCGCCATCGTGCTCGCCGCCCTGTACCTGCTCGGTGTGTACCGGCTGCGCGCCCGCGGCGACGCCTGGCCGCTCGGCCGGACCATCGCCTGGGTCAGCGGTTGCCTCGTGCTGCTGCTGGCCACCTCCTCGGGTGTGGGCCGGTACGCGCCTGCGATGTTCAGCGTGCACATGGGCGCGCACATGGCGTTGTCGATGCTCGCGCCGATCCTGCTCGCCCTCGGCGGTGCGGTGACTCTCGCCCTGCGCGCGCTCACGCCGGCCGGTCGCGGCGGGATTCCCGGTCCACGCGAGTGGATTCTCGCGGCCGTGCACAACCCGGTCTCGCGGTTCCTCACCCAGCCGGTGGTCGCGTCGGTGATCTTCGTGGCCGGGTTCTACGCGCTCTACCTCGGTGGGATCTTCGACGCCACCGTCGATTCGCACGCGGCCCACCTGATGATGAACGCGCACTTCCTCATCAGCGGTTATCTGTTCTACTGGGTGGTGATCGGCATCGATCCCAAACCGCGTGAGGTGGCGCCGTTGACCAAGCTGGCCATGGTGTTCGGCACCCTGCCGTTCCACGCCTTCTTCGGTATCGCTCTGATGAGCATGACGACCGTCCTCGGTGGCTGGTTCTATCGCGCCCTCGACCTGGGCTGGAATATCGACCTGCTCGCCGACCAGCGCAACGGTGGCAGCTTCGCCTGGGCAAGCGGCGAGGTGCCGCTGGTCGTGGTGATGCTGGCGCTGCTGATCCAGTGGTCACGCAGCGATCAGCGGCTCGCCAAGCGCACCGACCGCGCGGCCGACCGCGACAACGACGCCGAACTCAACGCCTACAACGCGATGTACGCCGAACTCGCGCGTCGCGACCGCGAGGTGCGTCCGTGACCGAATGCGGTATACCGGCGAGCCAGACGAGCCGACCGGTCGGGACCCCGCGTGTGCTGCGGACCGATGTGCGCACGGCTCGGCGCCGATTATCAGGGCGGGTGCGTAAGACACCGGTGTTCCACACCAGCGTCGACGGGCCCGACGGACCGGTTCCGGTGTCGTTGAAAATGGAGTTCCTGCAGCACGGCGGCACCTTCAAGGTGCGCGGCGCGTTCAACGCGCTGCTGGCCGAGGCGTCCGCCGAGCACGTTGTCGTCGCCTCGGGTGGCAACGCCGGGATCGCGTTCGCGCTGGCAGCGGCGCAGCTCGGTAAGGAATGCACGGTCGTCGTGCCCGAATCGGCACCGCACACGAAGGTCGCGGCCATGTGGGCGCACGGTGCGGAGGTGCTCTGGCACGGCGCGACCTTCGCCGAGGCCGAGCGCCACGCGGTGACCCTGGCGGCCGAGCGCGGCGCCGGGCACCTGCGTGCCGACGACATTCCCGCGGTGGTGGCCGGCGCGGGCGTCATCGGTCTAGAGCTGGAGGAACAGGTCCGTGGGCGACCGCCGGTACTGGCGGCCGTGGGATGCGGCGGGCTGATCGCCGGGCTCGGAGCCGCGCTCGGCAGGCGACGGCAGATCGTCGGTGTGGAATCCGAGCACACGCCCGCACTGTCGGCCGCGCTCGCGGCGGGCAGGCCGGTCGAGGTCGCCGCGCCGTCCCCGGGCGACGAACCGATGTGCGCGACCCGGGTCGGCGATATCGCCTACGACATCGCCAGCAGACAGCAGATGCGGGCCTTGGGCGTGGCCGACGACGCGGTGACCCGTGCGCGCGAGTACCTGTGGCGCGAATTCCGGGTGGTCGTCGAGCTCGAGGGCGCGTCCGCGCTGGCGGCGGTGCAGAGCGGGGCCTACACCCCGGAGCCGGGCGTGCGGCCGATCGTGGTGTTGTGCGGGGCGAATACCGAACTGCCCATGCTCTGACACGACGGATATCCACAACCCGAGAAGTTGTCCCCAGATGTCGGCGGTGCCTGCTGCTGGCGCAGATTGGTCGGTGCAGCGCCACGATCCAGCGACGATCGGAGGCGGCGCGGTTCACCCCGCACGTGGTACGGAATATTCCGGGCGATCAGGGCGCTGTATTGTCGGCTGCCGCACCGCCGGGGGCGGAGGGCGAGTATGCGCCCGACGACCGTTCTGCCGTAGCCTCTACGTCCGCGGCGGATTCCCTCCCGGCGCGATCGCCGGACGAGATGCCGATCGAAGGCATTCCCGCGCAGGTCGACGCCTGAGGGCAGGTCCGCGGCACCGGCCCCCGCTCCGCATCGCACGCCCGTTACCCGCACCGATAGGCTTCCATATATGGCTGAGTTCATTTATTCGATGATCAAAGTTCGCAAGGCGCACGGCGACAAGGTCATTCTCGACGACGTTTCGTTGAACTTCCTGCCCGGCGCCAAGATCGGCGTGGTCGGCCCGAACGGCGCGGGTAAGTCCAGCGTGCTGAAGATCATGGCGGGGGTGGACCGGCCGAACAACGGTGAAGCGTTCCTCGCGCCCGGCGCTTCGGTCGGCATCCTCATGCAGGAACCGGACCTGAACGAGGAGAAGACCGTCCGCGGCAACGTGGAGGAGGGCCTCGGCGAGGTCAAGGTGAAGCTGGATCGCTTCAACGAGATCGCCGAGCTCATGGCCACCGAGTACTCCGACGAGCTCATGGACGAGATGGGCCGGCTGCAGGAGTTCCTCGACCACGCCGACGCGTGGGATGTCGACTCCCAGCTCGAGCAGGCCATGGACGCGCTGCGCTGCCCGCCGCCGGACGAGCCGGTGACCAACCTCTCCGGTGGTGAGCGTCGCCGCGTCGCGCTGTGCAAGCTGCTGCTGAGCAAGCCCGACCTGTTGCTGCTCGACGAACCGACCAACCACCTGGACGCCGAGAGCGTGCTGTGGCTCGAACAGCACCTCGCCTCCTACCCGGGCGCCGTGCTCGCCGTCACCCACGACCGGTACTTCCTCGACAACGTCGCGCAGTGGATCCTCGAACTCGACCGCGGTCGGGCCATCGGCTACGAGGGCAACTACTCCACTTACCTGGAGAAGAAGGCTCAGCGTCTCGAGGTGCAGGGCAAGAAGGACCAGAAGCTGCAGAAGCGCCTCAAGGAGGAGCTGGCCTGGGTTCGTTCCGGCGCCAAGGCTCGGCAGGCCAAGAACAAGGCCCGTCTCGGCCGCTACGAGGAGATGGCGGCCGAGGCCGAGCGGCACCGCAAGTTGGACTTCGAGGAGATCCAGATCCCCGCGGGTCCGCGCCTCGGCGACATCGTGGTCAACGTCTCGCACCTGGACAAGGGCTTCGGCGATCGTCAGCTCATCAAGGATCTGTCGTTCACCTTGCCGCGCAACGGCATCGTCGGTGTGATCGGCCCCAACGGTGTCGGTAAGACCACGCTGTTCAAGACCATCGTCGGGCTCGAGGAGCCCGACAGCGGCGAGGTGAAGGTCGGCGAGACCGTCAAGCTCAGCTACGTCGACCAGAACCGCGCGGGCATCGACCCGAACAAGAACGTCTGGCAGGTCGTCTCCGACGGGCTCGACTTCATCGAGGTCGGCAACCAGGAGATGCCCTCGCGTGCCTACGTCAGCGCGTTCGGTTTCAAGGGCCCGGACCAGCAGAAGCCGGCCGGGGTGCTCTCCGGTGGTGAGCGCAACCGCCTGAACCTGGCGCTCACCCTCAAGCAGGGCGGCAACCTGATCCTGCTCGACGAGCCGACCAACGACCTCGACGTCGAGACCCTGAGCTCGCTCGAGAACGCGCTCGAGCAGTTCCCGGGCTGCGCCGTCGTGATCTCCCACGACCGGTGGTTCCTCGACCGCACCTGCACCCACATCCTGGCGTGGGAAGGCGACAACGACAACGAAGCCAAGTGGTTCTGGTTCGAGGGCAACTTCGAGGCCTACGAGGCGAACAAGGTGGAGCGTATGGGTGCGGAAGCCGCTCGCCCGCACCGGGTTACGCACCGCAAGCTCACTCGCGACTGATATCCGCGCGGACCGCATCGACGGCCCGGCCTGACGATCGACTTGTCGATCGAACGGCCGGGCCGTCGGCGTTTCACAAGTTACCGGCGGGGAAGCCGGATTTCCGACGGCACGGCTCGCGCGGCGGCGTTAGTCTCGGAATCGCGTCACCGGACTTTACGGAATCGAAGCCAACCGAAACATGGGAGCAGGCGAAAGATGACGGTCTCGTCGGAAATGTCGAGTGCGGGCTGGGCGGCGGGAATGCCACCGAGTTTGCGCGACGATCTCGCGACACTCGAGGAGGCGTATTTCCGACACGTCGACGCGGGGGACGTGGATTTTCCGATCACCGGGATCACCCAGATCTTCCGCCATCACATGGAACTCGCCGCCCGCCGTCAACCGGGTAAGGCCCTGGTCGAGGTGCACCATCCCGACGACGGGTCGGGCCTGGGAGCCGCCGTGCAGGTGGTGACCGACGATATGCCGCTGCTGGTCGAGTCGATCACGGCGGCGCTGGGGCGCATGCAGGTGAGCGTGAGCGAACTGATCCACCCGATCTTCGAGGTCACTCGCGACACCGACGGCACGCTCGTCGGCGCGGCACCGCACGAGGTGGACGGCAACGGCGCCGAGGGGCTGGCCGAGTCGTGGATGCATCTGCAGTTGCACCCGTCGACCGAGCAGGCCCAGCTCGACGAGATCGAACGCACCCTGCCCGAGGTGCTCGCCGACGTGCGTCAGGTGATCGACGACACCGAGGCGATGGTCGAGGCGCAGAGTTCGCTCGCCGATCATCTCGACCGGACCGCCGCGGCGGGCACCGCGCCCTTCCCGTCGGTCGATCTCGCCGACTGCGCCCAGTTGCTGCGCTGGCTGGCCGACGGCAACTTCACCCTGCTCGGCTACACGCGCTACCAGCGCGCCATCGAGAACGGCCACACCGTCTCCGCGCGGGTTTCGGGCACCAGCCTCGGGGTGCTTCGCCCCGATATCGGCACCGACTTCCAGGTGCCGATCAACGGTGGTGACCGCCCGCTGCTGATGCTCACGCAGGGCCTGGTCCGCGCGACCGTGCACCGCTCGGTGTACCCGTACTTCATCGGGGTCGCCGATGTCGACGACGCGGGTGCCGTGGTCGGTGTCCACCTGTTCATCGGCGTGTTCACCGTGAGCGCCGTGCACGAGAACGTGCTCGACATTCCCGTCGTCAATCGTCGCGTACGTACGGCCATCGAGGCCGCGGGCTTCGACAAGGACTCGTTCTCCGGGCAGGCGATGCTCGAGGTGATCGAGTCGTTCCCGCGCACCGAGCTGTTCTCCGCCGACACCGCCACCATGCGGCGCACCGCGGTCGCGGTCCTCGGCGTCGGTTTGCGCAGGCAGGTGCGGCTGTTCCTGCGCTGCGACACCTACGGCCGGTTCGTCGCCTGCATGGTGTACCTGCCGCGCGACCGCTACACCACCGCGGTGCGGCTGGAGATGCAGTCCATCCTGGTGCGTGAACTCGGCGGCGTCGACATCGACTACTCGGCCCGGGTGAGCGAAAGCGAGCTCGCCAGCGTGTATTTCACGGTGATGCTCCCGCCCGAGGCCGCCGGTCAGGACGGCCCCGACACCTCCGAGGAGAACCGGCGACGCCTGCAGTCGCTGCTGAACGCGGCCAGCCACTCCTGGGACGACCGGATCGGTGACGAGGTCGCGTCGTCGACGGTGCTCGATCCCGCCGTGGTCTCGCGTTATTCGAAGGCGCTGCCGGAGAGCTACAAGGAGGACTTCGCACCCGCCCGCGCCCTGGCCGACATCGCGCGCCTCGAGCAGCTGTCCGAGGGTGGCATCGATCAGCATCTGTACCGCCGATCCGAGGCCGCGCCCGGTTCGTGGCGGTTCAGTCTCTACATCGCCGGGCGTGGTGTGTCGCTGAGCCAGGTACTTCCGGTGCTGCAGAGTCTCGGCGTCGAGGTCGTCGACGAGCGGCCCTACCAGCTCGAACTCGACAGCGGAACCGAACGCTGGATCTATGATTTCGGCTTGCAGGCCCGTCCCGAACTGCTGCGCAACGCCCTCGGCGGCGATCTCGACGCGGAGTTGCTCGAACATCCCGGTCAGGCCGACGGCCTGCGCGCCCGCTTCACCGAGGCGTTCGAGGCGGTCTGGTACGACCGTGCCGAAGCCGACGGCCTCAACGAACTCGTGCTGCGGGCAGGTCTGCCCTGGCGCTCGGTCGCCATCCTGCGTGCCTACGCGAAGTACCTGCAGCAGGCGGGTTTTCCCTACAGCCAGGTCAATATCGCCCGCGTCCTGCTCGCGCATCCGGAGGTGGCGCGCGACTTCGTCGCGCTGTTCGCCGCGCGATTCGACCCCGACACCGTCTCGGCCGAGCACGCCGCCGAACTGGAGACACGGGTGCGCGCCGGCATCGACGAGGTGGTCAGCATGGATGCCGACCGCATCCTGCGTGCCATCCTCGGTCTCATCAAGGCGACCCTGCGCACCAACAACTACGTCATCGATGCCGACGGCGCACCGCGCGGCTACCTGTCACTGAAGGTCGAGCCGCGAGAAATCGCCGAACTGCCCAAACCGCGACCGCAGTTCGAGATCTTCGTGTACTCGCCTCGGGTCGAGGGTGTGCACCTGCGCTTCGGTTCGGTGGCGCGTGGCGGTCTGCGCTGGTCGGACCGGCTCGAGGACTTCCGCACCGAGATCCTGGGTCTGGTGAAGGCCCAAGCGGTCAAGAACGCGGTGATCGTGCCCGTCGGCGCGAAAGGTGGGTTCGTGGTGAAGCGGCCGCCTGCCGCCACCGGCGACCCGGCCGCGGACCGTCAGGCGAGCATCGCCGAGGGCATCGACTGCTACCGCACCTTCATCTCCGGCCTGCTCGACGTCACCGACAATGTCGACCTGGCCACGGGCGCGGTGCTGCCGCCCGAGCGCGTGGTCCGTCGCGACGGCGACGACACCTACCTCGTCGTCGCCGCCGACAAGGGCACAGCGAGCTTCTCCGACATCGCCAACGATGTCGCCAAGCGCTACGGCTTCTGGCTCGGTGACGCCTTCGCCTCCGGCGGATCGGCAGGCTACGACCACAAGGCCATGGGCATCACCGCCAAGGGCGCGTGGGAGTCGGTGAAACGCCATTTCCGGGAGATGGGCATCGACACCCAGAGCCAGGACTTCACCGTGGTCGGCGTCGGCGACATGAGTGGCGACGTGTTCGGCAACGGCATGCTGCTCTCGCGGCACATCCGGCTGGTCGCGGCCTTCGACCACCGCCACATCTTCCTCGACCCGAACCCCGACGCGGCCACGTCCTACGCCGAACGGGAGCGGCTGTTCGCGCTGCCGCGTTCGTCATGGGCCGACTACGATCGCAGCCTCATCAGCGCGGGTGGCGGCGTGTTCGAACGGACCGTGAAGTCGGTGCCGATCTCGCCGCAGGCCAGGGCGGCGCTCGGCCTGCCCGACGCGGTGCAGGCGCTGTCGCCGCCGGAACTGGTGCGCGCCATCCTGCTCGCGCCCGTGCAGTTGCTGTGGAACGGCGGTATCGGCACGTATGTGAAGGCCAGTACCGAGACCAATGCCGAGGTGGGCGACAAGTCCAACGACGCGGTCCGGGTGAACGGAGACCAGTTGCGCGTCAAGGTGATCGGCGAGGGCGGCAACCTCGGCGCCACCGCGCTCGGGCGCATCGAGTTCTGCCGTGCGGGCGGCAAGATGAATACCGATGCCCTGGACAACTCGGCGGGCGTCGACTGCTCCGACCACGAGGTCAATATCAAGGTGCTGCTCGACGGCGTGGTGAGCGCGGGCGCGCTCGCACCGCGGGACCGCAACCCGCTGCTCGCTTCGATGACCGACGAGGTCGCCCGAATGGTGTTGCAGGACAACGTTGATCAGAACTTCCTGATCGGTATCGCCCGCACCGACGCGCCGCAGATGGCCAGCGTGCACGCGCGAGTGATCTCCGATCTCGAACAGCGGCGTGGTCTGGATCGTGAGCTCGAGGCGCTGCCGTCGGAAACCGAGTTGCAACAGCGGGAGGCGGAGGGCGTCGGTCTCACCTCGCCGGAGCTGGCGAACCTGCTCGCCCACGTGAAGCTCGGTCTCAAGGCCGACCTGCTCGACACGGACCTGCCCGACAGCGCCGCGTTCGCGGGGAGGCTGCCGCTGTATTTCCCCACCCCACTGCGCGAACGGTTCGGTGCCGAGATCAAGAAACACCGGCTGCGCCGCGAGATCGTCACCACGATGCTCGTCAACGAGGTGGTCGACTACGGCGGCATCACCTACGCCCACCGGCTCAACGAAGAGGTCGGCGCGACCACCTCGGACACGGTTCGCGCGTTCGCCGCGGCCACCGAGATCTTCCAGCTGCACGATGTGTGGTCGCGCATCCGCAGCGCCGACGCCCCCGCCTCGGTTTGCGACCTGCTCGAACTGGAATCCAAGCGCACCCTGGACCGGGCCTCGCGCTGGCTGCTGAGCAACCGCCCGCAGCCCATCGCCGTCGGCGCGGAGATCAACCGCTATCACCGGCGGGTGCAGGAGCTGGCGCCGCAGGTGCCCGGCTGGTTGCGCGGGCACCACGTCACCTCGCTCACCCAGGGTGCGGCCGAACTCATCGCGCGTGGCGCACCGACCGAACTGGCCACCGAAGTATTCGGCCTGCTCGGTCTCTTCCCGCTGCTCGACGTGGTCGACATCGCCGACATCACCGACCGTGACGGCGCCGAGGTGGGTGCGCTGTACTACGCGCTCAACGAGCACCTCAAGATCGATTGGCTGCTCGAGGCGGTGAGTCACCTCGAACGCGGCGACCGCTGGCACGCACTGGCCAGGCTCGCATTGCGCGACGACATGTACGGTTCGCTGCGCTCGCTGACCCTCGATGTGCTGTCGGCGGGCGACCCGGAGGAAACGCCCGACGAGAAAATTGCATACTGGGAGTCGAAGAACCAGTCCCGGCTCGGTCGTGCGCGCGCTGCCCTGTCGGAACTGTTCGAGTCCGGGACCCACGACCTCGCCACACTGTCGGTCGCCGCGCGACAGGTGCGGAGCATGGTGAGCGGGGTGGGTGCCCAATCGGAGGTACCACGGTGACGAGTTCGCCGAACGGCAGCACCGCCGCGCCGGAAGCGCAGCTGGTTCTGCCACAACGTTTCCACGCGAAGGTCGAGATCCGCTGGTCGGATATGGACGTGTTCCAGCACGTCAACCATGCCCGCATGGTGACGTTGCTGGAGGAGGCCAGAATTCCGTGGTTGTTCGACGACGACAAGCCGACCGCGTCGATGGGCAGGCAGGGTTGTGTGCTCGTCGATTTGCACGTGAAATACCGGGGGCAGCTGCGCCACGAGGACACACCGCTCGACATCGCCATGTGGATCAAGCAGTTGCGCGCCGTCGACTTCACCGTCGGCTACGAGGTGCGGGCCAGCGGCGCCGCACCGGACTCGCCGCCCGCGGTCACCGCGACCACCCAGCTCGCGGCGTTCGACATCGACACCCAGCGGTTGCGCAGGCTCACCGACACCGAACGCGACTACCTGGCGTTGTGGCGGGCCTGATTTCGTGAGTTCCGAACAGCGCGTGCTGCATACGCCCGACCCGGCCGAACGCGAGAACCTGGCCACCTTCCTGTCGCGGGCATTGCGCTTGGACCAGGCGGCGGTGGTGCGGTTGCGCCGCCGCGGCTCGAGTCTCGTCTCCGCCTGGGTGGCAACGGGTTTCGAGACGCTGGCGGTGCGCACGATCACGGCCGAACTCGGTGTCGACGATGTCACGGTCGGCGCCGACATGGTGCTGGCCGGGCTCGGCACCGGGCATCCGATCGACCTCGGCTATTCGATGGACTCGGCTTGGCGCGGTGCGCTCCCGCCGACCGACGGCTTCGCCCACGTCGACGATGTGCCGGCCCGCGCGCTCGTCGAATTGGCCGAGCGCGGAGCGGATCTGGCGCGTGAGCACGGTGGCGCCCACGGGCCGCCGGCGTCCCTGCTCGACCAGTCGGTGCTCACGGTGACCGGCGCGGGTGATCTCGCGGTCGAGGTCCCGATGCGCGTCGTCTTTGCCCTCACCGCCATGGACTTCATCCCGCACGCGGGGGAGAAGGCCGAATCCCGGCGCATCCAGCCGACCGAACTGGTTCGCGTCCGCACCACCCGCACCTGGCTGCGCCTCGACGCCCGCTACGGTTCCGTTGCCCGTCGATTGGGTGGTGGAATCCCGCTGTCGCCCAGTTGAACTCACGGCAGGGTGCTTCATGCCGACTGGCCGGCACGTAGACGTCGGGTTTTACCCGGGCGCCGAACTATGCCACCGGCGGCGTTATGCCGACCTGCCGAGCGCGACAAGGGGGTCAGTGCACTCCGACGAGTCGAAGCAGTGCCGTCGTGGCGGCGGCGGCGATTACGGTGACGAGCAAGGGCGCCCGCCGCCAGGCGAGCACACCGCCGACCGCGACGCCGGCGGGCAAGGCGACGCCGAGTTCCCCGGTGCCCGTCGGCAACGTCGCCGTCGCCACCAGCGCGGCCAGGAGAATCAACGCCCCGGTGTCGAGCAGCGCGATAGTGCGCGCCGACAACCGGATTCGATCCCGCAAAGCCGGCCCCGCCCACCGCAACGCATAGGTGCCGACCGCCAGCGCCATCATCGCGGGTACCAGGTAGAGCGCGTTCACGACGAACCCCCGCGCGAGAACGCCGCAGCTGGGCAGCAATCCGAGTCGGCGGCGACCCACACACCCGGCCGCACGCCGGCACCCGCCGCGCCGACGCCTGCTGCGCAACCATCGTCCACCGCTGAAACCACGCCCCGAGCGCCGACGTTCGCATGAGGAGCCGATCGGACACCTTGTGGTGCTGCCAAGGCTGTGGCGTCCGGTGCATCGGCTTCCGCATAGCCAAGCTCCGGGACGCGCTGTGGTGTCGCCGGCGGTGTCGCCCCCGCCGCGTCGACTTGCGCGTGGCCGACTCCGCCGACACTCTCCGGCTGTGCCGCTGCGGAATCCGTTGGCTTCGCAGGCCGGGACGCCAGCACCAACCCGATCAGCGCGATCAACACCGGCAACCCGGCAGGCACGAATGGCGCAATCGCGACTGCCAGCCCGGCCCCGGCCAGTACCGGGCGCAGCGTCGCGCGATCACGCAGCGCGGGTAGCAGAAGCGCCAGGAGGATGACCGGGAACACCGCGTCGAGGCCGAGCGCGGAGGTGTCGGGGACGAGAGAACCGAGGGCGGCGCCGAGGGTCGCACCGAGCGGCCAGCACAGGGCGACTCCGATTCCGCAGGCCCAATACGCCGCACGCTTGCGTTCCCGAGCACCGGGCGCGGTCGCGAAGGCCACCGACTCGTCGTTGAGGACGTGGATCCCGAACAGCCGACGCCAGCCGTGCCCGAACACATCGGGGGCGGCCAGCCCGTACGGCAGGTGCCTGGCATTGAGCAGCAGCCCGGCGACGGCGGCGGCGAGCGGGCTCCCACCGGCCGCGACGATTCCGAAGAACAGCAGTTCCGAGCCGCCGGCCAGCACCGTCACCGCGGCGACGATCGGCATCCACACCGGGAATCCGGCAGCGATGGTCGAGGCGCCGTAGGAGACGCCGAAGAGGCCGACGGCCAGGCAGGCCGCGGCCACGGCGGCGGCGGTCCGCCGATCGAGTGTTCGCCAGATCGAACGCATGTTTTTCATAGTGAACGCTGCGGGTCGGTAAAGTCAACGCGGAAACAGCTCCCAGGAGGCGTTGATGGACCGGCAGGATCCGGTCGCCGGACCACCCCAAGCGGTGATCGCGGCGGCCCTACGACGAGAACGCGCCCGCGCCGGCCTGTCGCTCACCGAGGTCGCCAGCCGTGCGGGTGTGGCGAAGTCCACACTGTCGCAACTGGAATCGGGCACCGGTAATCCCAGCCTGGAAACCCTGTGGGCGCTGTGCGTCGCCCTGGAGATGCCGTTCTCGCGACTGCTCGATCCACCGCGCCCGAATGTGCAGGTGATCCGCGCCGCGGAAGGGTCGCCGGTGCCCTCGGCCGACGCCGACTACCGGGTCACCTTGCTCGCGGCAGGCCAATCACACACGCGCTGCGATGTGTACCGGATCGCGGCCGAACCCGGTGAGATTCGTCGCTCGGAACCGCACACGCCCGGTGTGGTCGAGCACGTTGTCCTCGCGGCCGGTCATGCCATCGTCGGTCCCGCCGACGAGCCCGTCGAGATGCGCCCAGGTGACTACATCCGCTACCTGGGTGATCTCCCGCACGTCTTCGAGGCTCTCGAACCGGGCACGTGGGCCACGATGGTCATCGAGAGCGCCTGATCAGGCGGCCCCTTCGCCCAGGTACTGCAACCAGAGCGGGTCGAGGTCGGCGGTGGTCGACAGCAGCCGCCAGTGCGGGCCCTTGGGCGAGACCAGCGGATGACGCAGTGTCCAGCCCAGTTCGGTCAGCATCTTGTCGGCTTTGCGGTGGTTGCACGGCGCGCAGCTGGCCACGCAGTTCTCCCACGAGTGCTCCCCGCCGCGACTGCGCGGGATGACGTGGTCGATGGTTTCGGCTTTGCCGCCGCAGTATCCGCAGCGGTAGCGGTCGCGGTGCATGAGTGCCGCCCGGGTCATCGGTACCCGGGCGCGGTAGGGGACCCGCACATAGGTGCGCAGCCGGATAACGGAGGGAATGGCAACCGTCGCGCCCGCCGAATGCAGGACCGGGGCGGCGGGATCGTCGTGGACCGCGTCGGCCTTCGCGCAGATCAACAGAACGACAGCGCGGCGAGCGGACAGTGCGGTGAGTGGTTCGTAGGTGGCGTTGAGAAGCAGCACCCGGCGTTTACGCCAGGCGGCGGCGTCGTGATCGCCGGCGAGATGCAGTGGCGCGGGGCGATGCGGCAGGTCGTGCAGACCGTGTGCGCCCGGATGGTGATCGGACAAGATGTGCAGCGGAATAGCCCCCGAGCCACGATTGTGGACGTCGGCGGGCTGGAGTTGTCGGTGCGCGCGCGCCTCGTGTGACCGGGCGCTTGGCCGCTGCTTCATTGTGTGACCTCAATTTCATGATTGGCAGGATCATGTGGTATCTGGGGTCGATACTGTCCCCCAGTTGACCACGGTTGAGCCCGTATTGCACGGTTATTTTTCAAACTTTCGGGTGAACTGTGATTGAAGGCCCGGCGCGCGCTCGGGGCACAATGGAGCGCGTGACTTCAGGTGAGCAGACAACGACCTCGTTCTACGACGCGGTGGGTGGCGCGGAGACCTTCCGCCGCATCGTGTCGGTGTTCTATCGCGAGGTCGCTGCCGACGAGATCCTGCGCCCGCTGTATCCGGAGGAGGATCTGGGGCCGGCCGAGCGCAGGTTGCGGATGTTCCTCGAACAGTACTGGGGCGGGCCGCGCACCTACTCCGACGAGCGCGGCCACCCCCGGCTGCGGATGCGCCATCATCCGTTCGTCATCGGGGCGCTCGAGCGGGACGCGTGGTTGCGCTGTATGCGGATCGCGGTCGACGAGATCGAGCCGTCGATCCTGGACGCCGAGCACCGGAAGGCGATGCTGGACTATTTCCAGATGGCAGCGGCCTCGTTGCAGAACGCCCCGCACTGAGCCCGGGACGCTCGGGATTCGCTGATGACGTCCAGGTAGCGGCCCGATTTCGGACCTGCGGCCCGGTTTACCGCGATGTTTCCGTCCGGCGTGGCGAACGCTGGCGATTTGCCGGATTCGAAGAAAGTCTCGCGCCGCATGAATATTGTGGGCGTTCTTTGGCAATATTGCGGTTGTGACACAGACACCTGCCTCGCCGGTGCCGGGGGACAACAGCACCGCTCCGTGGTGGAAAACCGCCGTGTTCTATCAGGTCTATCCGCGTTCGTTCGCCGACTCCGATGGTGACGGAGTCGGCGATCTCGGCGGTGTGCGCGAGAAGATGGGCTACCTGGAGCTATTGGGTGTCGACGCGCTGTGGATCTGTCCGGTGATGCGCTCACCGCAGGCCGACGGCGGCTACGACGTGTCCGATCCACGCGACATCGACCCGCTCTTCGGAGGCCTCGAAGCCCTCGACGAACTCATCGCCGAGGCGCACGATCGTGAGATCAAGGTCACCATGGACCTGGTGCCCAACCACACCAGCACCGAGCATCCGTGGTTCGCGGCCGCGCTCGAAGCCGCACCGGGCAGTCCCGAACGGGCGCGCTACATCTTTCGCGACGGTCGTGGCGAAGACGGCGCCGAGCCGCCCAACAACTGGCCGAGCATCTTCGGCGGCCCGGCCTGGACCAGGATCACCGAGCCCGACGGCACGCCGGGCCAGTGGTACCTGCACATCTTCGCGCGCGAACAACCCGATCTGAACTGGGACAACCCCGATGTCGCCGCGGATTTCGAGAAGACGCTGCGGTTCTGGCTCGACCGCGGGGTCGACGGTTTCCGTCTCGATGTGGCCCACGGCATGGCCAAACCGGAGGGCCTGCCCGACATGGCGCGCGTCGACACCAAGATGCTGGTGCACGACGACGACGATCCCCGCTTCAACAACCCCGGGGTGCACGCCATCCACCGCCGCATCCGCACCGTGCTCGACGACTATCCCCACGCGGTGTCCATCGGTGAGGTGTGGGTCGATGACAACGTGCGCTTCGGCGAGTACGTGCGCCCCGACGAACTGCATCTGGCGTTCAACTTCCGGCTGGCCGAGGCCGCCTTCACCGCCGAGGACGTGCGCACCGCCATCACCCATTCGCTCGAGGCGGTGAGCGCGGTCGGCGCCCCACCCACCTGGACCCTGTCCAACCACGACATCGAACGTGAGGTCACCCGCTACGGCGGCGGCAAGACCGGGGTGGCGCGAGCGCGGGCGATGATGATGGTCGAATTGGCGCTGCCGGGTGCGGTATTCGTCTACAACGGCGCGGAGCTCGGGCTGCCGAATGTCGACGATCTGCCAGAGGAGGCGCTGCAGGATCCGGTGTGGGAACGCTCGGGCCACACCGAGCGTGGACGCGACGGGTGCCGGGTGCCCATTCCGTGGGAAGGCAGTACGTCGCCGTTCGGTTTCACCACGGGCACGCCGTGGCTGCCGATGCCCGCCGAGTGGTCCGATCGCACCGTCGAAGCCCAGCTGGAAACCCTGCACTCGACGTTGTCGCTGTACCGCCTGGCGATCGATCTGCGCGGTACCCGGCCGGAATTCGCGGGTGACCGGATCGACTGGTACGGCAGTCCGGCCGGATGTCTGGCGTTCCGTCGCCCGGGCGGGCTGGTGTGTGTGCTCAACGCCTCCGACGGGCCGATTCAGCTGCCGCCGGGGGAGTTGCTGCTGTCCAGCGCGCCGGTCGCCGACGACCGCCTGCCCGCGAACGCGGCGGCCTGGTTGGTCTGACACGCGCCTTTCCGGCGGCCGGAGGTTCAACTACTACAGAGCATCGTCTAACGTTTCACTCGTGAGCATTCTCGAGACAGTGCTGATCTTCGTCGGCATCCCGGCCGCGATCTACTTCGCGATCGCGGGTTTGTCCTATCTCGGTAAGCCACTGCCCGGTGAGAAGCCGGCCCACTTCGAGCTCGGGCAGAAGTGGACCCACCCGCCGGTGCTGTGGAGCGCTACCGACGAGGTGACCGCTGCGTCCGGTCACCACCACGCCGAACCGCATGGCAGCCATGCGGTTCTCGAACCCGCGCACGCGGAGCTGATCGGAGGCCGGGCAAGTGGCAAGTTCTAATTGGCCCGCGGTTGTCGAAGCCGACCTGCCGCACGGGTACGCGCTGACCAGCAGTGGCCGCGTCTCCGGTGTGCACGAGCCCGGCACGGTGTTCGACGAGGTGCCGTTCACCGATCGTGAGCGGGTAGCCCTCGACAACGCGCTCACCGACGCCACCCGCGCCACGAAGGTGCGCTTCAACATCTACCTCGGCGACCTGGGTGCCGACCCGGCTGCCGGTGCCGACGCGCTGCTGCCGAACACCCCCGAGTCCGCCGACTCGGTGCTCATCGCGGTCTCGCCCAACCAGGGTGCCGTCGAGGTCCGTTCGGGTGCCGCGGTGGCCGAGCGCGCCAACGACCGTATCTGCCAGCTCGGCGTCACCGCCGCCCTGGCCTCCTTCCGTCAGGGCAACCTGATCGATGGGCTGATCTCGGCTGTCCGGGTGATGGCCGCCGCTATCGGCCGCTAGTCCCTTTCGCCGCGCACCGGCGCGTTCACCTGCAGAGGTGAACGCGCCGTTCGTGTTTCGGCGCGAAAAATTTCCGCGCATCGGGAATCAACCCGACGACTGTCGACTTCTAACCAGTGAAACTACTTTTACTGGTTAGGAAGTGGCGAGCATGCGGCGAGAGAATCTTGCCTGGGCGGGACTGGCGGCGATGAGCGTGTCGTTCGGCCTGAACTTCACCATGGGGGTGTTCTTCGCTCCGACCGCCGCGTCGTACGGGGTGTCGTCGACGGCGCTCGCCGTGGCCGCCGCGCTGGGGACGGCGGTGACCGGGGTGGCGCAGCAGGGGATCGGGCGGCTGCTCGATCGGTTCGGGCCCAAGATGGTGCTGACCGGCGGGCTCAGCCTGATCTCGAGCAGTTACCTCGTGCTCGCCACGGTGACCCAGACCTGGCAGTTCATCGTGGCCTACATGGTGCTCGGCGGGCTCGGGTTCGCCTCGGCGTCCACACTCACGGTCACCACCCTGCTCGGGCGGGCGCACGGCGCGCAGGCGGGACCCGCCATGGCACGGGCGGCGATCGGCATCAATCTGGGTCAGCTCCTCACTCCGTGGGCGGCGACCGCGTTGTTCGAGCCGATCGGCGTACGCGCCACCTTCGCCCTGCTCGGTGCGGTCGGCCTGGCCGTCACGGCCGTGTTGTGGCTGCTGCTGCCCGACGATCGGCGGGCCACCGGTGTGACAGGTGCGGGGCAGTCGCTGGCTGATCGGTGGAAGGTGCTGGTGGCGTTCGGGTTACACTCCGCGACCCTCTATGTGGTTGTGCTGATGTTGCCCAAGCACGCGGTGGAGTTGGGCTGGTCGGTTACCGGTGCGGGCCGGCTGGTCGCTGTCGCGGCGCTCGCGGCCGGCGTGACCTCCGCAGCCCTGGTTCCGCTGTTGCGCCGTCACCGACCCGAAGATCTGCTGCGAATCCTGTTCGTGGTGCGGCTGTCCGCGCTGCTGCTCGCGGTGTTCGTGCCGGGTTCGCTGGTGCTGGTCGCGGTGCTGTTCGGCATCGCCTCCTTCCCGGTCATCCCACTCACCATGGCCATCGTGTCGCGTGGACTCGAGCCGGCGCGGATGGGCCGAACCCTGGCTCCGGCCTGGGTGATTCATCAGCTGTCGGCGGCCGCCGGGCTGGGCGTCGCCGCCCTGATCCACACCCTCACCGACAGCTACCGCGGCTATTTCGCGCTCACCGTGGTGTTCACCGTGGCCGCCGCTGTCCTCGTCGCACCGGTTCGCCGTCGCGAACCGGTCACCGCCTGAACCTCCGAAATACCCACCGAGAAAGAGAGATCCATCATGAGCGAAGTCCGTCACAACACGGTCCGGATCCAGGGCCAGTCCATCTTCTACCGTGAGGCGGGTGACCCGTCGGCGCCGACTGTTGTTCTGCTGCACGGATTCCCGACGAGCTCGGCGATGTTCCGGAACCTGATCCCGGCCCTCGCCGCCGACTATCACGTGATCGCGCCCGACCATCTGGGCTTCGGGCAGTCCGGGATGCCGAAGGCCGACGAGTTCGACTACACCTTCGACAACCTCACTGCCCTCACCCTGGAACTGCTCGATACCCTCGGCGTCGACCGGTTCGCCCTCTACATCCAGGACTACGGCGCCCCCATCGGCTTGCGTATCGCCGCACGCAACCCGCAGCGCGTCAGTGCCCTCATCACCCAGAGCGGCAACGCCTATCTGGAGGGCTTCACGCCGTTCTGGGAGCCGCTGTTCGCACACGCGAACGACCGCGCCGCCCACGAACCGGAGGTCCGCGAGCTGCTCGAGCTCGAAGCGACGAAATGGCAGTACACCCACGGCGTTCCGGCCGACCGGTTGACGCTGGTCAGCCCGGACACCTGGACTCTCGACCAGGCCTACCTGGACCGTCCCGGCAACAAGGAGATCCAGCTCGACCTGTTCGCCGACTACAAGAACAACCTCGACGGCTATCCCGAATTCCAGAAGTACTTCGCCGAGCACCGTCCCCCGACGCTCATCGCCTGGGGTGCGCACGACGAGATCTTCGGAGCCGACGGCGCCCGTGCCTACCTGCGCGATCTGCCCGAGGCCGAGCTGCACCTGCTCGACGCGGGGCACTTCGCGCTCGAGACGCACGGTCCCGAGATCGCCGCGCTGATCCGTGATTTCCTCGGTCGGGTCCTGCGCTGAGCCACCTGCGGACGGCCGGGCACCCGCCCGGCCGTCCGCGCGTGATCGAGTACCCTGAGCGGCGGCTTTCGCGGCCGGCACGGCCGGTCGCCGGTGAAGGGGGATCATGCGCACAGCAGTGGCTCGGATCGTCGCCGCGGTAGCGGTGACCTGCTTGTCGACCGTCGGTTGCGTCGACGACTCGTTCCGCGACACCGAACCCGCCGCCGGTGCGCCCACCTCGGACTTCTACACCGCCGACAGTGAAACCCTGCCGGGCGCACGGGGTTCGGTGATCCGCACCCGGTCGCTGCCCGATGCCGTACCGGGTGCCCGCACCGAGCTGATCCTCTACCGCTCGATCGACGCGCACGGGGCGACGGTCGCCGTCTCGGGAACGGTATCGGTGCCGCCGGGGACACCGCCGGCGGGCGGCTGGCCGCTGATCTCCTTCGCGCCGGGCACCAACGGCGTCGCCGACGTGTGCGCGCCTTCGCGGGCCGACGGCGCGTCACCGACGAAAGACGAGCTGGCCCGCTGGGTCGCCGCCGGGTACGCGGTGGCCCGCACCGACTACCAGGGGCTCGGCACACCCGGCGGCCACGGCTACCTCATCGGCGAGACCGAGCAACGCGCAGTCGCCGATATCGTCGTCGCGGCAAGAGAATTCAACCGCGATATCGGTGCCCGCTGGGTGGCGATGGGCCACTCCCAGGGTGGGCACGCGGCCCTGTTCGCCGCGAGCGCGTCGGGCGGTTGGGCTCCCGCGGTCGATCTGCTCGGTGCGGTGGCACTCGCACCCGCGTCCCACCTGGCGGAGCAGGTGCGGATGGCGAAGTGGGCGGTGTCGAACCCGCTCGGCTCGGTCGGGACCGGTGGGCTGGCGGTGTACCTGCCGATGCTGGTTCGCGGCGCGCAGACCGTCACCGAGCTGGACCCGGCCCGGTTCCTCACCGAGCGTGCGGTGTCGATGCTGCCGCTCGCCGACACCGACTGCGCGGCGGCGCTGAGTGAATCGGGCAAATGGGGTGGGCTGTCGGTCAAGGACGTTCTCGAGCGCGATGGTGACCTGTCCGGGCTGCTGCGCGTCCTCGACGACAACGACCCGAGCGGGTTGAGTTTCACCGAACCGGTGCTGGTGCTACAGGGCCGTGACGATCACACCGTTCCGCTGAAGTCGACCGACGCGATGGTGGCCCAACAGCAGATGCGCGGTCAATCGGTGGACTACCGCAAATACGACGGGGTCGACCACAGCGAGATCATCTCCGCGTCGTTCACCGACGCCCTCGGCTGGGTCGACACCCGCTTCGGCATCACCCGTTGACGCGTACGCCCTCGGATCGACGCGCTGCGGTGGGTGTCACCCGGCTGAAGGCGCTGTCCAGGCACTGCCGCTGAGTTACGCCCACAGCAGAAGAACCGGGTGTGTCGCGCCGACAGTACTTACGCTCGGACCATGGGCGAGCACAAGGGTTTGCGGGTGATTCCGGGCGGGCGCGAGGAGCGGCGGGCACGCCCCGAACCGCTGTGGCGCGAGGCCCTCGGCGAACGCCTGCGCACGCTGCGCCAAGAGCAGCGCTCGACGCTGGTCGACACGGCGGGCCGCGCGGGCATCTCCCCGCAGTACCTCTCCGAGGTGGAACGCGGCCGCAAGGAACCCTCCAGCGAAATGATCGCCGCCCTGGCCGGTGCACTGGGCACCAGCGTGGGCGACCTCGTCGGCCAAGTGGCAGAAATGATGCGCCGACGCACAGCCGTCGTCGTCGGCGGCGACCGCCGCATCGCCGCCCCTGCTCTGCCACACACCACGATGACCGCCCCCAACGCGCTGCTGATGGCGGCTTGAAGCCAACTCGATCCGCTCGGCGGTGGCCGTAGATCGCACCGCGCGCCGCTTCCGCTGCACCCGCCGGAGTATCCGGAGGGTCTCCTCGTCGCTGAGCCCGCCTAGCTGTCGGTGGTGCCATGCATGATCGACCGATGCCGATCACGAACCGTCAGATCACAGAGCATCCGTTCCTGCGAGAGATGTACGAAGACCCGTACTATCCCGACGCCGTGCTCGACCGGTGCAAGGCGGTCCTGCTGCGCTTGTGCGGGACCATCGAGTCGGAACGCCCATCGGATCTGGCGGCTCTGTACGTGCTCACCCAAGCCGCCACGGCGGAGTTCAACGACCTGGAGGCGGAGTTCGAGGCAGCCGACAGCGAAATCGAAACGGTCGCACGCGAACTGATCGCCGAGGACTTCTGCCTGATCGCGGCGGCCTACGGCTTCCCGGATGCGGATTCGGAGGAGCTGCTGGCCGGGCGAGATTGGTGACGGGCTGCTCATAGAAGTGGCTGGCGGATCCGGCGATGAAGGTCCGGTTCCCGATGTGAAAGCCGGCTTCACCTGCACCTGCTCCCGCTGCGCCGAACCACACGACGAACCCCGCTCGGTTACGGCATGCCGCACCCGCGTACTGGAAACCCGACGCCGCGGATCAGCCCGGCAGCTTGCTCGGAGAAGAACGATGCGTGATCGCGGGATCGCACTTCTTCGTGCGGGCGACTGGTCATTCCCGTGACGCTCCGGACGCGTGGCTGAGGGTGGCATAGCCATGCCGCCCGCGTCTGATGCCCACTGGACCGGCGTAATTCGGTTCGAGCTTTGGTGCCCGGGTAGCGGGCCGATTCAGCTGGTTCGGACGGTGGTCAGTTCGCGGAGCATGTCGACGAGGGCGGTTACCGGCATTTCCGGGTCGATCGCGCGCTGGACGCCGAGGCCGATGCCGAGGGCGAGCATGCGGAGGGCCGCTTCGTCGGCGGGGAGGGGGAGGTCGATGCCGAGTTCGGTGGTCTGGATTTCGATGAGGGAGGCCAGGACGGCGGTGAGGGAGCGGCGGCGTTCTGCCAGTTCGGTGCGGATATCGGGGAGATGGCGGGTGCTGGTGGCGAACTCGACTTCCAGGGCTGTCCAGCCGACATCGCCGATGTTCTCGTCGGCCCAGCGCGCGAAGCCCTCGATCCGTTCGGCCATGGTGTCGGGTCCGAGGATCGCGGCCGACAGCGATTCGGCCCGTTCCACGTGCACCACGTCGAGCACGGCGAGGCCGAGTTCGTGTTTGGTGGCGAAATTCGAGTACACCGCGCCCTTGGAGTAGCCGGCCTCGGCGGCGACCTTCTCCAGGGAGGTCACGTTGTAGCCGTCGGCCAGGAACAGGCGTTTGGCGGTCTCGACGAGACTTTCGCGCGTCCGTGCGTGGGACTCTTTGCGCGTCAGCCTGGTCATATGCGGCAGTTTAGCAAGAAGGGGTACCGGCGGAATTCGAATACCGTTAGTATCTGGATGATGAGCACTCGACGTGGCCTTGCCATCGGTTGCGGTGGTGTCCTCGGGTTCGCCTGGACCGCCGTTGCCCTCGACGCGGTCGAACGCGCGCTGGACTGGGATGTTCGATCGGCCGACGTGCTGATCGGGACGTCGGCAGGCGCGGAGATCGTGGCGGCCCTCGGTTCCGGCCGCACACCCGCCGATCTCCTGGCTGCCCTCGACGCCGAGCCCGACGCCGACCCGGTCCTCGCGGCGCACCTTGCCGTGGACCCCGGCAAGTTCCCGCCGCTGCCCGGTATCGGCCTGCCGAACCTCGGCCTGATCGGTGCCGGACTCCGCGCGGGCTCGGCCTACAGCGCCCTGGCCGGGCTGCTGCCGCGCGGGCGCGGTGACGCGAGCTGGCTCCGCTCGTTCGGCCGGTCCCTCGCCAACGCCGAGGGCTGGGTGGATCACCCCGCGACCTGGTTGGTGGCCGCCGACGCCGCGACCGGGCAACGGATCACCTTCGGGGCCGATGGGTTCGAGGCCGCTTCGCCGCATCGGTCCGCCGATGGCTCGTCCGTCGACCTCGGTGACGCGATCGCCGCATCCTGGGCTATCCCCGGCTGGTTTCCGCCGGTGCGGATCGGCGGCCGGGACTACGTCGACGGCGGTGCGGTCTCCTCGGTCTCGGCCGACCTGCTGCTCCCACTCGACCTGGACGAAGTGGTGGTGATCGCCCCGATGACCTCCGCGGGCGGTGCCCCGGGCACCGGCTTCGACCGTATCGAACGTCTCCTGCGCACCCAGATGACTCGCGGCCTCGACCGCGAGGTGAAGCTTTTGCGCGACAACGGCATTCGCGTGATCCGCGTCGAACCGGGCCCGGTGGAACTGGCCGCGATCGGCCCCAACTTCATGGATTCCCGCCGCCGCCAGGCGACCCTCGCCGCCGCCCGCGCCAATGCCCACGCCCGCGTGCACGAAGCACTGCGCACCGCGAGTCTCGCGCGATGATCGGTAGCTCGCAGATCAGAGCACGCACTCGACGCGCGGCAGGCCCCGGCCGCCGGAAGGTGCCCCGGGCGCGGGTTGCGGCCACCGGCGTACGGCACCCGGCCCATGAGCCCATGCGCACGACGAGCGCACAGTGACCCGAGATTCTGTGAAGAAGGAGAGCCGGATGACTCAGCACCATGAGGTGATCGTGATCGGGGCGGGGGTGTCCGGGGTCGGCGCCGCCATCAAGTTGCGGGAGGCGGGTGTCGACGATGTGGTGATCATCGAGAAGGCCGAGACGTTCGGGGGGACGTGGCGGGCCAATACCTATCCGGGGTGCGCGTGTGATGTGCCGTCGGGGTTGTACTCGTTCTCCTTCGCGCCGAACCCGGAGTGGTCGCGGCTGTTCGCGACCCAGCCGGAGATCCTCGCCTACGTCGACCGGGTGGCACGCGAGCACGGCCTCGCCGAGCGCACCCGTTTCGGCGTGACGATGACCGGCGCCCAGTGGGACGCGGCAGCCGAATTGTGGCGCCTGGACACCACTTCCGGCGAGTTCACAGCGCGCTTCGTCGTCTCGGCGGCGGGCCCGTGGAACGAACCGCGCTTGCCGGACATCACCGGCCTGGACGAGTTCGAGGGCGAGGTTTTCCATTCGGCGCGCTGGAATCACGACTACGACCTGCGCGGGAAGCGGGTCGCGGTGATCGGGACCGGTGCATCGGCGGTGCAGTTCGTGCCGCAGATCCAGCCCGAGGTGGCCGCACTGCACCTGTTCCAGCGCACCGCGCAGTGGGTGCTGCCGAAGCCGGACCATCCGGTGCCGGGCATCGAGAAGCAGGTAATGCGGCGTGTACCGTTCGCGCACAAGGCTTTACGCGGCATCGAGTACGCCATGATGGAGGGCCTCGGGGTAGCCTTCCGGCATCCGCGCCCCCTGATGCAGGCGGTGCAGGGGATCGGTTCGGCGTATCTGCGCGCGGTGGTGCGTGATCCGGTGCTGCGGGCCAAGCTCACTCCCGACTACCTGCTCGGTTGCAAGCGGATCCTGTTCTCCAACAACTACCTACAGTCGCTCACCGAACCCAATGTCGACGTGCACGCCACCGCCGTCACCGAGATCCGGGGCAATACGGTGATCGGCGCCGACGGCAGCAGTGCCGAGGTGGACGCGATCATCCTCGGCACCGGCTTCCACATCCTGGACTCCCCACTGGGCGAGATCGTGCGCGACGCCGACGGCCGCTCCCTGGCCGACCACTGGAAGGGTTCGCCCGAGGCCTACCTCGGCACCGTCACCACGGGCTTCCCCAACATGTTCTCCGTCCTCGGGCCGAGTCTCGGTACCGGACACTCCTCGGCGTTCGCCGTTCTCGAAGCGCAGATCACCTTCCTGGTCTCGGCGGTCACCCGGGCCCGCCGCGAGGGCTGGCCCGTGCTGGACGTGCGCCCGGAGGTGCAGGCCCGGTATGTCGACGAGGTGCAGGCCGCGCTGCCGGGGACCGTCTACAACTCCGGCGGCTGCCGCAGCTACTACCTGGATGTGAACGGGCGCAACAGCTTCAGCTGGCCGTGGTCGACCGGGGCCCTGACGAGCCGGGTCAGTTCGTTCGATCCCGCCGATTTCACCGTCACCGAGAGCAAGGTGCTGTCATGAGCTATCCGAAGATCGAACTCGACGGCGCGCTCGTCGCCATCACCGGCGCGGCGCGTGGCATCGGCCTGGCCACCGCGCGCGCCTTCGTGGCGGCGGGCGCGCGGGTGGCGCTCGGCGATCTCGACGAGGCATTGGTCGTGCAGGCCGCGGCCGAATTCGGCGACCGGGCGATGGGGCACGCGCTCGATGTCACCGACAAGGATTCCTACGCACGGTTTCTCGATGCCGCCGTCGACTGGCACGGTCGCCCGCTCGACGTGCTGGTCAACAACGCGGGCGTCATGCCCAACGCGCCGTTCCTCGAACAGTCCGATCGCATCGACCGGCTCACTATGGACGTCAACGTCTACGGTGTCATCCACGGCATGCGGCTGGTGCTGCCCGCCATGGTGGAACGCGGCTACGGCCACGTGGTGAACGTGGCATCGCTGGCGGGCAAGTTCCCGCTCAAGGGGCTGGCGGTGTACAACGCGAGCAAGTTCGCGGTGGTCGGGCTGAGCGCGGCGACCCGGCTCGAGATGGACGGCACCGGAGTGAGCGTGAGCACCGTCCTGCCCTCGGCCGTGCGCACCGAACTCAGCTCTGGCATCGACGTGGGCATCCTGCCGACGGTCGAGCCCGAAGACATCGCCGCCGCCGTGGTCCGCACGGTGAAGACCCGGGCCGCCGAGACGTCGGTCCCGTCGTATGTCGGTGTCGCCGCGAACGCCGCCACACTGCTGCCGGAATCGCTGATCCGACTGGTGCGCAAGGCCGCTCACGACGACGCCGCGATCAACCGGGTCGACGACGACGTGCGCCGGGTCTACCTCGATCGCATCGAGAAGCAATAGCGCCGAGATCACTCCCGTTCGTGCAGAACCTGGTCGACCAGCCCGTACTCCAGGGCGGTCTCGGCGGTGAACACCCGGTCGCGATCGGTATCGCGGCGCAAGGTCTCCGGGCTCTGACCGGTGTGCTTGGACAGGATCGCCTCGATGGCCGCCCGCATGCGCACGATCTCGTCGGCCTGCAGGATCAGATCGGGAATCGTGCCCTGGCCGCGAGTCGCGGGTTGGTGCAGCACGATTCGGGTGTGCGGGAGCATCGCCCGGTGTCCCGCCTCGCCACCGGCGAGCAGTACCGCACCGACCGCGATGGCCTGACCGACACAGGTGGTGTGCACGGGTGCCTTGATGAAGCGCATGGTGTCGTACACGGCGAGCATGGCCGACAGGTCGCCACCCTCGCAGTTGATGTAGAGGCTGATCGCCTGGCCTGGGCTGTCGGATTCCAGGTGCAGCAGCTGCGCGATGAGCGCGTTGGCGACGCCCGAGTCGATGGGTGTGCCCAGGTAGACGATGCGCTCGCTGAGCAGGTGCGAGTAGATGTCGGTGATACGTTCCCCGCCGCGGTGCTGGGAAACCACATTCGGAATGGTGTAGCTGGACATATCCGCCTCTCCGCGAATTCTGGCCTGACTCGTCTGCCGCCCAGGTTGCGTCGGCGGCAGGCTGTTGGGGTAGGGGGTTGGGTTTGTCCGTCCCCGGTGAGTTACCCATGTACGCGCGTGATCACGTGGTGCCGTGGGCAATTCATGCGGTGATGCCGATGCGGCGGCGGTTGGGGACGACCTGGTCGAAGGACTCGACCACGTGGTCGATGAAGCCGTACTCGAGGGCCTGGGTGGCGGTGAACCAGCGGTCGTGCAGGGAGTCCTCGTAGACGCGGTCGAACGGCTGGCCGGTGTCCTCGGCGATGAGTCCGAGCACGGTGTCGACGGTGTAGCGCAGGTCGTCGGCCTGTACCTCCACCTCGACGGCGCTGCCGCCGATACCCGCCGAACCCTGGTGCATGAGGATGCGGGCGTGCGGCATCGCGTACCGCTTACCGGGCGTCCCGGAGGACAGCAGGAATTGCCCTGCGCTGCAGGCCAATCCGAGCGCGAGGGTGGATACCTCGCACGGCACCAGCCGCATCACGTCGCGGATGGCGAGCATCGACGGCACCGAGCCGCCGGGGGAGTGGATCCACAGCGAGATCCCCGCTTCGGGTGCCTGGGCGGCGAGGGTGAGCATCTGGGTGATGAGCAGGGTCCCGTTGTCGTCGTCGAGCGCACCGTCGAGCACGAGAATCCGCCGCCCGAACAACTGCTCACGCATCCGCCAACTGAACATCGGTGCTTTGTCGTCGTGTGCCATGAGTCAACGGTGCCTCGCGCACACCACTGTTCGCCGCCGATGCTGCCTCCAGCAGATCTGCTCACAGCAGCGAACACCGCGACACCGGAGCACGGCGGCGTCGGGCGGCAGGTGCCGTGATGACAGCGATGTGGTGGTTCAGCGGGTGGCGGAGACTCCGAGATCTCTCGCACACGCATCCAGGATCTTCCCGAAGACCATCGCGGCGATCGGTGTGGTGAGCCGGGTGATCGTGGCGGCGGCGAACGGGGCTTTCACCTCGCCGACGCTCGTCCAGCGCACCCTGGTCCCGCCCGGTTCCGCCGTGAACGTCATGGTCCCGCCGTGGTGCCGCGACGGCGGGAAGCTGTGTTCGACGAGGTAGTCGAAGGCGTGCGGCGGGTCGTAGCGAGTGATCCGCTCGGTGAACCGGCCGATCATCCACAGGTGCTGCCGGACCGCGCCGACGCCATAGGGCGCGTCTGTCCCGGGCCGGACCCAGCGATTACGTAGCACCCAGAACGAACGCCCGTAATTCCTGGTGTCGGCACACCATTCGAAGACCTGCTCGATCGGCGCCGCGATAAAGCGCTCGGCCGCAATGGTTTCCATCCCGCTTCTCCTTCGAAGATCGACATGGAGGAAGTCCCCCGACTCGGATACTACTCTCAGTAGTATTTCCGCCGTGGCGAAACGGGTCGAGCTACGCAGTGCCGGAACGGCCGATGGCCCCGATCCGGTGAGATCGGGGCCATCGGGCGCGGGTGCTACTTGGCGTCGAATTCCCTGGCGCGCAGGGAGCGTTCGATCCCGGCGCGACCTTCCGAGACCAGGCGGTGCAGGGCGGGCGGGTGGTCACCCGCGAGGAATTCGTCGGCCTTGGCCACCGCTTCCTCGGTGATCGCCCAGTGCGGGTACAGGCCGACGACGACGGTCTGGGCCACCTCGCTCGAGCGGCGTTCCCAGACGGCGGGAACCTCGGCGAAGTAGCGGTCGACATACGGGGCGAGCAGCTCGCCCTGGCCCGCGGGGGCGAAACCGCCGACGATGGCGCGGGCGGTGATGTTGGGGACCGTGTCGTCGCCCATCACCGTGTTCCAGGCCTGTTCCTTCACCGCCGCCAGCGGGCGGGCCGCTCGGGCGGCGGCGGCCTGGCGCTGGCCCGCCGCGGTCGGGTCACGGTCCAGTTCGGCGTCGATCACCGGGGACTCGAGCCCGTCGGCGTCGATGCGGCCCGCGGCGGCCAGCGCGGTGACGACGCGCCAGCGCAGATCGGTGTCGACCGTGAGCCCGCCCAGCCCGACCTCCGCCGGATCGCTGTCGAGCAGCCGGGCGAGCACATCGGTGTGCCGGGTGTCGAGCTCGGCGCCGGTGAGCGCGTTGACGAACGCCAGCTGATGATCCGAACCCGCCTCGGCGCCGCGAGCCAGCTCCAGCAACCGATCGGCGAAACCGGGCCAACCCTCCCGCTCGGCCCAACCGGGTTCCGCGTAACTCGAGATGGCGGTCGCGGCCTGCATGAGCAACCGCTGCACCACCCCGATCTCGGACTCGGCACCGATCCCGCGCTGTACGAGCGCGACGAAATCGCGGGCCTTCATCTCGGCCTGCCGGGTCATCTCCCAGGCCGCCGACCAGGCCAGTGTGCGCGGCAGGGATTCGGCGATGTCACCGACGCGGTCAACGACCACCGCGAGCGACTCGGAGTCCAGGCGCAGCGAGCAGTAGGTGAGGTCGTCGTCGTTGACCAGTACCAGGGCCCCGCGCGGCACCCCGACCAGTTCCGGCACCTCGGTCCGCGCGGCGGCGTCGAGGTCGAGCTCGATGCGCTTGGCACGCACCAGCTTTCCGTCGACATCGTCGTAGACACCGATCGCGATCCGGTGCACGCGGTACTCGCCCGCACCCGGTGCGGCGCCCTCCTGCACGACAGCGAAACTTGAGAAGGTGCCGTCGGCCGCGACGGTGAAATCGGGCCGCAGGATATTGAGGCCGGTGGTCTTGAGCCACTGCGCACCCCAGTCCGACAGGTCACGCCCCGACGCCTTCTCCAGCGCCGACAGCAGATCGTCGAATGTGGCGTTGCCGTAGGCGTGTTCGGCGAAGTAGTCGCGCAGACCGGCCAGGAACGGCTGCAACCCGACGTAGGCGACCAGCTGCTTGAGCACCGAGGCGCCCTTGGCGTAGGTGATGCCGTCGAAGTTCACCTCCACCGCGTGCAGGTCGGGGATGTCGGCCGCGATCGGGTGGGTCGAGGGCAGCTGGTCCTGGCGGTAGGCCCAGGACTTCTCCACATTCGCGAAAGTGGTCCAGGCACTGGTGTATTCGGTCGCTTCGGCCTGGCACAGCACCGACGCGAACGTCGCGAACGACTCGTTGAGCCACAGGTCGTCCCACCACTTCATGGTGACCAGGTCGCCGAACCACATGTGCGCCATCTCGTGCAGCACCGTCTCCGCGCGGCGCTCATACGACGCGCGGGTCACCTTGGACCGGAACACGTAGTCCTCGAGGAAGGTGACCGCGCCCGCGTTCTCCATCGCGCCCGCGTTGAACTCCGGCACGAACAGCTGGTCGTACTTGCCGAAGGCGTACGGCACACCGAAGTTCTTGTGGTAGAAGTCGAAACCCTGCTTGGTCTCGGTGAACAGCCGCTCGTGGTCCATGTGCTCGGCCAGCGAGGCCCGGCAGAACAGGCCGAGGGGGATCTCGCCGTGGCTGTCGGCATAGGTGTCGGTCCACGTGGCGTAGGGACCGGCGATCATGGCGACCAGGTAGGTGCTCATCCGTGGCGTGGTCGCGAACGTGTGGCGCACGACCGCGCCGATCTCGTGCTGGTCGATGTCGGCACCGTTGGAGACGACAACCCAGTCGCTCGGCGCCGTCGCGACGACGTCGAAGGTGGCCTTGAGGTCGGGCTGGTCGAAGCAGGCGAACATCCGCTTGGCGTCGGCGGTCTCGAACTGCGAGTACAAGTACACCTTGCCGTCGGCCGGGTCGACGAAGCGGTGCAGGCCCTCACCGGTGTGCGAGTACTCGCAGTCGGCCACCACCACCAGCTCGTTGTTCTCGGCCAGATCCGGCAGCGCGATGCCGGTCTCCTCGGCATACGAACTCACATCGAGATCCCGGCCGTTGAGCACCGCCGACCGCACCCGCGCCGCGACCAGATCGATGTAGGTGCTCGCCCCCGGCTTCGCGGTGAAGGTGACGGTCGTCGTCGAACCGAAGGTGTCCGACACCGCCGAATCCGCCCCGCGCGGCTGATCGGTGAGGTCGAGCTCGATCCGGTAGTTGTCCACGGCCACCACGGCCGCGCGTTCGACCGCCTGGTCGCGGGTGAGATTCGGGGCAGACATTGATCTCCTTCGTCGTCGACGAACACGGCACGCCTCGCGCGCGCCGGCCTCGGCCGCGCGCACATCAGCGTCCACAATGCCACTTGCCGCCGACACCCGCTCACGAGTTTCGGCCCCCTCGGTACAGTGCCTACGGAAAAGTTCGCACCTACCAGGAGGCTCGACGTTGAAGCATGTGCACGCCGGGAAAGTCCGTGACCTCTACGAGGACGGCGACACCCTGCTGCTCGTCGCGTCGGATCGTGTCTCGGTCTACGACGTGGTGCTGCCGACGCCGATCCCTGGCAAGGGCGCGCTGCTGACCCAGCTGTCGAACTGGTGGTTCGAGTACTTCACCGACGTCCCCAACCACGTGGTGTCGGCCACCGATGTGCCCGCCGAATTCGCCGGGCGCGGTATCCGGGTGAAGCCGCTGAAGATGCTGCAGGTGGAGTGCATCGCGCGCGGGTACCTGACCGGCTCCGGGCTGAAGGAATATCAGCAGTCGGGGACCGTGTCGGGCATCACGCTGCCGCCCGGCCTGCGCGACGGCGACAAGCTGCCCGAGCCGATCTTCACCCCGTCCACCAAGGCCGCCGAAGGTCACGACGAGGCGATCAGCTTCGCCGACGTGGTGAACCAGGAAGGCCGCGAGGTCGCCGAGAAACTGCGCGACCTCACCCTCGAGATCTACACCCGCGGCGCCGAGCACGCGGCGAAGGCGGGCGTGATCGTCGCCGATACGAAGGTCGAATTCGGCTGGGACGGTGAGGTGCTCACCCTCGGTGACGAGGTGCTCACCTCCGACTCCTCACGTTTCTGGCCCGCCGACGAATGGGAGCCCGGCCGCCCGCAGCGCTCGTTCGACAAGCAGTTCGTCCGCGACTGGTCCACCTCTACCGGCTGGAACAAGGAATACCCCGGTCCGCAGATCCCCGCCGACGTGGTCGAGGCGACCCGGCGCAAATACGAAGAAGCCTACGAGCGCATCACCGGTCGGAGCTGGACGGGTACCCGGGGATAGTCTTCGCCGCGCTCGTCAATGCACGGGCGCGGCAACACCTTTCACCGCGCAGATGTGGTCCATCTGCTCGTTCCCCCATTCGCCGAGGGTCACCAGCGCGGCGTTGAGTGATACCCCGCGCTCGGTGAGGGAGTACTCCACTTTCGGTGGGACCTGCGGGTAGATCTCACGGCTGATGATGCCGTCGTGCTCCAGCTCGCGCAGCTGCTGGATCAGCATCTTCTCGGTGACACCGGGGACGAGGCGTTTCAGGTCGCCGAAGCGCTGGGTGCCGGTGGACAGGGCCCACAGGATCAGGGCCTTCCATTTGCCGCCCACCACGTCGAGGGCGGCATCGATGCCGCACGAATACGGATGCTGTCGCTGCTTCATCTCCGCCTTACTTACTTTTTTGTAGGTATTGCACTTCACAGTCGGTACTTGTGAAGTCTAGCGCAACGGGCGAATCTGGGAGTGCATCGCCGAGCGACGGCGACAACCTTTCGGACTAGGGGAGCAATGAGTAACTCGACTGCGGTACAGCGTGTTTCGGTGATCGGTCTCGGCGCGATGGGTGCCGCGCTCGCGAAGGCGCTGCTGGCGGGTGGCCACGAGGTGACGGTGTGGAATCGCACCGCCGCACGGGCCGAACCGCTGGTTGCCGAAGGCGCGACGGTGGCGACCACCTCGGCCGAGGCGATGGCGGCCGGGGACCTGGTGATCCTGTGCGTCCTCGACGACGCGGCGGTGCGCGAGCACGTGGAGCCCGCCGCCGAGCAGTTGCGTGGCCGCGTGCTGGTGAACCTGACGACCACCACCCCGGAACAGGGGCGCTCGCTCGGCCGCTGGGCAGAGGCGAACGGCGTGGAACTCATCGACGGCGGCATCATGGCGGTGCCGTCGATGATCGGCGGGCCCGCGGCCTTCCTGCTCTACAGCGGTATCACCGCCGCGTTCGACCGGTTCCGGCACGTCTTGGATCTGTTCGGGCGCGCCGAGTGGGTCGGTACGGACTACGGTGCCGCAGCCATGTACGACCTGGCGATTCTCGGCGGCATGTACTCGATGTTCGCGGGCTTCCAGCAGGGCGGGAAGATGGTGCGCACCACCGGTGGTTCGGCTGCCCACCTGGCCACTCTGATGGGCCCGTTCCTGCAGGCGATGGCCGGGATGTTCGCTCAGTACGCACCAGGCATCGACGACCCGGCGAGCTACGTTCCCGAGCAGAGCGCCGAATTCACCGCGGGCGCGCTCACCACCATCAACACCGCCGCGGACGAGGCGGGTACCCCCTCCGAGTTGCTTCAGGTGCTCCTGAAGACGGTGCCCGGCATCTGAGCCCGAGTGCGCGGTCCGATCGTGCGAATGTTCCGCGATCGGACCGCGCTGGGTAACCGGGGCCGGGGTCAGGCGTTGACCAACTCGGCGGTGAGGAGTTCGTCGACGAAACCCTCGGCCCGGGCCTCGAACGCGGCGTAATGCGCGGCTCGTGCGTCCCCCGCGATGGCCTCACCGATCACCAGATTGCCTTCGGCGTCGATGGATTGGGGCTGGTCCTCGGCGTCGGGCAGCAGGCCGACGCGGGAATCGGCGAAGCCGCTGTAGTACGCCAACCCCTCGCTGAGCTGGGCCTCGAGTAGCTGCTGCATGCCGGGAATGATCGCGTCGCCCGCGGTGGCGCCCGCCAGACCCAGCCACAGGATGCGTTTGCCCGCCAGCTTGGGCTTGCTGCGGCCGTAGGCGAAACCGTAGTTCCAGACGCTGTCGATCCAGCCCTTGAGCATGGCGGGAACGCTCTGCCAGTACACGGGGAACACGACGACGATCACGTCGGCGGCCTGGACCCGGCGCATGTGCGCCTCGGTGGTCGCCGAGTACACCTTGTCGCGATTGCCCCATTCGGGCTGGTCGGCGACGGTCATCCGGGGGTCGAAGTTCTCGCGGTGCAGGTCGAGGAAGTCGATCGCGTACCCGGCGGCGGTGAGCCGGGCGACCGCGCGGTCGGCGACATGAGCCGACAGCGAATCGGCGCGGTGATGCGACAGGACCACCAGGGCCCGCCGGTCGACCGCCGATTCGCCCGCGCTCGCGGCGTGATCGAGGCCGGTGGGCGCGGGAGACGTTGCGGTGCGAGCGGATTCGGGTGTGGCGGAGGGCTGCGACATGGTGACTCCCTGGTCGTCGGTGGTGCGGGCTGTTCGCCCTGTGCTTCGAGTCAACCGTGAATCGCGTGGACGATCTATGGGTGATCATCTCCGGTCGATAGGAATTCGTCTACGCTGATGGCGTGGATCCGTTGAGTTCGCTGTTGAGCGGCATTCGTGCCGAAGGATCGGTCGTCACCCACGCCGTGCTGCGGTCGCCGTGGACCATCCGCTTCGCCGACCGTGCGCCCCTGGTCATGGTCACCGTCCTGCGTGGCGGCGGCACTCTGGTGCTCGCCGACGGGTCGTCGACCCGGCTGGTGGCCGGTGACACCGCCGTCGTCCAGGCCTGCGAGCCGTTCCACCTGGCCGACACCCGCGCCACGCTCGACCGCCCGCACATGGGCTACGAGCTGTCGTGCTTCGTGCCCCGTGGTTTCGGCCCGGCCGATCTCGCCTGTGCCACACCGGAACTCGTCGAGACCGCGACCGGCACGCCCGAGGAGACCTCGCTCATCGTCGGCGCCTATCGGGCGTCCGGGCGGCGGCACGAGCGGCTGCTGCGCGCGCTGCCGCCGGTGATGGTCGTCAGCGACGACCCGGAGGTCTGCGCGTGGCTGGAACAGTCCGCCGCCGACGCGGTCCGGCTCAGTGCGGGCTCACAGGCGTTGATGGACCGGCTCCTGGACTGGGCGCTGGTGTGCACGCTGCGGACCTGGCTCGCTGCCCAGCAACACTGCGCGCCCGCCTGGTATCGCGGCATGGCCGACCCGGTCGTCGGGCCGGCGCTCGAGGCCATCCACAACGATCCGTTCCGGCGCTGGACGGTGGCCGATCTCGCGGCCGAGGCGGCGGTGTCGCGGGCCCTGTTCGCGCGCCGGTTCAGTGAGGTGATGGGTGAGACGCCGCTGGCCTATCTCACCGAATGGCGGATGGCCGAGGCCGAGGAACTGCTCGCCGACCCGAATCGCAGCGTCGCCCAGGTGGCGACCACCGTCGGCTACTCCGATGCGTTCGGGTTCAGCGCCGCCTTCAAACGTCTTCGCGGACAGAGCCCTTCGGAATTCCGCTCCACCCTGCGCCGGCCTGCCCTGGCGAGAGTGTGAGTCATGGTGTCGGCGCGGTACCCGCGAGGTGCTCGGCCAGCCGCTGCAACAGCGGACGCTGACCCTTGACCAGCTTGGGTTCGGCGATCGCCGGGGTGAACCAGCCGACCCGGTCGATCTCGGGGAACTCGCCGAGGCGGCCCGAGCGCGGCGGCCACTCCATGGTGAAGGTGCCCGGGACGATCGCGTCCGGATCGAGGTCGCCCTCCACGGCCCACACGGTGACCGTCTTGCGGCGCGATCCGCTGCCGTACTGCACGTCACCGAGCGCGATCCACGGCCCGTCCGGCACCGGCAACCCGAGCTCCTCGGTGAACTCGCGTGCGGCCGCCACCTCCGCCGATTCGACCCCGATCTCGTACTCGCCCTTGGGAATCGACCACGCCGACTCGTCCTTCTTCGCGAACAACGGTCCGCCCATGTGCCCGATCAACACCTCGATCCCGGCCTCGCCACGCCGGAACACCAGAACACCCGCGCTGTAGACATCCACGCCGTCGAGTCTGCCAGGTGCGGGAAACGCGGCACGCTCACAATGCGGTGTTCGGGTCCGCCAGACGCTCGGGGTCGACCGGTTCGCCCGAGGTCACCAGTTCCTTGATGCGATCGGTGACGTCCCAGACATTGACGTTCATGCCCGCGCGCACGCGGTTGTCCCGGTCCAGCCAGAAGGCGACGAATTCCGGTTTCGCCACGTCGCCGCGGACGACGACCCGCACGTCGTCGTCGCGACCGACATAGCCGGTGTACTCCATCCCGAGGTTGTACTGATCGGTGAAGAAATAGGGGAGGCGGTCGTAGGTGGCTGACTTGCCGAGCATCGTCAGCGCGGCCACCGCAGGCTGATTCAGGGCATTGGCCCAGTGCTCCACGCGTACCCGCTTGTCCAGCAGCGGATGCAGCTCCTCGGCGATATCGCCGACCGCCACCACATCCGGGTCGCTGGTACGCAGGGACTCGTCGACCAGGATGCCGGTGCCGGTGGCCAGCCCGGCGGCTTCGGCGATCTCGATATTCGGCTGCGCGCCCACCGCGACCAGTACCGCGTCGGCTGCCACCACCTGGCCGTCGTCGAGCTGCACACCCGTGGCCACGCCGTCCTCGGTGTGGATCCTGTCGACGACGACACCGGTACGCAGGTCGACACCGTTGCCGCGATGCAACTCGGCGAACACGGTGCCCATCTGCGGACCGAGCACCGACACCAGCGGCAGCTGCGCCGCCTCGAGCACCGTCACCTCCAGCTGCCGCGCCCGCGCCTGTGCGGCGACCTCGAGCCCGATCCAGCCCGCGCCGATGATCACCAGCCGATGCTTCGAACGCAGCACCTCGAGCAACCGATCGGAGTCACCGATGGTGCGCAGGGTGTACACATTGCTCGCCTCGGCGCCGGGAACGTCGAGGGTGCGCGGACGTGACCCGGTGGCGAGCGCGAGCTTGTCGTAGGACAGGGTCGACCCGTCCGGCAACGACACCGTTCTCGCAGCCGGATCGAAAGCCTCGACCGTGGTACCCAAACGCAGGTCTATGTGGTGATCGCGGTACCAGGCCGGCGAATCCACCGTGAAGTCCGGCAGCTGCTGATCACCGGCCAGGTGTTGTTTCGACAGCGGCGGGCGCTCGTACGGTAGGTCGTCCTCGGCCGCCAGCAGCGTCACCTGGCCGTCGAAATCGTTGGCGCGCAAGGCCTCGGCCAGTTTGGCGCCGGCCAGCCCACCACCGACGATCACGAAATGCTGATTCGAGCTCATACACGGACTCCTTCTCACGGACGTTCCGGTTTCCCTCGCCGTCGAGCCTAGCCGGGGGCGGCGATCAGGGGAACGAATCCGGCGCAGGCACGGTTGCACCAACCAGCGGGCCGCCCTGCCCGCACACAGCTGACCCGAGAGGAAGACCCGTGAGCGATCAGGCCACCAAGGATCTCGCCGAATTCTGGTTCGACCCGCTGTGCCCGTGGTGCTGGATCACCTCGCGCTGGATCCTGGAAGTCCAGCAGGTACGCGATATCGAAGTCCGTTTCCACGTGATGAGCCTGGCCGTGCTCAACGAAGGCAGGGACCTGCCGCCGCAGTACGTCGAACTGATGGCCGCGGGCTGGGGCCCGGTGCGCGTCGCCATCGCCGCCGCCCAGAAGCACGGCGAGGAGATCCTGGCCCCGCTCTACACCGCCCTCGGCACCCGCATCCACGACCGCAAGGCCGAGTTCGAACGCGCGACCACGCAGGAAAGCCTGACCGCCGTGATCGCCGACGCCCTCGCCGAACTCGACCTGCCCGCCGAACTCGCCGAGGCCGCCGACAGCACCGACTACGACGAGGCGCTGCGAGTCAGCCACCACGCGGGCATGGACAAGGTCGGACCCGACGTGGGCACACCGACCATCCACGTCAACGGGGTCGCGTTCTTCGGCCCGGTGCTCTCACGCATCCCGCGCGGTGAGGACGCGGGCCGGGTGTGGGACGGCGTCGTCGCCCTCGCCTCCTACCCCCACTTCTTCGAACTCAAGCGCACCCGCACCGAAGAGCCTGTGTTCGATTAGCGGCTGGCGCCGCGGGGTCTTCGGCCCTGAGGGCCTCGAATCCGAGGGGCGATACTGCGGCTTCGCCGTTACGTCTCGCCCCTCGGATCCGAGGCGGCCGAAAACCCGTGGTGGTTGCGCTAGGGCTCAGAGCGTTTTCGGGGGAATGGCTGGGGGTGCGGTCTGGACGGGGTATCCGCCTGGGGGTGGGACCATTCCTGGGTGTGGTGGGCTCGGGTGCCAGAACATCGGGCCCGGCTTGCTGCGGTCGCGCAGTGCCCACATTCGCCAGGTGAGGACCGGGTGGCTGGACATGGCGTTCACCAGCAGGACGAAGCCGCCCTTCTCGGTGGCGGCCCGGTCTGCCATCTCGTCGAAACCGACCGCCGTA
The DNA here is from genome assembly GCF_040655675.1 of Nocardia sp. NPDC050378. Taxonomy (NCBI): domain Bacteria; kingdom Bacillati; phylum Actinomycetota; class Actinomycetes; order Mycobacteriales; family Nocardiaceae; genus Nocardia; species Nocardia sp. NPDC050378. The sequence continues at coordinate 58,796 of NZ_JBFAKI010000013.1, forward strand.
TTGAGGTACTTGCCCGCCGCGAGGGTGGCCATGGCACCGGCCGCGCCCTGATGGCGGTTGCAGAAGCCGTGATTGTCGGCGGTGTACTCCTGCGCGCGGATCAGCGACGACCCGAGAATCGGCAGGTACGGTGCGACGAACATGCCGAGCTGGCGCCAATACGACACGTGACCAGCGGCGATATGGCCCACCTCGTGGCCGATGATGAAGGCGAGCGCGTCGGGCTCGCGTGCGGCGCCACCGATCTCGAACAGGTCGCTGTAGACCACGACGAACCGGCGGAACCCGTGCCCGGAGGCGAAGGCGTTGATCTGGCCGTTGCCGAGGATCACGTACGCGTCGGGCGCCTTCGACATCCCGAACCGCACGGCCGCCTCCTGCACCATCCGGTACCCCTCGGGGAACTGGGTGGGTGACATCTTCACCCCGTTGATCCGCATACGCGCGAAATTCATGCCACGTCCGGCCCACAGCAGCACCGGCGCGAACAACAGCACCAGCACATACGGGCTGGTCAGCAGCGAATCACCGGACTCCGGCCGGCCCTGGGCGTCGACAACCGGTTCGGCGACCAGCTCCACAAGCAACATCAGGATCGCCAGCAGGTAGGCCACGCCGGTGATCATGATGACCACCACGAGCAGCGGAATCTCCCACGGATGCCGCGCGGGCATCCCGAACGGCGACAATCCACGCGGCATCGGCTGCGTCGTCCCCGGCGGGCCGCCCGGCGGGTAGAAACCTTGCGGCACAGACGGATACGCACCCGCAGGCGGCGCGGGAAACGCGCCGGTCGGTGGGCTCGGCTGCGGCCACGGCGCCGACCCGGCGAACCCCGGCTGCCCCTGCGGCCACGCCGGCGGCGGATATTCGCCCGGCCGCGGTGCGGGCTGGTCGGCGGGTGTGGCGTCGCTCGGCCGGTCGGCGGGTTGGCCGGAACGCTCCGGTGGGGGACCTGCCGAATGCGGTGAATGCGGTTCGTGCGGGTGCATGAAACGACTCTAAGCGCGCCTGCGACAATCGCAGCCATGCGCGTTTACCTGGGTGCCGACCATGCCGGTTTCGAACTGAAGAATCACGTCAAGGCCCATCTGCTCGAGGCCGGACACGAGGTCGTCGACTGCGGCGCCCTCGAATACGACGCTCTCGACGACTACCCCGCCTTCTGCATCGAGGCGGCGCGGCGCACCGTCGCCGACCCGGGCTCGCTCGGCCTGGTCTTCGGTGGCAGCGGCAACGGCGAGCAGATCGCCGCCAACAAGGTCCCGGGCGCCCGCTGCGCCCTCGCCTGGAGCGTCGAGACCGCCAAGCTGGCCCGCGAACACAACAACGCCCAGCTGATCGGCATCGGCGGCCGCATGCACACCACCGAGGAAGCCCTCGCCATCGTCGACGCGTTCCTCGCCCAGCCCTGGTCGGAGGAACCTCGCCACCAGCGCCGCATCGACATCCTGTCCGACTACGAGAAGTCCGGCGAAGCCCCCGCTGTGCCCGCCTACTGATCCGCCTCCCCGCGAATTCTGGACAGACTCAGGTGCGGGATGAGCCCCTGACGCGGCAAGCTCTCTCGAGGTGGCCGGGTCAGCCCGTGCCCGATGAGTTACCCATGTGCTTGCGAGATCAGTTGGTGAGATTGTTTCGAGGGGTGTGCTCTTATGCCTGAAGGACACACCCTTCATCGGATCGCGCGGCTGCATCAGGAGCGGTTTGCCGGTGGGGCCGTGCGGGTTTCGAGCCCGCAGGGTCGGTTCGCCGACGGCGCCGCGCTCGTGGACGGGCAGGTGCTGGAGCGGGCCGAAGCGTACGGGAAGCATCTGCTGCATCACTACGCGTCCGGGCTGACGGTGCATGTGCATCTGGGGTTGTACGGCACCTTCAGTGAGGTGGAGTTGCCGATGCCCGCACCCGTGGGGCAGGTGCGGATGCGGATGGTCGGTGCCGCGACGGGATTCGGAACCGACCTGCGCGGGCCGACCGCGTGCGAGGTGCTGCACCCGCCGGAGGTGGAGGCGCTCACCGCCCGCCTGGGCGCCGACCCGCTGCGCCCCGATGCCGACCACGAGCTGGCGGGTGCGCGGATCCGACGCTCCCGCAGGGCGATCGGGGCGCTGCTGATGGACCAGTCGCTGATCGCCGGAGTCGGCAACGTCTACCGCGCCGAAGTGCTGTTCCGGCACGGCATTTCACCGTTCCGGCCGGGCACCTCACTCACGGCGACCGAATGGGACGCGCTGTGGGCCGATCTCGTCGAACTCATGCCGACCGGCGTGGAAACCGGACGCATGCATGTGGTGCGTCCCGAACACGACAGTGGCGCACCGTCCTACGCCAAGGACCGTCCGCGCACCTACGTCTACCGACGCCAGGGTGAACCCTGCCGTGTCTGTGGCACGCCGGTCTCCCACGGCACGATGGAAGGCCGAAACCTGTTCTGGTGCAACGTCTGTCAGCCTCGCTGACGAAAACACCTCGGCCACGGTCGAAACCGTGGCCGAGGTGCGCAGAGAAGGTCGACCGAGTCCGGGCCGCGAAGTGCAGGCTTCGCGATCCGGACTCAGCCGGCGACCGCCGTTCCCAGTTCGGGGTCGCCCGATTCGGCGAGGGCGAAACGCCGCCCGCCCGCCGATTTCGCCGAATACATCGCGCGGTCGGCGCGACGCAGCAGGTCGGTGAAATCGCACGTCTTTCCCGGTGGGCAGAACGCGGTGCCCACGCTGGCCGACACCGGCACCGGGCCCGCGCTCGACCACACCGGGTCGCGCAGGGCCGCGACCACACGGTGCGCCAGCTCGCTCAGGGTGTCGCGGCGCGGATTGGCCGCCACGACGAACTCGTCGCCGCCGTACCGGCAGATCACGGTGTCGGGCGGGCACACCTCGCGCAGCCGGTTGGCCAGCTCCACGAGCACCTCGTCACCGATCGCATGTCCGTAGCCGTCGTTGATCTGTTTGAAGCGGTCCAGGTCCACCACCAGCACCCCGACCCCACGGGTCGGGTCGGCGGCGAAGGCACGCACCCGTTCCTGCAGGAGTGTGCGGTTCGCCAGGTCGGTCAGGGCGTCGTGGGTGGCCTCGTGGCGCAGGCGATGCTGCAGCGCGGCGATCTCCTGCACGCGCAGCGACACCTTCGCCGAGATGTTCTGTTCCTGTTGCGCCAGTGCGCGCTCCTGTAGTGCCTGGGCGTAGCTGTCGATGGCCTGGCTGGCCACCAGCGGCCAGCGGGTCGCCACCAGGGAACCCGGCACCCCCGAGGGGAAACCGAGCAACCAGCGGGTGGCATGGGCCAGCATTCTCGTCCGTTCGAACGGCGCCTCGGCCAGCCGTGCGCCGAGCTTGCGCGCCTGCGGTACCGGGAACGGTTCCGTCCTCGCCAGGTGCAGCAGGCGCTCGACGATCTCGATGAGCACAGGCTCCAGCTGATGCGGTGCCACGGACGATCCCGGTTCGGCACACACCGCGCGGGCCCAGGCGCGGGCCATCGCGGCGACCGGTGGCTCGATGTGTGCGGACATCGACATCACCGGCGGAAGGTGGCGACGGTCTTGCCACCTCGATCGTTCGCACTGCTACGCGGTTGGGTCCGCCGAGTTCGGCACACGCTCACCGCCCCCTTTCCAGATACCCCCGTCCGGCAAAAAGGATCCTAGCAAGCCACTCGAGACTCAAAAGCCGCGTTCTAGAACGCGTTGCAGTCTCTCGCGAATGGCGATCGGCTATGACATCGCTACAGCCGCCCGGGCGTTACACACTTCGCGAAAAAACATTGGAAACACCGAAACGTGCAGCGTGTTGCCCGAATTCGGGCGGTGGGCGTGTTGTCGCCATGGTCCCTCCTGGCAAAGGTGTCGCGTCGACCGGTAGGGCCGTCGCGCGCTCTTTTATGGTGGCCTACCCGCCGCCCCCGTGCCAGGTTTTCGAGGAAAATTCTCCTTTATATTCCCCCGGGTGGAGCAGGCGTCGGTCCCCTGAGACGCAACCACCATCGTGTCCGGTACCCGTGGTCCCGGAATAGGGCCTAAGGGCCCTAATCGGGCGCGGAAAGAGGGGGCTCACCGCAGCGCCGAGACGTTTCGCGGGGCCGGATTGGCGTTCGGCGCGCGGGATTCGGTACAGTCGTGGCGCACACGACATCGTGGCGATCCCATCGATGTCGTATGCCTGCGGGTGTAGTTCAATGGTAGAACCTCAGCCTTCCAAGCTGATGGTGCGGGTTCGATTCCCGTCACCCGCTCAAACATGACTTCCCTCGACGGCGTGAACCGCCCCGAGGTATCGGGGTGTAGCGCAGCTTGGTAGCGCATCCGCTTTGGGAGCGGAGGGTCGCAGGTTCAAATCCTGTCACCCCGACCATCACGACGAACGCGCCCCGATAGGGTGGCGCGCATGTCCACTACCTCACGGGTCGCGATCGTCACCGGTGCCGCACGCGGAATCGGTGCCGCCGTCGCGAAGAAGCTCGCCGCCGACGGTCACGCCGTCGCCGTTCTCGACCTCGACGAAGCCGCCTGCGCCGACACCGTGTCGGCCATCGAAGCCGCCGGCGGGACCGCGCTGGCCGTCGGTGCCGATGTGTCCGATGAAGACGCCGTCGCCGCGGCCGTCGAACGGATCGCCGGCGAACTGGGCGCGCCGACCGTGCTGGTGAACAACGCGGGCGTGCTGCGCGACAACCTGCTGTTCAAGATGTCGGTGCAGGACTGGGACATCGTCATGAACGTGCACCTGCGCGGCGCCTTCCTGATGACGCGCGCCGTGCAGAAGTACATGGTGGAGGCGAAGTTCGGGCGCGTGGTCAACCTGTCGAGCACCTCGGCGCTGGGCAATCGGGGCCAGGCCAACTACTCCGCCGCCAAAGCGGGCATGCAGGGCTTCACCAAGACTCTCGCGTTCGAGCTCGGCAAATTCGGTGTCACCGCCAACGCGATCGCCCCCGGTTTCATCGAGACCGAGATGACCGCGGCCACCGCGGCCCGCGTCGGCGTCGACTTCGAGGCCTTCAAACAGGCTGCGGCGGCACAGATTCCGGTGAACCGGGTGGGTACGCCCGACGACATCGCCCACACCGCCGCGTTCCTGGTGAGCGAAGGCGCGGGCTTCGTGTCGGGCCAGGTGATCTATGTGGCGGGCGGTCCCAAGGACTGACGGCTACGCGCAGCGGAAACGGAACTCCGCTCGGGCCTCGGTGCCCGCGGTAACCGTGCGCCGCACCGGTTCGGTGTCGGCCAGGCCGCAGCCGCCCGGCACCGTCGCCACCCGCGCCTCGTAGCAGCCGTCCGGCAGCGCGATGCTCGCGCTGCCGTCGGCGCCGCTCACCAGCGTGGTGACGACCTCTTCGGCGCCGCAGGCGCGAACCTCGATATCGGCCCGGTTGACCGGCATCGGTTCGGAACCGGTGATCGCGCGAACGGTGAGTGTCCCGGTTCCCGGCGGCGCCGGATCGGCGCTCGCCACACCGGCGATCATCAGTGGGGCCAGAACGGACAGTGCGAGCAAACTACGGCGCATGAACCTCTCCTCGTCGATGAGTCGGGTCGTCCGCTGCTGATGGTAGGCGCTAGTCGGGCACCGGTGTGATACCCGCGCGTTCGCACCAGACCTGTTCGGCGGGCACCGAGACGGTGTCCAGCTCCGGGTAGCGCAGAGCCGACAGCGTCCCGCCGAACACCACGCCGGTGTCCAGGCACAGCGTGTTGTTGACCCACCGCAACGCCGTGACGGGTGTGTGCCCGTAGACGACCACCGGCGCGCCCCGATAATCCTGCGCCCAGTCGTAGCGGATCGGCAGACCGTGCACGTCCACCTCGCCGGTGGGCGCACCGTAGAGCGCGAAGGAGCGGGCCCGCCCGGATGTGCTGCCGTGCAGGCTTTCCGGCAGTCCCGCGTGGGCGACGACCAGCCTGCCCCGGTCGAGCAGGTAGTGCCCGGGCAGCTCACGCAGGAAAGCCTGTGCGGCGGCGCGGAATTCGTCGTCCTCGTCGGCCAGTTGGGCCAGTGACTGCTCCAGCCCGTGCGCGATGCGCACATTGCGGCCGTCGAGGGCGCGCACCAGTTTGTAGTCGTGATTGCCCGCCACGCACAGGGCCGTACGGGCCGCGACCATGCCCATGACCAGCCGCAGTACACCGGGCGTGTCGGGGCCACGGTCGACGAGATCACCGACGAACACCGCCGTGCGACGTTCGGGATGCGCGGCCGTGACCGGCCTGTCCTTGTCGTCGCGCTCGATGACGTAGCCCAGCTTCCCGAGCAGTGCCTCGAGTTCGGCGCGGCAGCCGTGTACGTCCCCGATCACGTCGAAGGGACCGCGGAGGTCGCGGCGGTCACGCGGGAGTATGTCGATACGGCGTTGCTCGGTCATCGCCTCCATCGTCGGCCAGCCGCGACCGGTGCCGCAACCGCGTTACGTCACAGTGGGGACCGACGCCTCCGGCCAGGTCCAGTTCGCGACGGCCGGAATGTCCTCGCCGTGCTCCCTGGTCCAGCTGCGCGCCGCGAGCCGGGCGTCGACCATCTCCTGGCGCAGACCCGCCGCCCGCGTGCGTAGGCCGGGCACCCGGTCGATCACGTCGAGCACCAGGTGGAAGCGGTCGAGGTCGTTGAGCATCACCATGTCGAACGGGGTGGTCGTCGTGCCCTTCTCCTTGTATCCGCGCACGTGCAGGCCCGCGTGATTGCGCCTGCGGTAAGTGAGCCGGTGCACCAGCCACGGGTAGCCGTGGAAGGCGAAGATCACCGGCCGGTCGGTGGTGAACAGGGTGTCGAAATGGGGGTCGGACAGGCCGTGCGGATGCTCCTCGGCGGGCAGCAGCCGCATCAGGTCAACGACATTGACGACGCGTACCCGCAGGTCGGGCAGGCGGTCGCGCAGGATCGCGGCGGCGGCGAGTGTCTCCAGCGTGGGGACGTCGCCCGCGCAGGCGAGCACCACGTCGGGGGTGGTGCCCTGGTCGTCGTTGTGCCCGGCCCACTCCCAGATGCCGACGCCGCGCGCACAGTGCACGGCGGCTTCCGGCGCCGAAAGCCAGTCCGGCCCGGGCTGTTTGCCCGCGACCACCACGTTCGCGTAGTGCAGCGAACGCAGGCAGTGATCGTAGGTGGACAACAGGGTGTTGGCATCGGGCGGCAGGTACACCCGGACGATCTCGGGGCTCTTGTTCACCACCACATCGAGGAAACCCGGGTCCTGATGGGTGAAGCCGTTGTGGTCCTGGCGCCACACGTGCGAACTCAGCAGGTAGTTCAGGCTCGGGATGCGGCGTCGCCACGGCACGGCGAGGCTGGCGTCGAGCCACTTGGCGTGCTGGTTGAACATGGCGTCGACGATGTGGATGAACGCCTCGTAGCAGGTGAACACGCCGTGGCGGCCGGTGAGCAGATAGCCCTCGAGCAACCCCTGGCACATGTGTTCGGACAGCACTTCGACCGCGCGGCCGGTCGGTGACAACGCCACATCCCAGCGACCGACCTCGGCCTGCCAGTCGCGGCCGGTCACCTCGAGGATGTCCTGCAACCGATTGCTGGCGAGTTCGTCGGGGGCGAAGGTCAGGAAGTTGTGTGGATTGCGAGCGGTGACGTCACGCAGCCAGCCGCCGAGCACCCTGGTCGGCTCGTGCCTGCTCGCCCCCGGCTGCTCCACCGGCACGCCGTATTCGCGCCAGTCGGGCAGGTCGAGATCGCGGACCAACAGCCCGCCGTTGGCCACCGGATTCAGGCTCATCGGCCGATCGGGAACCCGGTCCAGCAGGGCGGGTACCGGTCTGCCCGCTTCGTCGAAGAGTTCCTCGGGCCGATACGACCGCAACCATTCCTCGAGCACCCGCCGGTGCTCCGGGTCGGTGCGCGCGGCGGGCAACGGGACCTGGTGGGCGCGGAAGGTGCCCTCGACCCGCTCGCCGTCGACCACCGGGGGACAGGTCCAGCCCTTCGGCGTGTGCAGCACGATCATCGGCCAACGCGGGCGGGTGGTGTCGCCGTTCTCGCGCGCGGCGCGCTGGAACCCGGCGATCCGATCGAGGCAGGCGTCCATGGCGGCGGCCATCTTCTGATGCACCCGCGACGGATCGTTGCCCGACACGATCAGCGGTTCGTAGCCGTACCCGCGCAGCAGTTCGATGAGCTCCTCACGGGGGATGCGCGCGAGGATGGTCGGATTGGCGATCTTGTACTCGTTGAGCGCCAGGATCGGCACCACCGCGCCGTCGCGGGCCGCGTTGAGGAATTTGTTCGCGTGCCAGCTGCCCGCCAGCGGACCGGTCTCGGCCTCGCCGTCGCCGATCACGCAGAACACCGTGAGATCGGGGTTGTCCAGCGCGGCGCCGTAGGCGTGCAGCAGCGAATAGCCGAGTTCACCGCCCTCGTGGAACGACCCGGGGGTCTCGGGGGCGCAATGGCTCGGAACGCCGCCGGGGAACGAGAACTGATGGAACAACCGGCGCATGCCGTCGGCGTCGCGGGGGATGTCGCGGTAGAGCTCGGCGTAGGCGCCCTCGAGCCAGGCGCAGGCGTTGGGACCGGGCCCACCGTGGCCGGGGCCCGCGACGAAGACGGCGTTCAGGTCGCGTGCGCGGATCACCCGATTCGCATGCGCCCACACCAGATTCAGGCCGGGCACCGTGCCGAAATGGCCGAGCAGGCGTGGCTTGATGTCGGTGGAACGCAGCGGCTCGCGCAGCAGCGGGTTGCGCATCAGGTAGATCTGGCCGACCGCGAGATAGTTCGCGGCCCGCCACCACGTGTCGACCGCGATCAGTTCCTCGCCGGTCAGCGGGCCAGGGGTTTCGGTGAGCGAATAGGGCTCGGGGGCAAGGGACTCGCCCTCCCCGCCGCCGCCCACGTTGTCGGCGGCGGTATCGCCCTCGCTGTTGCTGAGCCGGGTCATCGCAGACTCTCCTCGCACTCGCCTGAGCTGCGGCGTCGCCCGCCGCCGGACTGGTCGGCGCGCCGGAGGACACCCGGCGGCGCCGGTGGAGAAACGCAGTGCCGAGCCTACCGGTCGTGCCGGTTCGCACCGCCGGACCCGCGCTCCACTACTGTGCGGGCCATGGCTTCTCTCCCCAGGATCATCGGGACCGGACTGGTCGCCCTCGCCGCCCTCGTCAGCGCGGCGTGCGGGTCCGACAGCGGATCGGCCGAATCCGAGGCGGCTCCCACTCGCGAATGCATCGCCGAGGACATCGAGGTGGCGGGCGGCTTCGGTGACCCGCCGGAGATCACCATCCCCGACGACTGCACCCCGCCCAAGTCGCTGCTCGTCAAGGACCTGGTGCCCGGCACCGGACCCGGCGCGGTGGCCATGCAGCCGCTCACCATGAACTACGCGTTGGTCACCTGGTCGGACAAGCAGACCCTCGACAGCTCGTTCAAGCGCGGTGCGCCCTTCGACCTGACGCTCGGCGCGGGCCAGGTCATCGAGGGCTGGGACAAGGGCCTGCTCGGTGTGCAGCAGGGTGCGCGCAGGCTGCTCATCGTGCCGCCGGATCTCGGCTACGGCGAGGGCGGCAACGGCGTCGCGCCCAACGAGACACTGGTGTTCGTCACCGACGCGGTGCAGGTCGGCAGCTAGCCGCCACCGCAACCAACCGCCGATTGCACGACCGCGCGTGCGGTCAACTACCCTGGTCGGGATGCGTGCGTCCGCACCGACTCAGGGCGCGACGCCCCATGCGGGGGCCACCACCATGAACTACGAACCAAGGAGCATGTCCGTGAAGAGCACCGTCGAGCAGCTGAGCCCGACCCGGGTCCGGATCAACGTCGAGGTGCCCTTCGAGGAGCTGAAGCCCGACTTCGACAAGGCGTACAAGGCGCTGGCCCAGCAGGTGAAGATCCCCGGCTTCCGTCCCGGCAAGGCCCCGGCCAAGCTGATCGAGACCCGCGTCGGCCGTGGCGCCGTGCTCGAGCAGGTCGTCAACGACGCGCTGCCCAACAAGTACGCCGAGGCCGTGCAGGCCGGCGAGGTGAAGGTCATCGGCCAGCCCGAGATCGAGATCACCAAGATCGAGGACGGCGACGAGCTGGCCTTCACCGCCGAGGTCGACGTGCGCCCGGAGATCGCCCTGCCCGACTACTCGGGCATCGAGGTCACCGTCGATTCCTTCACCATCGGCGACGAGGACATCGAGCAGCAGCTCACCTCGCTGCGTCAGCGCTTCGGCACCCTGACCGGGGTCGAGCGGGCCGTGCAGGACGGCGACTTCGTCTCGATCGACCTGTCGGCCACCGTCGACGGCGAGGACGTGCCCGAGGCCGCGACCACCGGCCTGTCGCACGAGGTCGGTTCGGGTCAGCTCATCGAGGGCCTCGACGAGGCCGTCATCGGCCTGAAGGCCGGCGAGTCCGCCGAGTTCACCTCCACCCTGGTCGCCGGCGAGCACGCCGGTAAGGAAGCCGTGATCACCGTGACCGTGCAGTCGGTCAAGGAGCGCGAGCTGCCCGAGGCCGACGACGAATTCGCCCAGCTGGCCAGCGAATTCGACACCATCGACGAGCTCAAGGAAGACCTGAAGGGCCGCGTCGAGCGCACCAAGAAGATCGAGCAGGCCGGTCAGATCCGCGACAAGGTGCTCGACACCCTGCTCGAGACCGTCGAGGTGCCGCTGCCCGAGGCCGTCGTCAAGGCCGAGGTCGACGCGGTGCTGCACGACGCCGTGCACGGCTTCGACCACGACGAGGCCAAGCTGGCCGAGGCGCTCGAGGCACAGGGTTCCTCTCGCGAGGAGTTCGACAAGGACACCAAGGAAGCCGCCGAGAAGTCGGTGAAGACCCAGCTGCTGCTGGATGCCATCGCCGAGGCCGAGGGCACCCAGGTGGGCCAGCAGGAGCTCACCGAGCGCATCCTGTTCCAGGCCCAGCGCTACGGCATGTCGCCGGAGCAGTTCATCCAGCAGGTGCAGCAGGCCGGTCAGCTCGGCGCGGTGTTCGCCGACGTGCGTCGCGGCAAGGCGCTGGCCGGAGTTGTCGGTCAGGTGAAGGTCACCGATACCGACGGCAACGAGGTCGACACCACCGAAATGTTCGGTGACCCTGCGGAATCCGCCGAGACCGAGCAGGGCGAAGCCGCTGCCGAGTAACTATTCCCGGCGTGATTTGATTGCGCTGTGAGCGAAGAAGGGCGGTACCGGGAGTTCGGTGCCGCCCTGTTTCGTTAGTGTTTGAGACGACGACGAACCGTAGGCCGTTTGCAATCGGTGAGAAGAGAAGGCAGGTATCCGTGACAATCAACCAGGCAGGGGTCATGACAGCCGCTACTGCTGGTCTCAACCTCAGTGATTCCGTGTACGAGCGGCTGCTGCGCGAGCGCATCATCTTCCTGGGCACCCAGGTCGACGACGAGATCGCCAACAAGATCTGCGCGCAGATCCTGCTGCTCTCGGCCGAGGACGCGACCAAGGACATCTCCCTCTACATCAACTCCCCGGGTGGTTCGGTCACCGCGGGCATGGCGATCTACGACACCATGCAGTTCGCCGAGTGCGATATCAGGACCGTCGCGATGGGCCTGGCCGCGTCGATGGGTCAGTTCCTGCTCACCGCGGGAACCAAGGGCAAGCGTTTCGCGCTGCCGCACACCCGGATCATGATGCACCAGCCGTCGGCCGGTATCGGTGGTTCGGCCGCCGACATCGCGATCATGGCCGAGCAGTTCGCGCACACCAAGCGTGAACTCAACGAGCTGCAGGCGCTGCACACCGGCAAATCGGTCGAGCAGGTGACCGAGGACGCGGACCGCGACCGCTGGTTCACGGCGAAGGAAGCCCTCGAATACGGCTTCATCGACCACGTGGTCAGCCACGCGAACCAGACGAAGTAACCGCCGCCGCGCACCGACACACTCGACTCGACCCTGGAGACAACCATGGCCAATCTGATCGACCCGCGCGCAGGCTTGGGTGGCGCTGCCGCCGCCAACCCGCAGTCGCGCTACATCCTGCCGCAGTTCACCGAGCAGACTTCGTTCGGCGTCAAGACCTCCGACCCGTACAACAAGCTGTTCGAGGAGCGCATCATCTTCCTGGGTAACCAGGTCGACGATGTCTCGGCCAACGACATCATGGCCCAGCTGCTCGTGCTGGAGTCGCAGGATCCCGATCGCGACATCACCATGTACATCAACTCGCCCGGTGGCTCGTTCACCGCGCTGATGGCGATCTACGACACCATGCAGTACGTGCGCCCCGACGTGGTCACCGTGTGCCTCGGTCAGGCCGCTTCGGCCGCCGCGGTGCTGCTGGCCGCCGGTGCGCCCGGCAAGCGTGCCGCGCTGCCCAACGCGCGCATCCTGATCCACCAGCCGTCCTCGGGTGGCGTGCAGGGCCAGGTGTCGGACCTCGAGATCGCCGCCGCCGAGATCGAGCGGATGCGCCGTCTCATGGAGGTCACGATTTCGCGGCACACCGGCAAGTCCGAGGAGCAGGTCCGCAAGGACACCGACCGTGACAAGATCCTGACCGCCGAGGAAGCCAAGGAATACGGCATCGTCGACCAGGTCTTCGACTACCGCAAGCTCAGCGGACAGAAGTGACACGCCCGGGTCCGTCGCCTGCTACCCGGCGGCGGACCCGGTTTTCTGCTACAACCCAACACATCGAACATGCGCGAGTTGTCGACCTGGCTCGCGCACAGCAGGTACGGTCGACTCAGGGACCATTGCTCTGATTGTCGGCACCGAAACGTATTCCGGCCCAATCGGAGGACGAGGGTCGCACTCGGACATAGGAAGTAGGGACCTACGAGATGGCGCGCATCGGAGACGGCGGCGATCTGCTCAAGTGCTCGTTCTGCGGAAAGAGCCAGAAGCAGGTCAAGAAGCTCATTGCGGGCCCTGGGGTCTATATCTGCGACGAGTGCATCGATCTCTGCAACGAGATCATCGAGGAAGAGCTGGCCGAGTCGAGCGAGGTCAAGCTCGACGAGCTGCCCAAGCCCTCGGAGATCCGTGATTTCCTCGAGAACTACGTGATCGGCCAGGACACCGCCAAGCGGACCCTCGCCGTCGCGGTCTACAACCATTACAAGCGCATCCAGGCGGGCGACAAGGGTCGCGACAGCCGGGGTGAGGCCGTCGAGCTGATGAAGTCGAACATCCTCATGCTCGGCCCCACCGGTTGCGGCAAGACCTACCTCGCGCAGACGCTGGCGAAGATGCTGAACGTGCCGTTCGCCATCGCCGACGCCACCGCGCTCACCGAAGCCGGTTACGTCGGTGAGGACGTCGAGAACATCCTGCTCAAGCTCATCCAGGCCGCCGACTACGACGTGAAGCGCGCCGAGACCGGCATCATCTACATCGACGAGGTCGACAAGATCGCCCGCAAGAGCGAGAACCCGTCGATCACCCGCGATGTCTCCGGTGAGGGTGTGCAGCAGGCGCTGCTGAAGATCCTGGAGGGCACGCAGGCGAGTGTGCCGCCCCAGGGCGGACGCAAGCACCCGCATCAGGAGTTCATCCAGATCGACACCACCAACGTGCTGTTCATCGTGGCGGGCGCGTTCGCGGGCCTGGAGAAGATCATCTCCGACCGCACCGGCCACCGCGGTATCGGTTTCGGCGCCGAGGTGCGCTCCAAGGCCGAGGTCGACACCGACGACCACTTCGCCGACGTGATGCCCGAGGATCTGATCAAGTTCGGTCTGATCCCCGAGTTCATCGGCCGCCTGCCGATCGTCGCCTCGGTGACGAACCTGGACAAGGAATCGCTGGTCAAGATTCTCTCGGAGCCGAAGAACGCGCTGGTCAAGCAGTACGTTCGCCTGTTCGAGATGGACGGAGTGGACCTCGAGTTCACCCCCGACGCCCTCGAAGCGGTCGCCGATCAGGCCATCCTGCGCGGCACCGGTGCGCGTGGTCTGCGGGCGATCATGGAGGAAGTCCTGCTGCCGGTGATGTACGACATCCCGGGCCGCGACGACGTCGCCAAGGTGGTCGTGAACGCCGACACCGTCACCGAGAACGTCCTGCCGACCATCGTGCCGCGCAAGGCCCAGCGCACGGAGCGTCGCGACAAGTCGGCCTAGGCCGTCCCCGAACACCACAGCGCCCGCCGGATCCGATCCGGCGGGCGCTGTGCTGTGTGGGCGGTTGTCGCGGTGGGTCAGTTGTCGCGGAACGAAGGCGCCGCCGACACGATGTCCTCGTCGTCCTCGGCGGGAATCTCGGCCGAGGCACGGGCGATGGCGGTGCTGTAGCGCGCGCTGGCGGCGTTGTGGATGAGCAGGGCCACACCGATCATCACCGGGGCCACCGCGTGCACAGCGGCGTCGTACCAGTTACCCGCGCTCAGATGCGGGTAGGTGTTGAGGGCGATGGTGAGCGCGAGCAGGAAACCCTCGGCGACGAACACCTGGGTGCGGTTGCCCATCACGCCCCACTCCGAGACGCGGGTGGTGCCGATCATGATGATGACCAGGCAGACGCTGATCATCGCCTCCAGGCCGAAACTCGCCCAGAACAGCGGGTCGCTCGGACCGCCGGGTGCGATGTTGTGCTGCACGTTCACCGCCGACCACAGCATGCCCGCGATCACCACGCCGGCCAGCGCGCGCAACGACCAGGTTCGGTGCTGGTAGAGGGAGGCCAGCCGGGCGCGCGGGTTGGATTCGCGGCGCTGCGCGGCGATCGCCTTGCGGGCGAGCATGAGGTCGGCCATCTCGGCACGTTCGAGCTCGGCGGTCGTCTCGCGCAGGCGGTCGGCGTGCGTCGAGGCGGCTTTGATCTGCTTCCAGCGCTGATCGCGCTCGTAGGTGCGGATCTTCTCGGCCAGCTCGCGTTCGGCGCGCAGTTCGTCTTCCGAGAGCGCGTCGGTCAGGGCCGGGTCGGATTGATAGGTGATGCGTTGCCGGGCACGTTCCACCCGGACGGGCAACGCGAGGACTTCGTCATCGAGCGGGTGTTCCTCGCGCATCGCAACTCCAGTGTGCAAAAGGGTTCGCCTGGTCGCGTCATTGTTGCGCATCGAGGCGCCCGAGGCACATCCGAGGTCCGGGTCGATCGAACATGCGGATGCCGGAAACTTCTGGCGCACAACTGTGTAGCTGTTTCAGCGGCCGTCGTGGACACGGTGACGAACGATTCGCATCGTTCGCGCCCGGTTGCCGAGGAGCTTCATTGATCCTCCGTGGTTCGCCGTTGAACCTTTGTCCCGTTCGGTGCTTCTGCTGATGATGTCGCTGCCGGTCATCCGCGTGTTACCTGGTGTTCGGAAACTTTCGTTTCGTCCTTTTCGTCCGCCTTGCAGGGCGTTCACCCATTAAGACGGGCTCACCTCGCAAAACTCATCGGCGTATCCTCGCGGTGTGTCGGACTGATGCTGCTGATTTCGTGCTGTTTACTCGGTCCGTCAATCAGATGTTCGAGTGACGAGTGGAAGCGGAGGAGACATGGCACTGCCTACGATGACCGCCGAACAGCGCACCGAGGCGTTGGCCAAAGCGGCTGCCGTGCGCAAGGCGCGCTCGGAACTGATCGGCAAGGTGAAGGAGGGCAAGGTCACCGTCGCCGATCTGCTCAAGAAGGCCGACAGCGACGATCTGGTCAAGAAGACCAAGGTCGCGGCCGTGATCAAGGCGCTGCCGGGCGTTGGCCCGGTGAAGGCGGCCAAGCTGATGGATCAGGCCGAGATCCCCGAGGATCGTCGTATCGGTGGTCTCGGTGCACGCCAGCGCGCGGCACTGCTCGACGCCCTCGAGGCCTGAGCCGGATCGTGATCCGGCGCCCGTGGTGCACCACGCACGGGCGTCGGGATGGTCTCGGGCTCGCCGGAGCTCAGACGCAGTAGGTCAGCAGGAAATCATTGATACGCAGTCGCCAGCCCGGCTGCAGTTCGATCGGGAGGGTGCCGACCCGCGACCAGCGGTCGCTGTCGGGGGCGGCGAAATAGGTGCCGGAGGTGGCGGGCGCTTCGCGGACGAACACCTTGCCCCGGTCGGGATCGACGAAGGCGTGGACCCGCGAGACCAGCCGATCGCGTTCGATCAGGATCGGCGTGGCGGCGGACTGGCGAACGGAATTGTCGCCAGAGGGGTTGCGGCCGAGCACATATGGCCGGTCGAGGGGATAGCTCAGTCCGTCCTCGGTGACCAAGGCGCCCCGCGGACTGGTCGAATTGCCCAGGTGCTCTTGGCTTTTGCGCAGCCCCACCGGCTCGGCACGCTTGGCGGCATCGATCGCCTGTGACCACGCCAGCGGTGCGTGTGCGGCGGGGGAATTGCGCGGACCGGTGCTCACGGTGGCGCCTTCGCCGGAATCGGGCCGGCCACCAACGCTCACGGTCTCACCGTCCGGAATGCTCGTCACCGGTTCGTCGGCCACGGCGAAACCATTGGTCGACGGCTGGGCCGCGACGGGCTCGGCCTCGCTGCGCGGGCGCACCGCCTGGAAACCGGTGGCTTCGGTGGGTGGTGGTTCGTCGATCGCCTCCACCCGGCGCGGTGCGGGACCGCGACGACGGCCGAGGTTGAGCACGAACCCGTTGCCGTTGACGATGCCCGCGCGCAGATCCGTTCGCGGGTTGGCGCTGGTCGGGTCGGCCATCTCGGCCCCGATGGCGATACGGCGGACCGGTTCGCGAATGATCTCGTCGACCCAGGTGAAGGCGCGATCCCCGGCCAGGCGGCGGTTGCCCTCGGCGCCGGAGACCTCCGCGATCACGGTGCCGCGCAACAAGATCAGGATCCCGTCGGCGGTGGGGGCGAGCACACCGAACGGCGGTGGCGCCGACGCGCCGCCGAACACCACCCCGGCCAGTCGCTGGGCGAGTGCCGCACCGGGTGCCGAGGCTGTGGTGTTGAGCGCGACGGTCTCGACCGCACCGAGTAACCGGTCGGTCGACGGTGTCTCGCCGGCCAGATAGACCACGACATCGCCGAACCGAGCGACGATTCCGGTACCGGGCACGATTGCCACGGTGGACGAATGCGCGCGCATCAACGCCTCCTTGTCGGACGGGGTCACTGCCAGCATAGAGGGACACGGCGGGCTCGGAAGCGGGTTGTCGCAGGCTTCGCAAACTGACCGGACGGTCTCGCGAACATTGTTCGTCGCAAACGACGTTCGGGTGGCGAGTAGGATTACCTGCCATGAATGCCGCACCCGTCAGTCGCCGGGCCAGACCGGCGAAAGCTCCACTGAGTCGTGACATCGTCATCGAGACCGGATTGCGCATCCTCGACTCCGAGGGATCGGCCGCGCTCACCATGCGCCGGGTGGCGCAGGAACTCGATACCGGTGCCGCCTCGCTCTACGTCTACGTCGCCAATCGCGACGACCTGATGACGGGCATGCTCGATCACGTCCTGGCCGCCGTACCGACACCCACTCACGGCGACTGGCGCGAGCGCCTGGAAGCCCTCGTCACCTCGGCCGTCGACGCGCTCGGCCGTCACGAAGGTCTCGCGCTCGTCGCGTTCGCCCGGTCCACCGGTCGCGCGCTCGGGCTGGTCGAGCAGTTGCTCGGCCTGCTGCGCGAGGGCGGGCTCGACCCGGCCAGGGCCGCCTGGGCCGTCGACCTGCTGTATCCGCACATCACCGCCGCGGCCGCCGAGCGGGCCGTCTACGACGACACGACCGTCTCGCGCCGCCTCGCAGGCCTGCCCGCCCGGAGCTACCCGAACATCAGCGCCGCCCGCGAGCACCTGGCGGGCGACGCCGCCGCCCGCACCCGGTGGGCACTGAACGCGCTGCTCAACGGCATTCTCACCACCCCCGTGGAGGTGCGATGACCGGCCTGGAGCACGTACCCGCGCTGGTCACCAGCTACCCCATCGCACCGGGCGGCCCCGGTCGGCGCCGTGAACCGAGCCGGGTCGGCGAACTCGTCCGGCCGGGCGGACCGATCCGGCCGGCCCGTGAACGTGATATCGCCACGCTGCAGGAGATCGAACGTCGCGCCGGTGCGCCGTTCGCCCAGATCGGCATGGTCGCCGTCGCCGAGGACGAGCCGCCGTCGGCGGAACTACTGCGCGAGTTCCTCGTCGGCGAACGCGCCTGGGTGTGGCCCGATGCGCAGGACGAACCGATCGGTTACCTGCTGCTCGGCATCGTCGACGGGCAACCGCACATCGACCAGGTGTCGGTCGACCCCGCCTTCGCCGGTCTGCGGATCGGCAAGAGCCTGATCGACCACGCCGTCACCTGGGCGAAATCCCAGGGCCTGCACGAACTCACCCTCACCACCTTCACCGAGGTCCCCTGGAACGGTCCCTACTACGAGCGGCTCGGCTTCACCTACATCCCGGTCGATGACGAACCGCCCGGTCTGCGCGCTGTCCGCGCCGAGGAATCCGCCAACGGCCTCGACGAATGGCCGCGCGCGTGCATGCGCGTCGATCTGCGGGGCTGGGTGTACGACTGACCCGTCGCGTCGGTCGAAGGCTGCTTCCGGAGTCGGACGGCTTACGGGCGACGTCCGGTGATCGCGGCGTTGCGGGCGAGGGCGGCTTCGGCGGCCGGGGTCGCGGCGGCACGGTCGGTGGGGACCAGGCCGATGCGGGTGCGGCGGTCGAGGAGATCGTCCACCGTTTCGGCGCCCTCGTGGGTGATGGCGAAGTCGAATTCGGCGGCGGTGACATCGATTCCGGGAGCGACGGGTTCGGCGAGGGCCGGGTCGGCCAGCCAGGCCGAGACGATGGCGCCCGCTTCGTGCCCGTAGCGCTCGATCAGGACCGGTGGGGCGTCGATGCGGTCGCGGGCCGCGCCGGACACCGCGCCGACCAAGGGGAGGCGGGTGGTACCGCAGGGCGCGGCCGACAGGCCCGCGTGCGCGATCGCGGCATCGATCGCGTCCTGCGCCATGCGCCGGTAGGTGGTGAGCTTGCCGCCGACGACGGTGATGAGCCCGTCGGGTGCGGTGAGCACGGCGTGCTCGCGGGAGATGTCGGCGGTGCTGTCGTCCGCGGTCTTCAGCAGGGGCCGCAGCCCGGCGAAGCGGCCACGGATGTCCTTGCGCGTCAGCGGTTCCCGCAGCGCGGTGTTGATGGTGTCGAGCAGGAAGTCGACCTCGGCTTCGGTGGGCTGGGGTTCGTCGGGGATCGGGCCGGGGGCGTCCTCGTCGGTGAGGCCGAGGTAGACGCGGCCGTGGGCGGCGGGCAGGGCGAACACGAAGCGGCTGATGCTGCCGGGCACGGGCACGGTGAGTGCCGCGCCGAGCCCACCGAAGGCGGCGGCGTCGAACACCAGGTGGGTGCCGCGGCTCGGGCGCAGTTCGATGCTGCTGTCGACCTCGCCCGCCCACACTCCGGTCGCGTTGACGACGGCGCGGGCGCGCACGTCGAGCGTCTCGCCGGTGCGCGTATCGCGTAGCCGCACCGAATTTCCGTCAGCGGCAACGGCTTCCATGCGAGTGAGCACGGTCGCGCCCTGACCGGCCGCCGTGCGAGCCAGGGCGACGACGAGGCGGGCGTCGTCGACGAGCTGCCCGTCCCACGCCTGCAACCCGCCGCGCAAGCCGTCACGGCGCACGGTAGGCGCCAGCCGCAATGCCTCCGCGGCGGCGACCTTGCGCGATCGCGGCAGGATCGCCGACCGGGTGCGCGCGGCCACCCGCAGCGCGTCACCGGCGGCGAAACCCGCCCGGATCAGCGAACTCTGAGCCGCACCCAAACCGGGCAGCAACGGAACGAGCTGGGGGAGTGGGCGAACCAGATGGGGTGCCGTGGTGCGCAGCAGGATGCCGCGTTCGACCGCGCTCTCGTGGGCGATGCCGACCCGCCCGCTGGCCAGGTAGCGCAACCCGCCGTGCACGAGTTTGGAACTCCAGCGGCTCGTGCCGAACGCGAAGTCGTTGCGTTCCACCAGCAGGGTGCGCAGGCCGCGCGCGGCGGCATCGAGCGCGGCACCGGCACCGGTGACGCCCGCGCCGATCACCACCACATCCACCTCCGGGTGGTCGCCGAGCACGGCGAGGTCGGCGGTGCGGCGAGCCGCGTCGAGCGAGGTGGGTGAATCAGCAGTCATCACAATCCTTGTCGGGGTTCAGGGAAGCAGGTAACCCTCGATCGCCCTCGCCAGCTCGGTGTCGAACTGCGCGCCCTCGAGCAACGGCGCCATCGTGCCCGCCGACTGCACCGCCGACTGGGCGATGAGCAGCAGCATGGCGGCCAGCTGCTCGGGCTCGCCCGCCCGGATCGACCCGTCTTCCTGGCCGATCCGGATCGCGGTGGCGAACAGTTCGATGAGCGTGCGCTGATTGCGCCCGAGCCTGCCGAACACGTAGGTGAGCATGAGGTCGGTGTCGGTGCGAAAGATCTTGGCGAACACCGCGTTCGCCCGCACCGCCGCCGCGCCCGCCACGATGCCGCGCACCAGCCGGTCCAGGCCGAGGCCGGTGTCGGGCATGGTCTCGGCGACGATGGTGCGCAGCTCGCGCACCAGCAGTTCCGCGATCAGCGAGCCGGTGTCCGGCCACCGCCGGTACACCGTCGGCCTGCTGACACCGGCGCGGCGTGCCACTTCGGTCAGCGTGGTGCGACGCACCCCGAAATCGACGACGCAAGCCCGCGCGGCATCGAGAATCGCCATATCGGTAGGCGAAAGCCGCTGGTCAGCTCGAGCCGCGAGGTCGATCATCGTGTACACCCCCATGGTGTTCGACGGCGCCGTGGTGGGGCGCCGTGGTCTGGCCGGAACGCCCAAGGGTATCGAGCGCGCCGGTGGGTTCGTCGCCGCGAATTCGCGGCAGTGACATCCGACAACTGGGTGGAGGCCGACTCGAGGAGTTCTCGTGTAGTTACTGCTTGACACTATATGTCAGGATGTAACGCATGGTCGAGTTGAACAGCGAAATGTCCGGATCCACGGCGGAACGGCCGAGTATGGTGTGGGACGCCTGGGGTGTGCCCGCCGGACATCAACCCCTGTCGGCGCGGATCCGTGGCCTGCTCACCCAGGTCTTCGGGATCTCGGGTGAACCGGCGGCACGACGCGACGAGGGCGACGTGCCGCTGGTCGCGAGCACGCTCACCGCCACCACCCGCGCGGACCTCGCTGCCCTGGTCGGTGCCGAACACGTCGGCACCGACGACGTCGACCGGCTGCGGCACGCGGGCGGCAAGAGCACCCTCGACCTGCTGCGCCGCCGCGACACCCGCCCGCAGGACGCGCCCGATGCGATCGTCGCGCCCGCCGACCACGACGCGGTGCTGGCGGTACTGCGGTACTGCTCCGCGCACGGCATCGCGGTGGTGCCCTTCGGTGGCGGCACCAGTGTGGTCGGCGGCGTCGACCCGGTGCGCGGCCGATTTTCCACCGTGATCGCGCTCGACCTGCGCAGGCTCGACACCCTCACCGAGGTGGACGCGATGAGTGGCACCGCCACCCTCGGCGCCGGGCTCACCGGGCCACAGGCGGAGAAACTGCTTGCCGGACACGGTCTTTCGCTCGGGCATTTCCCGCAGAGTTTCGAATTCGCCACCATCGGCGGGTTCGCGGCGACCAGGTCGTCGGGGCAGGCGTCGGCGGGCTACGGCCGCTTCGACGACATGGTTCAGCGACTCGTGGTCGCCACCCCGCAGGGCACCCTCGATCTCGGACGCGCGCCCGCCTCGGCGGCCGGGCCCGACCTGCGCGAACTGTTCGTCGGGTCCGAGGGGACGCTCGGCGTGATCACCTCGGTCACCGTGCGGGTGCATCCGATCCCCGAAACCACCGCCTACCAGGCCTGGTCGTTCCCCGACTTCGCTACCGGCGCGGCCGCCCTGCGCACCCTCGTGCAGACGGGTGCGGCGCCGACGGTGCTTCGCTTGTCCGACGAGGCCGAGACCGGCCTGAACCTGGCCCGCTCGAGCGACATCGGCGGCGCGCCTGTCTCCGGCTGCCTCGCGGTGACGACCTTCGAGGGCACCGCCGCCCACGTCGCGGCCCGCAGCGCCGAAGCGAGCGAACTGCTCAGCGCCGCCGGTGGAACCGCGCTCGGGACCGCCCCGGCCGAACAGTGGGCACACGGCCGTTTCGCCGCGCCCTACCTGCGTGACGCCCTGCTCGATGTCGGGGTGCTGTGCGAGACGTTGGAAACCGCGACCAGCTGGTCGAACCTGGCGAACCTGAAGGCGAAAGTGACTGCCGCGCTCACGGATTCGCTCACCGCCCAGGGCACGCCCGCACTGGTGATGTGTCACATCTCGCACACCTACCCGACCGGTGCGTCGCTGTACTTCACCGTCGTGGCCAAGCAGCTCGAGGATCCGATCGCGCAGTGGCGCGTCGCCAAGACCGCCGCGGGCGACGCCATCATGGCGGCCGGTGCCACCATCACCCACCATCACGCCGTCGGCGCCGACCACCGTCCGTGGATGGGCGCCGAGGTCGGTGACCTGGGTGTACAGGTGCTGCGGGCGGTGAAACACGAACTCGACCCCGCAGGCGTGCTGAATCCTGGAAAGCTGGTGCCGTGAAACAGCATTCGGTACAGCGATTATTGCTCGTCACCAACCCGCACTCCGGTGCCGGTCGCGGTGACGGTGTCGCCGAGGCGGTCCTGGCGGTAGCGCTGGCCGGTGGCGTCGAGGTCGCACAGGTGCGGGCGCCGAGCGCGGCGGAATCGGTGGAGCAGGTGGCCGCCGCGATCGCCGACCCGGCCCGGCGGCCCGACGCGGTTGTCTGCGTGGGCGGTGACGGTCTGATGAACGTGCTGCTCGCCGCCGTCGCCCACACCGGTATGCCGCTCGGGCTGGTTCCCGCGGGCACGGGCAACGACCTCGCCCGCGAACTCGGCATCCCCACCGGTGACCCGCGCGCCGCCGCCGAGATCGTGTTGCGCGGCCGCACGAAGACCATCGATCTGGGCCGTATCGAATCCGCCGGCGCCACGCCCACCTGGTTCGCCACCATCGTCGGGGCAGGTTTCGACGCCCGAGTCACCTTGCGCGCCAACGCGATGCGACGCCCGCGTGGACCGCTGCGCTACACCTTCGCCGCCGCAGCCGAACTCATGCGCGGCTACACGCTGCCGTTCCAGATCGAGATGTCGGGTCTGGCGCCCGGCGCGCTCGACAACCCCGACGACGCGCACGCGGTGATCTACACCGACGCCGTGATGACGCCCATCGGCAACACCCGCACCTACGGCGGCGGCATGCTGGTGTGTCCCGAGGCCCTGCCCGACGACG
This sequence comes from Nocardia sp. NPDC050378, assembly GCF_040655675.1. Classification (NCBI taxonomy): domain Bacteria; kingdom Bacillati; phylum Actinomycetota; class Actinomycetes; order Mycobacteriales; family Nocardiaceae; genus Nocardia; species Nocardia sp. NPDC050378. The sequence continues at coordinate 81,892 of NZ_JBFAKI010000013.1, forward strand.
GCTACCTCGACATCACGGTGGTCGGCGCGGTCTCGCGACTCGAGATGGCGCGCTTGCTGCCCGCTTTGTCGGCGGGCAAGCGCATCGATCACCCCTCGACCAAGCGGTACCGCGCCCGCCGCATCACCGTCACGGCGTCGGGCGGGTACGCCACCGCCGACGGTGAACCGGCGGGCACCCTTCCCGTCACCGTCCAGGCGATGCCGGGTGCGTTGACGGTGCTGGTGCCCTGACCTGCACCCGTGGCGAAGTCGGGGTGTTTCTCCGGAGTTCCGGCGGTCAGGCGGCAGGTGTGAAGGCGATTCGCGAGATCTCGGTGAGGGTCGGGCGGTCGACGATCACCACCGACGCGGCGGGCAGCGGGGTGCGTGGTTGGGTGCCGCGGGCGCCGAGGTCGCGCATCAGCCGTTCCCAGCGGCGGCAGTGCGCGCCGAAGGCGACGGTGTTCACCCGCCTGCCACGGGTGATCTGACCACGCCTGGCCTGGGTGGCGGGCACGTCGATCAACACCATGTGCACCTCGCGCTCACCCGAGCGCGCCCATCGCGCGATCAGGCGACGGCTCCAGGCGAACGTCGCGCAGTCGTGGATGGCGACCGGTCCGTCGGCGACCAGCAGCGCCGCGCGGATCGCCCGGTAGTGCGCCAGGTGCACCAGCGGACGCCACAGGGGATAGGGCACCCGGCCCAGCCGGTGCCGCAATCGGTTGCGGGCGTGGTTGGAATCGAGCACCAGCGCACCCGCTGCCGTCCGCACCGGTAGCTCGGCGTTCGGGTCGGCGCCGAAAAGGCGATGCAGCGCAGTGGATTTCCCCGCCCCGGGCACCCCGGCGAAAATCAGCACCGCCGTGGCGGGGTAGCGCAATTCGTCGACGTGGTCCGCGCGTAAGTCCAGCAAGGAGACGGGAATGACGGTGCGGGACGGCACGGATCGATCGGCGGGAGGGGAGCTGGCATCGAGCGGAGGCGTCACCCTCTCCAGACTCCGGGAAAACAGACAATTCGGCAATCGGTGAACACCCTGAGTTCGCCTCGACCGGCCTGTCGGACAACAGTTTCCGCGTGTCGATGGAGACACTCACAAACCTCGCCGACCACCGCTTGGAAGAATCTGAGAATTGGCTATGTATTCGAGGGGCGGCCGAAAATCGCCGGTAGAGTCGACCGCGAGAGGCGAAGTCTTCGGTGTCCCTCATCCACCGAAGACCTCGCCTCTGTTTTGTCGGAGCGCAGGCGCGCTCGAGGTTCGCGGCGGACCCTCCTCGAGGTCGGGTCGTGCGGGGCTGGGGCTGGGGAGTGAGGCGGGGGAAACCTGGTTGTCCGTTCCCCTTAGGATTGGGGCGTGACCAGCGCAGCCCCAGACAACTCGCGTAATCGTGCCGATGCCCTGCCCAAGAGCTGGAATCCCGGCGAGGTAGAGGCCGACCTGTACGAGGGCTGGGTAAACGCCGGGTACTTCACCGCCGACGCCACCTCGGCCAAGCCCGCGTACTCCATCGTGCTGCCGCCGCCGAACGTCACCGGCACCCTGCACATGGGGCACGCACTCGACCACACCCTCATGGACCTGCTCACCCGCCGCAAGCGGATGCAGGGGTACGAGGTGCTGTGGCTGCCGGGCATGGACCACGCGGGCATCGCGACCCAGACCGTGGTGGAGAAGCAGCTCGCCGTCGACGGCAAGAACAAAGAGGACTTCGGTCGCGAGCTGTTCATCGACAAGGTGTGGGACTGGAAGCGCGAGTCCGGCGGCCAGATCCAGGGGCAGATGCGTCGCCTCGGTGACGGCGTCGACTGGAGCCGCGACCGGTTCACCATGGACGACGGGCTCTCGCGCGCCGTGCAGACCATCTTCAAACGGCTCTACGACGCGGGCCTGATCTACCGCGCCGAGCGCTTGGTGAACTGGTCGCCGGTGCTGCAGACCGGCATCTCCGACCTCGAGGTCGACCACAAGGAGGTCGACGGTGAGCTCGTGAGCATGCGCTTCGGCTCCCTCAACGACGACGAACCACACGTCATCGTGGCCACCACCCGGGTGGAGACGATGCTCGGCGACACCGCCGTGGCCGTCCACCCGGACGACGAGCGGTACAAGGCACTGATCGGCACCACGCTGTACCACCCGATCACCGGCCGCCAGATCCCGATCGTCGCCGACGACTACGTCGACCCGGAGTTCGGTTCCGGCGCGGTGAAGATCACCCCCGCCCACGACCCCAACGACTTCGAACTCGGTCTGCGCCACGGCCTGCCGATGCCGACGATCATGGACAAGGCGGGCCGGATCGCCGACACCGGAACGGAATTCGACGGCATGGACCGTTTCGAGGCGCGCGTGAAGATCCGCGAACGCCTCGAGGCCGAGGGCCGCATCGTCGGGCGCAAGTACCCCTACAAGCATCAGGTGGGTCACTCGGAGCGCTCCGGCGAGCCGATCGAGCCGCGCCTGTCGATGCAGTGGTGGGTCAAGGTCGACACCCTGGCCAAGGCGGCGGGTGACGCGGTGCGCGACGGTGACGTGAAGATCCATCCGGCCAGTCAGGAACCGCGCTGGTTCGACTGGGTCGACAACATGCACGACTGGTGCATCTCGCGTCAGCTGTGGTGGGGCCACCGCATCCCGATCTGGTACGGGCCCGAAGGCGAGATCGTCTGCCTCGGCCCGGACGAGCAGGCCCCCGAGGGCTGGGTGCAGGACCCCGACGTGCTCGACACCTGGTTCTCCTCGGGTCTGTGGCCGTTCTCCACGATGGGCTGGCCCGACGCGACCCCCGAGCTGGCGAAGTTCTATCCGACCAGTGTGCTCGTCACCGGTTACGACATCCTGTTCTTCTGGGTGGCCCGGATGATGATGTTCGGCATGTACGTCAGCGACGATCCGGCGCTGACCGCGGGCAAGGGCGGACAGAAGCAGGTCCCGTTCGAAGACGTGTTCCTGCACGGCCTCATCCGCGACCAGCACGGCAAGAAGATGTCGAAGTCGCGGGGCAACGGCATCGACCCGCTGGACTGGATCAACTCCTACGGCGCCGACGCGCTGCGCTTCACCCTGGCCCGCGGCGCCCAGCCCGGCGGCGACCTCTCGGTCGGTGAGTCGCACGCGCTGGCCTCGCGTAGCTTCGTCACCAAGCTGTTCAACGCCACCAAGTTCGCGCTGATGAACGGTGCGCGCACCGGTGACCTGCCCGCACGCGAGACTCTCACCGACGCCGACCGCTGGATCGTCGACCGGCTCGATCAGGTCCGCGCCGATGTCGACGCCGCGTTCGACGCCTACGAGTTCGGCAAGGCCTGCGAGGCGCTGTACCACTTCGCCTGGGACGAACTGTGCGACTGGTACCTGGAACTGTCGAAGGTGCAGTTCGCCGAGTCCGACGCGCGCGCCGAGAGCACCTCGGTGGTCCTCGGCACGGTGCTCGACGCGGTGTTGCGCCTGCTGCACCCGGTGATCCCGTTCGTCACCGAAACCCTCTGGAAGGCGCTCACCGGCGGTGAGTCGGTGGTGGTCGCGCCGTGGCCGCAGGCCAGTGGTGTGGCCGCCGACGAGCGGGCCGCTCAGCGGGTCGCCGACGCGCAGCGGCTCATCACCGAGATCCGCCGCTTCCGTGGCGATCAGGGCCTGGCCGACAAGCAGAAGGTGAAGGCCACGCTGGTCGGCATCGAGGACGCCGGACTCGCCGGTTTCGCGGCGTCGGTGGCGAACCTGGCCCGCCTCACCGAACCCGGTGACGACTTCGCGACCACCGCCGAAGTGGAGGTTCGCCTGTCCACGGGCACGGTGACCGTCCAGCTCGACACCTCCGGCGCCATCGACCTCGACGCCGAACGGCGCAGGCTGGAAAAGGATCTCGCGGTCGCGCAGAAGGACCTCGACCAGACCACCGCCAAACTGGCCAACGAGGCGTTCCTGGCCAAGGCGCCGCAGCAGGTGGTCGACAAGATCACCGCTCGCCGCGAGGTGGCCACCGCGGAGGTCGCCCGGATCAGCGCGCGCCTGGCGGAGCTGAGCGCCAAGTGAGCGACATCGGCCCCGACGACGGCGATCTCGGACCCGAGAACGCGGGCTTCGGCGGCGACGACTACCGCCCGGCCCAGCTCGGCACCGGTCCGTCGCCGGTCGAGCTGGCCGAAATGGCGCTCGTCGAAGCCGAACTCGACAAACGCTGGCCCGAGACCAAGATCGAGCCGTCGCTCACGCGCATCAGCACGCTGATGGATCTGCTCGGCAACCCGCAGCACAACTACCCGGCCATCCACATCGCGGGCACCAACGGCAAGACCTCGGTGACCAGGATGATCGATGCGCTGCTCACCGCCCTGCACCGGCGCACCGGCCGGATCACCAGCCCGCACCTGCAGCTGGCGACCGAGCGGATCAGCATCGACAACGCGCCGATCAGCCCCGCCCGGTACGTGGAGACCTACCACGAGCTCGCACCGTATATCGACATGATCGACCAGCGCTCCGCCGAGGCGGGCGGCCCGGCGATGAGCAAGTTCGAGGTGCTCACCGGCATGGCCTACGCCGCGTTCGCCGAGGCACCCGTCGACGTGGCCGTCGTCGAGACCGGCATGGGTGGTACCTGGGACGCCACCAACGTGATCGACGGCCAGGTCGCCGTGATCACCCCGATCGGCCTGGACCACACCGAGTACCTCGGCCCCGACCTCGAGTCGATCGCCAAGGAAAAAGCGGGCATCATCAAGCGCGCCAAGGAAGCACTGGTTCCGGTCGACACCGTCGCGGTGATCGCCGAGCAGGCTCCCGAGGTGATGGACGTGCTGCTGCGCCGGGCGGTGGAGGCCGACGCGGCGGTCGCCCGCGAAGGCGCGGAATTCCGGCTGCTGGAAAGGGCCGTCGCGATCGGCGGCCAACTGCTGACCCTGCAGGGGCTCGGCGGCGTCTACGACGAGATCTTCCTGCCGTTGCACGGCGAACACCAGGCCCGCAATGCCGCGCTCGCGCTGGCCGCCGTCGAGGCGTTCTTCGGGGCGGGCGCCGAGCGTCAGCTCGACATCGAGGCGGTGCGCGCCGGATTCGCGGCCGTCACCAGTCCCGGCCGGATGGAACGGATGCGCAACGCGCCGACCATCTTCGTCGACGCCGCCCACAACCCGGCGGGTGCGCAGGCGCTGGCGAACACCCTCACCGGCGAATTCGACTTCCGCAAGCTGGTCGGTGTGGTCGCCGTCCTCGGCGACAAGGACGCGGCGGGCATCCTCGACGCCCTGGAACCGGTGTTCGACGAGATCGTCGTCACCAGCAACGGGTCACCGCGCGCCATGGACGTCGACACCCTCGCCGACCTGGCTGTCCAGCGTTTCGGCGACGAACGCGTGATCACCGCCGACACCCTGCCCGACGCCCTGGAATCGGCTATCGCCCTGGCCGAGCAGGCCGGCGACGACGGTGATGTGATCTCGGGTGCGGGCGTGATCGTCACCGGATCGGTGGTCACCGCCGGCGCCGCCCGCGCACTGTTCGGGAAGGGGCCGGCGTGAGTGGTCAGCCGGAAAACGACGCGAGCACGTCGAACGGATCGAGCATGAGTGAGGTACCCCCACCCGCTACCGACCCCTGGAAGGGATTCCGGGGGGTGATGGCCGGGACGCTGATCCTCGAGGCGATCGTGGTGTTGCTGGCACTGCCGGTCGTCGGTTCGGTCGGCGGCGGGGTGACCTGGTTCTCGGGCACCTATCTCGTGGTCCTGGCGCTGCTGATGATCCTCGGCGCCGGCTTGCAGCGGAAGCCGTGGGCCATCCCGTTCAACCTCGGGCTGCAGGTCCTGGTGCTGGCGGGGACGTTCATCCACCTGTCGATCGGGATCATCGGGCTGGTGTTCGCGGCCGTGTGGGCATTCATCCTGCTGCTGCGCGCCGACGTGCAACGACGCATGGACGCCGGGTTGTTGCCGAGCCAGCGGATGCGGCGGACTCAGTCCTGAACGGGGTCGTTCGGCGTAGACGCCTACCCGACGCTAGGGTTAGCGCGTGACTGAGCAGACGTTGGTACTCATCAAGCCGGACGGTGTCTCCCGTGGCCTCGTCGGCGAGGTCCTGGCGCGCATCGAGCGCAAGGGCCTCACCATCAAGGCGCTGGAGCTGAAGAACGTGTCCGCCGAACTGGCGGGCGAGCACTACGCCGAACACGCCGAGCGGCCGTTCTTCGGTTCGCTGATCGAATTCATCACCTCCGGCCCGGTCGTCGCGGCCGTGCTCGAGGGCCCGCGCGCGATCGCGGCGTTCCGTCAGCTCGCCGGTGGCACCGACCCGGTAGAGAAGGCCGTCCCCGGAACCATCCGCGGCGACTTCGGTCTCGAGACCCAGTACAACCTCGTCCACGGCTCCGACTCGCCCGAGTCCGCCAAGCGCGAGATCGCGCTCTGGTTCCCCGAATTCCCTGCTTGACAGTGCTGTCCTCGCTCGTCGCGTCCGGTTCGGACGCGACGGGCTCGAGTGACGGTTCCGCGCGCGAGTTGCGCCGATGGCGATCACCGCGCGAACCATATGGGATACTGAAGACGGATGTGTTCGATACCGATGTCATCGAAGCCCCACCAGGGCGGTCGGTGACAGCCTGACGCGCAGGTACGCGGCAGCGGCGACGGACATGACCGGATGACACCGCAGTTGGATGCCGATCATCGCTGCCATGGACAACCCTGTTGCTGGGGTTGCCGGGCACGCTGGATGAGCGCCTCAGCGCGCGGCGTCACGCCGTACAGCCAGGCGCCGCGTGACCGGTTGGCCCGCCAGATGATCGATTCCAGGCGCGACCGGATACGCGGGGCGAGACCAGATGACCCTCGTACCATCGGGTACGAGGTGCACGGACGATGCCCCCGCGCCGGCCGCGTCACTCCCGTACCGGGGATGGACGCGCCCGGGGGCCCGAGGAGACTTCGTGGCCGAACAAGAGCCGCTGGACACAACACAACAGGATGCCGATCAATTGCCGGAGCGAATTCGAGTTCATGCACTGGCCAAACGACTGGGAGTGACCAGCAAGCGCATCCTGGCCAAATTGGCCGAGCTGGGCGCCGAGGCGCGCAGCGTGCAATCCAATGTCGACCGAGCGGTCGCCGAGACCGTACGCGACGCGATCGCCGCCGCCGACGCCGAAACCGGCGAACCCCCGGCACCCGCCCCGACCACCAGGGGTAGGAAGAAAGCCACCGCACCCGTCGCCGAGCAGCCGGCCGACCCGACCACCACCTTGTTCTCCGCGCCCGAGGTCGCGCGCCCCGACGAGGTGTTCGCCCCGATGGCCGACGACGCCCACACCGGGCTGTTCACGCACCGGGCGACCGAGGAACCGGCTCCCGAACCGGTGGCCTTCGAGGCGCCCTCGGTCGGCATGCCGCTGTTCCTGCCGCCCGACGCGAGCGCCGCCGAGGAGGCGCGCAAGCGCCGTCGCGCCGAACGCGCGCCCAAGAAGGTGGAAGAGCCCGTCGAGGAGCCCGAGGCGCTCGACGAGACCGAGGCCACCGACCAGTCCGGTGACACCGATACCGACTCCGACAGCGACAACGACGCCGACGGGCAGCCGCGCCGCCGTCGTCGTGGGCGCCGTGGTCGCGGTCGCGGCCGTGGCGAGCAGTCCGCCGACGGCGAGGACAACGACTCCGACGATCACGACACCGAGGACGAGCCCGCCGCCGAGCAGTCCGCCCCGGCCGAGGCCGAGCAGTCCGACGACACCGACGAAGACGACGACAGCCAGCCCGAGGGCGCGAGCCGCCGCCGTCGGCGCCGTCGCCGTCGCAAGGTCGGCGGGGAGTCCGCCGACACCGACGGCGTTGCCGAGGACGACCCGCCGAACACGGTCGTGCACGAGCGCGAGCCGCGCAACAAGAGCCGCAGCCGGGCCGGTGCCTCCGACGAGGTGCAGGGCATCTCCGGTTCCACCCGCCTGGAAGCCAAGCGTCAGCGCCGCCGCGACGGCCGCGACGCGGGCCGCCGCCGTCCGCCGATCCTCACCGAGTCGGAGTTCCTCGCCCGTCGCGAGGCCGTCGACCGGGTGATGGTCGTGCGTGAGAAGGCGTTCGATCCGGCCGAACACGCACCGGGTCACCAGACCACCACGCAGGTCGCGGTGCTCGAGGACAACATCCTCGTCGAGCACTTCGTGACCAGCTCCGGTCAGGCATCGATGGTCGGCAACGTGTACCTGGGCAAGGTGCAGAACGTGCTGCCGAGCATGGAGGCCGCGTTCATCGACATCGGCCGCGGCCGCAACGGTGTGCTCTACGCCGGTGAGGTGAACTGGGAGGCCGCCGGTCTGGGCGGCAAGGAACGCAAGATCGAGCAGGCGCTCAAGCCGGGCGACACCGTGCTGGTCCAGGTCTCCAAGGACCCGGTCGGCCACAAAGGCGCGCGTCTGACCACTCAGATCTCGCTCGCCGGTCGCTTCCTGGTGTACGTGCCGGGTGGCACCTCCACCGGGATCAGCCGCAAGCTGCCCGACACCGAGCGCAAGCGGCTCAAGGAGATCCTGCGCGAGATCGTGCCCGCCGACGCGGGCGTCATCATCCGCACCGCCTCCGAAGGCGTGAGCGAGCCCGAGCTGGCGCGCGATGTGGAACGGCTGCAGGCCACCTGGCGCACCATCGAAGAGGCCTCGAAGAACGCGGCCAAGGACGCGCCGAAGGCTCTCTACGAAGAGCCGGACATGCTGGTCAAGGTCATCCGCGACCTGTTCAACGAGGACTTCGCCAAGCTCGTCATCGAGGGTGAGCGCGCGTGGAGCACCGTCGAGAACTATGTGCGCACCGTCGCCCCCGACCTGCTGCCGCGGGTGAACCGGCACGAGAACAACGGTGTCGACGTATTCGACGCCTACCGCATCGACGAGCAGCTGGCCAAGGCGCTCGATCGCAAGGTGTGGCTGCCCTCGGGCGGCACCCTGGTGATCGACCGCACCGAGGCGATGACCGTCGTCGACGTCAACACCGGCAAGTTCACCGGTTCCGGCTCCTCGAACCTCGAGGAGACCGTCACCAAGAACAACCTGGAGGCGGCCGAGGAGATCGTGCGCCAGATGCGGCTGCGCGACATCGGCGGCATGATCGTCGTCGACTTCATCGACATGGTGCTCGAGTCCAACCGCGATCTGGTGCTGCGCCGCCTCACCGAGGCGCTCGGCCGCGACCGCACCCGCCACCAGGTGTCGGAGGTCACCTCGCTGGGCCTGGTCCAGATGACGCGCAAGAAGCTGGGCACCGGCCTGGTCGAGGCGTTCTCCACCACCTGTGAGCACTGCCACGGCCGCGGCATCCTCGTGCACTCCTACCCGGTCGATTCCGGGTCGGGTGTCGAGGAACCGCGCGGCAAGGAGAGCGGTTCGCGGCGTCGTCGCGGCAAGGACAAGGACCGCGACGCCAAGCCCGTCCAGACGGCCGCACCGGCCACCAACGGCACCGCACCGGTCGCCGAGCCCGACGAGGAGGACATCGCTGTCAAGCGGGCCCACCCGGTCGCGCTGGCGATGGCCGCCCACCACGGCGACGAAGACGGCGAGACGGTGTCGGCCGAGGTCGAGACCGAGCAGCCGGCTCCCGAGCCGACCCGCTCGCGCTCCCGGTCCCGGTCGCGGCGGTCCAACCGCGCCGCGCAGACCGAGACCGCGATCGACAGCCCCGCGCTGACCGGGGTCGTCCCGGCCGAGGACGAGGTGGTCGAGGAGGTCGTCGTCACGCCTGCCCCGGCCGACGAGGCGCCGACGGTCGAGCCCGTCGAATCGTCCTCGCTCGCCGAGGAACCCGTCGAGGAGCCCACCGCTCCCGTCGCCGAGGAACCCGCACCGGTGGCCGAGGAACCGGCCGCCCGGGCGCCGCGCAGGCGTCGTGTAGCCCGTTCGACGGCGGCTCCGGCCGCCGACAGCGCGGGCGCGGTGTTCGTCGTCTCGGCGAACGAGCAGCCGCCCGCGGCAGCCGTCGTGGACTTCGACGCCGAACCCGTCGTCGTCCCGCAGCGCAAACCGCGCAGGCGTGCGGTGGCACGTCCGGCGGGCGCGCCTGCGCCGGAATCGAACTGAGGTGACGTCCCCCGATTCGGCCCTGACCGGCCGAATTGGGGGACGGCATACCGTTCTGGTAACCTAGGTCGGTCGCTGCCCAGCGATTGGGCATCTGGCCGGACGGCCGGGTGATACCGCAGGCAGGCAGCTAACGTTCTTCCCCCGCACGTGCGGGGATGAGCCCAGGAATACGCGTCGCAGCTGCGGCGTGGACATGTGCAGGACCAACGTGAGTGGAGGAAGCCGACCGATGGCAGCGTACGCAATCGTCAAGACCGGCGGAAAGCAGTACAAGGTCGCGGTCGGTGACCTGGTGAAGGTCGAGAAGATCGAGGGCAAGCCCGGCGACGCCGTGGCCCTGACCCCGGTTCTCGTCGTCGACGGCGCCGATCTGACCACCGATGCCGACAAGCTGGCCAAGATCTCCGTGGCCGCCGAGGTCGTCGATCAGACCAAGGGTCCGAAGATCCGGATTCACAAGTTCAAGAACAAGACCGGCTACCACAAGCGCCAGGGTCACCGTCAGCCGCTGACGGTCATCAAGGTCACCGGCATCAAGTAAGAATTCCCGAGGAGACGAAGCAATGGCACATAAGAAGGGTGCATCCAGCTCCCGGAACGGTCGTGATTCGAACGCCCAGCGCCTCGGCGTGAAGCGCTTCGGCGGCCAGAAGGTCAGCGCGGGCGAGATCCTCGTCCGTCAGCGCGGAACCCACTTCCACCCCGGCGTCAACGTCGGCCGTGGTGGCGACGACACCCTGTTCGCCCTCGCGGCGGGCGCGGTCGAGTTCGGCACCAAGCGTGGCCGCAAGACCGTCAACATCGTTGTCCCGGAGCCGGTCCAGGCCTGACCGCCTGGAGCGTCAGCTCCCCACGGACACCAGAGCGGGTCAGGGTTTCCCTGACCCGCTCTGTCGTGTTCGTAGACTTTCACTGCAAGACCGGACACCTTACCGAAAACGACAAGTCAGAAGGAGGAGGATCAACCCATGTCCAAATTCATCGACCGCGTCGTGCTGCATGTTCGTGCCGGTAGAGGTGGACACGGTTGTGCCTCGGTGCACCGTGAGAAGTTCAAGCCGCTCGGCGGTCCCGACGGGGGCAACGGCGGCAACGGTGGCGATGTGATCCTCGAGGTCGACGCCAACGTGCACACCCTGCTCGATTTCCATTTCCATCCCCACGCCAAGGCGGGCAACGGCAAGCCGGGCGAGGGCGGCAACCGCGACGGCAAGCAGGGCACCGACCTGGTGCTGCAGGTGCCCGACGGCACCGTGGTCGTGGACAGCGACGGCAAGGTCGTGGTCGACCTCGTCGGCGTCGGCAACCGGTTCATCATCGCCCGTGGTGGTCGTGGTGGGCTCGGCAACGCCTCGCTGGCGTCCAAGGCGCGCAAGGCGCCCGGTTTCGCGCTGCTCGGTGAGGAGGGCGAGGAAACAGATCTCGTCCTCGAGCTGAAGTCGGTCGCCGACGTCGGTCTGGTCGGGTTCCCCTCGGCCGGTAAGTCGTCGCTGGTTTCGGTGCTCTCGGCCGCGAAGCCGAAGATCGCCGACTACCCGTTCACGACGCTCGTGCCGAACCTCGGCGTGGTGCAGTCCGGCGACACCACCTTCACCGTCGCCGACGTGCCCGGCCTGATCCCCGGCGCCAGCCAGGGTCGCGGCCTCGGGCTCGACTTCCTGCGGCACCTGGAACGGTGCGCGGTGCTCGCCCACGTCGTCGACTGCGCGACCCTCGAACCCGGTCGCGACCCCGTCTCCGATGTCGACGCGCTCGAGGCGGAGCTCGCCGCGTACAAACCCGCGCTCTCCGGCGACGAGAGCCTGGGCGACCTGGCCGACCGCCCCCGCGTGGTCATCCTGAACAAGACCGATGTCCCCGACGGCAAAGAGCTCGCCGAGATGGTGACGCCCGAGTTCACCGCCCGCGGCTGGCCGGTCTTCGAGATCTCGGCCGTGAGCCGTGCCGGTCTGCGCCCGCTGACCTTCGCGCTGGCCGACATGGTCCGCCAGTACCGCGAAGACCACCCCAAGGCTGCGCCCAAGCGTCCGATCATCCGCCCGATCGCGACCGACGAGTCCGGTTTCAGCGTGATCGCCGATCCGCAGGAACCCGGCGGTTTCATCGTGCGCGGCACCCGGCCGGAACGCTGGATCCGTCAGACCGATTTCAACAACGACGAGGCCGTCGGCTACCTGGCCGACCGGTTGGCTCGTCTCGGTGTCGAAGCGGAGCTGGTGAAGCAGGGTGCCGAACCCGGCTGCCCGGTGACCATCGGCGAGGTGACCTTCGAGTGGGAGCCGCAGATCTCGGCCGGTGTCGACATGCAGCCGACCGGGCGCGGCACCGACCTGCGGCTCGAGAACAACGAGCGGGTCGGCGCGGCCGAGCGCAAGCTCGCCTCACAGGCGCGGCGTGGTCTGCTCGACGAGAACGGTGAACGGAAGAGTTGACGGTGGTGTCGCGCCCGGCGAAATTCGCTGTCGGGCGTGACGAGTCGGTCGGCATACTGCGGTAGGGCTCCTGCGAGCCCGTCGACGACGATTCGTGCAGGGAGTTGGGCGATGCAGGTGGGTTCGGAGCTGAGTCAGGGGCGGGCCGCGATCGTGTCGGCGCGCACCGTGGTGGTGAAGATCGGGTCTTCGGCCCTGACCAGCCTCGAAGGCGGTCTCGACACCGGCCGCCTCGATCTGCTCGCCGATGCCGTCGAAGCGCGGATGCGCGCCGGGTCCGATGTGGTCGTCGTGTCTTCGGGTGCCATCGGCGCCGGGCTCGCACCGCTCGGCCTGTCGAAGCGGCCCAAGGATCTGGCGACCAAACAGGCCGCGGCCAGTGTCGGCCAGCTCGCCCTGGCGCATTCCTGGGGAACCTCGTTCGCCCGCTACGGCCGCACCGTCGGCCAGATACTGCTCTCCGCGGACGATTTCGCCCGCCGCGAGCACCATCGCAACGCGCAGCGCACCCTCGACCGGTTGCGTTCGCTCGGGGCCGTGGCGGTGGTCAACGAGAACGACACCGTCGCCACCGAGGAGATCCGCTTCGGTGACAACGACCGCCTGGCCGCCCTCGTCGCCCACCTCGTCGGCGCCGACGCCCTGATCCTGCTCTCCGATGTGGCCGGACTCTACGACGGCGATCCGCGCAAAGGGCCAGCCAATTTCATTCCCGAGGTGCGCGGCAGCGCCGACCTCGACGGCGTCATCGCTGGCAGCGGTGGTGCGCTCGGCACCGGCGGCATGGCCTCCAAACTGTCGGCCGCCCGCCTCGCCGCCGACGCGGGCATCCCCGTCCTGCTGGCCTCGGCCGCCGACGCCGCGACCGCCCTGTCCGACGGCACCGTCGGCACCGCCTTCGCCGCCCGCCCCGTCCGTCTGTCGGGCCGCAAGTTCTGGGTCCGCCACGCCGCCGACACCCGCGGCGCCGTCCTGATCGACGAAGGAGCCGTCGCCGCCGTCGCCGAACGCCGCTCCCTGCTCGCCGCGGGCATCACCGGCCTCCGCGGCCGCTTCTTCGGCGGCGACGTGGTCGACCTCATCGGCCCCGACGACCAGGTGGTAGCCCGAGGCGTCGTCGAATACGACAGCACCGAACTGTCAACCATGCTCGGCCGCTCCACCACCGACCTCCCCGAAACCATGCAGCGCCCGGTCATCCACGCGGACGACCTGGTCAAGGTGTGAGCCCCGAACTTTCGGCGCTTTGACGAAGACCGCACGTCCCGACAGTTCGAGTTCGGCGCCCGAGCCCGCGTCGAGTCGGATCAGCCGACGAGACTCCCGTTCCTGCACCACGTGATGCGCGGCCGGGTTGAACACGCTGTCCACCGCCGCCAACATCCCCGCACCAGCGCTACCGGACCGCCGAGTCGCGCGCCAGTAGATCCACCCCCGCCGCTCGACCCACAGCCCGAGACGGTCGAGCACGAAACAGCACACCGCCACAGCTGTCGACCACAACAAGAACTCCGACATCACTCCTCTTCTGTTGGCCATCGACCTCGAAGAGGGGTGGTGGCCGATCGACGGCTATTGCGGGGGTATTACTCCGGGTTGGTCCAAGCCGTTGGGGGATTGGCGTGGTGGTGCGGGCTGCGATGGGGGTTCGGCGTCGGGGATCGGGCCGGTGACACCGGGTTGGCCGCCGGGGTCGGACATGTCGGGGCCGTTCTGGGGTACCGGTGCGGTCGGGTTGGAGTCCTGCTGGGTGGGCGGTGCCGGGGCCTCGCTCGGCGGTGCAGGGTTCGCAGTCGGTGGGGCGCTCGGCGGCGGTGCCGGGCTCTCCGCCTGGGGTGGAGCAGGATTCACCGTGGGTGGAGCAGGAGCCTCGCTGGGCGGGAGCGGACTCTCGCCCGGCGGAGCTGGGAGCTCGCTCGGCGGCGGGTTCTCGGTCGGCGGTGCCGGGAGTTCGGTTGTCGGGAAGGGGCTCTCGCTGGGCGGAGCCGGCAGCTCGCTCGTCGGCGATGGGGCTTCGCTGGGCGGAGCTGGGAGTTCGGTTGTCGGGATGGGGTTTTCGCTCGGTGGCTCCGGTGGGGCGCTGGAGGGGGCCGGGATCTCGCTCGCCGGTGCGGGGAGTTCCGTAGTGGGGGAGGGGCTTTCGCTGGGCGGGGCCGGGTGTTCGGTGGTCGGGGTGGGGCTTTCGCTGGGGGTGGCGGGGTTCGGGTTCGGCGGTGCGGGCTCGCCGGACGGCGCCGGATCTTCTGGCAACGAGGGTGCTTCGGTGGAGGGCGCCGGATCTTCGGGCGCAGGTGCGTCGTTGGAGGGCCCCGGGTTTTCGGTGGTGGGGGCGGAGTTGTTCGGACTGCCGGGTGCCGGGGTTTCGGGGTTCGGCGGGGTGCTCTCTGCTGGGGGAGCGCCGTTGGTTCGGGGCGGGTTGTCCAGGGGGACGGGTGAATCAGCGGTGGGCAGGGGAAGGGCGGGAACGCCGGTGCCGGCCAGGGTGTAGGCCGGTTTGTAGATCATGTTCATGGCCAGGAGCGCTTCCTGGCGCAACGCTTCGGCCGCCATCTGCGCGTCGATGACATCCGCGGCTGCCAGCAGACGGGCGATGGTGCCGACCGGGCCGGAGTCACCGGGGGCGACCACCGCCAGTTTCACCGCTTCGGCGGCGGCCGCCACCCCACCGAGGCGGGTGCCGACTTCTGCCATCACCGCGGCCAATTCGTCGATGGCGGCGGCGAAGCTGCGGGTGCTCGCCGCGGCGGCTTCGGCGGCCGCGCCTTCCCATCCCGCCTCCTCGATCACCTGGTCGGCATGGGCCTTGGCGACGGGCAGGGTGACGAGGGCGGCGGCGGTTTCCAGCCAGGCCATCGAGGCGCCGAGGATCTCGCCCGCGTCGATCTGCTGGGTGCGCGCGTAGATCTGCTCGTGCGGCATGGATTCGAAATGCTCCATCGCACTGATGTAGGTGGGATCAGTACTCATCAGTGCACCCGCGTATCGATGGCGCGCAGCGCGGCGGCCGCGGCGGCGTCGGCTTCCTCGTAGAGGCCCGCGCTGAGCAGGAACGCCTCACGCATCCGGTAGGCCGCTTCGATGTAGCGATCGAGCAGATCAGCGGCGTCGCGCGCCTTGTGGGCGAAGCCGGCCTGTAATTGCTGTGCGGAGACGAAACCACCGAATCCGCCTGCCTCGGCGGCATTTTCGAGGTCGTGGCGCAACTCGGCGAGCCGGTCGGCCTGCTGTGCGTAGAGATCGGCACACCGGCGCGCGGCCTCGGGCGTGAATTTCACCGTCCCCGCCGCGGCGGCGCTGCGGAACCGGGAGATCTCGGCTCGGCTGCTGTCGATCGTCATCGCGTCTCCCCTCCAGATCAAGCGTCGGTGTCCAGGCTAGCCGGACCTACGATTGTGCGAACTGTGCGCCGGTGCCACCCGGCGCTGCAGTTGCGCGGCGAGCTGACCGGTCGAAGCGGGAACCACGTGCACCGTTTCCCCCACGCGCAGCAGGTAGCGCCCGTCGCCGGCGACGTCGATCCAGCTGTAATGCAGCGGCGGGGAAGGGGTTTCACGGTCGAGTCCGGTTTCGATGCGGATATGCCCCTCGGCGGTGTGCGGGCGGCGCAGCAAACGCTGGATCCGAGGCACCGCGGGATGGGCCGCGATCACGGTCTCCTCGTCGCGCACCGCGTCGGCCGCCGCCTCACGCGCGGGTTCACGTCCGGGTGGTGTGTCGGGCAGACAGGCGGTGACGCGCGCGCCGATTCCGGCACTGTGCCCGATCGAAACCCGCACCTGCCCACCGTAATCGGGCCGGGTGCCGGGTTCCTGCACGACGAGAACCGCGTGATCGTAGACAGCGCAGGCCAATAGCCGGATCTCGCTGCCCGGCGTGTGCCCGCCGCCGACGAGCACGATCCTGGCGTGCGGTTCGGCCACGATCCGCAGGCACGCGGTGAGGTCGGGATCGGTGCCGGGCGTCAGTCGCTGGTCGAGCGTCGAACGTAATCGGCGCGCTTCGTCCTCGGTGCGCGGCGTTTCGAGCAACCGCAGCGGAAAAGGCACCCGGTCGTGACCGGTCTCCCGCCAGACGTGCGCGAACTCGTCCGCGGTGAAGGTCCATCCCATTGCCGATCCCATCCTTACCGAACCAGGACGAGCTCAGCCTAACCGCAGTGTCCGATTCCGGCGCACCGTTCATCCGCCCGAATGGAAACTGCGGCGCAATGAGTAGCCGGATGAGTATTTCGGCGGACGTCTGTTGCCGCTGTGACTCCTACCGTCAGGACAGATCCGTTGACTGGAGGAGCTATGACCTACGTGTTCGAGGCGGCCGTCCGACGCACGGAACTGAGGTGATGACCATGCGTACTCGCGGCATCACCACGGCACTGGCCGCCGTTCTCGTGCTCGCCTTCGGCGCGGCCTGCGGTGACGACAGTGACGCGACGACCTACTACGGCGACGAACTCGCCCTCGGCAACGGGCAGATCCGCACCTACGTGACCACCGACGACTCGGGCAAGCCGACCGAGGTCGGCCTGCGAATCCAGGAGGCGGCGCTGGAGGGGCTGCCCATGCCCGCCGGCGCGCCGGAGGGCCCACCCCCCGCCGGTAGACCCCTGGCGCTGCCGAAGGAAGCGGCGGGCGCGGTGGTCGACCACCTCACCTTCGACTGGGTGCCGCACGGCCATCCACCGGTGGGCATGTTCGACAAGCCGCACTTCGACGCCCATTTCTATTTCATCGACGCGGCGGCGGTGACGGCGATCAGCCCGCAGGATCCGCAGTTCCTGGCGAAGGCGGCCGTGAACCCGGACGCGAAATACATGCCCGCCGGTTACGTGACGGCACCCGAGCCGATCGAGGTGCAGGCGGTCCCCGCGATGGGTGTGCACTGGCTGGATATGAGCAATCCGGTCGCACCGGGCCAATTCACGCACACCCTGATCAACGGCTCCTGGGACGGCCAGTACATCTTCACCGAGCCGATGTTCACCCTGGAATGGTTGCTCACCAAGCCCTCGTTCACCGGTGACATCCCGCAACCACAGGCCTACCAGCGCACCGCGCGGTATCCGACCACCTATTCGATCAGCTTCGACGATACGTCCGACGAGTATGTGGTGACGGTCGGTGGGCTCACCGATCGCACCGCTTCCTGACCCTTCTGCAAGCCCCTCACCTGCGAGTAGGCTCGTCTACTCGGAGGTGAGGTGTGATCGCCGAGCTGATCGGGCGCGAGTGGGAGCTGGCGGACCTGCTGGCCCGGCTCGACGATGCGGTCCACGCGGTTCCACAGCAGGTGATCTGTACCGGCGAGGCCGGAGTCGGCAAGACCAGGTTGGTCGCCGAGCTGGCGGCGCGCGCACGTGAACGCGGGGTACGCACGCTCTGGGCGCGAGCGCTCGAGCTGCCCGATCCGCCGCCGTTCTGGTTGTGGCGCCAGGCGCTCGGTCCGGGGATCGCCGCGCCCGACGGCGACCGGGTCGCGCTGTTCGAGGCGTTCGCGGCGAGCTTGGACGACAGCGCGGCAACCGGCACGTTGCTGGTGATCGACGACATCCACTGGGCCGACGAGCCGTCGCTGCAGGCCCTGCTCTATGTCGTGCGCGGGCTGCGGGATCGCCGGGTCATGGTGTGCGCCACCGAGCGCACCGGTGCCGAGGACGGCGGCTGGACCGCGATCAAGCCCGAACTGCTGCGTGAACCGGTCACCGCCTCGCTGCCTGTGCGCGGCCTCTCGCCTGCGGACTCGGCGCGCTGCCTGCAGCTCGAGGCCGGCCGCGCCTTGCCAGCCGAACTCGCGGACCGTGCGTTCGACATGACCGGTGGAAACCCCTTCTACCTTCGTGAACTCGGCCGGTCGATGCGTGGTGCCACCGACGACGCGCTGCGCCTGCCGACCAGTCTGCGCGAGGTGGTGCGCGCGCGGATGGTGCCGCGGTCGGCCCGGGCCGTCGAGCTGTTGCGGGCGGCCTCGATTCTGGGTGAGCGGTTCTCGATCGCCGTCGCCGCGCGGCTGGTCGAGCGCTCGGCGGCCGACTGTCTGGCCGCGGTGGACGAAGCGGTCGACGCGGGTTTGCTGGCGACCGACGACGATCCGGGCACTGTGCGGTTCGCGCACGCGCTGGTGCGGGCGGCCCTGCTCGACGATCTGTCGCTGCACCAGCGCGTGGTGCTGCATCAGCGGGCGGCCCTGGCCATCGAGGCGTTGTATCCCGATGCGGTGGAGGCGAATTCGGCCGCATTGGCCTGGCACTGGGCGAACGCGGCGGTGACCGGAGCACACGAACCCGCCGTGCGCTGGGCGCGCCGCGCCGCACAGGTGGCGTTGCGGGAGCTGGCTTTCGAGGACGCCGTGCGCTTCTACGGGCTGGCGATGACCCATGCGGCCGAGCTGGCGCCGCTCGAGCGTGGCAGGTTGCTGCTGGAGCGGGCCGCCGCACAGGTCCGCGCGGGTCGCCTCGTCGCCGCCCGTGCCGATTGCGTCGCCGCCGAGGCACTGGCCCGCAAGGCAGGGGAGCCGGTCCTGCAGGCCGAGGCGGCCTTGGTGCTCGAGCCGATCGGGGAGCGCGGCTGGGACCGCGATATCGCCGACGCGTGCGCCGAAGCGCTCGCCGCCGCCGATTTGCCCCTTTCGCTGCGCGCCCGGTTGCTGGCCCGGTCCACCGAAACCGCGATCTATCTGGGCCGCTCACAGGGTGTCGACGCGTCGAGCCGGGTCGCGCTCGCGGTGGCCGAGCGCAGTGACGACCCGGCGGTCCTCGCCGCCGCGTTGCGGGCCCGTCAGCTCGCCTGCAGCGGACCCGACCATCGCGAGGAACATCGCGAACTCGCCACCAGAATGATCGCCGCGGGCGAGCACGCGCGCGACCCGGCCATGGAGATGTGGGGCAGGTTGTGGCGCATCGATGCGCTGTGGGAACAGGGTGATCTGGGCGCGATCACCAGGGAGCTGTCGTGCCTGTCCTGGTGTACCGAGCACACCGGCGGTCCGATGGCGCGGTGGCACCGGCTGGTCGCGGAAGCCGCACTGGCGCAGGCGCGCGCCGAGTTCGACGACGCGCTCGACCGAGCCCGGCGAGCGCACGAGCTGGCCACCGCGCTCGGCCATCCCGCCGCGTTCGGCGCCTACCGATCACTGCTGATCGTGGTCGGGCACCACCGCGGCCATCCGCCGGAGGCACTGACATTGCCGCAGGCTCCGGTGCGTGGCGAGGTGCGCAATCTGCTGTTCGCCGCGCTCGGCACCGCGTTCCCGATGGTGGACAGCGGCATGACCGCGGCGGCCGAGTCCCTTTACCGTGGCCTCGGCCGTCCCGGAACCTGGGTGTTCCCACCGTATTTCGCGCTCGATGTGCTCGCCGTCGGTGGTGCGGTCGCGGCCGGTCTCGGCATCGTCGACGACGTGGCCTACTTCCGTGAGCGGCTGACCCGCTACCGCAACGGCCACGTCACCGGCGGCGGTGGCAATGCGCACTATCTCGGACCCGTCACGATGTGGCTCGGAAAATTCGCTGCCGCACTGGACGATCCGGATACCGCCGAAAAGGACCTGCGCGCGGCGGCGCGGACCGCCCGCACGATCGGCGCCCCCGGATTCGCCGTCGAGGCCGACTGCGAACTGGCCGAACTCCTGCTCGCCCGGGGCGCCACCGCCGAAGCCGTCGCTGTGGCCGAGGGTGTGTTGCCGGTGGCCGAATCGGTCGGGATGACGCCGTGGATCGAGCGGTTGCGGATGGTCGCGGTGCACGAAAACAGTGGCACGACACTGACTCCGCGCGAACGCGAGGTCGCCCGCCTCGTGGCACGTGGCCTCACGAACCGGGAGATCGCTGCCGCGCTCGTCCTGTCCGAACGCACCGCGCAGAACCATGTGCAGCACATTCTCACCAAACTCGGCTTCACCAGCCGCAGCCGCATCGCGTCCTGGGTCGGCAGCGGCCGCATCGATCAGTAACCGCGCCGCGGATCCACGATCGCCCGCAAGGGTTCGCCCGCCACGAACCGGGCGACGTTGGCGCCGACATGATCGGCGAAAGCGGCCAGGCGCAGTTGCGGCGGATTGGAATCGTGCGGAGTGATGATCGCGTTCGGCAGGTCCCACAGCGGATGCCCGTCGGGCAGCGGTTCCGGGTCGGTGACATCGAGTCCGGCACCGCCGATGATGCCGCGCCGCAGTGCGTCGACCAGCGCGTCGGTGTCGATCAGGCTGCCGCGCGCCACATTCACCACCCACGACGACGGCTTGAGCCTGGCCAGCTCGTCGGCCCCGATCAGATGACGAGTCTGCGCGGTCGCCGGGGCCGCGACGACCACGTGGTCGGTGTGGGACCAGACCCGTCCGAGCTGGTCGGCGGGCACCGTCTCCACGTCGGCGCCGATTCCGGGTCCGGCGACGCGGTTGCCCGACCGGTTCACCGCGATCACGTGCGCACCGAGCGGGGCGAGCATCGGGATCAGCGCGCGGCCGATACCGCCCGCGCCGACGATCGTCACGGTCTTGCCGCGCAACGACCCCACGTGCGGGAAGAACTCGCGCTGCCGCCACGAGGTCGCGCGCAACTGCTCGGGCAGATACCGCACGCCCGCCAGCAACAGCATCAGCGCGTGCTCGGCGACGCTGTGCGCGAAGGCGCCCGCCGCGGAGGTGAACGTCGGGCCAGGGTGGGCGGCGAACACGCCCGCATCGAAGAAGTCCTCGATACCCGCGGCGGGCAACTGCACCCAGCGCACCGACGCAGGCAATGCGGCCGGGAAGTCAGCGGGCGTCCCGGTCCAGATCAGAGCGTCGGCGTCGGTGAGCGGACCGACCCGGGCACCCGCGCCCACAACCGCCTTCTCGAGCAGTCGCGGAGCGTTCGGGTCCGGACCGATCGCGACGGTGATCGCGGATTCCTGCACAAAGTCCTCCTGGTTGGTGCCGGGGCGGGCAGAGTTCCGATTCTCCCGGACCGCCGGGACCGCGTCGAGCCAGGACCTCACGATTCGTCGAGATCGACCGGTTCGTCCACGCCGTGGCGGTCGGCGAGTTCCAGCAGTGGGGTGATGTCGAAGACGGCGTCGTCCATGTCGGCCTGGATGTCACCGAGCTCGGCGTAGCGGGCGGGCACGGTCCGGATCGTGAAATCACGAGGATGGATGGAGTCGATCTCGTCCCAGCGCACCGGTGTCGACACGGTTGCCTCGGGGACACCACGCACCGAATAGGCGGCGGCGATGGTGTGGTCACGCGCGTTCTGGTTGTAGTCGACGAACAGGGCGCTCGGGTCGCGATCGCGCCGCCACCACGCGGTCGTCACATCGCCGGGCGCGCGTCGCTCGACTTCCTGGGCGAAGGCCAGCGCCGCTCGGCGAACCTGCTGGAATCCGTGCTCGGGCGCGATCCGCACGTAGACGTGCAGGCCGTGACCGCCGGAGGTCTTCGGCCAGCCGACGGCACCGAACTCGTCGAGGACCTCGCGCACCACCCCGGCGACGCGCTGCACCCGTGACCACGGGCAATCGGGCATGGGATCCAGATCGATGCGCCACTCGTCGGGTGACTCGGTGTCGGTCGAGCGGGAATTCCAGGGGTGGAACTCCACGGTGGACATCTGCACCGCCCACGCGACGTCGGCGAGCTTCTCGACACAGAGTTCGTCGGCGTGCCTGCCGTAGCGCGGGAAGTACACCCGCACGGTCGGAATCCAGTCGGGCGCACCGGCGGGCAACCGCTTCTGATGGACCTTGTCACCGGCCAGGCCCTTGGGGAACCGGTGCAGCATGCACGGCCGGTCACGCAGCGCGTCGACGATGCCGTCCCCGACGCTGAGGTAGTAGTTCACCAGGTCGAGCTTGGTCACGCCGAGCTCGGGGAAGTACACCCGGTCGGGATTGCTGACCCGTACCGTGTGCTCACCCACCGGCAGTTCGACCGCCGGAGCCGCAGACTTGGCCACACGCGCAACGATAGACGAGCGGGCCCGCCCCGTGGCCGGGTAGCGGACCCGCGTGGCGCGCGACTACAGCTCGTACACCCCGAAAGCCCGGTGCTGGATGCACATCGGCATCACATGTACCTGCTCGGTCCATTCGAACTTGGCCGCCGCCTCGACGGTTTCGCGTTCGGCGACGCACACGGTGTTGGTGCCGGGCATCGTCAACGGGTTGAGCACCGCCAGCGGGATGCCCGCGTGGATGCCGCTGTAGAGACCGCCGCTGAAGCACAGCGGGGTGATGGCGATGCCGCGCCGTGCGCTTTCGCGGTCGGCGGCGGCCTGGGCGCCCGGCACACCGGAGCAGTCGAGCGGGTTCTCGTTCGTCGCCTGGGCAGGGGCGGTGAAAAGGGTGAAGCCGGCCGCACAGCCCGTGGCGACGGCCATCAGGGTTCGAGCAAATGTGGTCCTGGTCATAGCCGCATTGAAACACTGCTCACCGGCGGTATACACAATCGGCGACGGCGTGTCGGGCCCGATCAGCGCGCGACGGCCTCGAGTACACAGACCGGCGCCACGGTCTCCACCGTGCGCTTCAAGGTGAAACCGCTGCGGTCGAGCAGGGCACGGAACTGGGCTTCGGTGCGTTCGTGGCCGCCCTCGGTATTGACGAGCATCTCCAGATCCACGAATTTGCCCGGGTGCGGCCGATGATGCTCGGGCAGCACCAGCTCGATCACCAGCAGCGTCGCGGTCGGGCCCATGGCGGCGCGGACGGTACGCAGGATGCGTTCGGCGTGCTCGTCGGACCAGTCGTGGACGATGTTCTTGAGCAGATAGGCGTCGGCGCCCGCGGGCACGGCCTCGAAGAACGAGCCCGCTTCCACCGTGCAGCGTCGGCCGAGTCCGGCTGCGGCGAGATCGGTGCTCAGATCCTCGACCACGCCCGGCAGATCGAACACCACCCCGGTGGACGACGGGTGCCGGCGCAGAATCTCGACGAGCAGACTGCCACGCCCGCCGCCGACATCGACGACTGTGTCGAACCGGCCGAAGTCGTAGGCGGCGAGCAGCGGTTCGATCGACAGCGTGCCGATGCTGGTCATCGCGCGGTCGAACAGGTCGCCCACCGCACGATTGCGCGCGGCGTATTCGAAGAAGCTCGCGCCCTCCAGCGCCTGCCCGACCGCCTCGCCGGTGCGAACGGCATCGCCGAGGTGGGTCCAGTGGTTGCGGTGGTAGGGCGAGCCGAAGAACCGGGCCACCTCGCGCATGGTCACCGCCGCGTCGCCGCGCAACGCCTCACCGATGCGGGTCAGGGCGTAGCTGCCGTCGCGGCGCTGGGCGAATACCTCGTAGCTCACGAGCAGCCGCAGGAGCCTGCGCAGTCCGTCCTCGTCCACCTCGAGCGCGCTCGCCAGTTGCGCGGAAGTGCGCGGGCCGTCGGCGAGCTGGTCGGCGATGCCGAGCTCGGCGGCGGTGCTGATGGCCTGGGAGAGGAACCCCGCGAACTGCAGTTCCAGCAGCGCGATGTGGCCGGGGACGAGCCGCCGGTGGAGTCTGGCCAGCGCGTCACGCACCCGGTCGAACGCGTGGACCACGGGAATCGGGGGCAGCTTCTTCGATGTCATCACGACTCCATCGTCGGCCGTTCGACCTGCGCGTACGTGCTGAGAGTACGGGATCGGACGCGCTGGGCGGGAGCGGATCAGGTCGGCGTGGCCAGCGCGAACGGGAGCACAGCGTCCGCGCCGCTCGTCCGGAGGGCGTGGGCGGCGACGGTCATGGTCCAGCCGGTGTCGGTGAGGGTGTCGACCAGCAGGATCGGTCCGTCCACCTGCGACAGGTCGGGTACCTCCCAGTAGTCGAACAATCCCGCCACGCGGTGGGCCGAGTTCGCCGCCGAGACCGGAGGGCGGTCGGGGCGCGCGTGCAAGGTGCCCAGGTCGGTGAGTCGGCCGATCTGGGCGAGCCGCTGCGCGAGACTGGTGGTGAGCTGGGGGTAGCGCGGCGATTCCAGGGCGAGGACCGAGGTGGGGCGAGCCGCCCAGTCCCAGTCGCGCAGTACGGCGATGCAGGCGTCGAACACCGCGTCGGGTACCGGGGCGTCCGGTCCGTCGAGCAGGGCGCGCAGGCGCTGGCCCCAGCCCAGATCGGTGAGCCGGCCGAGCACCCGTCCGGTCTCGGCGCCGCCGGTGATCTTGCCCGACAACGGGATTCCGAGTTTCGCCATGCCGGTCGGCCACTGTTTGCGGGGGGCGAGGTCGAGGCCGGGGCGGTCGAGCCGGGCCCGGGTGGCGGCGATCGCGGCGTCGTCGACGCTGGTGTCGGGACGGGTGCCGGTGCAGTTGTCGCAGCGGCCGCAGTCGAGCTCGGCGGTGGCCAGGCCGTCGAGACCCGGGTCGTCGAGCTGGCGGCGCAGGAACGTCATGCGGCAGGTCGTGGTCGACTGGTAGTCGATCATCGCCTGTTGCTCGGCGTCGCGGGCGGCGGCGAGACGTTCGTAGCGTTCGGTGTCGTAGGTCCAGTGCTGGCCGGTGGACAGCCAGCCGCCGCGCACGCGGCGAACCGCGCCGTCGACGTCGAGCACCTTCAGCACCATCTCGAGCCGCGAACGGTTCAGCTCGACGAGCGGTTCGAGCGCCGCCGTCGACATCGCACGATCCGTGTCGAGGGCCGCGAGCACCGAGCGCACGATGTGTTCGCGGGGGAAGGCAACGGAGGCGAAGTAACTCCAGATGCGCGCGTCCTCCGGGCCGGGCAGCAGCACCACTTCGGCGCGGTCGGTGCCGCGTCCCGCGCGGCCGACCTGCTGGTAGTAGGCGATCGGCGAGGACGGCGCGCCGACGTGCACCACGAAACCGAGGTCGGGCTTGTCGAAGCCCATCCCGAGTGCCGAGGTCGCGATCAGGGCTTTGACCTCGTTGTTCAGCAGGGCCGCTTCGAGCGCTTCGCGTTCGGCCGGGTCCGTTTGGCCGGTGTAGGCGGCGACGGTGTGGCCGTGGGTGGCGAGCACGTCGGCCAGGTCGTTCGCCGCGGCGACGGTGAGGCAGTAGATGATGCCGGAACCGGGCATCCGATCGAGGTGGGCGCCGAGCCACGCCGTGCGCTGCACCGCGTCGTCGAACCGGACCACCGACAAGTGCAGCGACTCGCGATCCAGGGTGCCGCGCAACACGAGCGTGTCGGTGCCGATCTGCCCGGCCACATCGGTGACGACCCGGTCGTTGGCGGTCGCCGTGGTGGCCAGCACCGGCACGTCGGTGCCGAGGTCGGCGATGAGGGTGCGGATGCGGCGGTAATCGGGACGGAAATCGTGACCCCAATCCGACACACAGTGCGCCTCATCGATCACGACCAGCCCCGCATCGGCCGCGAGTCTCGGCAGCACCTGGTCGCGGAAGTCGGGATTGTTCAAGCGTTCCGGACTCACCAGCAGCACATCGACCGCACCGTCGGCGACCCGCTGATGGATCTCGTCCCACTCGGTGACATTGCCCGAGTTGATGGTGGCCGCGACCACCCCCGCCCGTTCGGCGGCGGCCACCTGGTTACGCATGAGGGCGAGCAACGGCGACACGATCACCGTCGGCCCCCGACCCGCCCAGCGCAGCAGTTTGGCCGCGATGAAATACACCGCGGACTTACCCCAGCCGGTGCGCTGGACGACCAGTGCCCGGCTGCGCCGCACGACGAGCGCCTCGATCGCCGTCCACTGGTCCTCGCGGAGCCGGGCTTGCGGCCCGGCGAGGTCGCGGAGCAGCTCCTCGGCGCGTTCGCGCAGGTCGGGAGCCATCAGGTCGAGCACGTCGTTACCTGCCGCTGTGGTCATGGGCTCTATGCTGCCCCACCCCACCGACAGGTTTGATCGGCGATACAGAGCTCCCGCCGAGTCACCCCTTCACGCACAGGACCTGACGCAAGGTCGCGACCACATCGACCAGATCGGTCTGGGCCGCGATCACCTCGTCGATGTCCTTGTACGCGGCCGGGATCTCGTCGACCACGCCCGCGTCCTTACGCGACTCGACGCCCTCGGTCTGGGCGATCAGGTCCGCGACGGTGTACTGCCGCTTGGCCGCGTTGCGGCTCATCCGTCGTCCGGCGCCGTGCGAGGCCGACTGGAACGACAGCGGATTGCCCTTGCCGCGCACCACATAGGACCGTGTGCCCATCGACCCCGGAATCAGCGCCAGCTCACCGGCACCCGCCCGCACCGCGCCCTTGCGGGTCACCAGCATCGGCACATCGTCGATGATCTCTTCGGCCACATAGTTGTGATGGCAGCTGATCGGCTCCTCGAAACGCACCGGCCGCTCGCCGAATTCGTCCCGCACCGCCCGGCACACCAGCGACAGCATCACCGCGCGATTGCGCGCCGCGTACTCCTGGGCCCAGGTGAGGTCCCGGCGATAGGCGTCCATCTCCGGTGTGCCGGAAAGGAAAACGGCCAGATCGCGATCGGGCAGCGACTGGTTGTGCGACAGCGTCCGCGCGATCGCCATGTGCCGCTCCGCCAGCTCCTTGCCGATATTGCGCGAGCCGGAGTGCAGCAGGATCCACACGGCGTCGTCCTGGTCGAGGCAGATCTCGATGAAGTGGTTGCCGCCGCCGAGCGATCCGATCTGCTTGTGCGCCTTGGACTCCAACGCGGAAACACCAGGGTGCAGCTCGCCGAATTCACGCCAGAACCGGTCCCATCCCTTGGTACGCGCGGACTGCCCGTGCGACCCGGCATGCAGCGCGGTGACGTTCACCGCCTCCTTGTGCGCGCTGAAACCCACCGGCACCGCCTGCTCGATCCGCGAACGGAGCGAGCGCAAGTCGTCGGGCAGATCCGCCGCCGTCAGGTCCGTCTTCACGCTCTCCATACCGCACCCGATGTCGACGCCGACGGCGGCGGGCGCCACCGCGTCGCGCATGGCGATGACCGAACCGACCGTCGCGCCTTTGCCCAGGTGCACATCCGGCATCACGCGCAGCCCGTGCACCCAGGGCAGTTCCGCGATATTGCGGAGCTGCTTCAGTGCGGCCTGCTCGATCTGGTGCTCGTCTGCCCACATGAGCGTCTGCGCTCGGGTACCGCGCAGCTCGACGGGAAACATGGTCGGTCCTTTCCTTGGTGTAATACCAACGGTAGGGGCCGTGTCGTGGGCGGCGCACCCCATTTACCACGCGGTCGCGGGTGGGTGGAACGTTGCCGGTGTCCCATTCGCTCCTAGTGCGGCGGCGCGGTCGGTGCCTTCCTCGCCACCGCGGATCAGCGATTCTCGGCGAGCGCGGCCGCGATCTGTTCCCGGCCGGGGATGGACGCGCTGGCGCCGAGGCGGGTAGTCGCCAGCGCACCGGCCGTGTTCGCCCAGTTCAGGGCGGCGGCCGCGCCCTGTGACCAGGTTGCTACGAGGGCGCCGGTGAAGGCATCGCCCGCGCCCGTCGTGTCGACCACGTCGACACGGCGCCCACCGGCGATCAGTTCCGTGTCGCCGCCACGGTAGACCGCACCGTCGGGGCCAAGGGTTCGCACCACGTGCGCGACCGGCCCCAGGGTCGACGAGAACTGTTCGTACTCCAGCGAATTCACGATCGCCAGGTCGACATCGGCCCACAGTCGCGCGGGCAGCGGCTGGACGGGGGAGGGGTTCAGGGCGACGAGTGTTCCTGCGGAGGCGGCGTGGTGTGCGGCCGCTGTGACAGTTTCGAGGGGGATCTCGAGCTGGCACAGCAGGATGTCGGCGGCCCCGATCGCCGCGAGCTCCGCTTCGGTCAGGTCGGTCATCCGGCCGTTCGCACCGGCCACGACGATGATGCTGTTCTCGCCCGCACCGTCGACCACGATCGTCGCTACCCCGCTCGGGCCGGGGACCGTGCGCAGCAGGGTGGTGTCGATGCCCGCGTCGTCGAGGGTCGCGCGCAGGGTGGCGCCGAAGGCGTCGTCGCCGACCGCGCCGAGGAAACGCACGCGCGCACCGGTGCGGGCCGCCGCGATCGCCTGGTTGGCGCCCTTGCCGCCCGGAATCGTGGCGAATCCGGACCCGAGCACCGTCTCGCCCGGAGCCGGCCGGTGCGCCGTGGTGGTGACCAAATCCATGTTGACGCTGCCCAACACCACGACGGTCGGCACAGCGGAGCGGTCCATGCGTCGAATTTAGCGGTGACGGCGTTGCCGATGCGGGTTTCGGGCTGTCGGTGTGTGAACCAAGCCTTTGCGTGCTCGCCGAGGCGACGCGGTCCGTCGCGACTCGGTATCAGTGGCGTGTGCAGCGCGCGGCAACCGGGCAAGACCCTGTGGACAACTCGGTCCCGCTGCCGGTCGGAGCCACATTCCGGGTCCCGGGTGGCGTCGAGCGGGACAGGCACAATGCGTACGCTGATACCCATGACGGTAGAAGTGACCCCCGAGCTCGACATCCGCGCAGCGGTGCACGACGCCGCCCGCAGGGCTCGCGTCGCGTCCCGTGCGCTCGCTCAGCTCACCACGGCGCAGAAGAACGACGCACTGCACGCCGCGGCCGATGCGCTGCTCGCCGCGGCCGACCGCGTGCTCGCGGCCAACGACGCCGATATCGAGACCGCCCGCGCGGCGGGCACCCAGGAGAACCTGCTCGACCGGCTGCGGCTCACCAAGGCCCGCATCGACGGGATCGCCTCGGGCCTGCGTCAGGTCGCCGGCCTGCCCGATCCGGTCGGTGTGGTCGTGCGCGGCAGCACCCTGCCCAACGGGCTCGAGATCCGGCAGACCAGGGTGCCGCTCGGCGTGGTCGGCATGGTGTACGAGGCACGGCCCAATGTCACCGTCGACGCCTTCGGCCTGGCACTGAAGTCGGGCAACGCGGCGCTGCTGCGCGGCTCGTCCTCGGCGGCGAACTCCAATGCCGCGCTCGTGGAGATCCTGCGCGAAGCGCTCACCGCCCAGGGCATTCCGGCCGACTCGGTGCAGCTGCTGCCGAGCAACGACCGGTCAAGCGTCACCCACCTGATCCAGGCGCGCGGCCTGGTCGATGTGGTCATCCCGCGCGGCGGTGCGGGCCTGATCAACGCGGTCGTCCGCGACGCGCAGGTGCCGACCATCGAGACCGGCACCGGCAACTGCCACGTCTACGTGCACAGCGCCGCCGATCTCGACATGGCCGAGGCGATCGTGCTCAATGCCAAGACTCGCCGTCCCAGCGTGTGCAACGCCGCCGAGACGCTCCTGGTCGATGCCGCCGTCGCCGAGACCGCGCTGCCGCGGCTGAGCAAGGCACTCGAGGACGCGGGCGTCACCATTCACGGTGACCTGCCCGGTCAGGTGCCCGCCACCGATGCCGACTGGGGCGAGGAGTACCTCACCATGGATATCGCCGTGAAGGTCGTCGACGGCCTCGACGCCGCGGTCGAGCACATCAACACCTGGGGCACCGGCCACACCGAGGCCATCGTCACCGCCGACCTGGCCGCCGCGCGTGAGTTCACCGCCCGCGTCGACGCGGCCGCCGTGATGGTCAACGCCTCCACCGCGTTCACCGACGGCGAGCAGTTCGGCTTCGGTGCCGAGATCGGCATCTCCACCCAGAAGCTGCACGCCCGCGGCCCGATGGCCCTGCCCGAACTCACCTCCACCAAGTGGATCGTGTGGGGCGACGGCCAGACTCGGCCGGTGTGACCGTGACCCTGGTACAGGAACCGATCTTCACCTCGGTCGACGACGTCATCGCCCGGCTGGCCACCACCGGCTACCTGGCCGACAAGGCCACGGCCACTTCGGTGTTCCTCGCCGACCGGCTGGGCAAACCGTTGCTCATCGAGGGCCCGGCAGGCGTCGGCAAGACCGAACTCTCGCGCGCGGTCGCCCAGGTCGCCGACGCCGAACTGGTGCGTTTGCAGTGCTACGAGGGTGTCGACGAGGCTCGCGCCCTCTACGAGTGGAACCACGCCAAGCAGATCCTGCGGATCCAGGCGTCGAGCGAAAACGATTGGGCCGAAACCAAAGCCGACGTCTTCACCGAGGAGTTCCTGCTCTCCCGTCCGCTGCTCACCGCGATCCGGCGCACCGATCCCACGGTGCTGCTGATCGACGAGACCGACAAGGCCGACGTCGAGATCGAGGGTCTGCTGCTCGAGGTCCTCAGCGATTTCGCGGTCACCGTTCCGGAGCTCGGCACGATCACCGCCACCCGTAAGCCGTTCGTGGTGCTCACCTCCAACGCCACCCGCGAACTGTCCGAGGCCCTCAAGCGTCGCTGCCTGTACCTGCACCTGGACTTCCCCGACGAGGATCTCGAGCGCCGCATCCTGGCCAGCCGGGTACCCGAGCTGTCGGCGGTGGTGTCCGAGCAGCTGGTGCGCATCGTGCATGTGCTGCGCGGCATGCAGCTCAAGAAGCTGCCGTCGGTCGCCGAGACGATCGACTGGGGCAACACCCTGCTCGCACTGGGTTCCCAGGATCTCGACGACGCCACCGTGCGGGCCACGCTCGGCGTGGTGCTCAAGCACCGCAGTGACCACCAGCGCGCACTGTCCGAGCTGAAACTGGCCTGAGGTATGACCGCGCCCGCGCCCCACGGCATCAGTGGTCACGTCGCGGGTTTCGTCGCGGCGTTGCGCTCGCGTGGCGTGCCGGTCGGTCCGTCGGAAACCGTCGACGCGGGCCAGGTACTCACCGTGCTCGACCTGCTCGATCGGGAAGCGGTGCGGGAGGGTCTGGCCTGTGCTCTGCTGCGCAGGCCCACCCACCGCGCCACCTTCGACAGCCTCTTCGACCTGTGGTTCCCGGTCGCCGTCGGGCAGCGCACTGCCGAGGCGCCCGAACTGCCGCGCACACCCGACGGGCGCGTCGATCTGCCCACCCTGCGCGAACAGCTCGCCGAATTGCTCGCCACGCCCGACAGCGGCAACCAGCTCGAGTTGCTCGCCGCCCAGGTGGTGGAGCAGCTCGGGCGGTACCAATCGGCGCGTGGGCCGTCGTTCTCCGCCTACCAGGCGCTCAAAGACCTTGCGCCCCAGACCTTGCTGGCGCGGGCGCTGGGCGGTCTCGCCCTCCCACCCGACGCGAGCGAACGCGACGCCGAGATCGCGCAGCGCCTGCTGCGGATGCGTATCGCCGGGTTCCGCGCCACCGTGGAGGAGGAGACGAACCGCCGCGTCGCCGAGCAGATCGGGCGGGAACGGGTCGCCACCTACGGGGTGGCCCGGCAAGCGGAGGACGCCGATTTCCTGCGCGCCTCCGAACGCGAACTGGCCGATCTGCGCCGGGGAACCCACCGGCTGGCGCGCATTCTCGCCTCGCGTTTGGCGGTGCGGCGCAAGCGTTCCCGTCGCGGCGAGATCGACCTGCGCAAAACCCTTCGGGCATCGATGTCCACCGGTGGCGTGCCGATCGATCTGGTGCAGCGCAAACCGCGCCCCGGGCGCCCTGATCTGGTTCTGCTGTGCGACATCTCCGGCTCGGTGGCCGGCTTCAGCGGTTTCACCCTGCTGCTGGTGAGCGCCCTGCGCGAACAGTTCTCCCGGGTGCGGATCTTCGCGTTCGTCGACCGCACCGACGAGGTCACCGACTACTTCGGCCCGCAAACCGGTCTCGACGACGTGCTCACCAGAATCTTCACCGAGTCCACCGTCATCGACTCCGACGGCCACTCCGACTACGGCCAGGCCTTCACCAGCTTCGCCGACAACTTCGGTGACGCCGTCACCAGCCGCACCTCGCTGCTCGTCCTCGGCGACGGCCGGACCAATTACCGCAACCCGCGGGTCGATACGCTGCGCGGTCTGGTCGAAACCGCCAAACACGCGCACTGGCTCAACCCCGAGCCGCACAACCTCTGGGGCACCGGCGATTCGGCCGCACCCGACTACGGTGCGGTGATCGAGATGCACGAATGCCGGTCGGCCCGCCAGCTCACCGACGTCGTGTCGAAACTGCTGCCCGTCTGAGGAGCCGCGAGATGGATGTATTGGCGTACTGCCTGGCCAAACCCGGTGCGTGGGAAGACGAACCGTGGGAGGGCGACACCGTGGCCAAGGTGGGCGACAAGGTGTTCGCGTTTCTCGGCGCGGGCACATCGATCGGTCTCAAATGCGGGCGAGACCGCGCCGAGGCCGACGAACTGGTCACCATCTACCCCGACGATGTCACCGCCTCGGCCTACATCGGCCGCTACGGCTGGAACAGCATTCGCGTCGGCGGCGCCGTTCCCGACGACGAACTACGTGAGCTCATCGACGCGTCCTACGACGCGATCGTCGCCAAACTCCCGAAGTCCAAACGGCCGCAGCGCTGAAACGTTGAGCGGACGTTAAGCCACTTGTAGGGGCGAACCACCAAGATCACCGCCATGCTGGCAGGGGCGTCGCGCGACGACGGGCGAACTGAACATCGGGGATCGGACCGGAAGATCGGCTTCGTCGCCCGCGTCTGTGTCGTGCGGATGTGGTTCGCCCGGTGAGCGACCGGTTCGCCGCCGAGAAACCTGACGCTCGAGCCGAATTCGCCGCCCCAGCCGCACTCGCCGGGCCGCCCGAACACGCCGCGCGAGTCGGCGAGTCGATCGACGAGGGGGCCGCCGACGACGCGGAGCTGCGGGTCGGTGCACCCGCCGGTCAGCCAGGTGCCTCCGGTTCCGCTGCCGCCGAGGCAGCCCGCCTTCTCGAGCCCGGTTCGCTCGCCCGCGCCGCGCGAAAGCTCGCGCGGATCGCGGCGGCCCGACTGATCGATGCGCCGGACGCGGCCGAGCAGCAGTTGCGGCGCGCACTCGTCGTCGGCGCGGCGGAGCTCGGGGCACGGGAGCGGGCGGAGCTGCGGTCACGGCTGGTCACCGCGATCGCCGCCCAACCCGGTCGCGCTCGCGATGTCGCCCGCGCGGCTGCCGCGGCCGCCGCCGATTGGGCGCCGATCTCGGCGGCCGACTCGGCACATCTGTGGATCGTCTCGGGCCGCTCGTGGCACCGGGCGGGAGCGCATACCGAGGCGGCGCGGGCGTTCGACCACGCGCTGCTCGGCGGGGCTGTCGGCTACCCACCCGGCGAGCTCGCGCAGGTTCGTGCGGTCTTCGCCGAATCGCTCAACCACCTCGGCCGCTACCGTCAGGCCGCCTGGCAGTTCACCGAGGCCGCGCGCCTGATCGCCGCGTCACCCACCGAGCGGCACCGGCACGCCGATCTGCTGTGGTCGGCGGCGGTGGCAAGGGAATGTTGCGGGCAGGAATCGGAGGCGCTCGGCGGCTACCTGCGCGCGGCCGGGCTCTGGGGTGAACAGGACAAGATCGTGCCCCGCGCGCGCTGCCTGCGCGCGGCGGCCTGGCTGCAACTGCGCGGCCCCGGCGGGACGCTGCGCGGCCCGTGGTGGGTGACCCTGGACGTGCTGCTCACCGAGCTGAACCGCCTCGTCGCCGTCGACCCGGCCGCCCATCATGTCGAGGAGCTGCGTCGCACCCGCAGTCAGTTCGCCCAGATGTGCGCCCAGGCCTCGGGCACGGTCGAGCACCGACCGGCCGAAGCGGGCCCGCGACCACGGCGAGCCGAGCGGCCCCGATTCCCGGAGCCCTCCGATCCGTACGAATGGTGGCGCTCCTATTAAGCTCGGACCTCATGCACGAGACAGCCCGGCCGCGCCGCAAGCTCGGCGTGATGGGTGGCACGTTCGATCCCGTTCACCACGGTCACCTCGTCGCCGCCAGCGAGGTCGCGCACCTGTTCGACCTGGACGAGGTGATCTTCGTCCCGACCGGTCAGCCCTGGCAGAAGGCGGGCAAACAGGTCAGTCCCGCCGAGGACCGCTACCTGATGACGGTGATCGCCACCGCGTCCAATCCGAGGTTCTCGGTGAGCCGGGCCGACATCGAACGCAACAAGGTCACCTACACCGTCGACACCCTGCGCGAGATGCAGAGCGCCCATCCCGACGCCGAGCTGTACTTCATCACCGGTGCGGACGCGCTGGCCAACATCCTGACATGGCAGGATTGGGCCGAACTGTTCGAACTGGCGAAGTTCGTCGGGGTGAGCCGTCCGGGGTACGAGCTGAACACCGACCATCTCGAGGAACATCTGCGGGACCTGCCCGCCGATGCCGTCACGATGATCGAGATCCCCGCGCTGGCCATCTCGTCGAGCGAATGCCGGCGCCGCGCCGCCCAGGGTCGGCCGGTCTGGTACCTCGTCCCCGATGGCGTGGTGCAGTACATATCGAAGCGGCACCTCTATGTGCCCGCAGGAACGGAAGGTAAGGCATGAGCGCCACCGCCGAAGCGGTCGAGATGGCCAGAGTCGCCGCACTCGCGGCCGACGACAAGCTCGCCACCGATGTCGTTGTCCTCGACGTCTCCGAACAGCTGGTGATCACCGACTGCTTCGTGATCGCGTCGGCGCCCAACGAGCGTCAGGTCAACGCGATCGTCGACAACGTCGAGGAGAAGCTGCGCGAGGCCGGGCACAAGCCGGTTCGTCGCGAGGGCACCCGCGAGGGACGCTGGGCGCTGCTCGACTACGTCGACGTGGTCGTGCACATCCAGCACAACGACGAGCGCAACTTCTATGCCCTCGAACGCCTGTGGCGTGACTGCCCGACGGTTCCCGTCGATGGTATCGCCGCACCCAAGGCCCCGGCCGCCGACGACGACGCGCAGGCAGAGGCAGACAGCGAGTGAGCAAGTACGCCCATGTGCGCACGCTGATCCTGCTGCGGCACGGGCAGACCGAATGGAACGCCGCCGACCGGATGCAGGGCCAGATCGACACCGATCTCACCGAGCTCGGTCGTCAGCAGGCCAAAGAGGCTGCCCGCGAGCTCGTTTCACGTAATGCCATCGCCGTCCACGCCTCCGATCTGCGTCGTGCCAAGGAAACCGCGCAGGCTCTGGGCGACCTCAGCGATCTGCCGGTGATCACCGACACCCGCTTGCGCGAGACCAACCTGGGTGACTGGGAAGGCCTGACCCACCTCGAGGTGGACGCCGACTATCCCGGCGCCCGGGTGCAGTGGCGGCTCGATGCCACGTACCGTCCGCCCGGTGGCGAGAGCAAACTCGAGGTCGGTGCCCGGTCGCTGCCCGTGGTGCGCGAACTGTACAACGAGCGGCAGGATTGGCCCGGTCGGACTATCATCCTGGTTGCGCACGGCGGGCTGATCGCTGCCCTGACGGCCGCGTTGCTGGATCTGCCACCGGAGAACTGGCCTGCCCTCGGTGGGCTGGCCAATACGAGCTGGGTGCAGCTGTCCAGTCACGGCCCGGATATCGACCGACCCGGCTGGCGCCTCGATGTTTGGAACGCAGCGGCGAAGGTAGCTCCCGATGTCCTCTGAAGAGCCCGT
Source organism: Nocardia sp. NPDC050378 (assembly GCF_040655675.1). Classification (NCBI taxonomy): domain Bacteria; kingdom Bacillati; phylum Actinomycetota; class Actinomycetes; order Mycobacteriales; family Nocardiaceae; genus Nocardia; species Nocardia sp. NPDC050378. The sequence continues at coordinate 117,554 of NZ_JBFAKI010000013.1, forward strand.
CCGATCGGTACCGGACGAATTGTTCCAGCAGGTGACGGCCAAGCCCGGACGGCAATTGCCGGACGCGCTGTTCGGCCCGCCACCGGCGCGGCCCGCACGCCCCGAGCGTGAGGAGCCGATCCGTTCGGTACCCGACGAACTCTTCAAGCAGGTCACCGCGCGCAGTACGCGGTCGCTGCCCGACGCGCTGTTCGGGCCGCCGCCTTCTCCGGCCGCCGAACCCGAGGCCGATTCGTCGTCCGAGGGCGAGTCCGGTTCGGGTGCACAGGATTCCGGTGCGGAGTCGTCCGACGACGAGGGTTCCGTAGCGGCGAATGTCGTCGACGACGTCGGAAAGGTCGGCGCCGGTCCGGCCGACGGCGCCGACGCATTGACAGACGGCTCGGATTCCTCTGCAGCCCAGGCTGATACCGGCACTCCGGTGTCTTCGGCCACGGACACCGACTCCGTGTCGCACGCGCGGAACGACTCGAACACCAAGACTGGTCCGGTCGACACGCAGGCTGCGGATCAGGTCGACCCGACTCTGCAGCGGACTGATGAATCGGTTGCTACCGAGGCGGAATCCCGTCCCGCGCAGACAGAAACGGCTCAGCCGCAGGCGGACGCGGGCGAAGGGGAGCGCACTGTGAAGTCTTTGCCGGCGCCTTCCCCGGCTCAACCGACCGATGGTGTGAGCGTGGCGCCGAGTGTCCTCGCGGAACCTGCTGCCCCGCAGACTCAGTCGATCAGCACCGTCGATGTCGAGACGCCCGCCGTTCGGCAGGAGGCCTCGACCGAGGCGGTGGAGCAGGCGTCGCCTCGGCCGGTGCTGTTGGTGATCGCCGATTCGCTCGCCTACTTCGGCCCCAAGGGTGGATTGCCGGCCGATGATCCGAGGATTTGGCCGAATCTGGTGGCGGCCGAACTGGATTGGGATGTCGAGCTGGTCGCCCGGATCGGGTGGACCTGCCGTGACGCCTACTGGGCACTGATCGGTGATCCCCGGGTGTGGGCCGCCGTGCCGCGCGCGGGGGCTGTCGTATTCGCCGTCGGCGGCATGGACACCCTGCCGTCGCCGCTGCCCACCGCCCTGCGGGAGACGATCCGCTACATCCGTCCGCCTCGGCTGCGTCGCGGGGTGCGGGCCACCTACAACTGGCTGCAGCCGAAGCTGTCGAAACTCGGTCGCCCCGTTGCTCTTCCACCGAGGGTGAGCGTGGACTATCTGGAGCAGTCGCGTGAGGCGCTGACCCAGTTGCGTCCGGAGCTGCCGGTGGTCGCGGTATTGCCGTCGGTGCATCGCTGCGATGCGTACGGCCGTGTGCACCGTGGTCGGCCGCGTGCGGTGAAGGCGTTGCGGGCGTGGTCGGCGCGTACCTCGGTGCCGCTGGTCGACCTCGGCGAAGCCGTGCGCGACGACATCGAATCGGGATCGGCCAACCCCGACGGTATCCACTGGGGCTGGGCCGGGCATCAGGCTGTCGCCACGGCCATGACCAAGGCGCTGCAGGAGGTCCGGTAGTCCGTGGCCGTTGTGGTGGTCACCGATTCGGCGGCGGGGTTGTCCGCCGACCTCGTCGACGAGCTCGGTATCGAAGTGGTGCCTCTGCACGTGCTGGTCGGAGACCGGCAGTTGCGCGAGGGCGTCGAGCCGGTCGAGATCGACTACAGCGCCGACTCGGTCACCACGTCGGCGGCCTCGCCGGGCGAGTTGCGCGAGGCCTACGAACGCGCCATGGAGCACAGCGGCGGCGACGGAGTGGTCGCCGTGCATCTGTCGCGGATGTTGTCGGCGACCTGGGAGGCCGGGCGACAGGCGGTGAGCGAGATGGGCGCCGAGGGCCGTGTGCGCCTGGTGGATTCGCTCGGCGCGGGCTTGGCCACAGGATTGCCCGTACTCGGCGCCGCCCGCCGCGCCCGCGCCGGTGACACCCTCGACGCGGTCTACGAGTGTGCGGTGGCCGCCGCCACCCGTGCCCGCACCTTCATTCTGGTGAACCGCACCGAACAGTTGCGCAAGGGCGGCAGGCTCAGCAGCGCGGCTGCCTTCTTCGGTAGCGAGCTCGTCACCAAACCGCTGCTGCAGTTGGTCGAGGGCAAACTGGAGCTGCGGGAGAAAGTGCGTACCCGGTCGCGCGCCGTGACCAAGCTCGTCGCCGCCGCGACGTCCGCCGCGGGCCCCGACGGCGTAGCCCTCGGTATCCAGCACCTGGGTGCCGCCGAGGCCGCCGAGTCCCTGGCTACCCAACTGCGCGAACAGAATCCCACCCTCACCGAACTCCACATCGCGGAATTCGGCCCCACGCTCGGTGTCCACCTCGGTGTGGGCGCCCTCGGCGTCGCGGTACTGCCCGGCGGATGCGCCTAGGCCGAGAATCTCGGTGACCACAACCGGCGCGCCCGGATCGGTCCCCTGCTTACGGTGGAGAACATGACCGCCTCCACCACGCGACCGACCCCACCTGCCGTCGAAGTGCTGACCGTCGACTGGGAGCATCCGGACGCGCACGTGCTGCGCGCGGAGATGTCGGCGGAGGTCGCCCCGCGCTACGCGTATATCGAATTCGTCGGGCCGCCGCCGACACTCGTCGACCCGAGCACCGTCCACAAGACCTTCGTGGCCTACGCGGGCCGGACGCCCGCGGGCCATGCCGCGGTGCGCTGGAACGCCGGGGATCTGGAGCTCAAGCGGATGTTCGTCCGGCCGGCTTTTCGTGGCACGGGCACAGCGACGGCTCTGCTCGCGGCCGCCGAAGCAGCAGCGCGGGAGGCGGGGCAACCGCGGCTCATCCTGCAGACCGGGCACCTTCAACCCGATGCGGTGCGGTTCTACGAACGCAGCGGATACCACCGCATCCCGCTGTTCGCGCCGTATCACGAGCTGCCGCTGTCGAACTGCTTCGCCAAGAACCTGGCCTGAAAGGGTGCGGTGGCCGGGCTCTACGATGCCAGCGTGACCGCATTCGACGAGTTCGACTTTCCCGATACCTCGAACATGCCGCCGCGCAGGCAACACATCCTCGCGGTGATCCGGGATTCGGTGCTCGCGCACGGTTATCCGCCGAGTGCGCGCGAGATCGCCGACGCGGTGGGGCTGCGATCCACCTCGACGGTCTCCAAACATCTGAAGGCGTTGGAGGAGGACGGTTTTCTGCGTCGCGGCGCGGCGATGACCCGGCCCATCGACGTGCGCCTGTTCCTGCGTGGCGCACCCGGCGCGGGCTCCGACTCGGCCGTCAGCGTGCCGGTCGTCGGTGACATCGCGGCAGGCACACCGATCACCGCCGAACAGCACGCCGACGACGTCTTGACATTGCCACGTGAGCTGGTCGGACGCGGTGAGGTCTTCGGCCTCCGGGTGCGCGGCGACTCCATGATCGATGCCGCCATCTGCGATGGCGATCTCGTCGTCGTCCGCAGCCAGCGTGAGGCGAACTCCGGCGACATCGTGGCGGCCATGATCGGCGAGGAGGCCACCGTGAAGGTGTACCGCCGCCGCAACGGCCACATCCACCTGGAACCGTGCAACCCCGCCTATTCGACGATCGACGGCGACGACGCCGTCATCCTCGGCAAAGTGGTCTCGGTGATGCGCCGGCTCTGATCCCGTCGCTACGCCGGACCGAACCAGTCCAGCGACCGGCCGTGCGGGTCGGCGAAGGCCGACGCGACCTCGTCCAGTGCGACCACCATGCGCGCCTCCTCGGACGCCCGTGGCGGGAGCCGGCCGGACAGCCAGGGCAGCACGCCTGTGCCTTCCTGGGAAATCCAGTGGCAGGGCAGTGATCGCACTGTCGTGCGGAACTGCTCCCTGGCTTCCGGCGGGAGGTAAGTGAGGACGGCGCTGTGGAACACCACCACGGTGCTGTCGGGCGGCGCGGCGCGCACGAGTTCGGCGATCCGTTCGTTCAGATCGCCGGTGACGAGGATCGGTGGGTCGGCCGCGACGATCTCGCAGGCCGCGCGCAGTCGCGTCTTCCGTTCCTCCTGGCCGGGCCAGACGAGTGCCTCCAACCATTCGCGGCTGTGCGGGTCGGTGACGTCGAGGGGGTTCAGATCGACGCCTGCGCGATAGACGACCTCCGGCACGGCTGTCGGCACGGGGACCGCTCCGGTCACGGTGCAGGGCAATACCACCGGTGACTCGCCGTCCGGTGGATTCAGCACTGTTGTGCCGTATCGGTAGCTGAAACGGTCCGGGTAGAGACACAAACCCGCGGAGGCGCCGACCTCGATGAGTGCGAGTGGGCCCGGCAGCCCGGCCAGCACCGGAAGCAATGTCGCCGCACGACCGACCTCGTTGGTCTGTGTGCGGTGGGACAGCGCCGTTGCCGCGATCTCGTCCCACCGTTCGATCAGCTGCGTGCGGAATTCGCTGTAGGGCACCGCGGTCACGCCGTTCACCGTCGCGGCGGCGAGCACGAGGTTGGGTTGCTGTTTTTCGACCGGCAGCCGTGCCAGCAGGGCCAGGACCGCCGGATCCTCGGCGATGTCGAGGGCACGGCGGTAGTACAGCGGGGAGTTGGTGTGGACTTCCCGCACCGCGAAGTCGCGGAAGCGTTGTGCCAGGTGCATAGGTACCTGCGTAGTGGGAATCGGCCATGAGCGCACGGTATTCGGTGAGCACCGCCGGTGGTCGGTGGGAAAGCGCCGCTGACCGAGAGTTGTCCACAGGGTGCGAGTTATCCACAGCCCCGCTGAAAGCGCAGGTGGGCAGCGGGTTTCGAGGAGAGCCGAGGGCTAGCGTCGCCGCCATGCCACGACACGAAGAGCACGAGCGAGTTCGGCAGCGGTTGGGCGGGCTCGCGGTGCAAGACAAACCACGACCGCATGCGACGGCTCGGTGGGAGGCGGACGACGAGCCCCTCGGCTACCGGTGGGGCGGCGCCGCCGATCCGCCGCGTACCGGCCACTGGGACGACGACGAGCTGACTCCCGCGGACGGGGCGCCGGGCGAGGTGGGGACGCCCGGCTGGCTGGACGAGGAAGGCCGGCGTGGCCGGAACAGATTGGTGCCGGAACGTTTTCGTCAGGCTCGAATTGATCCGGGACGGCGCGGTGCGCTGGTGCTCGGAATCATCGGCCTGGTCGCGGTGGTGCTTACCGGGGTGATGGTGATGCGCGATCGCCCGGTATCGCAGGCGGTGCCACCGGTACCGGCACTGCGCGCCGAACACATCACGCCACGCGCTGAACAGGCCGCTGTGGTGGCGGCGACGAGCGGTGCCGCGACCGATGATGCCGGAGCCGGAGCCGGAGCCGGGGGTGGGGGTGGGGAACTTGTCGTCAGCGTGGTGGGTTTGGTGCAGCGCGCCGGATTGCATCGTCTGCCCGGCGGGGCACGTGTCGCCGACGCGATCGAGATGGCAGGCGGTGCCCGCGAGGGTGCCGATCTCGCTGGGCTGAACCTCGCCCAGCGGCTCACCGATGGTGACCAGGTGGTTGTCGGTGCCGCCGGGCCCCAGGCGGGTCGACCTGTGCAGGGTAGCGCGATGATCAGTGCCGCCGGTGGGCCACCGGGTTCGAGCTCCGCGGGGGCGAGCGCGGGTCCCGGTTCCGGTGCGGCCGGCGGCAATTCGCGAGTCGACCTCAATACGGCGACCGAGGCCGAACTCGATGCGCTGCCGGGTGTCGGACCGGTCACCGCGAAGGCGATCGTCACGTGGCGGACGACCAACGGTCCGTTCACCGATGTGGCGCAACTCGGTGAGGTGAACGGTATCGGCCCGGCCCGACTGGCCCGCCTGCGCGATCTGGTCACGACATGACCCGTGTGGGAGACGCGGTCGGCACCGGCCGGCGTGATCAGGTTGTGCAGGCCGCCGGTGCGGCGGGTCGATGAGGGTCGGGGCGGACAGGGCCAGAGCGAAAACGCTGAGCGGAGCTGTCGACCGGCCGTTGGCGACCAGTTCCGCATCGATCGGCAGGTCGTTCGTATCGCCGGGGTCGAGCCGTCGTCCATCGGTGCGACCGGGGAACCCGGCGGCCGACGAGGATCAGGAGGAGCCCCAGGTCCTCGATATGCGGCTGGTGCCCGCTGCGCTCGGGTGCTGGGCGGCCACGCTCCTCGCCCTGACCCTCGGCTGGCGAGCGGGGGTGGTGCTGGCCGTCCTGGCGGTGCTGGGAGCGATCGGCGCGTGGGTCGGCTTGTTGTGGGCGATAGCGCATCGGCGGGAACGGTGGCGGGTCGTCGCTGTGGCGGGGACAGCGACGATGCTGCTCGGCGCCGGATTCGGGGCGGCGGCCGCGTGGCGGGAACATCACGTGCAGGCACATCCGTTGCGGGAATCGGTCGGGCGAACCGTGACGGTGGTAGCGGAGATCTCGGACGACGCCGAACAGATCCGGGCGGGTTCGTTCGGCGGCGAACGGCGATGGATCCTCCGGGTCGGCCTGCGCGAGTTCGGCAATAGTGCGCGCCGCACACACGCCGGTGGCGCGCTGGTGGTTCTCGCTGCCGGGGAGGAGTGGGCGAAACTCGCACCGGGACAGGTGGTTCGGTTCCGCGCAACGGTGAGCGAACCGTTGCGGGCCGACCTCACCGTCGCCACGTTGCGGGCGAGCACCGAACCGGAACGCATCGGTGTCCCGCCCTGGTGGCAACGACTCGCGACGGGCGTACGCGCCGACCTGGCCGACGCGGCCGCGCGCGCCCTACCGCCCGACGCGGCGGGTCTGCTACCCGCACTGGTCGTCGGCGACACCGCCGCCCTGTCGACTGGGGTCAGAGATGCCTTCGAAATCGCCGGCTTGCAACACCTGTGCGTCGTCAGCGGAGCCAATTTCACAATCTTGTTGACCGCGCTGCTCGGTCTGAGCCGTATCCTCACCGCCGGACCGAGAACCAGGGCAGCGACCGCCGCGGGGGCAGTGGTGGTCTTCGTGATCCTCGCCCGGCCGGATCCCAGTGTGTTGCGCGCCGCCGCGATGGGTTCGGTGACGGTCTTGGCCCTGCTGACCGGTCGCCGCAAACAGGCACTACCCGCCCTGTGTGGTGCGGTGATCGGATTGCTCGCGGTCGCACCGGAATTGGCGGTGAGCGCCGGCTTCGCGCTGTCGGTGCTGGCCACGGCCGGGCTGATCCTGCTCGCACCGAGCTGGGCGGACTGGTTGCGCGAGCGCGGATGGTGGCGCGTGCCCGCCGAGATTCTCGCGGTGTCGGCGGCGGCCTTCGTCGTGACACTGCCGCTGATGGTCGCCCTGTCCGGGCGGGTGAGTCTGGTAGCCGTCGCCGCCAATGTCCTCGTCGCCCCCGTGGTCGGAGTGATCACGGTGATAGGAGCGGTCGGTGCCGTAGTCGCGTGCCTGTGGGTGGACGCGGCCGTGTGGGTGCTGTGGTGTGCGCGTCCGCCACTGTGGTGGTTGCTCGGGGTCGCCGAACACGCTGCCGCCCTTCCCGGCGCCGCCGTCACGGTGCAGTCGGGCACTGCGGCAGGCCTGGTCGCGGCCGCTGTCATGGTCGTCCTGGTGGCGGCATTGCGCTGGTCGCGGACCCGTCGGCTCCTTGCCGTCATCTGCCTCGGTATCGCGGTCGTCCTGGTCCCCGTCCGGCTCTGGCACCCCGGGTGGCCGCCTGCGGGCTGGGTCCTCGCCATGTGTGATGTAGGCCAGGGTGACGCCCTCGCCCTCGCTGTCGCCCCCGGTGCCGCCATAGTCGTCGACGTCGGCCCCGACCCCCGCCCCATCCGCCGCTGTCTCGACCGCCTCCGGGTCACCCGGGTCCCCCTGCTCATCCTCACCCACCCGCACGCAGACCACATCGACGGCCTCGCGGGCGCCCTCCACGGCCGCGCAGTAGACGCCATTGCCACCGCCCCCGGCGAAACCCGCCCGCCCAGCTGCCCCACGCCCACCCTTGGATCGCAGCCGAGGCCTGCGGGGGCGCTGCCGACAGTGACTTCGAGACTGCCGTCGGCCTGTGTTCGGCCTGCCTCAAGCGCGACGACCGCAACGGAGAGCGGTGGCGTTCATGACCATTCAGGCGACGGAGTGCGCAGAGCCGTGGAGCTCGCGGAGGACGCGGGGGTTCCGCTGATCGAGCTGCATCAGGGACATGTGGTGCGATTCGGGGCGACAGAACTCGACGTTCTCGCGCCGGGGGAGCGGGTGCCCGGTTCGCTGGAGCTCGATGATGCCAATGATCGGTCGCTGGTGGTGCGGGCGCGCACGGCACTCGGGACGGTTCTGCTGACAGGCGACATCGAGAGCGAGGCGCAGCGGAAGACGATGCGCGGCAACGACATCAGAGCCGACGTGCTCAAAGTTCCGCACCACGGTTCGCGGACGACAACTGCGGAATTCCTGCGCGCGGTCCGGCCGCGCCTGGCATTGATCAGCTCCGGCACCGACAACACCTTCGGTCATCCACATCCCGATGTCATCGAGGTGCTCACCGCGCTGGGCGCGACAATCGCCCGAACCGACCTCGACGGCGATGTCATCGTGCTCGGTACTGCGACAGAACAACGGATGGTCAAGTCCCGCCGACTGCCGCCACCGGCACCTCGTTCACGTCGATCGGGGAGGAGGGCCTCGTCGGGTCGCTCAGCGCGAAACTTCGACGCCGAGGTCGGGGTGATCCCATGCGTGAGGTGCTACCGGAAGGGGCCGACACAGGGCGATCGCTCGCGCGACATAACCCGTGGGGGGCGGACGAGCAGCGGAATCGCGACCCTCGCCGATCCCGTCGGTACCCCTACGTAGGATCGCCTCGTGAGCGAACTCCCTGCGGTGCATCTGGTTCTCGGTGACGAGGAACTGCTGGTCGAGCGCGCTGTCGCGCGGGTGATGAGCGAGGTACGGGCGGGGGCACCCGACCCGGATTCGGTGCCGGTGGACAGGATGCGCGCCGGTGACGCCAGCACCGCCGAGCTGGCCGAATTGCTCAGCCCCTCACTGTTCGCCGAAGACCGCGTGATCGTGCTCGAATCGGCGGCCGAGGCGGGCAAGGACGCGGTGGCGGTGATCACCGACGCGGCAGCCGACCCGCCGCCCGGTGTGGTCCTGATGGTGCTGCACTCCGGTGGCGGCCGCGCCAAAGCGCTGGTCCCGGCGCTGCAGAAGCAGGGCGCCGTGGTGCACGAGTGCGCCAAGCTCACCAAACCGGCGGAGCGGGTGGAATTCGTGCGCGGCGAGTTCCGGGCCGCGGGCGTGAAGGTCGGGGCCGAAGCGGTGCAGGTGTTGATCGAATGCGTCGGGTTCGAGCTGCGTGAACTGGCCGCGGCCTGTTCGCAGCTGGTGTCCGACACCGGCGGCAAGATCGATGTGAACGCCGTGCGCCGGTACTACTCGGGCCGCGCCGAGGTGACCGGTTTCGATGTCGCCGAACTCGCCGTCGCAGGCGACCGGTCCGCCGCGATGGAGGCGCTGCGCTGGGCGACCGACCGTGGCGTCCCGCACGTGTTGCTGGCCGACGCGCTGGCCGACTCGGTCCACACCATCGCCAAGGTGGGATCGGCCGGCCGCGGCGACCCGTTCAAACTGGCGCAGCAGCTCGGGATGCCGCCGTGGAAGGTGAAGAAGGCCCAGGCGCAGGCGCGTGGCTGGAACCCGGCCTCGATCGGCACCGCCCTGCAGGTGGTGGCCGCCCTCAACGCCGACGTCAAGGGCGGCGCCGCCGATGCCACCTTCGCCGTGGAACACGCGCTCGCGCGCATCCTCGACCTACGTGCCACCGGCTGAGGGTCAGTCGCCGATGACGGCGAGGGCCTCCTCGTCTTCCTCGAGGTCCTCGTACCGGCCCTCCCACTCCTCGTAGAGCGGGATCTCGTCCTCACGGGTGACGACCCAGGCGACGCTGTAGCCGCCGTCCTCGTCGGGCACCATCACGTTCTCGATCTTGAGACCGAGCCCGAGGATCTCCGCCGCGCGGATCACCTCGGCCAGGTCGTCGCCTCGTACCACCGTCTGATTCGCGTACACCGTCAACATGCGCGGAATGGTAGCCGACGACAAAAGCCGCCGTGGTCATCGAGGCCACGGCGGCTGCGTCTTGCGAACCGGGTACAGCGACCCGGGCAGATCAGATCTTGTTCAGAGCCAGCGCGAGCGCGGACTTCTTGTTGGCTGCCTGGTTGGCGTGGATAACGCCCTTGGAGGCAGCCTTGTCGAGCTTGCGGCTCGCGAACTGCAGCTGCTCGGCAGCCTTTTCCTTGTCACCGCTGGCAGCAGCTTCGCGGAAGTTGCGGATCGCGGTGCGCAGCGCGGACTTGACCGACTGGTTGCGCTTGCGCGCTTCCTCGTTGGTACGGATCCGCTTCATCTGGGACTTGATGTTGGCCACGCCTGTATCCTCTGGTTTCCTGTCGCTGGGTGGTATGTCTTGAAAGCTCGTCGGGCGCGCGCCCACGATGCAGCAGATGGTGCTGAACTACGGGTAACACCGCGCCGAAGATCGAGGTTACCAGCTCGGCACCGCCCGGCGAAATCGACCCCGCCCGTCCACACCGGCGCGGACGGCGAGTTCACCCGTTTCCGGTGATGCGAGAAATCTACGTGTGGCTCACTCGGCGTTGTCGCCGGGTGTCGGGCGCGACTACGCGGACGTACCGCCACTGAAAGGGGTGCCTTCCGGCGCCGGCTCGACAAACCTCGCGGTCGTTGTAGAGGTCTCTTGCCTGGCGTAATGTCCGAAACGCTCGTGCGGACCCCGCTCGTCGCGGGGATCATTCTCCCGGAGAGGTGGTCGCAGATGTCGCTCACAGCACAAGAACTCACTGAACCCGAAGTCATCCCCGAGCCCAAGAAGTGGGCGGCGGAAGCGCTCGGCACGTTCCTTCTCGTCATGGGCGGTGTCGGCACCGCGGTGATCGCCGGTGATCGGGTGGGTGCGCTCGGTGTGGCGCTGGCCTTCGGCCTCACCCTGCTGTTCCTCGTGTACTCCATCGGGCCGATCTCGGGCTGCCACGTCAACCCCGCGGTCACGCTCGGCCAGTTGTTACTCGGGCGGGTCACGGTCGTCTCGGCGGTCGGCTACTGGGTCGCCCAGCTCATCGGCGGCCTCCTGGCCGGGTTGGTGCTGTTCGCGGTGGCCAAGAACCTGCCGAGCTACGACCGGCCGGTCGACGGCCTCGGCGCCAACGGCTGGGGCAAGCACAGTCCGTCGGCGGCCACCGGCCCGCTCGGCGAGGTCGTGGTGCAGAACGGGTACGGCATGGCGGCCATGATCATCATCGAGGTGATGCTCACCGCGGTGCTGGTCTTCGTCGTGCTCGCTTCGACCGACCGCCTCTCGGATGTGCCGCTGGCCGGTATGTCGATCGGTTTCACGCTCGCCGTGATCCACCTGATCTCGATCCCGGTCGACAACACCTCGGTCAATCCGGCGCGCAGCCTCGCGGTCGCGCCGTACCAGGACGGCGCGATGGGTCAGGTGTGGGCGTTCTTCGTGTTCCCGCTGATCGGTGGCGTGCTCGGGGCATTGGTGTACGGCATGATCTTCGGCCGTTCCCGGGATGTGCTGAGCTGAGCCGGCTTTCACGACCCCCGATCCGGTGTGTCCGGATCGGGGGTCGTCGCGTCAGCTCCAGCTGTATTCGGCGACCAGCCGGTGCGCGACCAGGTCGAAGGTCTTGCGTTCGACGATCGCGCCTTCGCGCCGGATGCCGTCCTCGGGCACATCGAGCACCCGGTCCAGCCGCACCCAGCTCGCCCGGCCCGCGTGGTCCCAGGGACCCGAGCCGATGCCCACCCAGTTGCGGTCGTGCGCGCGTTCGGGTTTCGACGACAGCATCAGTCCGAGCAGCGTTTTGCGGTCGCGGCCGACCACCAGCACCGGCCGGTCCTTGCCGTTGGTCGGGTCCTCCTCGAACGGCACCCACGTCCACACGACCTCACCCGGGTCGGCGCGCCCGTCCAATTGCGGGCAGTACACGATCTGGCGGGCCCGATGCGCGGTCGGCACCGGGGTGGAGGCGGTCGGGCGTACCGGCACGACGGGGCCGGGCTTGGCGCCGCCCAATGCACCCGCCAGCTTCTCGAGCAGCCGAGGTCCCTGCTTGCGCACGATCTTCGGCCCCTGCTCCTTGGCGATCACGCCGAGCTGCTTGCCGAGAGTGTTCCAACTGCTGGCCATGCTTGGAAATATAACGACTGACCCGGCTCCGGGTGCACCGGTGACAGGCCCGCGCGTGTGGTCGTGGGACGATGGACCCAGTTCGCCGATACCCCTCGAGGAGTGGAGTGGCTTCCAGCTTTGCCGATACGACGTTCACCGATCCGTCGCGGATCAGGAACTTCTGCATCATCGCCCACATCGACCACGGCAAGTCGACCCTGGCCGATCGGATGTTGCAGCTGACCGGTGTGGTCGAGGAGCGGGCGATGCGCGCCCAGTACCTGGACCGGATGGACATCGAGCGCGAGCGCGGGATCACCATCAAGGCGCAGAACGTCCGGCTGCCGTGGCAGGTCGACGGCACCGACTACGTGCTGCACCTGATCGATACCCCGGGCCACGTCGACTTCACCTACGAGGTGTCGCGCGCGCTGGAGGCCTGTGAGGGTGCGATCCTGCTGGTCGACGCCGCGCAGGGGATCGAGGCACAGACTCTCGCCAATCTCTACCTGGCGATGGACAAGGATCTCACCATCATCCCGGTCCTGAACAAGATCGACCTGCCCGCCGCCGACCCGGACCGCTACGCCGCCGAGATCGCCCACATCGTCGGCTGTGAACCCGAGGACGTGCTCCGCGTCTCCGGTAAGACCGGCGTCGGTGTGCCCGCGCTGCTCGACGAGGCGGTCCGGCTGGTCCCGCCGCCGGTCGGCGACGCCGACGCGCCCGCCCGCGCCATGATCTTCGACTCCGTCTACGACACCTACCGCGGCGTGGTCACCTACATCCGCGTGGTCGACGGCAAGCTGACCCCGCGCCAGAAGATCAAGATGATGTCGACCGGCGCGACCCACGAACTGCTCGAGATCGGCATCGTCTCGCCCGAACCCAAGCCCACCCAGGGCCTGGGCGTCGGTGAGGTGGGCTACCTCATCACCGGCGTGAAGGACGTTCGTCAGTCCAAGGTCGGTGACACCATCACCAGCGCCCGCGACGGCGCGACGCAGGCCCTCACCGGGTACCGCGAACCCCAGCCGATGGTCTACTCCGGCCTCTACCCGGTGGACGGTTCGGACTACCCGAACCTGCGCGACGCCCTGGACAAGCTCCAGCTCAACGACGCCGCGCTCACCTACGTGCCGGAAACCTCGGTGGCGCTCGGCTTCGGCTTCCGCTGCGGCTTCCTCGGTCTGCTGCACATGGAGATCACCCGCGAACGCCTCGAGCGCGAGTTCGGCCTCGATCTCATCTCCACCGCGCCCAACGTGATCTACCGCGTGGTCATGGAAGACGGCAAGGAACACATCGTCACCAATCCCTCGTTCTGGCCCGAGGGCAAGGTGCGCCAGGCGTTCGAGCCGGTCACCAAGTGCACCGTGATCGCGCCGAGCGAGTTCATCGGCTCGATCATGGAACTGTGCCAGTCGCGGCGCGGCGAGTTGCTCGGCATGGACTACCTGTCCGAGACCCGCGTCGAGATGCGGTACACGCTGCCGATGGCCGAGATCATCTTCGACTTCTTCGATTCGCTGAAGTCGCGCACGCGCGGCTACGCCAGCCTCGATTACGAAGAGGCGGGCGAGCAGGAAGCCGCGTTGGTGAAGGTCGACATCCTGTTGCAGGGCGAGGCCGTCGACGCGTTCAGCGCCATCGTGCACAAGGACGCGGCCCAGCCCTACGGCAACAAGATGACGACCAAGCTGCGCGAACTCATCCCGCGTCAGCAGTTCGAGGTGCCCATCCAGGCGGCGATCGGCTCGAAGATCATCGCGCGCGAGAACATCCGCGCCATCCGCAAGGACGTGCTCGCCAAGTGCTACGGCGGTGACATCAGCCGTAAGCGCAAGCTGCTCGAGAAGCAGAAGGAAGGCAAGAAGCGCATGAAGACCATCGGCCGGGTCGACGTGCCGCAGGAGGCCTTCGTGGCCGCGCTGTCCTCGGACGCGGCCTCGGACAAGCCGAAGGGCAAGTAACTCAGCCGGGTTCGGTGGGCACACGCACGGTGAGGCGTGTGCCGCCGAGCGGGCTGCGGCTCAATTCGGCTGTACCGCCGTGTAATTCGGCCTGCTGACGGACCAGTGCGAGACCGAGTCCCGAACCAGGGGAACCGGGACGTTTGACGAAGCGGTCGAAAGCGTTGGCGCTCAGGTGTTCCGGGATGCCGGTGCCGTTGTCGTCGATGGTGATCGAGCCCGGCTCCGCCCAGACCTGCACCACGCTCGCCTGTCCGTGGTGTACCGCGTTGGCGACGGCGTTCGTCACGATCAGCATGATCCCGCCGGGCAGCCCTGTCATCGGGACCGGATCGCAGGCGGCGAGCGTGATCTCGGTGCCGGGGTGGGCACGGCGCGCGTTCTGCACCGCGCGGTCGAGGGTTTCGCACAGTTCGAACGGTTCGAACGCGGCGCGGTCGGTGAGGTCGCCGACGGCCAGGCGCTCGAGATCGGTGAGGGTGTGCTCGATCTGGCGCTCGGCCTCGAGCACGTCGGCCAGGACGGTGCCGCGTTGCTCGGCGGGCAGTTCGGTACCGGCGAGGACTTGCAGGTCGGTGCGCATGGCGGTGAGCGGGGTGCGCAGTTCGTGCGCGCAGACGGCGGCGAAATCGCGGGCGCTCGCCAGCGCCTGATTGGTCTGTCCGTGGGCGGTTTCCAGGCGTTCGAGCATGCGGTTGATGGCATCGGACAGTTCCTCGGCCTCCCTGACCCCGCGCCCCGGCAACGGCGGCAAGCGGTCGAGGGTATCGATCTCGTGTGTGGCCGAGGCGAGCCTGCGCAGCGGCCGGGCCGCGAATCCCGCGAGCACCCAACCCAATCCGGCCGCGACGAGCACTCCGCCCACGCCGATGCCGAGTCCGATCAGCTGGCTGCGGGTGATGGCGGCAGCGATCAGGTCGCGATCGGGGTTGAGCCGCACGACCATGCCGGGCGCGCCCTGCACGAGCGCCAGCCCCACATCCGGCGGCGCCGGGCGGGTGAGCGGTCGACCGTCGGGTAGCCAAGCGTTCGGCGGCGCCGGGCTGACCTGGGAGCCCTCGGTCGGAGCAGGCGCGGGTGAGGGCTCGACGGGTGTCGCGGGTTCGGGCGAAAGCGGTGGTGCCGAGGGGATTTCACGGGCCGGATGGGCGACGATCACCCGCATCGTCGACACGGTCTCGTCGAGCTGACGGGCGCCCGCCGCCTTCAGCAGTGCCGCGTAGGTGAGCCCGAGCGTCACCGCGACAACCGCGGCGACCACCGCCGACACCACCGCGACCCGCGTACGCAACGACCACGAGCGTGTTCTCACGGCTGCTCCCGCATGACGAATCCGACCCCGCGCACGGTGTGCACCACTCGCTCCACCCCGTCGGCCTCCAATTTCCGGCGCAGATACGACACGAACACATCGACCACATTCGTGTCGGTGCTGAAGTCGTACCCCCACACGGTGGACAGGATCTGTTCGCGACCCAGCACGATGCCCACATTGCGGGCCAGCATCGCCAGCAGTTCGAACTCGCGTTTGGTCAGGTCGACCGGTCGTCCGGCCGCGCGCACCCGGTGCCCGGCCAGGTCGATCGTCACGTCGCCCACCCGGATCGTCTCGCCGTTGGACGTGCCGGTGACCGACCTGCGCCGCAGCAACGCCCGCAATCGGGCCACGAGTTCGCCGAGGTCGAAGGGCTTGGTGAGGTAGTCGTCGGCACCCTTTTCCAGGGCGGCGATGCGGTCGGTCACCGCGCTGCGGGCGCTGAGCACGCAGATGGGGATGTCGTTGCCCAACGCCCGCAACGCCGTGACAACGCCCACGCCGTCGAGCTCGGGCATGTTCACATCGAGCACCATCGCGTCGGGTGCGGCCGAGCGCACCAGAGTGAGGGCAGCGGCGCCGTCGGTCGCGGTGAGCACCTCGAAACCCGACAGTTCCAGCCCACGCCGCAGTGACGCGAGCACGCGGACCTCGTCGTCGACGACCAAGATCTGCTGTCCGGTCATCTGCTCACCCTAGTGCGATCGATCGTCACCGCAGGTCAGCGCGGGAGAGCCGGGCGTGCGCCGTCGGGCAGCTCGACGACGGTCCGCTCCCCGCCCGGTGCGATCCGCACACATTCGACGCCTTCGGGCAGCTCGCCGGGTGCGCCCGGGCCGATGTGGATCGTGCGGTCGTGGCCGGGGTGCGCGGGGAAACGCTCGAGGTCGATGCGCGGTTCGAGCGGCGGTTCCGGCGGCACGGGCAGGTCGCCGCCGGGGGCGGTACAGATGATCCGGACGTGTTCGCCGCGATCGGGTGCGCCGGGGTCGGCGAGCGCGGCACCGCTGAGGGTCGCGGTGAGCAGCGCCACGCCGCCGACGGTCGCGGTGACGACGCCGATGCGGCGGCGCAGGGAGGAAGTGGTCATGATCGGTCTCCTGGCAGTGTGTTCGCCGACTCGTCTCGGCCGGCGAAACCGACGCTAGGCAGGCGATCTTCACGCTTCGTTGAGCGATCGTTAGAGTTCTCTTGGGATCTGCGTCCCCCCGGTTCCGACGGCTCGCCGAAAGGCGTTGCTCGCCATAAGGTGGGACCGGCCGTCCTGGTGGAAATGACAGTACAGATCCAGGCAATTAGTGTTGGATGATCTTCACTTCGCCTCGTTCGTGGGTGGGGAGAGTCAGCGATGCGAGTGGTGGAGCAAGAATGACGCGGGAACTGCCTTTCGACGACGATAACGCGCGCGCCGACGGCACCGACACGGCCTACCTGGTGGCCAATGGTGTTGCTCGGGTGGCGCGGGCCGGCGCGTACGTCACCGGTGGCGCGCTGGTCGCCGCCAACGGGACGAGCCCGGAACAGGGCAGCAGCAATGCCGACAGCCGCTACGCAGGCTGGTCGTCGCAGGTGCCGAGCGACCCGGAGCCCGACGCACCGAGCCCGGTCCTCACCTTCCCCGACCTGCCCGCGGAACCGGCTCCGAACCCGTTGCCCTACAGCCCCTTCGGTACGCAGCGCCCCATGGACGGCGATGTCACGCTGACCTCGCAGCCACGCGAAAGCGGTTGGCGCCCCGAGATTCCCGGTTCCGACAGCGACCAGGGCACGCGGATTCCCGGCACCGACGACGACGATTCGTCGAACGGCATCGGCATCCCTTCCTACGGGCCCAAACCGGGCTACGGCGACAGCGGCTTCGGCATCCCGGGCACCGACAAGCCGAGCGCGGGCCAGCCCGGCGCCGGGCAGCCGGGCGCCGGATTCCCCGAACTCGACGGCATTCCCGG
The DNA here is from genome assembly GCF_040655675.1 of Nocardia sp. NPDC050378. Classification (NCBI taxonomy): domain Bacteria; kingdom Bacillati; phylum Actinomycetota; class Actinomycetes; order Mycobacteriales; family Nocardiaceae; genus Nocardia; species Nocardia sp. NPDC050378. The sequence goes on from NZ_JBFAKI010000013.1 coordinate 134,828, forward strand.
CATCGGGATCCCGGGATACGACGGACTCCCCGGCGGTATCCCCGGTTACGACGGCGTCCCCGGCGGCGGCATCGGCATCCCCGGCTACGACGGCCTGCCCGGTGCGGGCATCCCCGGCTACGACGGCGGCGCCCCCGGTTTCGGCGGTGGGATCCCCGGCTACGACCACGGCCTGCCCGGTTTCGGTGGGCTGCCCGGCTCCGACGGGGCAAGCCAGGTCGCCGGCCCCGGCGGCCCCTTCGACGGCATCGGTGACCTCGGCGGCCTGTTCGACGGCTTCGGTGCGATGGTGACCTCCGACTGGCAGATCGACATGCACGCCGGGCTCGACGGTGTGTGGTTCACCTCCCAGATGAAGGTCGACGTGCAGGTCGGCAATGTCGGCGACGCGCTCGACGACTACAGCCAGTGGCTCGGTGACGGGATCCGCATCCCCGGCGAGCCCGCACCGCTCGACGGGGCGGGGAGTGGGGTACCCGGTGCGTCGACCGGCCCGGCGCTGCCCGGTTCGGACGTACCTGGTGGATCGACGGGTCCGGCGCTGCCCGGCTCCGAGGCGCCCGGTGCGGCGAGCCCTGGTCTCCCAGGCGCCGCGACGGGTGCAGACCTGCCCGCGGCGACTGTTCCCGGCTCGACCGGTGGGCCCCTCGCGCCCGGCCAGAGCGCGCCCGGTCAGCCTGCGCCCGGCACGCCCGGTCAGGCCGATTCCGTCGCCCCCGGCCCCGGCGGATCGGCCGTGCCCGGCGCCACCGCACCCGGTCACACCGGACCGGGTCAGACCGCACCGGCGCAAGGCACGGTCGTACCGGGTCAGTCCGCGTCGACCCCCGGTCATGCGGCCCCGGGCGGCGTAGCGCCGGTAACCGGTGCGCCCACCGCCATGGCACCCGTCGCCCCCGTACCGGTGGCCCCGGCGCCGATCGCCCCGGCCCCCGCCGCCGTCGCACCCGCGCCGATCGCCGCGGCGCCCGCTCCAGCACCCGTCGCCCCGGTCCCTGCTCCGGTTCCGGTCGTCGCCGCGCCGATCGCACCGAGCCCGGTGGTCAGCACACCCCTGCAGACCACCATCCAGCCCGACGCGGCGACCACCCCCATCGCCAACGTGCTCGGCGGTCCGGCGGGTGCCTCCCCGCTCACCGCGCCCGCGGCGGCTGTGCCGGGCCTGCTCGCTCCGGCGCCGGTCACCGAACCCGTTGTGGTTCCCGAGCCCTCGACCAGCACGCCGACGACCCTGCCCACCGTCACCCCGCCGTCCACGCCGACGACCGTCGACCTCAGCACACCCTCGACGGTGAAGCCGCCCGAGGTGCCGACCGTGACCGTCCCGACGACGCGCCCCGACGTGACGGTGCCGACGGTCACCGTGCCGACCACCGGTGTCACTGTCCCGGTGACGCCCACCTACCCCGACGACGACCTCACCACCGGCCCCGGCACGGGTGCGACCACGCCGAGCACCCCCAGCGTCGATACGCCCGCCGACCCCACCGGTCCAACCGCGTCGGTGCCCACGGCGACCGTACCCACGCAGCAGCCGACCGCGCCGACCAAGCAACCGACCGTCGACGTCGACCCGCCCGCGGTGGTCACCCCGCCTGCCACGGTGGCGCCGACCGTCGCACCGGTGAAACCGCCGGTCATCGAGACCAAGCCCATCGCCGCCGAGTTCGATCAGCACGACGGCGGCTACTATGGCGCCTCGGCCGGTCTGTTCGAGCCGGGCGTCGGTGCCGCCGACTTGTCGTCGGCGTTTCCCACCGCGCACGCTGGGTACGACTTCGTCTAGTCCCAGAACGAGGACCGGGCCCATGCAACGAGAGTGAGGAACAGGTTGTCTGCCGCGACCGGACTGCAGACCGCGACGGTAAAGCATCCGGACGCGATGGCACCGGTGGTCTCGCTCGTCGACGAATTGCGGGACCTGGTCCGCTCCGGCGGGCGCGACGACCTCGATGCCCGCCTCGGCATGGTGCGGGCAAGACTCACCGATCCCCGGGTGCGCATGGTCGTCGTCGGCGAACCGGGCGCCGGGATGAGCACCCTGGTCAACAGCATGGTCGGCACCCCGGTCAGCGCCACCGACGGCAAGCCGAGCGTGCCGGTGATCGTCGAATACGGCCGGACGCCGACCGCGACGCTGGTGAAGTCCGATCCGCGCGGCCGGATGGAGCGGGTGCCGGTCGACCCGCTCGACCCCGGCCCGGCGCTGATCTCGCTCGGCGTCGTGCGCGCCGAATTCGCCGAGCCGAGCCCGTTGCTCGCCGACGGCCTCGTGGTGATGGACGCACCGGGCGCGACCACCCACGACAAAGCGGCCTGGTCGATGATCGCCGCCGCCGACGTGGTCCTCTACGCCACCGATTCGGCCGCCGAACTCACCCCGGCTCAGCTGGACTACCTGCGCCGCGTCGAACGGGTCTGCCCGTCGGTGGTGTGTGTGCTCACCAAGATCGACCGCACCCCGCACTGGTCGCTCACCCAGCGCCGCAACCGTGTGCTGCTCGATGAAGCGGGCCTGAACTTCGCTGTCGCTCCCGTGTCGGCGGTGCTGCACCGCCAGGCGGGCGAGACCCGTGACCAGCAGCGCGATATCGAGTCCGGGGTGCCCCAGCTCATCGATCATCTGCGCGAGTTCGTGGTCGCCCGCGCCGATTCGGTCGCGGTGACCGCGGCGGTGCGCGATATCGCGCTGGTCACCGACCAGCTCACCGTCACCCTGCGCGCCGAGGCCGACACCCTGCGCGACCCGCGCCGCCGCGCCGAGATCACGCAGCGACTGGCCGCCGCCCGCACCGAGGCCGATCAGTTGCGTCAGCGCACTGCCACCTGGCAGGTAACCCTGGTCGACGGCAGCGCCGAACTGGGCGCCGATATCGAACACGACCTGCGCCATCGGCTGCGCAGCCTGGTCCGGGAGGCCGAGGCCGAGATCTCGCGGATCGACCCGGCTCGCAAGTGGGCCGATTTCGCCACCGAACTCGACGCGCGGATCTGTGAGGCGGTCGAGGAGAACTTCGTGATGGCGCACTACCGTGCCGTCGAGCTGTCCGAGCAGGTGGCCGCGAAGTTCCCACCCGACAACCGCACCCCGCCGCTGCCGGAACTGCGGCTCACCAATCCGGGCGAGGTGCTCGAGCCGGTGCAACCGCTCGAACCCTTGGAGAGCGCCAAAGCCGGTGTGGGACAGCAGTTCCTGTCGGCCCTGCGCGGCTCCTACGGCGGCATCCTGATGGTGGGTCTCGCCACCAGCCTGCTCGGTATGTCGCTGGTGAACTGGTACTCGGCGGGCGCGGGCGTGCTGCTCGGTGTGAACGCGCTGTGGGACGACCGGCGAAACCGCAAGCAGCGCAGGCAGGCCGAGGCCAAGGTGGCCGTCGCCCGGCTCGCCGACGACGTGATCTTCCAGGTGGGCAAGGAGTCCCGCAACCGCCTGCGCACGCTGCAGCGAGTGCTGCGCGACCACTACACCGAGATCGCCGCCGAAGTCTCGCGCACCGCCGAGGAGGCACTGCGCGCCGCCGAGGAGACCGGGCTGCGCTACGGCGACCACCGCGAGCTGCGCCTCACCGAGATCGACGCCGGGCTGCGTACGGTGGCCGCGCTGCGCGCACGGGCCGAGAAACTCGCCTACTGACTCGACTGGTGTACCGGGGTGTGGGCGGGCTGGAACTGGCCTGCCTGGCGTGAGTCCTCGGCCCGGATCACATGGGTCACCGCGTTGATGAGAGCCAGGTGGGTGAACGCCTGCGGGTAGTTGCCCAGGTGCCTGCCCGTGCGCGGATCGATCTCCTCGGCGTAGAGCCGTAGCGGGCTCGCCAGCCCGAGCAGCCGTTCGCACAGGTGGGTGGCGCGTTCGAGCTCACCGATCTCCACCAGCGCCGACACCAGCCAGAACGAGCAGATCGTGAAAGTGCCCTCTTCGCCGGACAACCCGTCATCGGTGGTGTCGGTGTCGTAGCGCAGGACCAGCCCGGACACGGTGAGCCGGTCGGCGATGGCGAGCACCGTGGCCCGCACTCGCGGGTCGTCGGCCGGCAGGAACCGGGTGAGCACGATCAGCAGCAGCGAGGCGTCGAGGGTGGTGCCGCCATAGGTCTGCGTGAACACCCCGTCGGCATCGACGCCGTGAGCCAGGACGTCCTCGCGGATCTCCTCGGCGATCTCGAACCAGCGCGTCGCATGGGTGTGCTTGCCGTGCAGCTGTGCCAGCCGGGCGCCACGGTCGAGCGCCACCCAGCACATCACTTTCGACGCGGTGAAGTGCTGCGGTTCGCCGCGTACCTCCCAGATGCCGCGATCGGGTTCACGCCAGTGGTCGATCGCCGCGTTCACCGTGCGTTCGAGCATGGGCCACAACGAATCCGGCACCTGCTGGCGCGATTTCATGTGCAGGTACACCGCGTCGAGCATGGTGCCCCAGATGTCGTGCTGGTCCTGGTCGTAGGCGGCGTTACCGATACGGACCGGCTGGGAGTAGTCGTAGCCCGACAGCTCGGGCAACGTTTCCTCGGTGAGGTGGCGTTCGCCGCCGATACCGTAGAGCACCTGCAGGGGGACGGCGTCGCCGTTGTCGCCGGTGGTCACGTCGTTGAGGAAGTTGAAGAAGTCGTCGGCCTCGTGGTCGAGACCGAGGGTGTACAAGCCCCACAGCGCGAAACTCGAGTCCCGCACCCAGGTGTAGCGGTAGTCCCAATTGCGTTCGCCGCCAGGGGTTTCCGGCAGCGACGTGGTGGGCGCGGCGAGCAGGGCGCCGGTGGGGGCGTAGGTGAGGCCCTTGAGGGTCAGTGCGCTGCGCTGCAGATAGTTGCGCCACGGGTGGTCGGGGAAATCGCCGAGGGTGATCCAGCGCCGCCAGCATTCGGCCGTGGTCCACATCTTGTCGGCCGCCTCGTCGAAGGTGGCCGGCGCGGGCAGTTCCGACCAGGTGAGCGCGACGAATCTGTTGTCGCCCTCGCTCAGCCTGGTCCGCGCCCGCGCCTCGCGGCCCTCCAACCCGAGCCGCAGATCGGTGGTGAGTGTCAGGCTCGGGCAGGAGTCGTCGGCGGCGCACGACGCGGTGGCCTGTTCGTACACCTTGCCGGTGTACTCCCAGCGCGCACCGTCGCGGTGGTAGTCGAACGACGGCTCGCAGCTCAGCTCCAGTTCCACCGTGCCGCTCACACACTTCACCGTCCGCAGCAGGATGTGCTCGGCGTCCCAGTCCATCGGGGTGCGGCGGAAGCTGCGCGAACGCGAAGTGGTGTTGTGCCACGGACCGAGGACAAGCGCGTCGCGCACGATCATCCAGCCGGTCTCGGTCTGCCAGGTCGTCTCCAGGATCATCCCGCCGGGCAGATAACGCCGCGCGGCGGGCACGTGCACACCGTACGGCCCGATCCGGAAATGGCCGGCGGCACGATCGAGGACGGCGCCGAACACGCTGGGAGAGTCCGGCCGCGGCACACACATCCACTCCACCGAGCCGCTGCTGGCGATCAGGCAGTTGGTCTCACAGTCGGAGAGAAAGGCGTAGTCGTCGATCGGTGGGAAGGCGCCTCGTCGACCACTCGAGAGCACCGGCGTCAGAATCGGCAGGCTGTCTTCGTGCGAAGAGGGCATACCCCATGATCTGTGCGATGTCGGCCCGCGTCCACCGCACCGGAGAAACCGCCCGGTCGTGAGGGGTGTTCACGGCGACCGACTAGGGTGGTCGTCGTGCAACGGATCGCAGGATGGTGGGACGGCTTCGAACTGTGGGTGGCCGGGCTGCCGTTCATTCCCCAATTCCTCGTCGTCCTGGTCGGCATGGTCCCGATCAGCTTCGCCATCGCCTACGGCCTCGACCGCGCCCTGCGCGCGATCTTCCGTGCGCTCGGCCGCGACGACCACCCCGAGCTCGCGCCCGTCCCGGCGCCCGCGCCGGCCCGCCCCACCGTCGGCAGCGGTGCCCGCTGATGCCACGTTCGCGCGTTCAGCTCGCCCTCGTCGCCCTGCTCGTCCTGGTCGTCATCGCCTGGTTCTTCACCAGGTGACCGGCGCGCACCGATAGCGCACACCGGTCGGCCCGATCAGTTCTTGCGCCAGTCGTCGAAACGTTTGCCCAGGTCGGCGACGGTACGGCCGACTTCCTGGCCGACGGTGTTCACCGCCGATCCCACGTCGCGCCCCAGATCGCGCACGGTGCGCACCAGCATGTCCTCGGACTGGTCGAACGACTCGCGGTAGTGGCGGGCCGCCTCCTTCACCTCGTCACTGATGCGCGCGTTGCGATCCTGCTCGCGTCGCGGATAGGTGCCAGAGAGCACCCGGTCGTATTCGCCGGACTGGATCCAGCGACGCAGTTCGGCGGCGCGCAACACCGAGAACGGGTGCGACTGCAACTCCAGGTTGAGCAGCTTGAGTACCCCGTCGCGCAGGTCGCCCGACCGCAGGTAGTCGTCGGCCTGGTCGAGGAAGGCGCCGTGGTTCATCTCCTTCAGCCAGGCGCCGCCCGCCGTCTTCATGTGCACGCGCACCGAGGCGTCCACGTCCTGGCAGCACAGCAGTCCCGCGCGGTCACCGGACAGTTCGGACTTGCGGCTCCATTCCATCAGCGCCGCGACGATCGCGCGCAGCGCCCAGCCCCCCACCGGCATCCAGCCCACCGAGGCCGACAACCGCATCAGATGCATCAGCATCGTCCGGTACACCGCGTGCCCGGACAGTGCGTGCCCCAGTTCGTGCCCGATGACGAACCGCAGCTCTTCGGTGTCCATCAGCTCGAGCAAGCCGGTGGTGAGCACGATGAACGGCTTGTCCATGCCGATGGTGAAGGCGTTCACCGACGGGTCCTGCAGCACGAACATCTCGGGCGTGACCTGCGCGTCGAGCACGCCCACACAGTCGGCGCGCAACTGGTGCAGGGTGCGGAACTGGCGATCGTCGACCCGCACCGCGGTGGCCAGATAGAGCAACCGGTGCTGGCGTTCCCGCAGCAGGCTCGACAATGCGCGCAGCACCGTGTCGAACCCGCTCAGCGACCGCAGGGTCACCAGCGCGGTGCGGTCGGCCGGGTGCTCCCAGGTGCGCGTGCTGATCTCCGGAAAACGTGTGCGGACCCGGTCAGGAGCCATGGTCATGGCTGAAATCCCCCCTCGTTGTTGAACTCTCGTCGATTCGAACCATCATGCACGGATCTGCTACAGTTCGCCTGTGTCATCGAGTGTCGTCCCGCAGATCCGCCATGAACTGGCGTTGATCGCTGTCGGCAACCTCGCTGTCGCCGATATTCTCTGTCGTTGATCGGCCACCGGACACTCCTGCGCGTTTCCTCCCAGTAGACTGGCGCGCGCTTTCCTTTCGCAGGTGTCGTCCGTCACTCCGGGGCCTCGGGCCCGAGTCGCGCCATCTTCTCGACATGCGTCAACCCGCCACAACGACAACCGTTGTCCGGCAGGTCCTTTCCGAAAGGTACATCCCGATGTCTCGCATCACCCGATTCGGCTCGCGCCGTCGCGTCGCCGCTGTCGCCCTCACCGCTGTCGCCGCCATCACCCTGTCGGCCTGCAGCGGCGGCGCCAGCGACTCCACCGGCGGTGACTCGGCCGCCGACGGGAGCGCGGGCACCATCAACCTCTACGCCTACGCCGTGCCCAAGCCGGGCTTCGACAAGGTCGTGCCCGAGTTCAACAAGACCGAGGCGGGCAAGGACGTCGCCATCCGGCCGTCCTACGGTGCATCGGGTGACCAGTCGCGCAAGGTCAAGGACGGCGCCGAGGCCGACATCGTGAACTTCTCGGTCGAGCCCGACATCACCCGCCTGGTCGACGCGGGTCTGGTCGAGTCGAACTGGAACGCCGACGCGAGCAAGGGCATCCCGTTCGGTTCGGTGGTGACCCTGGTGGTGCGCAAGGGCAACCCCAAGGGCATCAAGGACTGGGACGACCTGGTGAAGCCGGGTGTCGAGGTGGTGACCCCGAACCCGTTCAGCTCCGGTTCGGCGAAGTGGAACCTGCTCGCCCCCTACGCGGCCAAGAGCGACGGCGGCAAGAACCCGCAGGCCGGCCTGGACTACCTGACGCAGCTGATCTCGCCCGAACACGTGAAGGTGCAGCCCAAGTCGGGCCGCGAAGCCACCGAGACCTTTCTGCAGGGCACCGGCGACGTGCTGCTGAGTTATGAGAACGAGGCCATCTTCTCCGAGCGCAACGGCGACCCGGTCGAGCACGTCAACCCGCCGGTCACATTCAAGATCGAGAACCCGGTCGCGGTGCTCAAGAACGCCAAGAACCAGGCCAAGGCGCTGGCCTTCCGCGACTTCCTGTTCACCCCGGCCGGTCAGAAGGCGTGGGCCGAGGCCGGCTTCCGCCCGGTCGACCCGAAGATCGCGGCCGAGTTCGCCGACGACTTCCCGCAGCCGGCCAAGCTCTGGACAATCGACGACCTCGGCGGCTGGAAGACGGTCGACAAGGAGCTGTTCGCCCAGGGCACCGGCAAGGTCGCGGTCATCTACGACCAGGCCACCAAGTAGGCCGTGACCCAGCGCACACGCGATACTGGACAACTGTGACTGACAGCAGTGGGCACGCCGGGACCGGGGCAACCCCCGCTCCCGGCGGTGCCGCGAAACCCGAAGAACGCCCGGCAGGCCGCCGCTTGTCGTGGCTGCGCGTGACCGGCTCGGTCGGCCCGGTCGGCATCGGTGTGGCTGTGCTGTGGCTCAGCGTCATCGTGCTGCTGCCGCTCGCGGCGCTCACGGTCAGCTCGTTCGAGGACGGCTGGGCCGGATTCTGGGACGCGGTCACCGCGCCCGCAGCGCTCGACTCGCTGAAGGTGACCATCGGCGTCTCGGTGATCGTCGCCGTCATCAACGTGCTGATGGGCACCCTCATCGCCTGGGTGCTGGTGCGCGACGAATTCCCCGGCAAAGGGATCGTCAACGCGCTGATCGACCTGCCGTTCGCGCTGCCGACGATCGTGGCCTCGATCGTGCTGCTCTCGCTCTACGGCCCGAACAGCCCGATCGACATCCATCTCAACGCCTCGCAGCCGGGCCTCGTGGTCGCGCTCGCCTTCGTGACGCTGCCGTTCGTGGTGCGTTCGGTACAGCCGGTGCTCATCGAGGTCGACAAGGAGGTCGAGCAGGCGGCGCTGTCGCTCGGCGCGAGCAACTGGATCACCTTCCGTCGGATCGTGCTGCCCACGCTCGCGCCCGCGATCATCTCCGGTGGCGGCCTCGCCTTCGCCAGGGCGATCGGCGAGTACGGGTCGGTGGTGCTGATCGGTGGCAACATCCCGCGCGAGACCCAGATGACCTCGCAGTACATCCAGCAGCAGATCGAGGTCGACCGGCCCGTCAACGCGGCCGCGGTATCGGTGGCGCTGCTGGTGATCTCGTTCGTCAGCCTGCTCGTGCTGCGGCTGCTCGCCGAACGGTCCTCGCGCAAGGAAGAGGCGGCCCGATGAGACTGTCCGCGTTCACCCGGCTGTCGTTGCGTACCGTCGCGCTCGGCTACCTGGCCGTGCTGCTGGTGCTGCCGCTGGTCATCATTCTGTGGCGCACGTTCGAGCGGGGGATCGGGGCGTTCCTCGAATCGATCACCACGCCCGCCGCGCAGTCGGCGTTCCAGCTGTCGATGATCATCGTCGCCATCGTCGTTCCGCTGAACGTGGTGTTCGGCGTGGTCACCGCGCTGGCACTGGTGCGCAGCAAGTTCCCCGGGCGCAGCCTGGTGCAGGGCATCGTCGACCTGCCGTTCGCGGTGTCGCCGGTGGTCGTCGGTGTTTCGCTGATCCTGCTCTGGGGTGCCGGTGGCTGGTTCGGTGGGCTGGAGACCCTCGGTTTCAAGGTCATCTTCAGCCTGCCCGGCATGGTCATCGCCACCATCTTCGTGACGCTGCCGTTCGTGGTGCGCGAGGTGGAGCCGGTGCTGCACGAGATCGGCGACGATCAAGAACAGGCGGCCGCCACCCTCGGGGCGTCGCGCTGGCAGACGTTCTGGCGCATCACGCTGCCCGCCATCCGCTGGGGTCTGACCTACGGTGTCGTGCTCACCGTCGCCCGCGCGCTCGGTGAGTTCGGTGCGGTCATCATGGTCTCCACCGCGCTGCCCGGCGAATCCCAGACGCTGACCCTGCTGGTGCACGGCCGCTACATCAACGACCACAACACCTTCGGCGCCTACAGCGCGGCCACCCTCCTGATGGGCATGGCCCTGGTCGTACTCCTCCTGATGACTCTTCTCGAACGCAAGCGGGGCACCGAATGATCACCGTGACCAACGCGCGCAAGAACTACGGTTCCTTCGCCGCTCTCGACGACGTCAGCATCGACATCCCCTCCGGCGAGCTGACCGCCCTGCTCGGCCCGTCCGGTTCGGGCAAGTCCACCCTGCTGCGCTCGATCGCCGGCCTGGAGAACCTGGATTCGGGCGTCGTGGTCATCGCGGGCAACGACGTCACCCACGTGCCGCCGCAGAAGCGCGACATCGGCTTCGTGTTCCAGCACTACGCCGCGTTCAAGCACATGACCGTGCGCGACAACGTCGCCTTCGGGCTCACGATCCGCAAGCGGCCGAAGAAGGAGATCGACAAGCGCGTCGACGAGTTGCTCGGCATCGTCGGCCTCGACGGTTTCCAGCACCGGTACCCGGCGCAGCTCTCGGGTGGTCAGCGTCAGCGCATGGCGCTGGCCCGCGCGCTCGCCGTCGACCCGCAGGTGCTGTTGCTCGACGAGCCGTTCGGCGCGCTCGATGCCAAGGTGCGCACCGATCTGCGCCAGTGGCTGCGCAGGCTGCACGACGAGGTCCACGTGACCACCGTGCTGGTCACCCACGACCAGGAGGAAGCCCTCGACGTGGCCGACCGGATCGCGGTGATGAACAAGGGCCGCATCGAGCAGGTCGGTTCGCCCGAGGAGGTCTACGACCGGCCCGCCAACGAGTTCGTGATGTCGTTCCTCGGCGCGGTCGCCCGGCTCAACGGTCACCTGGTCCGCCCGCACGACATCCGCATCGGCCGCGATCCGAGCATGGCGCTGGCCGAGCACGAGGGCACCGCCGAGTCGGCCGGGGTCACCCGGGCCACCGTCGAACGCATCGTCCGGTTGGGTTTCGAGGTCCGCCTCGAATTGCGCAATGCCGCGACCGGCGATCAGTTCGCCGCGCAGGTCACGCGCGGTGACGCCGCGGCCCTGCGGCTCAACGAGGGCGAGACCGTCTATGCCCGTGCCACCCGGATTCCGGACCTGCCGCAATCCTGAGATCACCCGGCGAAGGCCCCGCGACAGTCGTCGCGGGGCCTTTGTTCGCGCACGGATCACCGCAGGTAGTCGGTACCGCCGGTCCCGCGACGCGCCCGCCACGAAGAATTTTCCCGATCTCACCACGCGGGCGCATGGACTGTGCATGACACGGTGTCACAGGTAGAGCCGTTTTTACTGGTGAGTAGCTTGTCGGGTCACCGCGTCGACGCTCGCGCGGACCGGCTTCCAGGGGTTCGCGGAGTTGACGTGACCACTCGTAGGTGTAACTATTGGAAACAGTAAACGTCCCTTGAGGAGAGGCAGTGACGACGATGTCTGCGCCCACCAACCCTGACGTCGATCCTGTAGTCGCGGAGGCTCAGGCGTACGCCGAGAAGTTGCTGATGCTGTCCGAGGCTTCGGTGA
>NZ_JBFAKI010000014.1:0-138479 GCF_040655675.1 Nocardia sp. NPDC050378
ATACCGCTGGGCCCAAGGTAGGCGACGAAGGAGCAAGCAACGGCGCCTGATCGTCGGGACTTGCGGGGCCGCCGACTCGAGCGCGCCAGCGCTCCACAAACACAGTAGTCTCGGGCGGGTGAGCAGCGACATCACCGCGTCGGCGGCCTGGCAGGCACTGCAAACCAATCACCGCACTGTCGCACCCCTGCATCTGCGGCAGTTGTTCGCCGAGGATCCGGCGCGCGGGCGGGAGTTGACCGTGCAGGTCGCCGATCTGCACATCGACTACAGCAAACATCGCGTGACCCGCGAAACCTTGCGCCTGCTGGTGGATCTCGCGCGCGCGGCCGGGGTGCCGCAGCGCCGCGACGAGATGTATTCCGGCAAGCACATCAACACCTCCGAGGACCGCGCGGTGGGGCATATCGCGTTGCGTCTGCCGGTGGGCGAGCAGCTCGACATCGACGGGACCGACGCCGATGCCGCCGTGCACGACGTGCTGCGCCGGATGGGTGAGTTCGCCGATTCGGTGCGCTCGGGTGCGTGGCGCGGGGCGACCGGTGAGCGCATCACCACGGTGGTCAATATCGGTATCGGTGGCTCGGATCTGGGGCCGGACATGGTGTATCGCGCGTTGCGCCACTATGCCGATCCGGAGATCGAGGCCCGGTTCGTGTCGAATGTCGACCCGGCCGATCTGGTGTCCAAGCTGGCGGGTCTCGATCCGGCGCGCACGCTCTTCATCGTCGCGTCGAAGACGTTCTCCACCTTGGAGACGCTCACCAATGCGACCGCGGCGCGGCGCTGGCTGGTCGCGGCGCTCGGTGAGGACGCGGTGGCCAAGCATTTCGTCGCGGTGTCGACGAACGCGGAGCGGGTGGCGGCTTTCGGTATCGACACCGCGCACATGTTCGGTTTCTGGGATTGGGTCGGCGGCCGCTACTCGGTGGATTCGGCGATCGGTCTCTCGGTGATGGTGACCATCGGCAAGGAACGGTTCGGCGAGTTCCTCAGCGGAATGCACGCCGTGGACCGGCATTTCGCGGCGGCGCCGTTGGAGTCGAACGGTCCTGTGCTGCTGGCGATGCTCGGCGTCTGGTATTCGAACTTCTTCGGTGCGGAATCGCGTGTGGTGCTGCCGTACTCGAACGATATGGCGCGGTTCCCCGCGTATCTGCAGCAGTTGACGATGGAGTCCAACGGCAAATCGGTGCGCGCCGACGGCACTGCGGTCACGTCGTCGACGGGCGAGATCTTCTGGGGTGAGCCGGGTACCAACGGCCAGCACGCCTTCTATCAGCTGCTGCACCAGGGCACCCGGCTGATTCCGGCCGATTTCGTCGGTTTCGCCCGGTCGACCGACGACCTGCCGACCCGCGACGGCACCGGCAGCATGCACGACATCCTGATGAGCAACCTGTTGGCGCAGACCAAAGTGCTCGCGTTCGGCAAGACCGCCGAGGAGATCGCGGCCGAGGGCACCGATCCGAAGCTGGTGCCGCACAAGGTGATGCCCGGCAATCGGCCGAGCACCACGATCATGGCGCCGGAGCTCACACCGTCGACGATGGGTCAGCTGATCGCGCTGTACGAGCACCAGGTGTTCGTCGAGGGGATCATCTGGGGCATCGACAGTTTCGATCAGTGGGGTGTGGAGCTGGGCAAGCAGCAGGCGCTGGCCCTGATGCCGTTGCTGAGCGGGCCGGAAAAGCCCGAGTCGGTGGGTGACTCGTCGACCGACTCGCTCATCGAGTGGTATCGCGCGCGGCGGCGCTGACTTCGTTCGCGGCGCGGATCCGACTGGTGACGCTGGTGGTGACGATGGCGAGCAGGGTGCCGAGCACCACCAGGTCGAACACGATCTGCACCATGGTCACGATGCGGGCGGCCTGGCCGGTGGCGTGGATGTCGCCGTAACCGATGGTCCCGAGGGTGACGAGCGTGTAATACAGTGCGTCGGTTCGGGTCTCGAGCCCGGTGAACTGGTTCGGGTGTAGCTGCTGCATGCGGTAGTAGACGAGGGCGAACACCACGCACACGATGCACAGCACGAGCAGCACCCCGTCGACCCGTTCCCCCAACGCGGTCGACTCCTCGAGGAGGTGCTCGATCCGCTGCCACACGAGCCAGCCGAGTCCGGCGACGCTCGCGGCGAAGACGACCACCCCGAGGACCTGCCCCGGCCACGCGTCGAGTTCGAACACCCACCCCACCGGGACGCTGTAGTACAGCAGCAACGCGCAGACCGCTGCCGCGCCGTTGCGGACCGCGTGCACGGGGACTCGTCGCTTCATCAGTCCATGATCGCGCCGAGTCCGCCGCTTTCCGCGCGGCACACGCCCGGCGTGCCGCGCCGCAACGGGCACCACGGCGGACCGAGCGCAGCCGAGAGGTTCAGCGGCGGTCAGGCCAGGGCGTAGCCACGGCCCGTCGCGATCAGGACGCGATCCGCGCGGCTTCGGGTGGCGGCGATGAGGTCGGCATTGCGCAGGTCGCTGTCCATCACTTTCACCCGCGCCTCATCCCGGGTGCGCCCGCCTGCGGTGTGCCGGTCGAGCAGGCGTTCGGTGAGCACCTGCCGTGGCGCGTCGAGATACCAGCATTCGTCGAGCAGTCCGCGTACCGGCGCCCAACCCGGTGCGTCGGTGAGCAGCAGGTAGTTCCCCTCGACGACGACCACGCGCTCGTCGCGCACCACGACACCGCCCTCGGTCGGTTCGTCGACGGCCCGGTCGAACAGCGGCCACGGCACCGGTTCGCCGACGGGTGTTTCCCGGAGCAGGCGAAGGCCGGTGACGAACGCGGCCGCGTCGAAGGTGTCGGGCTCGCCTTTGCGGGCCAGCGCCCCCCTGGCTCTCAGCACGTCGTTGCGCAGGTGATAACCGTCCATCGGCGCAACGACCGCACTGCGCCCGAGACGATTCAGCTCGTGGCAAAGACGTTGCGCGAGAGTCGATTTACCGGCTCCCGGCGGGCCGGCGATACCGAGGAGAAACCGGTCCGCGCGCGTCGGCACCAACCCGGTGAGGTCGCCTGCCGTCAACACATCGTCCGCTCGAGCCACGCGATCACGGTACCGTCACCTGGATCGTCCACGAAGGAATCGGCCGGGCCACAGGATTCCCGGTCCCCGCGGCGGCATGATGCCCCCTTTCACGGCGGCTGGGTGCAGGCACCCGACCGAACCGCCGGCGAAGACACGCACGTCGCCCTCGGCTCAGGGCGAACGGCACCGCGCGAAGCCGGCTCAGTGTGTATCGACGAATCCTCGTTCGAGAATCGCGCCGGTATCGACACCCACCGGCAGGGTGCCGTAGGCGATCCCCCAGTCGCCGCTCAGCCGCGTCGCGCAGAACGCGTCGGCGACGGCCGGATGACCGTGGCGTACCAACTGCGCTCCCTGCAACACCAGCGCCATCAACTCGACCACCCGGCGCGCCCGGTACTCGATATCGGACAGGTCGGTGAGTTCCTTGCCGACCCGGTCGATGGCGTCGTCGAGACGCGGGTCCACGCCACGAGCCAGGCCGACCTCGGCGAAGTAGGCTTCGACGGTCTCCGGCTGACGCCCCATGGCGCGCAGGGCGTCCAGCGCCGCCACATTGCCCGACCCCTCCCAGATCGACATGAGCGGCGCCTCCCGGTACAGGCGCGGCATCCCCGATTCCTCGGCATACCCGTTGCCGCCGAGGCATTCCAGCGCTTCGGCGGCGTGCGCGGGCGCCCGCTTGCACACCCAGTACTTGGTGATGGCCAGCGCGATCCGGCGCAGCGCCGCCTCGGCCGGGTCGCTGCCCGCGCGGTCGGTGGCCCCGGCCAGACGCATCATCACGGTGGTCGCCGCGTCGGATTCGACGATCAGGTCGGCCAGCACGTTGCGCATGGCGGGCTGGTCGATCAGCTTCGCGCCGAACGCTTCTCGATGCCTGGCGTGATGCACGGCGGTGACCGCACCGACCCGCATGCCGGTGGCCGAGCCGATCACGCAGTCGAGGCGGGTCATGTTGACCATCTCGATGATCGTCTTCACTCCGGCACCTTCGGCGCCGACGAGCCACCCGGTGGCGTTCTCGTATTCGATCTCCGAGGAGGCGTTCGACTTGTTGCCGAGCTTGTCCTTGAGCCGCTGGATCCGGATCGGGTTGCGGGTGCCGTCGGGCAGCACGCGCGGCAGCAGGAAGCACGACAGCCCGCCCGGCGCCTGCGCGAGGGTGAGGAACATGTCCGACATGGGCGCCGAGGTGAACCACTTGTGCCCGACGATGCGGTACGACCCGTCCGATTGCGGCGTGGCGGTGGTGGTGTTGGCGCGCACGTCCGAGCCGCCCTGCTTCTCGGTCATCGACATGCCCGCGATCAACCCCGCTTTCGACGAGGGCTCACGTAACCCGAAATCGTAAGTGCGCGAGCCGAGCAGCGGCTCGAAGCGGGCGGCGAGTTCGGGGTTGTGGCGCAGCGCGGGCACCACCGCGTAGGTCATCGAGATGGGACACATGTGCCCGGCGTCGGCCACACCCCAGGTGTAGAACTTGGCCGCGCGGGCGGTGTGCGCGCCGGGGCGCTCGTCGAGCCACGGCGAGCCGTGCAGGCCGTGCGTGACCGCCACATTCATCAGGTCGTGCCAGTGCGGATGGAACTCGACCTCGTCGACGCGGTGTCCCCACCGGTCGTGGGTGTGCAGCACCGGCGGGTAATCGTTGGCCAGCCTGCCCCACTCCTGTGCGGCGAACCCACCTGCGAGAGCACCGAGTTCACGTACCTCGGCCTCGGCCCAACCCGCACCTTCCCGGTGCAGGCCCTCGATGAGCGCGGGATTGCGCGAGGCGTCGAAGGGGACGAGCGGTGGTACCTGATTGAACACGTCATGGGTGATCACGGCGGAACTCCTTAGGGCTACAACGATTCCGGGCGCGCACCGAGCGCGCGAACGGCGAAAGCGACCAGGCCGGGAACGACCGACTCGGCGGGCGGGGCCGTGGCGAGGGGGCCGACCAGCACCTCGCCGATGGCGCCGACGAGCGCGGCCGCGGACAGGTGCGAATCCTGCGGTGGCAGTGCGCCTTCGGCGACGCCGTGCGTGATGGCCGCTTCGAACGAGGCGGTGAAGGCGCGGCGGAATTCCAGGCGTTGCACGTCGACGGCGGCGTCGACGGGTTCGGCCAGCAATACGTAGGCGAGTCGCGGATTCTTGAGCGCACGCCCGGCGAAGGTCTCCACGGCCGCGCTGACCCGCTGCATCACGTCACCCTCGGCGACCGCCGCGCGCACCGCGGCGACCTCGCGGGCGACCACCTTCTCGAACACGGCCGACACCAGCGCGGCCTTGTTCTCGAACTGCTTGTACACCGTGCCGGTAGCGATACCCGCCTCGGCGGCCACCGCGGCCATCGACAAGCCGGCGAACCCGTCGCGCGAGAGCACGGCCGTCGCACCCTGCACGATCAGCGCACGTTGCGCGTCGAGCCGGGCCTGCACGGCGGGCGTCCTCCGGTACACCATACGAAGAAGTGAACCACCGATTCACCTCTTCACACAAGGGTGGGTTTCGTCGTATGGTCAAGCTATGAGCTCAGGTCCCGCATCCGATTCGGTGCGTGTCGAGAAGGCGGGGCCGGTCACCACGGTGGTCCTGAACCGTCCCCACGCCCGCAACGCCGTCGACGGGCCGACGGCCCGCGCCCTGGCGGAGGCTTTCCGCGCGTTCGACGCCGACCCGACCGCCTCGGTGGCGGTGCTGTGGGGCGAGCACGGCACGTTCTGCGCGGGCGCGGATCTGAAGTCGCTCGGCACCGAGCGCAGCAACCAGGCGAGGCCCGACGGTGACGGACCGATGGGTCCCACCAGGATGCGGCTGTCCAAACCGGTGATCGCGGCGGTCTCCGGGCACGCGGTAGCCGGTGGGCTCGAGCTGGCGCTGTGGTGCGACCTGCGCGTGGCCGAGCAGGATGCTGTGTTCGGGGTGTTCTGCCGCCGCTGGGGTGTGCCGCTCATCGACGGCGGCACGGTGCGTCTGCCACGCATCGTCGGCGAGGGCCGGGCGCTGGACATGATTCTCACCGGTCGGCCGGTGAGCGCGCCCGAAGCGTTGCAGATCGGGCTGGTCACCCGTGTGGTTCCCACCGGGGATGCGCGCCGGGTGGCCGAGGAGCTGGCCGCGCAACTCGCGGCGCTCCCACAGACCTGCCTGCGTTCCGACCGCGAATCCGTGTACGACCAGGTCGGTCATTCCGAAGACGAGGCGCTGCGCATCGAATTCGCGCACGGTGTCAAGGCTCTCGCCGACGGTGCGCTCCAGGGTGCGGCCCGCTTCGCCGCGGGCGCGGGCAGGCACGGCGCCGCCTCCACGTCGTAATGGACCGCCTGACCGTCGTCGACGAGATCTTCCTGCGTACCCATCGAAGAATGGGCACGCCGATCGCCCTGCAGGGACTGTGGCGAACGCCGGACACGATGGATCAGGCTCTGCTGCGACAGATCCACCGCGAGCTGAGTCATGGTCAGCTCGGCCGCAGAGTTGTCCGCGCCCGCGTCCCCGGCGCCCGCCGTGCCTGGCAACCCACCGTCCGCGCCCACCCGCTCGACTATCTCGCGTCCGATGCCCACCCTGCTCCCCTGCGTGAGGGGGAAATCCTGCCGTGGGCCGATACGCTCGGCGCCGACCTCGATCCCGAGTTCTTCCCCGGTTGGCGGTTGTCGGCGGCACCTCTGGCAGGCGGTGGAACCGTTGTCGCCCTGACCTGTTCGCATGCCCTTGCCGACGCGCGGGGACTGATCCACGCCGTCGCGCTGGCCTTGCGATCACTGAACGGCGCGTCTACGGAACCCCCGTCGACCGCGGTCGCCTCCACCGCACACCACCCGCGCCGCGAACGGTCCGCGGACGCGGCCCGTTCGGACTGGGCCGATGCTCGGGCGCAGTGGGCCACGGTGCTCGGTGGGACCGCGCGCGCACTGCGCAACGGAGTTCCCAGACCGCCCGAGACCACCGTTTTCTCGGTGGCTCCAGGGCGCACCGTCCGCAGCTCCCTGCTGGCTTTCGACGCGCGACAATGGGATTCCGTCGCGGCAGCAGCCGGTGGCACGCCGAACAGTCTGTTCATCTACCTGGTCGCGAATATCCTGTGGGAGAACGGCTTCGGTGACGACACCATCACCGCGAGCCTGCCGGTGGATACCCGCGACGAACCACGCGTGGACAACGATCTCGCCGTGACCGAGATCCGGATCGACCGTGCCGACACCCCGGCGACCATTCGCGTCCAAGCCCGCGACGCCTATCTACGCCGGATGTCGGCGCCCGCCGGGTTGCCCGAGGAAATCCTGCAGGTGATCCCCGACCGCCTGGCCTACGCACTGAGCAAAGGCGCTGGCGAGCGCGACATCCTGTGCTCCAATATCGGCACGATGCCCGACGCCCTGCGTACCGTCGGCCCGCATGAATGCACCCGCGTGGCCGCCCGCGCCATCCATCCGGGCATCACGGTTTTTCCACGTACTCGCCTCTGCGGTTACCTCTCCCGTCTGGCCGACACCTACACGCTGGCACTGGTCGGCTCGGATACCCACGAAACACTCAGCGCGGCAGCGAATCGTGTGCTGTCGAAGGCCAGGTTGTCCGCAGAGCCCTGGTGAGATCGCCGTGACCCCGGGGTTGCGGCGACTCAATTCGCCGTCATACCGACGAGCAGAACCCTCAGCCCCCACACGAATTGGTCGACGGAGGTCCACGCCGCGATCTCGTCCACATGCGCGGCGGTACGCGTCCAGCGATCCACATCCAGCTCCCTGAGCTGCTCGCGCCGCCGCGCGATCCGTTCCGAATCAGCCGGCAGCGGCGGTATTCCGCCGGTCTCCGCGATATCGAGCGCCGTGGAACCGAGGATATAGACGAGCACCGCGTAGACCCCGCGCGCCCGCATCTGCGTATGCAGGCCGCCGCGCGCGAAGCAGGCGAACAACGCCTCCTCGATATCGCGTGCGGCGGGCCCGTCCGCCGCCGGACCGTCGTGCGGACCCGACATCATCAGTACCGCGACCGCCGGATGCTCCCACAGCCGCGACCGCATACTCAGTGCCAACTGGATCACCGCCGAGACCCACTCGACACCCCGGTCGTAGAGCGGCCCGAGCCGCACCGTCGAGAGCACGCGTTCGATGGCGGCCCGTTCCAGTCCGCTCCGATCGCAAGCCAGCGCGGCCGGGTCGACGCCGAGTCGCGCGGCCACCGCCTCGACCGTGAGCGCACCCGCCCCACCCTCGTCGAGCACTGCCAAGGCCGCGTCCACCACCCGGTCCTCGGTGCACGACAACTGTTCGGGCGGCTCGCCCCCGCTGAGCGGACTCGACGGCATAGGCCGGACTGTACCGAGCGCGCACCCGCCCACCGAGGTGCCACGACGAGCGAATGGCACGACTGGGTCGCCGCACTGCGCGACCTGATCGAATCACCCGGTCCCGGCGGCCGTGCGCAGCGGTCTGCGGAACGTCGACCCCTTCCCTATCGCAGCGCGACCGGCGTCGCCGAATCCGCCCGATCCACCACCTCGGCGGGCACCGCGATCCCCGGTTCCAGGTCCGCCGACGGCACCGGCGCACCCCATACCTGCCGCAGCGGGAGCTCCCCGGCCCACACCCCACCTGCGGCGACATCGTCCTCGTCGTCCTTAGGCCCGCCGGTCCGGACTTTCACCGACGCCTCGGTGAGGTCGAGAGCCAGCACCATCGTGGCCGCCATCTCCTTGCGACTCGGCGGGCGGACCCGGTCCCAGGATCCGGGCGCCGCATGCTCGACGATCACCCGCAGCGCTTCGCGGCGTTCGTCCTCGTCGGTGACCAGTCCGGCCCGCCCGCGCACCACCGCCGACCGGTAGTTCATCGAGAAGTGCATCGCGGAGCGGGCATAGATCAGGCCGTCGACATGGGTCACCGCGATGCTGATATCGGTGCCGATGGCGGCGCGCATATTGCCCGCGCCGGTGGAACCGTGCAGGTAGATCGTGTCGCCCGCGCGGCCGTACACGGTCGGCAGCACCACCGGCGAACCACCGAGCACCACTCCGAGGTGACAGATCAGCCCCGCGTCGAGCACCGCGTCCAGTTCGGCCCGGTCGCTGCGGGCGCGTTCCTTGGCTCGGGTCACCGTGGTGCGCGGGGTCGGGGACAGCGGCGTTCTGGTGTGCGTGCTCATACGATGAGCATCGCCGCACGATTGGCCCTCGCACAGGTCCAATTCGATGCGGGAATGACAGTCCAATCAGAGGTGGGCGATGCTCGACGACTTCCCGATCCCGCTCGACCGCTCCGCCACCGAGCCCCTGTCGGTGCAGGTAGCCGATGCCCTGCGCACCGCCGCGACCACCCGCGTCCTGCGCGTCGGCGACCGGCTCCCGCCCTCGCGCACCCTCGCGCAACGGCTGGGAGTGAGCCGGGCCGTGATCGCCGCCGCCTACGACCAATTGCACGCCGAGGGCTGGCTCACCGGTCGGCGCGGGTCCGGCACCTACCTGAGCACCGCCCCCGCGACAGCACCGCCGAGTACCGTCGCGATGCAGGGCATCGAGGACGAACCGGCCCTGCTCGACCTCGCCGCGGGCGCACCGTGCATCGAGGCCCTCGACCGCGCGGCGTGGCGTCGCGCGTGGCGCTCGGCCGGTGACCGCGCACCCGAGGCCCAAGGATCGAGCGGGTGAGCCCGGCTATCGCGATGCCGTCGCCGAGCATCTGCTCCGGCATCGCGGACTGGCCGCGGGCGCGGCGTCGGTGGTACTGGCGACCGCGGGCACGAGCACCGCCGTCGGCGAACTCGCCGCGGCCCTGCTCCGTCCCGGCGACACCGTGGCCATCGAAGACCCCGGCTATCTGCGCGCGGTCGGCGCGTTCCAGGCCGCGGGAATGACGGTGCTCCCGGTGCCCGTCGACGCGCACGGGCTGTGTGTCGACCGCATTCCGCCGGGTGTCCGTGCCGTGTACTGCACACCGGCACACCAGTTCCCGATGGGCGCGCGGATGCCCGCCGGACGCCGGGTGGAACTGGTCGAATTCGCCCGCAGCACCGGCACTCTGGTCATCGAGGACGACTACGACGGCGAATTGCGCTACGACACGGCACCCTTGCCCCTGTTGGCGGCGATGGCGCCGGACGTGGTGGTCCACCTCGGCACCACGAGCAAGATCATCGCCCCCACCCTCGGTGTCGGCTGGCTCGTCGCTCGTCCTGACATCACCGAGGCCGTCCTCGCACACCGCGCCCGCATCGGCAGTTCACCGAGCCCGGCCGGCCAACTGGTGCTCGCCGAATTCGCCCGCAACGGCGACCTCGCCCGGCATCTGCGTCGCCTGCGCCGGGTGGTTCCGCCCCGGCGCGCCCTGCTCGTCGGTGAACTCGCCGACCGCGGCCTGCCGGTCCTCGGTGACGACGCCGGGTCGCATGTGGTCGTGGAACTACCCGACGCCGCCGCCGAGGCCGCCGCGGTCGATGCCGCCCGAAGCCGCGGAGTTCTGCTCGACGGGTTGGCCCGCCACCACCTCGCCACGCCGCACAAGTTCGGTGTCGCCCTCGGCTACACGGCCCTGACCAGCACCGAATTGGCCCGGGCCGTCCCGATCGCGGCCGACTGTCTCGCCGCCCATGTCACCGGGCGGTCGTAGCATGGACCACGACCCCGCGCGGGTCGCGGTTCGCCCGGCACTACCCCTCCGAGAATCGAAGTGGTGAGCACATGACCGATCAGGACATCCTGGCCAAGATCAAGCAGCTGGTCGACGAAGAACACGAACTGCGGTCCAAGGCGACGGCGGGCGAGATCGACCCGGTCAGCGAGCGCAAGCAGCTCGCCCAGCTGGAAGTGATGCTCGACCAGGCCTGGGATCTGCTGCGCCAGCGCCGCGCCCGCGCAGGCGCCGACGCCTCTCCCGAAGACACCCAGATGCGCTCGCCCCGTGAGGTCGAGGGTTACTTGCAGTGACCGACGAGTACGACGTCATCGTGATCGGTGGCGGCCCGGCGGGCGAGAACGCCGCCGCGTACGCCATCGCGGGTAGCGACCGCACCGCCGCGCTCGTGGAACGGGAACTGTTCGGCGGCGAATGCAGCTACTGGGCGTGCATACCCAGCAAGACACTGCTGCGCACAGGCGCCGTGCTCGATCTCGCCGCCGGGTTGCCCGGGCTGACGGCGAGCGGCCCCGAGGTGGCCGATGTGCTGGCCCGTCGCGACACCTTCGTCCACCACCGCGACGACACCTCCCAGGTCGACTGGGCGAAATCGGCGCGCATCGACCCGGTACGCGGTGCGGCCAGGCTCGCCGGGGAGCGGCGGGTCGAAGTGCACACCGACGCGGGGGTGCGGGAACTGCGCGCCAGGCACGCCGTCGTGATCGCGACCGGAACAACAGCCGCGATTCCCGACACTCCCGGTCTGCGCGATGCCCTGCCCTGGATTTCGCGCGACGCCACGAACCTGACGGTCGTACCGCGCCGGGTCGCGATCATCGGCGGCGGTGTCGTCGCGTGCGAGACGGCGACCTGGCTGATCGAACTGGGCGCGGCCGAGGTGACCATGCTGGTGCGCGGTGACCGACTGCTGCCACGGGTGGAACCCTTCGCCGCCGATCTGGTGCTGCGAGGTCTGCGTGACAAGGGCGTCGAGGTTCGCCTGAACGCCGAGGCGCTGATGGTGTCGCGCCGCGACCCCGCCGACACCGGGGTCGGCCGCATCCACGGCGGTCCGGTCACGCTGGTGCTCGACAACGGTGAGCTCGAGGCCGACGAGTTGGTCGTCGCGACCGGTCGCGCACCCGCGACCGACGACCTCGGCCTGGATACCGTCGGCCTGTCGGCAGGCTATCTCGACGTCGACGATCACCTGACTGTCCGCGATGTCCCCGGTGAATGGCTGTACGCGGTGGGCGATGTGAACCGCCGTGCGGCACTGACACATATGGGCAAATACCAGGCCCGCGTGTGCGGGGATGTCATCGCCGCCCGCGCACAGGGAACGGCGCTGGACAAGAGCCGCTACACCGCGAGCGCCGACCACGAGCAGATTCCCCAAGTCGTCTACACCGCACCGGAACTCGCCGCCATCGGCCTCACCGAGCAGCAGGCCCGTAAGGCGGGATATGCGGTCGACACCGTCGAAATGGATATCTCGGTAGCCGGTTCCGCATTGTCGCGCGACGATTTTCACGGCCGCGCGAAGATCGTCGTCGATACCACCGAAAACCGCCTTCTCGGCGCCACTTTCGTCGGCCCCGACATGGGCGAACAATTGCACGCCGCCACCATCGCGGTGGTCGGACGGGTGCCCCTGGACACCCTGTGGCACGCGGTACCCGCGTTTCCCGCGGTCAGCGAATTCTGGTTACGGCTGCTGGAAACCTGGCGGGACCGCTGACTACTTGAGCAACCGCGACATCCGCCGGTCGGCGAGCACCTTGCCGCCGGTCTGACAGGTCGGGCAGTACTGAAAAGAGCGCTCCGCGTAGGACACCTCGCGTACCGTGTCGCCACACACTGGACACGGCTGCCCGGTCCTGGCGTGCACCCGCATGCCGGATCGCTTCTCCCCCTTCAACCGGGCCGCGTCCTGCCCGGTCGAACGGTCGACGGCATCGAGCAATACCGAACGCATCGCCGCGTACAACTGTGAAACGGTTTCCGAAGGCATCGTTTTCGTATTGGCGAACGGCGAGATGCGCGCGGTGTGCAGTATCTCGTCGGAATAGGCATCACCGATCCCGGCCAGCAGGGTCTGATCCACCAGTGCGGTCTTGATGCGTTGCGATGTGCCGCGCAGCAGGGCCGCGAATTCGTCCTCGGTCACCGCGAGCGCGTCGGGACCGAGCCGGGCGATGCCCGGAACCGACTGCGGGTCCTCCACGACATACACCGCGAGGCGTTTCTTGGTTCCCGCCTCGGTGAGGTCGATGGCGGGTGTCGCGCCTTCGGGAGTGAAGAAATGCACGCGCAAGGCGAGCGGGCTCTTACCGCCGGGCTTGGGCGGCAACGGGTTCGGTTCGTCGACCCATCGCAGCCAGCCGCCACGTGACAGGTGGGTGATCAGCCACAGCCCACCACAATCCATGCCGAGAAACTTGCCCCACCGGCCCGCGCCGGTCACGTCCCGGCCGGACAGTGCGGTCACCGGCGGATCGAATGTCTTCACCGCACTCAACGCGGCCACGTCGACGCGACCGACCACCGCACCGACCGCATGATCCCGGAGGAACTGCGCCAACGCCTCTACCTCGGGTAACTCGGGCACAAAGGTCAGTCTAGCTATTCGGGACGCAACAGGTAGACGTCCATGATCCAGCCCTTTTCGGCGCGCGCTCGCGTACGACGTTCGAGAATGGATTTCTCCACCTCGCGCACATTGCCTTCGATCAATATCTCGTCGGGCATACCGAGATAGGCGCCCCACCAGATGTGGATATCGTCGCCGGGCACCTCGGTGAACGAGCATTCGCCGTCGAGCATCACCACCGTCGAACCCGGGCCGAGGCCTTCTTCGCGCAGTTTGCGCCCGGTGGTGATGTGCACAGGTTCACCGATGCGGTGCAGCACCACCCGGTGGGCGGCAGCCAGAGCCGCGACGCTGGTGACGCCGGGAATCACCTCGTAATCGAACCGAACCCGCCTGCGGTCGAGCACCCGCTCCACCATGCGCAGGGTGCTGTCGTAGAGGGCCGGATCGCCCCAGACCAGGATCGCGCCGTCGCCGTCCACCTGCTCGAAGGCCTCTTCCAGCAGCACCGCGCGCCGTTCGTGCCAGTCCTGCACCACACCGGTGTAGTCGGCGGGTGCGCGGTCGCGGGGCGGATCGGCGATCTCGAGCACCCGGTGCGGGCCGTCGACGTATTCGCGCAGGATCGCGGTGCGCACATCGACGAGTTCCTGCTTCTCGGCGCCCTTGCCGATCACGAAGAACGCCTCGGCCCGCCGCATGGCCTTGACTGCCTGCATCGTCACCTGGTCGGGGTCACCGGCACCGATACCGATCACGTAGAGCTTGCGCATACGCGCAGAGCTTGCCAGGTGCGCACCGCAGTAGAATCGGCAGGCGTGGCCACCCCTGATACGCAGTACGAAGATCTGCTCCGGCGCGTGCTCGAACACGGCACGCCGAAAGCCGATCGGACCGGCACCGGCACCCGAAGCATCTTCGGCCATCAACTGCGCTACGACCTGGCCGAGGCGTTTCCGCTGATCACCACCAAGCGGGTGCACCTGAAATCCATCGTCTACGAGTTGCTGTGGTTCCTGCGCGGCGACTCCAATGTGTCGTGGCTGCGCGAGCACGGCGTCACCATCTGGGACGAGTGGGCGGATGCGGACGGCGAGCTCGGCCCGGTGTACGGCGTGCAGTGGCGTTCCTGGCCGACACCCGACGGCACCCACATCGACCAGATCGCCCAGGTCCTGCACACCCTGCGCACCGACCCGGATTCGCGCCGGATGATCGTGTCGGCGTGGAACGTGGCCGACCTGGACAAGATGGCGCTCGCCCCCTGCCACGCCTTCTTCCAGTTCTATGTCGCCGACGGCAAGCTGTCGTGCCAGCTGTACCAGCGCAGCGCCGACCTGTTCCTCGGTGTGCCGTTCAATATCGCCAGCTACGCGCTGCTCACCCTGATGGTCGCCCAGCAGACCGAGCTGGAGCCGGGCGAGTTCATCTGGACCGGTGGCGACGTACACATCTACGACAACCACGTCGACCAGGTGCGCGAGCAGCTCACCCGCGAGCCCTACCCCTTCCCCACCCTGCACCTGCGCCCGGCCACCAGCCTGTTCGACTACGCCTACGACGACATCGAACTGTCCGGGTACCAGCACCACCCGGCCATCAAGGCGCCGGTGGCGGTGTGAGCGAGCGCATGATCGGCCTGATCTGGGCGCAGGCCAACGACGGTGTGATCGGCGTCGACAACACCATCCCGTGGCGGCTGCCCGAGGACATGGCCAATTTCCGGGAGACGACCACCGGTCACCCGGTGATCATGGGCAGGCGCACCTGGGACTCGCTGCCCGCCGCCTTCCGGCCGCTGGCCGGTCGACGCAATATCGTCGTCACCCGCCAGTCCGACTGGGCCGCCGAGGGCGCCGAACGCGCCGCCTCGCTGCCCGACGCGCTGGCCATGACCGGCACCGCCGACACCTGGATCGCGGGTGGTGGCGAGATCTACCGCCAGGCGCTGCCGCTGGCGACCACGCTGCTGGTCACCGAGGTCGACACCACGGTGGCAGGCGATGCTTTCGCCCCGGTCATCGGCCCGGAATGGCAGGCACCGGATACCCCGTGGCGCACCGCCGAAAACGGCCTGCGCTACCGCATTCGGCACTACGTGCGGCAGTGACAACACGTCGCTAACGGTCGCGGCAAAACGCCCGGGCGCGGGTGTGATGTCGGGCATACTCCCAGGCGAAGACCTGCCCGCGAGAAGCCTGCGAAAGGCGCGTTCCCATGGACAAGAAATCGCTGACCGCGGTGGCCCGTCAACAGTTGAAGCTGGCGGCCACCTCGACGAGTGGTCGGAGTTCGCAAACCCTCATCGGCGGCCACACCCACGCCCTGCGCCAGACCGTCGTCGCGCTGGCCGAAGGGCAGAGCCTGGCCGAACACGACAATGCCGGCGACGCGACGATCCAGGTCCTCACCGGCACGCTCGTACTGATCGCGGGCACCGACGAGTGGAAGGGCTCGGCAGGCGATCTGATCGTGGTTCCGCGCGCCCGCCACAGCGTCAAAGCCATCGACGACGTGACCTTCCTGCTCACTGTCGCCAAATAAGTACCTGTCGGTACGGCGTCGTACTCTGGACGCCATGGGTGAGCCACAACCGATTCTCGATCCACTGTCGCCTGCCGCGCTCTTCCTCGTCGTCACCATCGACGAGGGCGGCGAATCGGTGGTGCGCGATGTGCTCGCCGATATCAACGGATTACGGCGATCGGTCGGATTCCGGGTGCCCGGCGAGGGCCTGAGTTGCATCACCTCGATCGGTTCCGCCGCGTGGGACCGCCTGTTCACCGGACCCAAACCGGCTGAGCTGCACGAGTTCCCGGGATACAACGGTCCGGTGCACAGCGCACCGGCCACCCCCGGCGACCTGCTTTTCCACATCCGCGCCGAAACCCAGGGTCCGTGCTTCGAATTGGGCATGGTGATCGCCGAACGGTTGCGTGGTGCGGCGACGGTCGTCGACGAGGTGGTCGGGTTCCGCTACTTCGAGCAGCGCGACCTGCTCGGCTTCGTCGACGGCACGGAGAACCCCGAGGGTGGTGCTGCGGCCGCCGCGGCCCTGATCGGTGCCGAGGACCCCGAATTCACCGGGGGCAGTTACGTGATCGTGCAGAAGTACACCCACCCGCTCGACCAGTGGAACGCCCTGTCGATCGAGGAGCAGGAGCGGGTGATCGGGCGTACCAAGCTCGGCGACTACGAACTGCCCGACGATGTGAAGCCCGCCGACTCGCATGTGGCGGTGAACACCATCGTCGACGACGACGGCACCGAGCGCCAGATCGTCCGTGCCAACATGCCTTTCGGCTCGGTCGCAGACGGCGAGTTCGGCACCTACTACGTCGCCTACGCCGCCACCCCGAGCGTCACCGAGCGGATGCTCGAGCGCATGTTCCTCGGCACCGAGGAAGCCGCCTACGACCGAATCCTCGACTTCTCCATCGCGGTCACCGGCACCCTGTTCTTCACCCCGACCGTCGATTTCCTCGACGATCTGCCCGACGCGCCCGCGAACATCGCCGACGAGGCGGAATCCGGACCGTTGCCCGAGATAATTCCGGTGGAACGGGCAAATACCTCCGCAGCGGGTTCCGACGGCGCCCTCGCCATCGGCTCGATGAAAACTCGATGAAAAGGAGTATCCGAATGAACAACCTGCATCGCGAACTCGCGCCGATCACCGACGAGGCCTGGGCCGAGATCGAGGAGGAGGCCACCCGCACGTTCAAGCGCAATATCGCCGGACGCCGGGTCGTCGATGTCTCGGGCCCGCACGGCGTCGGCTATTCGGCGCTCAACCGCGGCAGGCTCACCCCGATCGACTCCCCCGACGACGGTGTGCAGGCACACCAGCGCGTGGTGCAGCCGCTCGTGGAACTCCGGGTGCCCTTCACGTTGAAGCGCTCCGAACTCGACGACATCGAACGCGGCGCCCCCGACGCCGACCTCGACAACCTCAAAGACGCCGCCCAGAAGATCGCCTTCGCCGAAGACCGCGCGATCTTCGAGGGCTACGCCGCCGCGGGCATCACCGGCATCCGCGCCGCCGCCTCCTGCACCCCGATCACGCTACCGAGCAATGTGGTCGACATCCCCGACGCCATCTCGCGCGCCCTCACCGGGCTGCGTCTGGCCGGTGTCCAGGGACCCTACTCGGTCCTGCTCAGCGCCGACCTCTACACCAAGGTCAGCGAAACCTCCGACCACGGCCACCCGATCCGCACCCACATCGAACGGCTCATCGACGGCGAGATCATCTGGGCACCGGCCATCACCGGCGGATTCGCCCTCACCACCCGCGGCGGCGACTTCGAACTGGCCATCGGTCAGGACCTGTCGATCGGTTACCTCAGCCACGACGCCGAGACCGTCCAGCTGTACTTCCAGGAAACCTTCACCTTCCTGGTCGAGACCTCCGAAGCAGCGGTATCGCTCGGGTCGTGAGCCCGATCGCGTGACCGGCGCTAGGGTTGGCCACGAATCGTGAGAGGGAGGTCCGCATGGCCGACGTGCGTGCCGGGGTCGTGCCCGCGAGCAGGAGCCTGTTCTACTGCCTGATCGGGCTGCTGGTCACCATCGGAATCGCCGGGCTGATGGTGGCGATGTTCGGCGCCAACCGGGTGGTGACCGGCCTGCTGGTCGGCGCCGTCGGCGGTGTGGCGGCGGGTGTCGCGCTGTTCGTCCGCGATGTCGTCGAGCTCACCGAGCACGGTATCTACGTGCGGACCCCGTTCCGGTCGGCCACGGTGCCGTGGGACCGGGTGGTGGCCGGTCGATTCACCCTCGACGAGCGCGGCCGCTGGGCACTGGCCCTCGACCTCGCCGAGAACGGCGACGAACTCGTGTTGCTGTCGATCCCACCGGTCCTTGGCCCGGTCTCGGGCGCCTACGACATGCGCAAGCGGGAACAGGTGACCGAGATCCGGGAGATGTTGCGGGCCAAGCGGATTCCAATCACGGTGCTGCCCGGGATCGCCGCCGCCCTCAACGAGCACTGGCAGATCGCCCCGCCGACCTCCCGCTGACTCAGGCGCTGAGCCCCGAGGTGAACCGCCGCCGGTAGTCCGACGGCGACACACCGAGCCGCGCGACGAAGGTGCGACGCAACGCCTCGGGGCTGGTGAAGCCCGCGTCGGCGGCGGCCCGTCGCACCGAGCTGCCCGCCTCGAGCTGGGCGCGGGCCAGATCGAAGCGCATGTTGGCCGCGTATTCGGCCGGGCTGAGCCCGACCTCCTCGGTGAAGAGCCGGGTGAGGTGGCGTGGGCTCACGTTCACGTGGCGGGCGAGTTCCCGCACGCTGTGGCGTCGTGACGGATCGTCGGCGATCAGGTCCGTCACCGCGCGCACCGGGCCCGGCGGCAGCGCAACCGCGCGCAACGGGGTCGAGAACTGTGCCTGCCCACCGGATCGCTGGAGGTAGACCAGCAGACCCTGGGCGACTCGGCGGGCCACGGCGCTGCCGAGATCCTCGGCGACCAGCGCGAGCGCGAGGTCGATGCCCGCGGCGACGCCTGCCGAAGTCGCGATATCGGCCTCGCGGACGAAGATCTGATCTGCCAGCACCTGTACGCGCGGATACCGGCGGGCCAGCTCGGGGGCGAACTTCCAGTGGGTTGTCGCGCCGCGCCCGTCCAGCAGCCCGAATTCGGCGAGCACGAACGCACCGCTGCAGATCGACACCACCCGCCTGCTCCGCGCGGCGAGGACACGCGCCGCCTCGAGTAGTTCAGGACGGACGAACTGCGCTGGTCGCACCTCGCTGCCCGGCACGACCAGCGTGTCGAGCGCGAGCACATCGGCGGCCGCCGCGTCCACAGCAACTCCCCCGCCTACCGAGGTTTGCACGGGCGCGCCGGTGGGTGAGAGCAGAACGATCTCGTAGGCATCGGCGAACTGATTGGCCTCGACGAACACCTCGGCCGGGCCGACGTAATCGAGTGCCTTCACCCCGTCGAACAGGAGAAACCCGATACGCCGTGTCCCAGTAGATGCGTTGTGACGTGGTCGATCCGGGGCTGCAGACATAGCCACGAATCTACTGTTCGTCCGAAATAGCGGGATTCGCGGCCGTTCCGGTAGGCGACAGCCCACCTGCGCTCGACAACTATGAGCAACCTATCCATCCCCCTCGTTCGACAGGATCGCCATGCCTTATTTCACGACATCCGACGGCACCGAGATCTACTTCTCCGACTGGGGCACCGGGCAGCCCGTCGTCTTCAGCCACGGCTGGCCGCTGAGCTCCGACGCCTGGGCGCTCGAGCGGAAGACCTTCGCCGACGCGGGCTTTCGCGTCATCGCCCACGACCGGCGCGGACACGGCCGCTCCGCGCAGCCGTGGCAGGGCAACGACATGGACACCTACGCGCGTGATCTCGCCGAACTGATCGAGTCGCTCGATCTGCGTGACGTGATCGTCGTCGGGCATTCGACGGGCGGCGGCGAGGCCGTGCGCTACGCGGCCCGGCACGGCCGGGACCGGGTCGCCAAGGTCGTCACCATCGGTGCGGTGCCGCCGATCATGGTGGCCACCGAGGCCTACCCCGACGGTCTGCCCATGTCGGTGTTCGACAACATCCGCGCGGGGGTGCTGGCCGACCGGTCCAACTTCTACCAGGAGTTGGCCCCGTCGTTCTTCGGCTTCAACCGCGAGGGTGCGGCCGTGTCCAAGGGCGCCGTGGACGACTTCTGGCGGCAGGGCATGCTCGCCGGTATCCAGGCCGCCTACGAGTGTGTCGCCGCGTTCTCGGCGACCGATTTCACCGAGGACCTGCGGGCACTCGAGGTACCGATCCTCATCGCGCACGGTGACGACGATCAGATCGTGCCGATCGCGAATTCGGCGCACAAGTCGATCGAGCTGGTGAAAGACGGCACGCTGAAGGTGTACCCCGGTGCGCCGCACGGCATTTTCGGTTCCTACCAGCAGGAGCTCATCAGCGACATCCTCGCGTTCATCAAGGGCTGAGGGTTTCCGGCGCGGCCTCGCGCCGCGCCGGTCACTCAGTCCGACAGACGGTCGAGCAGTGCGTCAGCCGCGGCTCGCACCGCATCCATCCCACCCTGGTGACCGACGATGCGCACGATCGCGTCCGGGATGACGCGCTCGGCCTCCTCGCCCGCGGCCCCTTCGTCGGACCTGATCGCGATCACCGTCTCCACCAGCCGGAACGGCAGAATCCGCGCGTCGTCGGATTGCCCTGCCGCAGCGCAGGATTCGGCGGCGAGACGCTCGTAGTGTTCGCGCAGTTCGTCGCGGCGGCGACGGAAGGCGACGAATCGTTCGGTGCGCAGTTCCGGCAGCAGGTACAGGGCGCCGAGATTCCAGCGCGCGCCGCGCAGTTGGCGCACATCGAACAGGGCGAGCGCGTAGAGCTTGGTCGTGGCGTCCTCGGGCTCGGCGTGCAGCTCTTGCGCCAATTCCACCGGCCCCGCGACGGTTTCGGCGAGCAGTGCGTCGAGGATGTCGTCCTTGGCCGCGAAGTGGTGATACAGCGAGGCCTGCCGGATCCCGACCGCGTCGGCGACCGCGCGGGTGGAGGTGTTGGCATACCCCTTGGTGGTGAACAGCTCCGCCGCGGCGTCGAGGATTTCCGCGCGCGGCGTCGTCCCGCGCCGACGGCGCTGTTCCAGCCGGGGACGCCCGGGTCCGAGGTTTGCCACGTCGTCGATTGTGTCACCGATGCGTCACCGGTCCCGCGATGGGCACCTCACCAGGTCCGATGCGGGCTCGTTCAATTTCTGTCACTCGACAGAAACGCAGGCAACACAGAAGTTACGGCACGCCTCGGAGTCGATACACGCCCGACACCGTTCGAGCGATCGCGAGCGCAAAACTATCGACTGATAGATATTGGCCGCACCGCCGAAGGACTCCGATATGGCCACGACGCTCGCCACCCCAGCCCCGCCCGACGCCGCGCGCGACGGCGCCGACCTCGCCCGATTCGGCTACGAACCCGTCCTGCACCGCAAGCTCGGGCGCTACGCGTCCTTCGCGGCGGGCTTCTCGTTCGTCTCCATCCTCACCACCATCTTCCAGTTCTTCGGTTTCGGCTATTCGTTCGGCGGTGCCGCGTTCTTCTGGACGTGGCCGCTGGTTTTCGCCGGACAGTTCCTCGTCGCCCTGAACTTCGCCGAGCTCGCCGCGCGGTACCCGATCTCGGGCTGCATCTATCAGTGGTCGCGCCGGTTGGCCGGTGGCCTGGTCGGCTGGTTCGCCGGCTGGATGATGGTGATCGCCCAGGTGGTCACCGCGGCGGCCGCCGCCATCGCCCTGCAGGTGGTGCTGCCGACGATCTGGAGCGGTTTCCAGATCATCGGCTCCGACACCGCGCTCACCTCACGCGACGGCGCGATGAACGCGGTGCTGCTGGGCAGCGTGCTCCTCGTGATCACCACCACCGTCAATGTGATCGGGATCGATCTGATGGCGCGGATCAACTCGATCGGGGTCACCATCGAGATCGTCGGTGTGCTCGCCATCATCGGGCTGTTCTTCGCGGGCTCCGAACGCGGTCCGGCCGTAGTGTTGCAGACCGATCAGGCCGCGCCCGGTCCGTTCTGGGCGGCGTTCCTGATCTCGGGCCTGATGGCGGCGTACGTGATGGTCGGATTCGACTCCGCCGGTGAGCTTTCCGAGGAGACGAAGAATCCACGCCGGGTCGCCCCGCGCACGATTCTGCTCGCGCTGTCGGTGTCGGCGCTCGGCGGTGGGCTCATGCTGTTGGGCGCGCTGATGGCGGCGCCGAGTCTCACCGACGGCGAGTTGGCGTCCGGCGGACTGGCTTACGTCATCATGGCCAAGCTCGACAGTCCCGCCGGGTCGGTGCTGCTCGGCTGTGTCGCGGTGGCGGTGATCGTGTGCACGCTCGCGATTCAGACGGCCGGGTCGCGGTTGATCTTCTCGATGGCACGTGACGGCAAGCTGCCCTTCGCCAAGGCCCTTTCCACCGTGCATCCGAGGTTCGGTACGCCCGTGTGGCCCGCCGTGGTGATCGGTGCGCTCGGCATCGGGCTGCTGGTGCTGAACCTGGGCAACCCGGCCATTTTCGCCACGCTGGCCAGTGTGTGCATCGTGAGCCTGTATCTGGCGTATCTGCTGGTCACGGTGCCGCTGCTGGTGCGGCGGATCAAGGGTTTGCCCGCACCCGAGGACGCGACGCTGTTCACCCTCGGCCGCTGGGGCGTTCCGGTCAACGCGCTGGCGGTGGTGTGGGGCATCGCGATGGTGATCAACCTGGCCTGGCCGCGACCCGAGGTGTACACGCCGACCGGTGGTAGCTGGTGGCAGTTGTGGGCGGGGCCGCTGTCGGTCGGCGTGATTCTCGCCGTCGGCGCGGTGGTGTACCGGGTCGTGGTCACCAAATCCGAGGCGGTCGAACCGGCGGTCGCACCAGCTCCCGCCTGAGCGCGTGGATCAAGATCACCACGCTCTGGTGGCGGCATCGCCCGAGAAGCCGACGCCACCAGAGCGTGGTGATCAACCGACCAGCACCTCAGACCTGCCTGGTGGCCGCCGCGACCCGGTCGCTGCGGTGCAGAGGTCGACGAATCACCCAGTCGATCAACCGTTTTGCCGAGAAGTCTCGGCCTGCATGTACGGAGGAGATCCTGATGACGGCTACCCCATCCGCAGACGCCGCGCGGACTCAGGACACCGCACCCACTCCCGCTCTTACGGAGGAAATCGCGATAGCGACCGGATCCACCGACGGCGCGCGAGCCCACGCGCGGGCCCAGGCTGCGGCGGCCACGATCGCCCGCCCGGAGATACCGCCGGGCGTCGAACCGACTCTGGCGCTGCGTATTCCGTCCGGCGGCTATGCGAATGTCGTCCTCGGCCGCGAAACCAGGCTTCGCTTGTCCGACCCCGCCGGGGCAACGTGCGCGCACCTGTTCCTGCTGCGCGCCGAATCGCCCTGGGAGCGCTTGAATGTCGCCGACACCGTGAAGGTCCCGTGGCAGGCGTATTTGAGCGCCGGTCATCCACTGTTGTCGGATCAGGGGCGGGTGTTGGCCACCGTGCTCACCGATACCTCCGGGCACCACGACGCCCTGTGCGGTCCGACCGGCGAAGCCCGCCACCAACTGCACCTGGCCGCGGCCAAGCAGGGGCTCGAGCCGCGCGATGTCGGGCCGTCGATCGCCTTGTTCCGTGGGGTGCGGGTGGGGGCCGACGGCGTCCTCGCGGCGACCGGCAATGGCCCGGCGGGCGGGGCGATCGACCTGTTCGTGCATCTTCCGCTGACCCTGCTGGTCGCCAATGCGGCCCACCCGCTCGACGATCGCCCTACCGGCGACCTCGATCTGATCGCCTGGGCCGCGGACACTTTCGACTCCCCGAACGACGACCCGGAGTACCGACGGGCAGTGGAGAACACCGAGGCCGCGTGGGCGGCCGCACAACACACGGAGGTTCCGGCATGACAACGTCCACCCGCACCGTCGTCCTGGACGAGACTGTTCCGGCGCGGGCGCCGTGGTCGGCGATCGTCCGGGCCGGCGAGCAACTCGAGATCATCGACCTGCACGGCAACCAGGCCGTCGACTGCCTGCTGTACTCGGCTGCCGACCACACCGACCGCTACAGCGCCCAGGCAACCATCGCCGCCCAGCGCAATATCTTCCTCACCACCGGCAGTGTGCTGCGCACCGAACGCGGCACCGCGCTGATGACCGTGGTCGCCGACGAGGTCGGTAACCACGACACCATCGCGGGCGCCTGCTCCCAGGAATCCAACACCCTCCGCTACGGACACCACACCCGCCACCAGCACGCCTGTGTGGAGAACTTCCTCACCGCCGCCCTCGAATGGGGCCTCGGCAAGCGGGATCTGGTGTCCAACATCAACTGGTTCATGAATGTGCCCGTGGAGGCGGACGGCACGCTCGGCATCGTCGACGGACTGTCGGCGCCGGGCAAGAAGGTGACCTTGCGCGCGGAGATCGACACCCTCGTCCTGGTCTCCAACTGCCCGCAGATCAACAACCCGTGCAACGGATTCGATCCCACTCCCGTCCGAATGGTGGTGACCCGATGAGCCGCACCCTCACAGATTCCAGTGTCACCGCGGCCCCGACCGAAGCCCTCTTCCCCACCACGGGTGCCGATGCCATCCAGGTCTCGAAGTCGCCGCCCGCGTCGGACACCGACACCGCAGACCAGGAGCCGTCCGTCCAGCGACGGATCGAGGTCGTCCGGCCCGGAATGCAGACCACCGTGCAGGACTGGCCCGGGCGAATCGGCTACTGGCACATCGGGGTTCCGCCCTCTGGGCCGATGGACGACCTCTCGTTCCGGCTCGGTAACCGGGTGCTCGGCAACGCCGAGGGGGCGGCCGGGCTGGAATGCACGCTCGGCGGGCCCGCGTTGCGGTTCGGTGCGGCGACGTGGGTGTGTGTCACCGGAGCGGTCGCCGAGGTGCGGGTCGACGGTCGTCCGGTCGAGCAATGGCGCACGGTAGAGGTGCCCGCCGGTGGCGTGCTCGACATCGGGGCGATCCGTGGGCCCGGCATGCGCACCTATGTGCTGGTTTCCGGCGGTATCCAGGTCGAGCAGTTCCTCGGTAGCGCGGCGACGTTCACCCTCGGCAAGTTCGGCGGCGGCACCGGCGCTGCCCTGCGCGCCGACGACACTCTCGGGCTGGGCGAGCCGAGAATCCGCCTGGCCGCCGCCGTCCCCATGACCGACATCCCCGCCTTCGGCAAGCGCTGGGAACTGGCCGTCACCGAAGGACCGCACGGCGCACCGGAGTTCTTCACCCGCAGGGACTTCGACACCATTCTCGGCACCGACTACGAGGTACATTTCAACTCCGACCGCACCGGTGTACGCCTGATCGGCCCGAAACCGGAGTGGGCGCGCACCGACGGCGGCGAAGCGGGACTGCACCCGTCGAACATCCACGACAACGCCTACTCGATCGGCGCGCTCGACTTCACCGGTGACACCCCCATCCTCCTCGGCCCCGACGGGCCGAGTCTCGGCGGTTTCGTCTGCCCGGTGACCGTGGTTGCCGCCGACCGATGGAAACTCGGCCAGCTCACTCCGGGCGACACCGTTCGTTTCGTCGCGATCCGATCCGAACATGCCGCTCCCCCACGAGCTTTGGGACCGCAGCGGCGTGCATCGATAGGCACGGTCGTCTCGGCGGGACGCGACGGCGACGACGGCATCCTGCGCCGCACCGAAGCCGACGACGAAACCAGCGTGACCTACCGCCGCCAGGGCGACGACGGTGTCCTCGTCGAATACGGCACCCTCACCCTCGATCTCGGCCTACGGGCCCGCGTACACGCCCTGCACCAGCACCTGATCGCCCTCGGCGCGCGCGGTGTCCTCGAACTCACCCCCGGCATCCGCTCGCTGCAGATCCGCGTCGACCCGGCTCTGCTTCCCATCCCGATGCTCCTCGACCTGCTCACCGAAGCCGAAGCGCAGCTGCCGAACTCGGATCGACTAATCGCCCCCAGCCGCACCGTTCACCTCCCACTCTCCTGGGACGATCCGGCCACCCGCGACGCGATCACCCGCTACATGCACGGCGTCCGCGCCGACGCCCCCTGGTGCCCGTGGAACATCGAGTTCATCCGCCGCATGAACGGACTCGCCTCCGTCGACGACGTGTACCGCACCGTCTTCGACGCCGAATACCTGGTGCTCGGCCTGGGCGACGTCTACCTCGGCGCCCCCGTCGCCACCCCCACCGACCCCCGCCACCGCCTGGTCACCACCAAATACAACCCCGCCCGCACCTGGACCCCCGAAAACGCCGTCGGCATCGGCGGCGCCTACCTGTGCATCTACGGCATGGAGGGCCCCGGCGGCTACCAGTTCGTCGGCCGGACCACCCAGGTCTGGAACCACCGCGCCCACCCGACCACCACCGCGGGCCCCGGTGTGGACCACCTCGCCACCGATGCCGAAACCCCCTGGCTCCTCCGCTACTTCGACCGCATCCGCTGGCACCCCGTCTCCGCCGAAGAACTCCTCGACCTCCGCGCCGACTTCGCCGCGGGCAATGTCGACATCCACACCGAACCAGGCGAATTCCGCCTAGCCGACTACCGCGACTTCCTCACCACCAACGCCGACTCCATCGCCACCTTCCGCACCACCCAGTCCGCAGCCTTCACCACAGAACGCCAATCCTGGCGCACCACAGGGGAACTCTCCGACTGAGCGCGCGGTTCAGAGCCCGTACTTGCGGACGAAATCCTCGGTGACGTCACCGACAGGAAACCCGTGGTCGGTCGCCTTGGTGTCGGTGGCGGTTTCCTCGATCAGCCGATCGGGCTCGGCGGGCAGCTGGCGCCACCGTGCTCGCGGATCGGATTCTTCGGCAGATTTGCTGGTCATCGTCCCTCCCAGGTCCTTACCTTCAGGATAGGCCAGCAGGCTCCGCTGTCGCGGTCGCTGACGGGTTGGTTGCGTCTCGGAGGATGCGGAGGGCGGTGACCAGGCCGTCGAGTTGGGTGGGGGGTGACGCCGGTGACTGGCGACACGGTGGAGGTGGCGCCGTTCGTTCGCTACCGTGGGTGCCTGATTTGTCCGAGGGGAGATCGGGAGCGGACATGACGATGGTCGAGGTCGATTCAGCGCGCCTGCGTTCGGAGATCGCCGCCTTCTACGCCGGATTCGGCGTGCCGAACGCACTGACGGCGGCGTTCGACGCGTCGACGCTGCTGGTGCCCCTGGTCGGGCCCGAAGACCGGGTCTTCACGATGGAGTCCGGCGGGGTTGCGTGGTTGTGCGCATTCACGGGTCTGCCGGAGTACGCGCGGTTCATGAGTGCCCGCGGTGTGGTCGCGGATCAGGAGTACCGGTTCCACACCTTCCTCGGTCGACGTCTGCGTGAGTTCGCCGAGGGGCAGCAGGAGCCGACCGGGGTGGCGGTCGACATGTCGGGTGCGGTGCCGATGGTGTTCCCGCCGGTGGTGGCGGAGGAACCGTCGGCTGATGGTGGGCGTGGTTGATGTCGGATCTGAATGTCGATCCGGCCCTGCTCACCCAGGCCGCGAACGGAATCAACACCATCATCAGCGAGCTCAAAAAACTCGGTATCGAGGAGACCGCTGCGGCCGGGCGCGGGTTCGCGGAGTTGACGATGTCGGCGATGGAGGCAGGTAAGGCGAATGTACAAGCCTCCTTCGAAACGTTCGCCGAACGCTGGTCGTGGGGTGTCCGGGCGTTGGTGCAGTCGGGTAACGCCATCGCCGAGATTCTCGACTTGTCCGCAGGTCGTTACCACCTGATCGACGACCAGGTCTCTACCTCGTTCAAGCAGATGTTCACCCACCTCGCGGGGAATCCGCATCTGAGCAAAGCGGAGATCGAGGCGATGGACTGGGGCGAGGTGTTGTCGAACAATACCTGGAATCTCGCCACCCAAGCCGACTACAGCGCGGATTCTTTCGGCAAAGCGTTCTCGCATATGGGTGACAACGTCTCGACGTTGGGGCAGGTGGGCGAGTACCTGGTGTCCGGTGACACGCCTGATCAGAGCGGTTTGGGCAGCATGTTCCTGCCGGATACCGGTGTCGCGGCCAAGGTCGCAGAAATTCAGCAAGCAAAGCAATCCGCCGGGGGGCAGTAGCTATGGGTATCGGCGATTTCATCAATGATCTCGGTGACTCCATCGAAGAGGGTCTCGAGTCCGCGACCGAAAAGGTCGGTCAGGCCTACAACTCTGCGTTGGACACGTGGTCGGGCGCGGCGAAAGCGGTTGGTGCGGACGGGTTGTCGGAGTGGCTCGACGACGCGGGCGACAAGATCGTCGACGCCACCGGCGGCGCGGTGCCGGAGAAGGAGCTCGGCGAAACCACCGATCCGAAAGAGCTGATCCGCGGTGAGCCGGCCAAGATCCGAGAGGTTGCCGAACAACTCGGTCAGATCGGTACGGCGATTGACCAAACCGGTGACGCTCTCCGAAAGATCGATGTCTCCGACTGGACCGGTGACGCATCCACGGCATTCCACGAGGAATTCGCCAAGCAGCCGAAGCTGTGGTGGGACGGCGCAGATGCGATGGGCAAGGCCAAGGGCGCCCTGGAAGCCTGGGTGCACGAGGTCGAGGCCGCGCAAACCAAGGCCGCCGAGGCGATCGCGAAATGGCAAGCCGCCGACAACGAGGAACGCGATCGGAAAAACGAGTGGAACGCCAAGTCCGACGAGGATCGCAAGGACAAGAGCCTGACCGACACATGGACCGCCATGCGCGACGAGGCCCGATCCATTCTCAACGGTGCTCGGACACAACGGGACAATGCGGCGAACACGGCCGTCACGGCAATCACCGCCGCCACGGAGACCGCGCCGCAAGAGCCGCCTTTCCTGTCCCGTTGGGGAAGCAATTTCGAAGACCTCGGCGCGATGATGGAGCACGCTCAGGCAAATATCACGACCGGGCTGCTGACCTCGCTGACCGGCCTGGTGCAATTCGTACGGTCGGTCAATCCATTGGATCTGTACAACGCGACGCACCCCGCGGAGTACATGTCGAAGATGTCGGACATGAGCACGGGGATGATCCTCGCGGCCGCAGACCCGAAAGCGACTGCCTCGGCAATGCTCGCCGGGTTCAAGGCGAATCCGACCGAGGCATTGGGAGCCCTCACCGGCGATGCCCTGACGACCCTCGCGACGGGTGGCGCCGGTGGCGCCGCGAAGCTGACTGCCAGCACCGTGAATCGGGTCACCGATGTGGCTGATGCGGGCAACACCGCCCGCAATGTCCTCGACAACGCCGCCGGTGCAGGCGGGCGAAACGCGCCCGAGGCGCCATCCGCGCCTGCCCAGTCGGTTGCCGATCCCCCGGACAATCCCTCCGCACCGGCAACTAACCCCGCGGCCACTGTCGGCGATCCACCGGCAGCCAACCCGCCCGCCACGCCCGAAGCTCCCGCCGCGAACCC
Source organism: Nocardia sp. NPDC050378 (assembly GCF_040655675.1). Taxonomy (NCBI): domain Bacteria; kingdom Bacillati; phylum Actinomycetota; class Actinomycetes; order Mycobacteriales; family Nocardiaceae; genus Nocardia; species Nocardia sp. NPDC050378. The sequence goes on from NZ_JBFAKI010000014.1 coordinate 29,141, forward strand.
GGCGAACACGTCTCCTGACGCGCCACCGACCAACCCAGCCGCGCAAGCGGGCGACCCGGCCCCCACCAACCCCGACGCGCAATCGGGCGAGCCTGCTGTTGTGAACCCCGCTGAAAAACCGGGCGACGGCACGAACACCGCTGACAACCCGTCGACCCTCACCAGCGATTCCACACCCGACAACAATGGTCCCGAGAACGGGAAGCCGGAACCACCCGCCGCTGCGACACCGGACAACGATGCGCCCAATGAACCGGCACCGAACCCGAACAACGCTGACGAGCCGCCTGCCGGCCAACCGAAGCCGGATACAGACGAGTCGTCCCAGAGCGGCGACGACACCACGCCGGACGGAAATGACAACACTCCTCCCAAACAAGAGGGGGCACCCTCCCCCGATGCCGACGATCCCGCTACCGTCAATGACGGCGACCCGTCCCACAGCACCGAACCGGGTGGTCAAGATGGCTCGAACAACAACGGTGATCCTCACGTTCGTTCCGAGGTAGACGCCGGTGGCGACGGCAAACCCAGTGTGGGCGAAGAGGCGGGCGACGGCGGTCCCGCCAGTAACAGCACGCGCGACCAGACCTCAGAAGGCGGCGATCCGGTCAACTTGGCCACCGGCGAATTCCTCCTTCCGCTCACCGATCTCGATCTGCCCGGCGTCCTTCGGTTGGTGCTGAAACGCGCCCACCATTCCAACTACCGGTTCGGCCGCTGGTTCGGCCCTTCCTGGTCGGCGACGTTGGACATGCGTGTCGTCGTCGAAGACGAGTGCGTCACGGTCGTTTTCGATGACGGCATGCTTCTGCCTTATCCGCATGCCGAGGTCGGTGTCGGTGTCGAGCCGATCACCGGTGGTCAGCGCTGGAAACTCACTCGCACCGAGACGGGTGGATACCGTCTATGGGACCCCGACCGCGAGTTGGTGTGGCACTTCGCACCCGAACCCGTGCTCGGCGGTATCGATACTCTTCTCGGCAATTTCGCGATCTCTGCGATAACCGACCGCCACCAGAATCGAATCAGGTTCCACTACAACAGCAATGGTGATCCGGTAGAGGTCACCCATTCCGGTGGCTACCGAGTTCTTCTTGATACCCACAACGGTCGCGTCACCACAATCTCTATGGCAGACGAAGAAGCTGACACCGTTGTGCCGGTGCGTGAATTCGGCTACGAGAACGGCGAATTAACCTCGGAGGTCAACGGAGTCGGTGGAATCACCCGCTTCGCCTACGACGAACACCACCGGATGCTGTCCTGGACGGATTCCAACGGCAGCTGGGTGGTCAACATTTACGACGAAGCAGGCCGCGTCATCACGCAGCGCGGCGCCGACGGTGTGTTCAACGCGGATTACGAATACCTCGAGCTCGGCGGCGGTACGGGTCGTCTCACGCGGCTCACCGACTCCCGCGGCGGCGTCACAGGCTACGGATTCGACAACGACTTACGGCTGCGCGACTTCCGCGCCGCCGACGGCGGCCGCCGTCACATCGACTACAACACCGCGCGCAAACCGCTGAAGGTCACCGAGCCGGACGGCGCGATCACCCGCTACGAATACACCGCCGACGGCGACGTAGCCAAGATCATCCGCCCCGACGGCACCGCCATCGCCGTCGAGTACGCCTACACCAACCGCCCCACCACCATCACCCACCCCGACGGCACGACCGTGCATCGCGAGTGGGACAAAGCAGGCAACCTCGTCGCCGTCGTCGACCAGGCCGGTGCCCGCACCGAATTCACCCACCACCCCTGCGGATCCGTAGCCGAAGTGCGCGACCCGGACGGTGCCGTCACCCGGATCGACGTCGACGCGGCAGGTCTGCCGGTCACCATTACCGATCCCTACGGCGCGACTACCGAAATCCGCCGCGACCCCTTCGGCCGTCCCGTCGAGGTCACCGACCCACTAGGCCAGACGACCCGCTACGAGTGGACGCCCTCAGGTCGCCCCGCCCGGCGGATCGACCCCGACGGCTTCGCCGAAACCTGGACCTACGACGGCGAGAACAACCTCCTCACCCACACCGACCGCAACGGCGGCGTCACCCGCTACACCTACGGCGGCTTCGACAAAGTCTCCACCCGCACCGACCCTGACGGCTCGACCACCCGCTACCTCTACAACACCGAACGCCAACTCATCGCCGTCATCAACCCACTCGGCCAACGCTGGACCTACGAATACGACCTCGCGGGCCGGCTCATCGCCGAAACCGACTACACCGGCGCCACCACCACCTACACCCACACCATCACCGGCCGCGTCGCGACGGTCACGCCCGCCACCGGCATCACCCGCCACCACCGCTACGACATCCTCGGCAATCTGACGTCCATCACCGCCGACACCGGCGAATACCTCTCCTACACCCACGACCCCGCGGGCCGCGTCCTCACCGCCGTCAACGGCCCCGACGAAACCATCACCCACACCCTGCGATTCACCTACACCCCCACCGGCCAAGTCGCCACCCAACAACTCGACGACCAATCGCCCCTGGTCAACGACTACGACCACCGCGGCCGCCGCATCCGCCGCACCACCCCCACCGGCTCCGTCACCACCTGGCGCCACAACACCCTCGGCCAGGTCACCACCCTCCACGCCGACGACACCGAGATCTCGTTCAACCACGACCCTGCAGGCCGCCTCACCGGCTGGCGCGTCGGTGAAGTCCAAATCGACCGAACCTTCACACCCATCGGCAACATCGCCACCCAACAAGTCACCGGCTTCCCCGCCCAAGAATTCACCCTCGACCTCGGCGACTTCGGCCCCTCGACCACAAACCGCCCCGCCCCCTTCACCATCCGCCGCGACGACTACACCTACCGCCCCGACGGCTACCTCACCCACCACACCACCACCCGCCCCAACCAAACCCCCACCCACGCCACCTACACCCTCGACCCCATCGGCCGAGTCAACACCATCACCCGCAACAACACCCTCACAGAAGCCTACGAATACGACCCCCTCTCCAACATCACCGCCAGCCTCCCCACCCCTTCACCCGACCCCGCCGAACCAACCGCCCCCCAGCGACTGGAAGGCCGCGAATACCACAACAACCTCCTCATCCGAGACGGCCGCAACCACTACTACTACGACCCCGCCGGCCGCCTCATCCGCAAAGTCACCACCCGAATCTCCCGAAAACCCGCCGTCTGGCACTACCGCTACAACGCCTTCGACCAGTTGACCGATGTCTTTACACCGGAGCAGCGGTGGTGGCGGTATAGCTACGACGCACTTGGACGCCGCACGACCAAAGGTTTCTGGAGCCATCCGACACAGGCACCCCAGGAACTAGCCACATATACATATGACGCAAGTAATTTGATCGAGCAGAATACCACCGATGCTACAGTACGGTGGAACTACCTGCCTCGAGCAAGCACGCCGCTGACACAATCCACCGACTCCGCTGATGCAAGCGCCTACACAGTACTGCTTTGTGACATCTCGGGCATGCCGACTGAAATCGTCGAGCTATCGACAGCCCGATCGCTATCATTTGCGTTTCATGGACTTTGGGGAAATTGCACCTGGTTCGGCACCCAAAGCACTCCTCTTCGTTATCCTGGACAATACGCAGATGCAGAATCCGGCCTGCACTATAACTACTATCGGACATACGACCCGGAGACCGGGCGATATCTCAGCATCGATCCTCTTGGGCTGTTTCCATCTTCCAATCCGCACGCCTATCCTCGAAATCCAACGGTCTGGTCCGACCCGCTCGGACTCCAACCCGACTACATCGCCCGCGGTGACCATGCCAACCCTTTCCCAGATAGAGAATCTGCCGAAAGGGCAGCTTTCGAACTCGCAGGTGTGCCATACGACACTACCCCCGACTTCGAATGGTCAGTCAACGGCGATGTCGCCAGTCGCGGTATGCCAGGGAACATATACTCATCAGACCCGTCCCACTGGGGCACATTCCGGCAGTTCGAGATCGATGGCATGGGTTCCAGAGTGGTTGTAGAGCATACCCACGACCCCAAAGGCCCACATTTCCACGCAGGAATGCCCAAAGGTGATCCCGACAGGAATTTCGTCAACTTCGGTTGGGACATCAGCATCAACGCAGATCCGCTGGAAAGATATGGCAAAATAGACAAGCCGCGCGGCGATCACCACTTCTTCTACGAATAGCGAGGTTCTTGTGGACGACACAAATACAGTCCTCGATCAGCTCCGATCGGCGGGATTCGAAATTCTGTCATACGAGCCTCAACCATCGGGGCCGACGATATCTACTACGTGGCGCATTATCGCGAGGGCAGACACAGTGCCGTACGCCGAGATCTCCTATTCCGAGCCTGGAACAGCACTTACCGACCGTTGGCTACTCGCCGTCCAGGAGGAACATATAGTTTCCGACTCTGGCACACTACTGCTGGCGGCGCCAGACACCCCCCGAACTGCAGACTTCCGCTGGTTCTCAGCGAAGCTGACCGAACGCGTAGATGTATCTAAACTAGTAAACTCGGTTGGAAGCGTAGAATTTGCTGCTCGCTCTGAAGACGGACGCTTTTACTGCGGTGTGACAAGCGAGGAGAACGGTCATTGGATAGTCGCGGGCACCTACCCGCTCGACCAACCTCCACGCTGGATAGAACTTATTGAATGGCCATCTAAACATACGGCGACCTTTGCGGCGATCCTGCAAATTTTCCAATCGGTCGACGACGTTCCTCGATTGAAGATCGCGCTCATGAAAGTCTTGCATGAAGTCTATTTGCTACCCATAGGCAAAGCCAAGAAGTTGGCCGAGGCGTTGGATGAGGGCCTTCATCCTCTTATCCCCGAAGATCAGCTAGAGCTACTGTGGCGGTGCAGTCTCCACCCTACATAGATCATTTCTCGACAGTCGTTGTGGGCAGCGACGGGGCATGGCGATCCCACCCGGCTGCCTGCATGGACTCTATAATGCTCCTGGAGCGACTTTCAGGCATGCAGAGTTCGTATGAGGAGGTGCAATCATCTACGGAATGGCGTAATTAAGTTCAACGATGACTGGAGAATACGTCGCGCGGCAGATTGCGCGACAGAGCCTGAAAGACTCCCCATTCTCGCCGATCATATCTACACGAATTCATCAGGCGATAGGCGGGCATGGCATATAGCGCAACACTTGAGGTTGTCGAGATTGTCCCTCGCGAAAACTCAGCAACAGAGTGTATCGTTCGCTGCTTAAGCGGGACGGTTGAACCGGGCGACCATGTGGTCCGCATCGAAGGCCTGATACAACGGTGCCCACTGAAATGGTGGTCTTGCGCATCCTTCGATATGGTCGCGAGTGCGATCTTCTCGACGCGCCGCACAACGCTCTCGTACGCCTGTCCGGAACTGCGCCCGAGGAGCTCCTTCAGCGCTGCGGCTGATTCTCTCACGGTAACCGTCGGAATTGGGTGGACCGTGCTGCCGAGTCCACCCGCAATCTTGCTCCGCACAGAATTCGACTGTCGCCTACAACTGATGTCTGCACATCGCCGGTGGAAGCTGCGCCGCACGATACGGACGGACTCTGGAACGAAGTGCGGCGCGCAGGGCGAGTAACCCGCCGCCTTCACTGTCACTACCCGAGGGCAGTTGCGGAACAACCACGATTGCAACGGTGGATTGCCTCGCCGAGGCGATCGAGCTGTCGCTCAATCATCGGTGCATTCATCGTCGACGCCGCTCCTGCGTTCGGCGGGACATCACTCCTCGATGGCGGTTGCCGACGGGTTGGTTGCGTCGCGGAGGATGCGGAGGGCGGTGACCAGGTCGTCGAGTTGGGTGGGGGTTAGTACGTCGATGAGCCAGGTGTCGAGGGCTGAGAGATAGTCGGGGAGGACTTCTTCGAGGCGGTGGAGGCCGGTGGGGGTGAGGGATGCGTAGGCGATGCGGCGGTCGGTGGGGTCTAGTTGGCGTTCGACGAGGTCGGATTTGGTCAGGCGGTCGACCAGGCGGGTGACTCCGCTGGTGGAGAGTTCGGTTTGGGCTGCCAGGTCGGACATGCGTAGGCGGCGGTTGGGGGATCGGCTCAGGCGGAGCAGGGCGTTGAGGTCGAGGCCGGACAGGCCGTGGGCGTGCCAGGTGGGTTCGAGCTTCGCGATGAGTCCGCTGTGCGCCTCGAAGAGCAGGCCGGAGATGGTCAGCCGGGGGTCGTCGAACAGTTCGGGCATGTGAAGCACTCTAGTAGATGGTTGCTGCGAGGATAGTTGACACGAGGAATATCTCCGAGTAGACCTATGCGTACGCAATATTCCGCGCAGCAAGTATCGGAGTGGTCATGCAGTACAACTGGGTCGCCGGGTTCCGGAACGGTGTCATCAGCCCCGATGAGCAGATCAAGCTCGCCGAATCACGCGAGTTCGCGGACGAGACTGTGCGCCATGTCCTCCACATGGCGGGCGGCGGTACGGCGGTCAGGGTGCGACTGACCAACCGCTACGGCGCGACGCCTCTGCACATCGACGCCGCTCGGGTGGCGCTGCGCAAGGCCGGTTCGGTGATCGACTCCGACGCCGATCACGAGATTCGCTTCGGTGGTGATCCGCGCGCGGTCATCGAGCCGGGTGCGGATCTCGTGAGCGATCCCATCGACCTCCCGGTCGCCGCTGGTCAAGACCTGTTGCTCAGCCTGTACCTGCCTGAATCGACGGGGTTGGCGACGTTTGCCCATCAACCGGGCGAGATCTCCTATCTCGTCACCGGCGACCGGACCGCTGACGTGGAACTCCCCGATGCGCAGGAAGTCCCGTTCCGGTTCTTCGTCACCGGCGTGGACGTTCTCGTCGTCACCCCGCCGCCGCCGATCGCGGTGGCGTTCGGCGACTCCTGGTTCGAAGGGGTCGGCTCTACAGTGAGCGCCAACCGTCGCTCCGTCGATGTCCTCAACGACCGACTCACTCATGGATGGGTGGTCAACAACGGCATCGCGGGCAACCGGCTCACTGCTACCGAGATCGGTGAATCCGGTATCGCACGTTTCGATTCCGATGCCCTCACAGTTCCCGGTGTCACCGACATCCTCGTGAATTTCGGCATCAACGACCTGATTCTCGGTGCGATGGGCGGGCAACCCTCGGCGACCGCCGACGAACTGATCGCCGGCTTCACCGATCTGGCGAACCGCGCGCACGCCGCAGGACTACGCATCCACGTCGCGACCATCGGCCCCTACGCCGGTTGCGTCTACCCCGGGATGCCACTCGTGGAGACTCAGCCCACCCGGCACACGGTCAACGAATGGTTGCGCCGCACAGACATTTTCGACTCCGTCTTCGATGTCGACCGTGCGGTGGCCGACCCCGCGCGCCCCGACTTCATCCGTCCCGAATTCGACAGCGGCGACGGTATGCACCTCAACGACGCGGGTGCCGCGGCGATGGCCCACACGGTCGACCTTGCCGCGCTCTTCGGCGCGGACTAGGACCCGCTCACCGGCACGGCAGGTTTATGGCCAGGTCCGGCGGATGCCCTGCGCTGTCACGGCGTAGGCCGCTGGGCCACCGCGCTCGACGGCGTGATGGATCGCTGCTCGAGCATTGTGCACCCGCTCGATCATCGCGCTGATCGTCAGTTGCTGGTTGTCCAGGTAGAACATCACCGCAGCGTGCTTTCCGAGCGGGGCGCGCTCGACGGCGCGACCTTTGATTCTTCCGTCCTTGCAGAGCGGAACCCAGCCCCGAGTCAGGCCGAACTCGATCCAGGTCTCGTCTGTCGTCTCCTGAGCATCATTGGGGAAGTGGTCGACGATCCGGTGGATGTGCCACCCCAGTTCGATCAGGCCTGCCGCAACCCCCTTGCCGAGTCCCCGATCCAGGAAGAATTCAGGCGGCTGCTGGTAGCTCGGCTCGGACGATGGATTGGACTTCTTGTTCGTCGAGCTCGTATTCCCCCGCGACGACATTGATGGGCTCTCCGGCCTTGAAGAGGTCGATGATTGCGCTGACCGGGACTTTTGTCCGTTCGAGAACCGGGCTACCCCAGTTGAACTGTGGATCTATAACTACGGGCGCGGCCGCGGGAAAGCGCGGTAGATGCAGGCGGGTGGCGTACCCGGCCTCGCCCCAGTCGATGTAGCGCAGATAGTCGCTGATGAACTCGCGCACCGGTATCTGCCGATCGTGCACGCGGGCGAACTCGCCGTCGCTGTATTCGACGAAAAGGTCGATACCGTCGGTGGCGATCCGCTTACTCGCCAGGGCGTACTCGGTGTCGAACTCTGCTCGCAGCGCCGACACCGCGGCCTGGATCCGAGGCGTGCTGAACCGCAATTCGGTCCGTAGTGCCCGCAGCACGTAGGCCTCGACCATCGCTATGAACGGCACGCTCGCTCGACCACGTCGTTCAGGCTGTACCCGGTGGACCAGAGGGTGGCCATCGGCGTCCTTCGAGAGCCACGAGTAGACGGTGCTCTTCGGGATCACCAGCTGGCGCGCCACATCAGCCGGGGTGAACAGCGCATCGGTGAACACATCGACCATCGGCACACCTCCTCGACCTCATCCGAGTATGTCACTACGACGATTGATAGCAGATGATCCGTCGACACGCTCAGACGAGCGCGCCGATCGACGGTGAGGACACACCGCCGTGGTCATCGGACAGGCAACGCGGTCAGCAATGTCTTCCCAGATGCGTGCCCTTCGGCGAAAAGGCCGATCGCGGCCGCGGCCTCCGAGAGAGGTAGGTGGCGCTGAATCACGGGTCGCAGGGATCCGGTGGTCGCTAGTTCGGCAAGGTACTGCAGGTCCGCTGTCACGGGGCGCATGAGGAGTGGTTTGAGGGTTTGGCGGGTGAAAAGGTTGGTGAGGAGGACTGAGCCCAACCAGCGGATAGGGCCCAGCCAGTTGCCCCCCGGTGCGCCTGCGGAGGAGATGAAGACTCCTTCGGGGGTGAGGGCGCGGCGGTGGTCGCGGAGTTTTCGGTTGCCTGCCAGGTCGAAGATGATGTCGTAGGTTTCGTTGCGGGCAGCGAAATCGGTTGTGGTGTAGTCGATGACGGTGTCGGCGCCGATTTCGCGGACCATGTCGAGGTGGCGGGTGCTGCATACGGCGGTGACGTGGGCGCCGAAGGCTTTCGCTATCTGCACCGCGAAGGTTCCCACCCCGCCCGACGCGCCGTTGACGAGCACTCGGTGCCCGGGCGCGAGCTTGCCTATGTCTCGTAAGCCCTGGAGGGCGGTCATGCCCGAATCCGGCATGGCAGCGGCTGTTTCCATGTCCAGGCCGTCGGGCACGAGGGCGAACCATTTCACGTCGGCGCGGACGAACTCGGCGAACGCCCCGCTGGGTACTTCACCGAAAACCCGGTCTCCGACCTGGAATTCACCGACCTCGGCACCGACAGCAACCACCTCACCGGCGAGATTCTGGCCGATCATTCGATTCTTCGGCCTGCGCAACCCGAAGCCCAAACGGAGCAGATACGGTGTGCCACTGAGTAAATGCAGGTCACCGCTGCACAGCGATGCCGCGTGCACACGGACGACCACGTCCCGTTCACCGGGCTCCGGCCGAGGCACGATTTCCGTGCGCAGCACTTCCCCACCCCCGTAGCGCGGCGCCACCCATGCCGTCATCCGTTCGGTATCCACATCGGTCATGAGCGACCCCTCCTTCGCACTTACAGCGTAAGTCGCTGGCCTCAGACGCTACGCTTACGCCGTAAGTAGGTCAAGGAGGAAACATGCCGCCACGTACCCCGTTGAGCAGGGAACGCATCCTGCGGGCAGCGATCGCCCTGGCCGACGCGGAGAGCCTCGACGCGCTGTCGATGCGCAAGCTCGCCAAGGCTCTCGGCGTCGAAGCCATGTCGCTGTACAACCATGTCGCCCACAAGGAGGACATCCTCGACGGGCTCATCGACCTGGTGGTCGAGGAGATCTACGTGCCCGAGGCGGGTGGCGACTGGCAGGAAGAATTACGCCGCCGCGCGATTTCGGCCCATGAGGTCCTGCTCCGGCACCGATGGGCCACCGGCCTGCTGGGCTCCCGGGTGAATGTCGGTCCCGCGATGCTGCGCTATGTCGAAGCCACCCTGGCCTGCCTGATCGCCGCGGGCTTCACCTACGAACAAGCCGACCGGGCCTGGAACGCCCTCGACAGCCACATCTACGGCTTCACTCTCCAAGCCATCAATTTCCCCCTCGACCCCTCCGAATACGCCTCGTCCGCAGAGGAATTCCTTCCGCTCATCCCCACTGAAACGCATCCACACATGCATGATCTCGCCTCCCTCGTCATCGACGGAAAGCATTCGGGTACAGCTGATTTCACCTTCGGTTTGAATCTGCTGATCGAAGGGCTCGCCGGCCTGCTCCGTCGCTGACAACCCGGATCGAATTCCCGGGTGGCAGCGGTTTCTGGCGCACGAGCCGCATTTCGGCCGGACCCGTAGGACTACTCTCCAAGCGATGAAGACCATCACGGTGCGGCGCGAGATCGAAGCCCCTGTTCAGCGCGTGTGGGATGTGCTGACCGACCTGGACAACGCCCCAGCCAACCTGACGGGAATCGTCCAGGTGGAGCGAGTGGCCGGCGATACGTATGCGGTCGGCACTCGATGGCGGGAAACGCGAAAAGTGTTCGGTAAGGAGGCGACCGAAGAGATGACGGTTGCCGAGGTCGAACCCCTCCAACGCACGGTGATCCTCGCGGAATCCGGTGGTATGCGGTACCGCAGCGAGTTCACGCTCGCCCCGACCCCCACCGGCACCGCCCTGACGATGACTTTCGGCGGAGATTCGGACGCCACAGGGTTGCGCGCGCTGCTCGAAAAGATGATGTCCCTGGTGGGAATCACGATCACACGCAGGATGATGACCGCCGATCTCACGGATATCGCCAGGGCCGCGGAAGGCCGCTGACGGCGCGGCAACATCGCGCCGCTCGCCGTCGTCGGCCGGCCGGCACAGGGCCGGCCGGCCGACGCGCTCGACTATTCGGCGATGATCACCGACACTTCACCGTCCGCCGCGTCGGTCGCCTCGCCTGCCACCACGAACCAGTGGGTGACCTCGCCGTCGGCCAGGTCGTCCTCGACCGAGCCGGCGGGCAGCACCGCCAGGGCGCCCGCGGTGGCCGAGACCAGGAATTCCTGGATGGCGGCTGGGCCGGAGGCGTGGGTGGTGTAGGTGGTGCATTCGTAGTCGATGCCGTATTCGTCGCGCAGGCGTTCGGCCAGGGCGACGGCTTCGGACTGGGTGAGCACCGTCCTGGCGTCGCCCACGACCTGGACGAAGGCCGGGTGGTCTTCGGCCAGGGGCCGGACGCGGTCGGCGTAGGAGACGGGGTGTGTCGCGGCTGCGGCGATCTCGTCTTCCACGTCGGCCAGGACCAGCCATTGACCGGCCACCCCCGCGAGCGGGGCCGCGCTGATGCCGAACGCCGCACCGGCGGCGGCCAGCTCGACTCCGGTCTCCTCGCCCGCGAACAGCACCGCGGCACCGGCCTTCTGCACCGCCCAGGCGGCGAGCACCGAATCCACACCACGCGGCAGTGAGACAGCCACCACGTCGCCCGGACCGGCACCGCGCGCGATGAGCACGCGGGCCAGCTGCGAGGACTTGCGATCCAACGCGCTGTAGGCGATCTCGCTGTCACCGCGCAGCAGGGCGGGTGCCTGCGGGTCGGCTTCCACGACCTCGGCCAGCACCTTGGCCACCGTCTGCGCACCGACACCGGTCACCGAAGTGGGTGCCGAACCAGCCGCTGTCACTCCGGATTCGGCGAGCAGCTTGGCGCGTTCGGTGGCATCGAGGATGTCGATGTCACCGACCAGGCCGGTCGGGTTCTCGAGCAGTTCGTCGAGCACGCGCAGCAACCGGGCGGACAGGGTGCGGACCTCGTCCTCGGTGAAGGTGCTGCGCAGGTAGCGCATGGTGATCTCGATGGTCGACTCGGCCATCACCACCAGCGTGAGCGGGTAGTGGGTGGCGTCGTCGAGGCCGACACCGGTGACCTGCATACCGTCGATCGAGCTCGCCGCGGTGACCGCGTCCTTGTCCATGGGGTAGGACTCGAACACCAGCAGCGTGTCGAACTGCGAACCGGCACCGGCCACCCGCTGGATGTCGGACAGGCCGACGAAGTGGTGGCTGAGCAGTTCGGCCTGCTCGGACTGCACCTTCTGGGTGAGCTTCTCCGCCGTCATCCGGTCGTCGATCTGGATGCGCACCGGCAGGGTGTTGATGAACAGGCCGACCATCGACTCCACGCCGGGCAACTCGGCCGGGCGACCGGAGACGGTCGCGCCGAACACCACGTCGTCGCGGCCGGTGAGGCGCCCGACGACGATGCCCCACGCGGTCTGCAGCAGCGTGTTCACGGTGACACCGAGCTCGCCGGCGAACTTGCCGAGCGCCCGGGTGCGATCGTTGTCGATCTCGACGACGACCTTGTCGATCTCGAAGCGCTCCTCGGTGCGCGGCGGCGGCGCCAGCTGGGTGGGTCCTTCCACCCCGGCCAGCGCGTCGGCCCAGGCCCGCAGCGACACTTCGCGATCCCAGCCCGAGAGCCAGGACAGGAAGTTGCGGTAGGACGCCACGCGCGGCAGGGCGGTGAGGTCGCCGTGCACCGCGTAGAGCACGAGCAGGTCGCGCATGAGCAGCGGCATCGACCAGCCGTCGACCAGGATGTGGTGCACCGTGATCGACAGGTGCGCCTTGTCCTCGGCGGTCTTGAACAGGCCGAAGCGGATCAGCGGCGCGGTCGCCATGTCGAATTGGTCGGCCCGGTCGGCGGCGAGCAGTTGCCGCATGCGCGGCATGCGCACGTCCTCGGGCAGCTCGGTCAGGTCGACCTCACGCCACGGCACCTCCAGCTCGCCGAGCACCACCTGCACCGGCTGACCGGCCGAGTCGGTGACGAACGCGGTCCGCAGGTTCGGGTAGCGGTCGAGCACGCCCTGGGCGGCCTTGCGCAGCCGCTCGGCGTCGAGGGTGCCGGTCAGGTCGAGCACGGCCTGCACGGTGTACACGTCGACGGTCGCCGAGCTGAGCATGGCGTGGAACATCAGGCCCGCCTGCAGCGGCGAGAGCGGCCAGACCTCCGACAGCGCGGGGTAATCGCGTTCCCACACATCGAGATCGGACTGTTCGACACGCACCAGCGGCATATCGGACGGGGTGAAACCGCCCGCGTCGGACCGCCGCGCGTGCGTGGCGAGCGCGGTGAGCGCGGCCACGAACAGATCGGCGAACTCCTGTGCCCGCTCGGCGGTGAGCAGCCCGGTCGGGAAGGCGATGTTCGCGCCGAGCTGCGGGCCCTCGTCGCCGTCGTCGACGATGGCGTTGATGTCCAGCGTCGCGTTGGCGGGCATGTCGAGGTCCATCTCGGCGTCGAGCTGACCGAGGTCGGCCACCGGGATCCAACCGAGTTCGGCGAGTTCGGCGGGGATCTCGCCCGTGCCTGCCCGGCCGAGGTAGTTGAAGCTGATCTGGCCGACGCTCGGCAGATCGGCACCCTGCTCGGTCAGGTACTTGAGCATGCCGTAGCCGATGCCCTTGTCCGGCACCGCGAGCATCTGCTCCTTGACCGACTTGATCACGTCGCCGAGCACGGCACCGCCGGCGAAGGCGTCGTCGAGGTCGGCGGCCGCCAGGTCGAGCCGCACCGGGAAGGCGGTGGTGAACCAGCCGACGGTGCGCGACAGGTCGGCACCGGCGACGATCTCTTCCTGGCGGCCGTGGCCCTCCAGCTTGATCAACGCCGCGGTACCGGATTCGTCTCCGCGCCAACGGGATACGGCCAACGCCAAAGCGGTGAGCAGACCGTCGTTGACACCGCCGTGGTACAGGCCCGGGATCGCGGTGAGCACCGCGTCGGTGACCTCCGCCGACAGGGTGACCTGCACTCGGTCGACGGTCGCGAAAGTGTCGACCTTCGGATCGAACGGACGCGAACCCAGCAGCGGGTCGGGCGTGGCGGACACTTCACGCCAGAACGGCAGTTCCGTGCGACGATCCTCGGCCTGCTCGACCAGGCTGTGCGCCCAGCGCCGCATGGACGTGCCGTTGGCGGGCAGGTTCACCGGCTGACCGGCCGCGATCTGACCCCAGGCCATGCCGAGGTCCGGGATGAGGATGCGCCAGGACACACCGTCGATCACGAAGTGGTGGCCGACGATGAGCAAGGCGTCGCGGCGGCGCGGGCTCTGCGTCGGCGCGCCGAAGGCGAACCAGACGAACTGCACCATGGCGGCACCGGCCGGGTCGAGGCGGCCCATGGCCTGGTCGTACTCGGCGCTGGCCAGCGCCGACAGCTCGTCGTCGGTGACGTCACCGGACACCTCGACGCGACGCACCAGGGCGCTCACATCGACCGCGCCGGGCGCCAAAGCCTCGAACTCCCAGCCCTTCTCACCGTTGGCGACGCGCGAGCGGAGCACGTCGTGGTGATCGAAGACCGCACCGATGGTGGCGTGCAGCACCTCTTCGGAGATGTTCTCCGGCAGGCGGAGCACCATCGACTGGGAGAACCGGTCGTAGGTGGAGCCGCTGCTGAGGATCTGGCGCATGATCGGCAGCATCGGGATGTCGCCGACACCGCCGCCGGGCAGTTCCTCGAGCACGATCTGCTCGGTGTCGCCCGCGAGGACCGCGATCTCGGCCAGCCCGGCCACGCTGCGCTTCTCGAACACGTCGCGCGGCTTGAACAGCACGCCACGGTCCTTGGCTCGCGAGACCAGCTGAATGGACAGGATCGAGTCACCACCGAGGGCGAAGAACGAATCGTCCAGGCCGACCGCGTCGACACCGAGCACCTCGGCGAAGACGGCTGCGATGATCGCCTCGATATCGCTTGTCGGCGTGCGGAACTCGCGCGGGGCGAGAACCGGCTCGGGCAGGGCGCGACGATCCAGCTTGCCCGCGGGGGTCAGCGGGATCTCGTCGAGCACCATCACCGAGGCCGGCACCATGTGCGCGGGCAACTGCTGCGCCACGAACTCGACCAGGGCGGCGGGTTCGACGGCACGGCCGGGGACCGGGCGAACGTAGGACACCAGGATGGTCGCGCCCGCGTCGGTGGTGCGGCCGATGGTGGCCGCGAAATCGACGTCGTCGTGTGCGGTGAGCACGGCGTCGATCTCGCCCAGTTCGATGCGGAAGCCGCGGATCTTCACCTGGAAGTCGTTGCGGCCCACGTATTCCACGACGGACTTGCCGTTGACGGTGCGCCAGGTGACTACGTCACCGGTGCGGTAGAGGCGCGAGCCCGGTTCGCCGTAGGGGTTGGCCACGAAGCGTTCGGCGGTCAGGCCGAGGCGGTCGTGGTACCCGCGTGCCAGCGGCACGCCACCCAGGTACAGCTCGCCTGCGACGCCCTCGGGCACCGGATGCAGGCGGCTGTCGAGCACCAGCACGGTCGCGCCGGGGATCGGGCCACCGATGTTCATGGTGTCACCGGGCAGCAGCGCGTCGGACAGGTTGGTCGCGATGGTCGCCTCGGTGGGGCCGTAGGCGTTGTAGAACCGGTGGCGCGCCGGGTCGGTGCCCGCGCTGTGCCAGTTCGCCACCAGGTCGACCGGCGCCTTGTCACCACCGACGATCAGGGCTTCCAGCCCGGCCAGTGCCGACGGTTCCATCGACGCCGCGACGAGCGGGGTGAGGAACACGTGGGTCAGGCCCTGGCCGACGATGATCTCGGCCAGTTCCTCACCACCGACCACACCGACCGGCGTGATCACCAGGGTGCCCGCCGATCCGACGGCCAGCAGGAACTCGAGGATCGACGCGTCGAACGACGGCGAGGCGAACGCGAGGGTCCGCGCGTCCTTGCCGAGCCCGAACCGCGCCACCTCGGCGGCGGCGAAGTTGGCCACACCGGTGTGGGTGACGACGACGCCCTTGGGCAGACCCGTCGAACCCGAGGTGTAGATCATGTACGCCGTGTTGCCCGCGCGCACGACGCCGCGACGGTCCGCGTCGGTGATCGGCTCGGCGGACTGCTCGGCGATGCCCGCGTGCAGTGCCGCGTCGTCGAGGACCAGCCAGTCGGCCAGCGCGGGCGCGGGCAGGTGCTCGACCTCGGCCGACACCGTGATGCCGAGGGCCGCACCCGAATCCGACATCATGTGCGCGATGCGCTCGGCCGGGTACTTCGGGTCGACCGGCAGGAACGCCGCACCCGACTTGACGACCGCCCAGATAGCGAGGGTGGTCTCGAGCGAGCGCTGCATGGCGATGGCGACGACCGTCTCCGGTGCGGCGCCGCGCTCGATGAGCACCCGGGCCAGCCGCGAGGACGCGGCGTCGAGCTCGGCGTAGGTCAGCGAGCGGACATCGCCCGACTGCCCTGCCGAGAGCGCGCGGAGCAGGCCCGTGTCGACGGCCTCGCCCGGCGCGACGATCGCCTGCCCGGTCGGGTTGGTCGCCACCGCCTGCGCCAGCAGCTCGGGCAGCGTGCTCGTGGCGAGCGCGGGACCACCTGTGCGGGTGAGCAGTTCGCTGCGCTCGACGGTGTCGAGGAGTTCCAGATCGCCCACCGGGGTGGTGGTGTCGGCGACGACCTCGGCGAGCAGACGGCGGAACCGCTGCGCGAACTTCTCCACGGTCGACTGATCGAACAGCGCGGTGGCGTAGGAGAACTCGGCATAGGCACCGGCCTCGTCGCCTGCCCCGGCCTCGCGGACGGTGAGCAGCAGGTCGAACTTGGCGGTGTCGACGTCGAAGTCGACCGCCGAGACCGAAAGGCCGGGCAGTTCGAAGCCGGCGTCGGGCAGGTTCTCGAACGACAGCGCCACCTGGAACAGCGGGTGCCGCGCGGTGGAGCGCTCGGGGTTGAGCAGTTCGACCAGCCGCTCGAACGGGATGTCGGCGTGGGCGAAGGCGGCCAGGTCGGCCTCCTTGGCCTGGGCGAGCAGGTCACCGAAGCTCTGCCGGCCACCGACCTGCGTGCGCAGGGCCAGGGTGTTGACGAACATGCCGATCACGTCGTCGAGCTCGGCCTCGCCACGGCCGGCGATCGGGGTGCCGATGACGATGTCCTCGGTACCCGACAGGCGCGCCAGGAAGATCGCGAGCGCGGTGTGCACGACCATGAACAGCGTCGCGTTCTGCTCGCGGGCGATGGCGGTGAGCCCGGCGTGGACGTCGGCGTCGATCGGGAACAGCACCCGGCCACCGGCGAAGGACTGCGTGCTCGGACGCGGCCGGTCCAGCGGCAGGTTCAGCTCGTCGGGCACACCGGCCAGCGCGCGCTTCCAGTACGCGGCCTGCTGGGCGAGCAGGCTGTTCTCGTCGGTCTCCGAGCCGAGCACCTCACGCTGCCAGATGCTGAAGTCGGCGTACTGCACCGGCAGCGGCGCCCAGCCCGGCGCCTCGCCGTTGGCACGCGCGGCGTAGGCGATCATCACATCGCGGGTGAGCGGGCCCATGGACCAGCCATCCGCACTGATGTGGTGGGCGACGAACACGAGGACGTATTCGCCCGTGCCGACAGCAGAGTCGGCGTCACCGAGCGACGCGGCAGCCGCTGCCGACGCGATCGGCGAGACGACACGCATCAGCTTGGCGCGCAACGGAACTTCACCGATCACGTCGAAACCGGCCGTGATGACCTCGGCGATCTTGTCCCGGATCTGGTCCGGCGCGACATCTTCCGGCGTCAAGTCCGGCACGTTGCCCTCGACCGGCAGGATCACCTGGTGCGGTGTGCCGTTGGCCGACGGATACACCGTGCGCAGGGTCTCGTGGCGGGCGAGCACGTCGGCGACGGCCAGCTGCAACGCCTCGACATCCAGCGCGCCCGACAGGCGGACGGCCACGGGGATGTTGTTCACCGAGGAACTGGTGTCGAACTGGTTCAGGAACCACATGCGCTGCTGAGCCAGCGACAGCGGCACCTGATCCGGGCGCGGTGCGGCGACGAGCGCGCGACGGCCACCGACACCGGCACCCTGCTCGACCTTCACCGCGAGCCCCGCCACCGTCGACGCCTCGAACAGCAGGCGCACCGGCACCCGGCTGTCCAGGGCCGCGCCGAGGCGGGCCGCGACCTGGGTGGCCAGCAGCGAGTTGCCGCCGAGGGCGAAGAAGTCGTCGTCGGCACCGACCCGCTCGACGCCGAGCACATCGGCGAACACCCCGGCCACGATCTCCTCGATCGGGGTGGACGGTGCGCGGAACGCCTGTGCCTCGAACTCCGGCTCCGGCAGCGCCTTGCGGTCGAGCTTGCCGTTCACATTGAGCGGCAGCGCGTCGAGCACGACGAACGCGGCAGGCACCATGTACGACGGCAGGCTCTCGGCCAACGTCGACTTCACCTGTGCCACATCCACATCCGCACCGACCAGGTACGCGACGAGACGGTCACCGGTGCGCGGATCGGACTTGGCGATGACGGCCGCCTGCGCGATCTCCGGCAGCGCGAGCAACGCGGCCTCGATCTCACCGAGCTCGATGCGGAAGCCGCGGATCTTCACCTGGAAGTCGGTGCGGCCCCGGTAGTCGAGTTCGCCGTTGTGCCAGGCCACCAGGTCACCGGTGCGGTACATGCGGGTGCCGGTACCGAACGGGTTGGCGACGAAGCGGTCGGCGGTGAGGTCGGCGCGGCCGAAGTAGCCGCGGGCCAGCTGGGCGCCCGCGAGGTACAGCTCACCGGCGACACCGTCGGGTACCGGGCGCAGCCGCTCGTCGAGCACGTAGACCTGGCTGTTCCATTCGGGCGAACCGATGGACACCGAACCCTGGTCGGCCGCGTTCACCCGGTGCGAGGTGATCGAGACCGCGGCCTCGGTGGGGCCGTACAGGTTGAACAGCTCGGTGCGCGGGAACGCGGTGCGGAACCGCTGGGCCAGCGAACCGGGCAGCGCCTCACCGATGGCGAGGACCCGCCACAGCGAATCCGGCATGCCGGCGGCCAGCAGCGCGTCCAGCATCGACGGCACCACATGCAGCGTGGTGACCCATTCGCTGGTCATCAGCTCGTTGAGGTAGGCCGGGTCGCGATGTCCGTCGGGCGCCGCGATCACCAGGCGACCACCGCACACCGCCGCCGACCAGAACTCCCAGACCGAGAGGTCGAAGGTGGCCGCGGTCTTGAGCAGCACCGCGTCGGCGGCGTCCATGCCGAATTCGACCAGCTTCCACTGCAGCTGGTTGGCGATGGCACAGTGCGGCACCGCGACGCCCTTCGGACGACCGGTCGAACCGGACGTGAAGATCACGTACGCGGTGTTCGACGGACGCAGCGGCTCGGTGCGCTCGTCATCGGAAACCGGTGCCGCGCTGAGGTTCTCCAGGGCGAGTTCGTCGATGCGCACGACCGGTGCGGCATCGGTGGTGAACTCGTCGTTGGTGAGCACGCAGACCGGTGCCGCGGTGGTGAGGATGTAGTCGGTGCGCTCGGCCGCCTGATCGGGATCGACCGGCACGTACGCGCCACCGGACTTGGCCACCGCGTACATCGCGACGATCAGATCCACCGAGCGGCGCATGGCGAGCGCCACGCGCGCCTCCGGGCCGACACCGAGCGAGATCAGGTGGCGGGCGAGGCGGTTCACCTTCGCGTCGAGTTCGGCGTAGGTGAGCTGGTTGCCGTCGTCGGTGACCAGGGCGGTCGCCTTCGGGTCGGCGGCCACGGTGGCGTCGAGCAGCGAGACCAGGGTGGCCTCGGTGTCGACCGCGTTGGCCGTGTTGTTGCGGCCGTCGAGCAGTTCGGCGCGCTCGGCCGGGGCGAGCAGTTCGATATCGCCCACGGCGGTGCGCGGCGTGACGACGATCGCCTCGAGCAGGCGCTCGAAGCGGCGCAGGAACCCCTCGACCGTGGCGCGGTCGAACAGGTCCGTTGCGTAGGTGAGCAGACCCGAAATGCCTTCGGGCTCACCGGTTTCGTCGTAGACGTCGCTGATGATGAGGTGCAGGTCGAACTGCGACAGGTTGCTGTCGATGTCCAGGCCCGCGACCGTCAGACCCGGCAGTTCCAGGGTGGCGCGGCTGAGGTTCTGGAACGACAGACCGACCTGGAACAGCGGGTGGCGCGCGGTGGAGCGCACCGGGTTGAGCACCTCGACGAGCCGCTCGAACGGCACGTCGGCGTTGGCGAAGGCGGCGATGTCGTCCTCGCGCTGGCGGGCCAGCAGGTCGGCGAAGGCCTCACCGCTGTCGACCTTGGTGCGGAACACCAGGGTGTTGACGAACATGCCGATCATGTCGTCGAGCACGGCCTCGCCACGACCCGCCATCGGGGTGCCGATGGCGATGTCGTCGGTGCCGGACAGGCGCGCGAGCAGCACCGCGAGGGCGGTGTGCACGACCATGAACAGGGTCGCGCCCTCCCCACGGGCGAGCTCGACGAGCGCGCGGTGGGTCTCGGCGCTGATCCGCACGTCGACCTTGCTGCCCGCGAAGCTCTGCACGGCCGGACGCGGCCGGTCGGCGGGCAGGTCGAGCTGGTCGGGCAGCTCGGCGAGAGCCTGCTTCCAGTAGGCCACCTGCTTGCTGGCCATCGAGTCCGGATCGTCCTCGCTGCCGAGCAGCTCGCGCTGCCAGATGCTGTAGTCCGCGTACTGCACGGGCAGCGGCGCCCAACCGGGTTCGGACCCGGCGGCGCGGGCGGCGTAGGCCGTCATCAGGTCGCGGGTCAGCGGGGCGACCGACGAGCCGTCACCCGAGATGTGGTGCACGACCATGGCCAGCACGAAGTCGTCGCTGTTCTCGACACGGAACAGAGCGACCTTCAGCGGTACCTCGACGGTGACGTCGAAGATGGTGGCGAGCAGCTCGCCGACCGCCGTCTCCACCTCGTCGGCGGCGACGGTGCGTTCGAGCAGTTCCGGGGCGGCCTGTGCGGGCGACAGGATCACCTGTGCCGCACCGGCTTCGGTCTGCGGGTAGACCGTGCGCAGGATCTCGTGGCGGCTCACCAGGTCGAGGATCGCGGCGCGCAGCGCGGCCACATCGAGCTCGCCGGACAGGCGGACCGCGACGGGCACGTTGTAGGCCGCCGACTGGGTGTCGAAGCGGTTGAGGAACCACATCCGCTGCTGGGCCAGCGAGAGCGGGATGTGCTCCGGACGCGGACCGGCCTTCAGCGCCTTGCGGTCACCGGTCTCGGCATGCTGCTCGATGCGGTGCGCCAGCGCCGACACGGTCGACGCCTCGAACAGCAGCCGCACCGGGATGCGGGTGTCGAGGGCCTCGCCGAGGCGGGCGGCGACCTGCGTGGCCAGCAGCGAGTTACCGCCCCAGGCGAAGAAGTCGTCGTCCAGGCCGAACCGCTTGTCGTCACCCAGGCGCAAGACCTCGGCGAAGGTGGCGGCCACGAGCTGTTCGCTCGGGCTCACCGGTGCGCGGAACACGGCCTTCTCGACCTCGGGCTCCGGCAGCGCCTTGCGATCGAGCTTGCCGTTGGCGTTCAGCGGCAGGGCGTCGAGCTGCAGGAACACGGTCGGAACCATGTAGGACGGCAGCTCGTCGGCCAGTGCGTTACGCAGCGCGACCTTGTCGATCTCGCCCGCGTCGGCCACGACGTAGGCGACGAGTCGATCGCCGACCACCGGATCGGTGTGGGCGAGCACGGCCGCCGCGGAGATGGTGTGCTGACGCAGCAGCGCCGCCTCGATCTCACCGAGTTCGATACGGAAGCCGCGGATCTTCACCTGGAAGTCGGTGCGGCCCCGGTAGTCGAGTTCACCGTCGACGTTCCAGGCCACCAGGTCGCCGGTGCGGTACATGCGCTCGCCGGTGGTGGAGAACGGGTCGGCGACGAAGCGGTCGGCGGTCAGGTCGGCGCGACCGTAGTAGCCGCGCGCCAGCTGGGCACCGGCGAGATACAGCTCACCGGAGACACCGACCGGAACCGGGCGCAGACGCGAATCCAGCACGTAGACACGGCTGTTCCACTCCGGGCCACCGATCGACACCGACACCTGGTCGGCATCGGTCACCGCGTGACTGGTGATCGAGACCGCGGCCTCGGTGGGGCCGTACAGGTTGAACAGCGCGGCCGTGTTGGCGGTGCGGAAGCGCTGCGCGGTCGCGGCGGGCAGCGCCTCACCGATCGCGAGCACCCGGCGCAGCGTGCGCGGCAGGGCGGCACCGGACTCGGTGAGCAACGCGTCGAGCATCGAGGGCACCACATGCAGCGTGGTGACACCGGTGGACCGCATCAGGTCGTTGAGGTACGCCGGGTCGCGGTGTCCGTCGGCGGTCGCGACCACCAGGCGGGCACCGGCGACGGCGGCGGTCCAGAACTCCCAGACCGACAGGTCGAAGGTGGCCGCGGTCTTGAGCAGCACCGCGTCGTCGGCGCCGATGCCGAATTCGGCTGTCTCCCACAGCAACTGGTTGACGATCGCGCCGTGCGAGACCGCGACACCCTTGGGCTTACCGGTGGAGCCGGAGGTGAAGATGATGTACGCGGTGTTCGCGGGCACGAGCGAACGCCCGGTGATCGCCTCGGCGCTCACCGCGCTCAGGTCGAGGTCGTCAAGGACGACCACTTCGGCCGCCGCCGTGGTGAATTCGGCACTCGCCGTGGTCAGCACGACAGCCGGTGCGGCGGTTTCCAGGATGTAGTCGGTGCGCTCGGCGGGCTGATCAGGGTCGATCGGCACGTAGGCCGCGCCCGTGCGGGCCACCGCGTACATCGCGATGATCAGCTCGGCGGAGCGGCGGATGGCCAGGGCCACCCGATCCTCGGCGCCGATCCCGCGCTCGATCAGGTACCGCGCGAGACGGTTCACCTCGGCGTCGAGCTCGGCGTACGTCAGCGTCGTGAAGCCTTCGGATCCCGCCTCGTCCACGACCAAGGCGGTCGCGTCGGGGGTCGCCGCCACGGTGGCGTCGAGCAGCGACACCAGGGTGGCGTCGGTGTCGACCGGGTGCGCGGTGTCGTTCCACGCGGTGACGATCCGCTCGGCCTCCGGCTCGGCGAGCAGGTCGATGTCGCCGACCGGGACGCTCGCGTCGGCGGTCACCGCGTCGAGCACCCGCACGAAACGGTCGGCGAAGCTCTGCACCGTCGACTCGTCGAACAGGTCGATGGCGTAACCGAATTCGGTGACCAGCTGGGCCGGTGCGCCGTCGTCGGTGTAGCGGTCGTACAGGGTGACGTGCAGGTCGGTCTTGGCCAGCTGCGAGTCGTAGTCGACCGGGCTCACCGTGAGACCGGGGAGTTCGAAGGTGGTCTCGGCCAGGTTCTGGAACGACAGACCGATCTGGAACAGCGGGTTGCGCGCGGTGGAACGCACCGGGTTGAGCACCTCGACGAGGCGCTCGAACGGCACGTCGGCGTTGGCGAAGGCTTCCAGGTCGCGTTCGCGCACGTCGGCGAGCAGCTCGGCGAAGGAGGCGCCGGAGTCGACGGCGGTGCGGAACACGAGGGTGTTGACGAACATGCCGATCAGGTCGTCGAGTTCACGCTCGCCACGACCCGCGATGGGGGTGCCGACGGCGATGTCGTCGGTGCCCGACAGGCGCGCGAGCAGCACCGCGAGCGCGGCGTGCACGACCATGAACAGCGAGGCGTTGTTGGCGCGGGCCAGGTTGTGCAGGGCGGCGTGCCGGTCGGGGTCGATCTCGAAGCGGATCGCCTTGCCCTGGAACGACTGCGCGGGCGGGCGCGGCCGGTCGGCGGGCAGTTCGAGCTGGTCGGGCAGGCCGGCCAGCGCCTCGGTCCAGTACGCCACCTGCTTGGCGGCCAGCGATTCCGGATCGGATTCGTCGCCGAGCACCTCGCGCTGCCACAGCGCGTAGTCGGCGTACTGCACGGGCAGCGGCGCCCACTGCGGCGCCTCACCCTGGGCGCGGGCCACGTAGGCGGCCATGATGTCACGCGCCAGCGGGCCCATGGAGGAACCGTCGGCGGAGACGTGGTGCACGGTGAAGGCGAGCACGTAGTCGGTCTCGCTCAGTTCGAACAGCGCGACGGCGAGCGGCACTTCCCGGGTGACATCGAACGTCGTCATTGCGAATTCGACGACCGCGCCGAGCAATTCGGACTCGTCGACCTCGATGTGGTGCACCTGCGCGCTGATCTGCGAGTTCGGCAGGATCACCTGGCGTGGGCCGTCGGGCGATGCCGGGTAGACGGTGCGCAGCATCTCGTGACGGGCGAACACGTCGCCGATGGCCTGCTCGAGCGCGGACACGTCGAGGTCGCCGGTGAGGCGGACCGCCAGCGGGATGTTGTCCACCGCGGAGGTGGAGGTGTCGAACTGGTTGAGGAACCAGTACCGCTGCTGGGCAGGCGAGAGCGGGATGACCTCGGGCCGCTCCCCCGCTTTCAGGCGCGGGCGGGCACGGCCGGAACCGGCGTTGTGCTCGGCGCGGGCGGCCAGCGCCGACACGGTCGAGGCCTCGAACAGGTCGCGGACCGCGAGCTGGGTGTCCAGGGCGGCGCCGATGCGGGCGGTGACCTGGGTGGCCAGCAGCGAGTTGCCGCCGAGTTCGAAGAAGTCGTCGTCGGCACCCACGCGGGTCACGCCGAGCACGTCGCCGAAGGTGCCCGCCACGATCTCCTCGATCGGGGTCGAGGGGGCGCGGAACACCTTCGTCTCGAACACCGGCGCGGGCAGCGCCTTGCGGTCGAGCTTGCCGGAGGCGTTGAGCGGGAAGGCGTCCAGGATCACGAACGCCGTCGGCACCATGTACGCGGGCAGGGCGCTGGCGAGTTCGGCGCGCACCGCGTCAATGTCGACAGTGGAACCGGCCGACGGGATCAGGTAGCCGACGAGCTGGTCGCCGAGGCGTTCGTCGCCACGGACCACGACCACCGACTGGGCGATCTCGGGCAGTGCGGTGAGCGCGGACTCGATCTCGCCGAGTTCGATGCGCAGACCGCGCAGCTTCACCTGGAAGTCGGTGCGGCCCAGGTACTCCAGCTCGCCTTGCGCGGTCCAGGTGACGAGGTCACCGGTGCGGTACATGCGAGCGCCGTCGGTGCCGAACGGGTCGGCGACGAAGCGGTCGGCGGTGAGATCGGGGCGGTTCACGTAGCCGCGAGCCAGTTGCACACCGGCCAGGTACAGCTCACCCGCGACACCGACCGGGACCGGGTGCAGGCGCGAATCCAGCACATACACCTGGGTGTTGAACACCGGCGCACCGATCGGCACCGAGGTGGTGTCGGCGTCGGTGACCTCGTGGAAGGTGACGTCGACGGCGGCCTCGGTCGGGCCGTACAGGTTGTGCACGGCCGCGCCGGTGAGGGCGCGCATCCGCTGGGCGGTCGGCGCTGGCAGCGCCTCACCGGAGGCGAAGACCAGGCGCAGGCTGTCGGCGCGGCCGTCGTCGGAGGCGAGTTCGGCCACGAACACCGACATCATCGACGGCACGAAGTGCGCGGTGGTGACGCTCTCGGCCGCGATGAGTTCGGCCAGGTAGGCCGGATCACGATGACCGTCCGGCTTAGCCACGACCAAGCGCGCACCGATCTGCAAGGGCCAGAAGAACTCCCACACCGACACATCGAAGGTAGCGGGCGTCTTCTGCAGCACCACGTCGTCGGCGGTCAGGCCGTACTGCTCCTGCATCCACACCAGACGGTTCACGATCGCGGCGTGGCTCACCGCCACACCCTTCGGACGACCCGTCGATCCGGAGGTGAAGATCACGTACGCGGTGTTCGACGGACGCAGCGGCGCGATCCGCTCGGCATCGGTGACCGGTGCGTCGGAGTAGCCGGCCAGGTCGAGGCTGTCGATGTGCAGCGCGGTGGTCGAGCCCGCGTCGAATTCGTCACGGGCCGTGGTCAATACGCACACCGGTGCCGCGGTCTCGAGCACGTAGTGGGTGCGCTCGGCCGGGTGGTCGGGGTCGAGCGGCACGTAGGCGCCGCCGGCCACGCTCACCGCGTACATGCCGATCACCAGGTCGAGCGAGCGGCGCATGCCGAGCGCGACCATGGTGTCCGGGCCGACGCCCTGGGCGATCAGGTGGCGGGCCAGGCGGTTCACCCGGGCGGTGAACCCGGCGTAGGACAGAGTTGTCCCCTCGAACGTGAGGGCCGGTGTGTTCGCGCTGGTCGCGGCCTGTGCCTGGAACATCGACACCAGGGTCGCGGCCTGGTCGACCGGGTGCGCGGTGGCATTCCAGTCGGCGACGACCTGGCGCTTTTCGACCGGTGCCAGCAGCTCCACGTCACCGATCGGGCGGGTCGGCTCGGCGACGACCGACGACAGCATCCGCACCAGGCGCTTGGCCAGGGCCGCGATGGTGTCGGCGTCGAACATGTCGGTCGCGTAGGCGAACTCGGCGGTCATGCCGTCGGCGGAACCGTCGGCGCGGTAGCGGTCGGTCAGGTTCAGGTGCAGATCGAACTTGGCCGTGACCACGTCCAGCGGGACGCCCGCGACCTCGAGGCCGGGCAGTTCGAACGAGGCCTCGCCGGTGTTCTGGAACGACAGCATCACCTGGAACAGCGGGTGGCGCGCCTGCGAACGGGCCGGGTTGAGGATTTCGACGAGCCGCTCGAACGGCAGGTCGGCGTGGCCGAAGGCGGCCAGGTCGTGCTCCCGCGTGGCGGCGAGCAGCTCGGCGAACGACTGCGCCGGGTCGACCGTGCTGCGCAGCACGAGGGTGTTGACGAACATGCCGATGGCGTCGTCGAGCACCGCTTCACCACGGCCGGCCACAGCGGTGCCGATGGCGATGTCGTCGCTGTTGGACAGGCGCGCGAGCAGGGCGGCGAACGCGGCGTGCACCACCATGAACAGGCTGGCGCCGTGTTCGCGGGCCAGCGCGTTGAGGCTGTGCGTCAGCGCCGGGTCGAGCGAGAACTCGTGCACCCCACCGCGGTTGGAGGCCACGGCCGGACGCGGGCGGTCGCTCGGCAGATCCAGCTGGTCGGGCAGCCCGGCGAGCGTGTTCGACCAGTAGGCCACCTGCTGGGCGATCATCGACGACGCGTCCGACTCGGAGCCGAGGGTTTCGCGCTGCCACAGCGCGAAGTCGGCGTACTGCACGGGCAGCGGCGCCCAGCCCGGTGCCTCGCCGCGCGAGCGGGCGGCGTAGGCGATCATCACGTCGCGGGCCAGCGGACGCACCGACCAGCCGTCGCCGGAGATGTGGTGCACCACGAAGACGAGCACGTGGGTGTCGGGGTGTGAGCCGTCCATGGAACCGGCCACGCGCAGCAGTTCGGCGCGCACCGGGACCTGTGCGGTCACGTCGAAACCGGCGAGCACGAGTTCGCTGATGCGGTCGCGGATCTCGTCCTCGCCGATGGTGATCGGGTCGATCGTGATCGGCACCTGGGCCGCGGGCAGGACGACCTGCACGCCCTGGCCGTCGGCGGTTTCCGGGTACACGGTGCGCAGCACTTCGTGCCGCTCGACCACGTCGGCCACGGCCTGGCGCAGCGCGTCGACGTCGAGGTCACCGGTCAGGCGGACAGCGAGCGGGATGTTGTTGACGCCGGTGGCGCTGTCGAACCGGTTGAGGAACCACATGCGCTGCTGGGCGAGCGAGAGCGGCACCTGCTCCGGGCGCGGCCCGGCGACGAGCTCGCGGCGGCTGCCGCTGCCCGCGTGGGTTTCCACCTTGGCGGCCAGCGCCGAGACCGACGGCGCTTCGAACAGCACCCGAACCGGAACCCGGGTGTCGAGTGCGGCGCCGAGGCGGGCGACGACCTGGGTGGCGATGAGCGAGTTGCCGCCGAGGTCGAAGAAGTCGTCGTCGCGGCCGACCGGCTGGTCTTCCGACAGGCCGAGCACCTCGGCGAAGGTGGCGGCGACGATCTCCTCGATCGGGGTGCTCGGCGCGCGGAACTCGCGGGCCTCGAACACCGGGTCGGGCAGGGCGCGGCGGTCGAGCTTGCCGTTGGCGCTCAGTGGCATCTCGTCGAGCACGACGAACGCGGCCGGAACCATGTACGACGGCAGTTGCGCACCGAGATGCGCACGCAGCGTTTCGGTTTCGACGGTCGCACCCGCCGAGGGCACGACGTAGCCGACCAGCTGATCGCCGGTGCGCGCGTCCGAACGCACGATCACCACGGCCTGGCCGACGGTGGGGTGCGCGGTGAGCGCGGCCTCGATCTCGCCGAGCTCGATGCGCAGACCGCGCAGCTTCACCTGGAAGTCGGTGCGGCCGAGGTAGGTGATCACGCCGTGCTCGTCGCGACGCACGAGGTCGCCCGTGCGGTACATGCGGGCGCCGTCGTCACCGAACGGGTCGGCGACGAAGCGGTCGGCGGTGAGGTCGGGGCGGCCGAAGTAGCCGCGCGCCAGCTGGGAACCGGCCAGGTACAGCTCACCCGCGACCCCGGCCGGGACCGGGTGCAGGCGGGCGTCGAGCACGTAGGCCTCGGCGTTCCAGACCGGCGCGCCGATCGGGACGGCGCCGTCGACCTGGTCGGCGACCGGGCCGTGCGTGGCGTGCACGGTGAACTCGGTGGGGCCGTACAGGTTGAACAGTTCGGCGTCGCTCACCCGCCGCAGCGCGGCCACGGCGTCACCGGTGAAGGCCTCACCGGCGATCAGCAGGGCACGCAGTGAGGACAGAGCGCCGCCCTCGACCGCAGCCGCATCGATGCTGCCCGCGAAGACGGTGAGCATCGACGGGACGAACGAGGTCATCGTGACCCGTTGCGCTGCAATGACATCGGCGAGGTACTGCGGGTCGCGGTGCCCGTCGGGGCTCGCGACGACCAAGCTGCCACCGGTGCTCAGCGGGCCGAACAGCTCCCACACCGACACGTCGAAGGTGGCGGGCGTCTTGAACAGCACCACGTCGTCGGCACAGATGCCGTATTCCGCGGTGATCCAACGGATCTGGTTCACCACCGCCGAGTGCGGCACCGCCACACCCTTCGGGCGACCGGTGGAACCGGAGGTGAAGATGACGTAGGCCGGGTGCTGCGGGCGCAGCGGTGCGATGCGTTCGGCATCGGTGACCGGGGTGTCGGAGTAGGCGGACAGGTCGATCGCGTCGATGACCAGTGTGGTCGGCTCGTCGACGGCGAAACCGTCGCGGGTCGTGGTCAGGACGACGACGGGATCGGCGGTTTCGAGCACGTAGGCGATGCGGTCGGCGGGCTGGTCCAAGTCGAGCGGGACGTAGCCGCCGCCTGCTTCCTGCACCGCGTACGCCGCGACCACGAGGTCGATGCCGCGGCGCAGGCCGAGGGCGACCAGCTTCTCCGGGCCGACACCGGCCTCGATCAGGCGGTGCGCCAAACGGTGTACGCGCGAGGCGAATTCGGCGTAGGTGAGGGTTTCGCCGGTGGCCGGGTCGATGAGGGCGACCGCGTTCGGGGTGGCCGTTGCCTGGCGGGCGAACTCGTCGACGAGGGTGCCCGCGCCGGGCAGCTCGTGGGCGGTGTCGTTCCAGCCGCGAACGGCCAGCTGCACCTCGGCGGCATCCAGCAGTGGGATGTCGCCCACGGCGCGGTTCGGGGTGGCCGCGATGGCATTGAGCAGGCGGGTGAAGCGGGCGCCGAAGCGGTTCATGGTCGACGCGTCGAACAGGTCGGTCGCGTAGATCAGCTCGGCGACCATGCCGGCGGTGTCACCGGGCTTCTCGGTGAGCACCACCTGCAGGTCGAACTTGGCGACGTCGATCGGCAGGTCGACACCGCTGGCGGTGAGGCCGGGCAGTTCGAGGCTGGTCTGGCCGGTGTTCTGGAAGGCCAGCATCACCTGGAACATCGGGTGGCGCGCCTGCGAGCGGGCCGGGTTGATGATCTCGACCAACCGCTCGAACGGCAGATCGGCGTGGCCGAACGACGCGATGTCGCTCGTGCGCACCTGGGCGAGCAACTCGCTGAAGCTCGCCGCCCCGTCGACCTCGGTGCGCAGCACGAGGGTGTTGACGAACATGCCGATCAGGTCGTCGAGCGCGCGTTCACCACGGCCCGCGATGGGCGTGCCGATGGCGATGTCGGACTCACCGGACAGGCGTGCGAGCAGCAGGGCCAGGGCCGCGTGCGTGACCATGAACAGAGTGGCGCCACGGGTGCGGGCCAGCGCGGCCAGCGCGGCGTGGGTGCGGGCGTCGATCTCGAAGGTGTGGGTGGCGCCGCGACCGCTGGCGACGGCCGGACGTGGCCGGTCGGCGGGCAGGTCGAGCTGCTCGGGCAGGCCGCGCAGGTGCTCGCTCCAGAACGAGATCTGCTTGGCGATCACCGATGCGGCGTCGTCCTCGTCGCCGAGCACGGCACGCTGCCAGAGCGCGAAGTCGGCGTACTGGACCTCGAGGGGTCGCCAGGCCGGTTCGGCGCCTTCCACGCGGGCGCTGTAGGCGGTCATCACGTCGCGGGTGAGCGGGCCCATGGAGAAGCCGTCGGCCGAGATGTGGTGCACCACGAGGGCGAGCACGTGTTCGGTGGGGCTCACCTCGAACAGGGCGGCGCGGAACGGCACCTCGGCGGTGACGTCGAACGCGGTCAGCACCAGCTGCGAAAGACGCTGCGGCAGTTCGGCTTCGGTGGTCTCGATCGGGGCGAGGTCGGGGATGACCTTGCCGGTCGCGACGATCACCTGGTGGGCGGCGCCATCGGCCTCCGGGTAGTAAGTGCGCAGCGACTCGTGGCGGGCGAGCACGTCGGCCACGGCCACCTGCAGTGCCTGGCGGTCGAGCAGACCGGACAGGCGAACGGCGGCGGGGATGTTGTCGACGGCCGACTCGGGGTCGAAGCGGTTGAGGAACCACATGCGCTGCTGGGCCAGCGACAGCGGCACCCGCGCGGGGCGCTGCTGCGGAACCAGCGGCGCGCGCCGCTCGTCACCGGAATGCGTCTCGGCCCGCGCGGCCAGCGCGGCGACCGTGGACGCCTCGAACAGTTCGCGCACGCCGATATCGGATTCCAGGGCGGCCGACAGGCGCGCGGCGACCTGGGTGGCGGTCAGCGAGTTGCCGCCGAGGGCGAAGAAGTCGTCGTCGAGGCCCACCCGGTCCAGGCCGAGCACATCGGCGAAGGTGGCGGCGACGATCTCCTCGACCGGCGTGGTCGGCGCGCGGAACACCGCGGCCTCGAACACCGGGGCGGGCAGGGCCTTGCGGTCGAGCTTGCCGGAGGCGTTGAGCGGGAACTCGTCGAGGACGATGATCACCGACGGCACCATGTAGGCGGGCAGGTTGTTGCCCAGTTCCTCGCGGGCGTCCTCGATGTCGACCGTGCGGCCGACGGCGGGGATGACGTAGGCGACCAGCTGGTCGCCGGTGTGCTGGTCGCTGCGGACCACCACGACCGACTGGGCGACCTCGTCGAGGCCGGTGAGGGCCGACTCGATCTCGCCGAGCTCGATGCGCAGACCGCGCAGCTTCACCTGGAAGTCGGTGCGGCCCAGGTACTCCAGCTCGCCTTGCTCGGTCCAGGTGACGAGGTCACCGGTGCGGTACATGCGCTCGCCGTTCGCACCGAACGGATTCGCGACGAAGCGGTCGGCGGTGAGGTCGGGGCGGGCGACATAGCCGCGGGCCAGCTGGGTGCCCGCGAGGTAGAGCTCACCCGCTACACCGACCGGGACGGGCCGCAGGCGCGCGTCGAGGACGTAGACCTCGGTGTTGAACACCGGGGCGCCGATCGGCACGGTGTCGGTGTCGGTGTCGACGACCTCGTGGAAGGTGACGTCGACCGCGGCCTCGGTGGGGCCGTACAGGTTGTGCAGCGCCGCACCGGTGAGCTCGCGCAGGCGGTGCGCGGGCTTGGGCGGCAGCGCCTCACCGGAGGCGAACACCAAGCGCAGCGAATCACACTGCGCGGCAGCGGCATCGGCGACGAACACAGCGAGCATCGACGGCACGAAGTGGGTGACGGTGACGCCTTCGGCCGCGATGATCTCGGCCAGGTAGGCGGGATCACGATGACCGTCCGGCTTGGCAACGACCAGGCGCGCACCGATCTGCAAGGGCCAGAAGAACTCCCACACCGACACGTCGAACGTGGCGGGCGTCTTCTGCAGGACGACATCGGCCTCGGTCAGGCCGTACTGCGTCTGCATCCACACGAGGCGGTTGACGATCGCGCCGTGGCCGACGGCAACACCCTTCGGGCGGCCCGTCGAACCGGAGGTGAAGATCACGTACGCGGTGTTCGACGGACGCAGCGGGGAGGTGCGTTCGGCGTCGGTGAGGCGGGTGTCGGCGTAACCGGACAGGTCGAGCAGGTCGATGCGGACCTGCGCGGTGTCGATCTCCAGATCGGTGCCCGAGGTGAGCACACACACCGGGTCCGCCGTCGCCAGAATGTATTCCGTGCGCTCGGCCGGATGATCGGGGTCCAGCGGCACATAGGCGCCACCGGCCACGCTCACCGCGTACATGCCGACAACCAGGTCCAGCGAGCGGCGCATGCCGAGGGCCACATAGGTTTCCGGGCCGACACCACGATCCACGAGCCAGCGGGCCAGGCGATACACCTGTGCCGCGAACTCGGCGTAGGACAGACTCGTCCCCTCGAAGGTGAGGGCGGTGGCCTGCGGGGTACGGGCCAGCTGCTGCTCGAACATCGAGACCAGGGTGGCGCGCTGATCCACCTCGTGCGCGGTGGCGTTCCAGTCGCGCACGACGAGTGCGCGTTCGGCGGCGTCGAGCAGTTCGATATCGCCAACGGCCACCGTCGGTTCGGCGGTGATCGCGGTGAGCACCCGGATCAGGCGCTCGGCGATGCGGTGCACGGTCGCGGCGTCGAACAGGTCGCTCAGGTAGCCGGCGCGGATGCGCAGCTGGGTGTCGAGCTGAGCGATGAGCGAGAGCGGGTAGTGGGTGGCGTCGGCGGCGTCCAGGCCGGTGACGGCCATGCCGTCGATGTCGGCGGCCTGGGCCTTGATGCCCTCGGCGTCGACCGGGTAGGACTCGAAGACCACCAGCGAGTCGAACAGGCCACCGATCCCGGCGGCCGACTGGATCTCGGCCAGGCCGATGTAGTGGTGGTCGAGCAGGTCGGCCTGCTCGCCCTGGGTGCGGGTCAGCACGTCGCGCACCGATTCGGCGGCGTCGAAGCGGACGCGCACCGGCACGGTGTTGATGAACAGGCCGACCATGGATTCCACGCCCGACAGCTGCGCGGGGCGGCCGGAGACGGTGGTGCCGAAGAGCACGTCGTCGCGACCGGTCATCCGGCCGAGCACGATCGACCAGGCCACCTGCAGCACGGTGTTCGGGGTGACGCCGAGGTCGGCGGCCAGCGCGACCAGGCGGCCGGTGGTGATCTCGTCCAGATCGAACAGGTACTCGTCCGACAGGGCGGTGATCTCGCGGCTCGCGTCCGGGCGGGCGAGCAGCGTGGGCTCGGTGACCCCACGCAGCGCATCGGACCAGACGGCCACGGAAGCCGAATGATCCTGCTGGGCGACCCATTCCAGGAAGTGACGGTAGGAGCGGACGGCGGGCAGCGCGCTCGCGTCACCGTGCAGGGCGTAGAGCGCGAGCAGGTCGCGCATCACCAGCGGCATCGACCAGCCGTCGAGCAGGATGTGGTGGTTGGCCACCACGAAACGCCATTCGTGCTCGCCCACCTGGATCAGGGTGAAGCGGATGAGCGGCGGCTCGGCCAGGTCGAAGCGGGCGTTGCGGTCGGCCTCGACGAGGTCGGCGAACTCGCCCGTTTCGGTGCGGTCGTGTTCGGCCCAGACCACGCGGGCGTTGTCGAGGACGATCTGGACGGCGTTGCCGTCGTGATCGGTGACGAACGCGGTGCGCAGGGTCTCGTGCCGGTCGAGCAGTGCCTGGGCAGCGGCGCGCAGACGGGTGGCGTCGACATGACCGGTGAGTGTGAGCACGGCCTGGGCGGTGTAGACGTCGACCGAGCTCGCGGCGAGGCGGGCGTGGAAGAACAGGCCGGCCTGCAGCGCGGCCAGCGGCCACACCTGGGTCAGCTCGGGGTAGCGGCGCTCCCAGACGTCGATGTCGCGCTGGGTGGCGCGCACGAGCGCGAAGTCGGACGGCGTATGGCCGCCCGCGTCGGCGGAATTGGCATGCCGGGCAACGGCTTCCAGGGCAGTGACCCACAGGTCGGCGAATTCGCGGACCTCGGCCTCGCCCAGCAGGGTGCTCGGGTAACCGATATTGGCGCTGAGCTTGTCGCCGACGACGATCGCGTTGACATCGAGCGGTGCCATGGCGGGCATGTCGGCGTCGTAGGCACCGCCGAGGGAGGCCAGCTCCGCGGCCGGGATCCAGCCGAAACCGCGCAGCGCGTCGGGGACATCGCTGTCGGCGACCCGGCCGAGGTAGTTGAAGCTGATCTGGCCGGGCAGCTCGGTGGGCAGTTCGGCGGCGGTGTCGGCGTTCATGTACCGCAGCAGGCCGTACCCGATGCCCTTGTCGGGCACCGAGAGCAGCTGTTCCTTGACCGCCTTCACGGCTTGGCCGATCGCCGGACCACCGGCCAGGGCGGCGTCGAGATCGATGCCGGTCAGGTCCAGACG
Organism: Nocardia sp. NPDC050378; assembly: GCF_040655675.1. Taxonomy (NCBI): domain Bacteria; kingdom Bacillati; phylum Actinomycetota; class Actinomycetes; order Mycobacteriales; family Nocardiaceae; genus Nocardia; species Nocardia sp. NPDC050378. The sequence goes on from NZ_JBFAKI010000014.1 coordinate 63,477, forward strand.
CACCGGGAAGATCGCGGTGAACCAGCCGACCGTGCGGGACAGGTCGGCGCCGGGCGCGACCTCTTCCTCGCGACCGTGGCCTTCCAGGCGAACCAGCAGGGCGTCGTTCGAGTCGTCCGACTTGCCCGCGACGCGACGGGTGCGCCACTTGGCGGCGGCCAGGGCGAGCGCGGTGAGCAGACCGTCGTTCACGCCGCCGTGGAACAGGGCGGGCACGGTGGTGAGCAGGGCCTTGGTGACCTCGGCGGACACCTCGACCGGCAGCTTCTCGATCACACCGGAGACGTCGACGGCCGGGTTCATCGGCCGCTCGGTGAGCAGCGGGTCCGGTGTTTCGACGACCTCACGCCAGAAGTCGAGCTCGGCGAGGCGGTCGGGGTTGCGTGCCTCGTCGGCCAGGGCGTGCGCCCAGGCGCGCATGGACGTGGCGGGGGCGACCAGCTCCGGTTGCTGGCCCGAGGACAGCTGACCCCAGGCGGAGACGAAGTCGGGCACCAGGATTCGCCACGACACACCGTCGACGACGAGGTGGTGGGCCACCACGATCAGTCGACCCGCACGGCGCGCGGACCTGTTCCCGGCGTCGGCGGACGAGGTTGCGCCACCAGCCGACGCGGTGCCGGGCAGCGAGATGGTCGGGGTGACCGGCTCGGTGGGTTCGAGCCACACGAAACGCACCACGACACCGGCGGCCGGGTCGAGCCGGTCCAGACTGGAGTCCAATGCGGCCGAGGCGATCTCGAACAGTTCGGCGTCGGAGACGTTCGGGTCGAAGGTGGTGTGGTCGATCAGGGTGTCGGCGTCCACGCTGCCCGCGGGGGCGGTGGTGACGACCCAGCGGCCGTCGACCTGGTGCAGACGCGAGCGCAGCATGTCGTGGCGGTCGACGACCGCGCCGACGGTGGCCGCGATCCCCGCCCGGTCGATGCCGACGGGCAGTTCCAGGGCCATGGTCTGGTTGAACCGGTCGAAGGAACCGGAGCGCTCGGCCATGAACCGCACCACCGGGGTCAGCGGCATCTCACCGACACCGCCACCGGGCAGCTCCGCCAGCGTCACGGCGGAAGCCGCAGCGACATCGGCGGTTTCGGCGACCGAGGCCAGACCGGCGACGGTGCGCTGTTCGAACACGTGGCGCGGGGTGAACAGCACGCCACGGGCCTTGGCCCGGGAGACGAGCTGGATGGAGACGATCGAGTCACCGCCGAGGGCGAAGAACGAGTCGTCGACACCGACGCGCTCCACACCGAGGACCTCGGCGAACACCTCGGCGATGGTCTGCTCGACCGGGGTGCGCGCGGCCCGGAAGGAGACCTCGGTGGCGAACACCGGCTCCGGCAGGGCCTTGCGGTCGAGCTTGCCGACCGGGGTGAGCGGCACCCGGTCGATCACCATGATCGACGACGGCACCATGTAGGCGGGCAGGCGTTCCTCGACTTGCGCGGTGAGTGCGGCCACATCGAGCGAACGGCCCGGCGCGGCAACGACATACGACACCAGCGAGACGGCGCCCGCGCTGCTCTTGTGGCCGAGGGTGACGGCGAAGTCGACGGTGTCGTGGGAGGCCAGCGCGGAGTCGATCTCGCCCAGTTCGATGCGGAAGCCGCGGATCTTCACCTGGAAGTCGGAGCGGCCCACGTACTCGACGGTGCGTTCCGGCGTCCAGCGCACGACGTCACCGGTGCGGTACATCCGCTCCCCCGGGACGAACGGGTCGGCCACGAACCGGTCGGCCGTGAGACCCGGACGGGCGTGGTAGCCGCGCGCCAACTGGATACCGGACAGGTACAGCTCACCAGCGACACCCACCGGAACTGGCTGGAGCTGGGCGTCGAGGATCAGCGAGCGCATGCCGCGCGTAGGGCCACCGATGGTGACCAGCTCGCCCGGCGCCAGCGCATCGCTGATGTTCGTCATGATCGTGGTCTCGGTCGGACCGTAGCCGTTGTGGAACGCACGAGTCGTGCCGTCCGCCAACGGAACCGCCCACTTGTGCACCAGGTCGGCAGGCACCGCCTCACCACCGGCAACCAGCACCCGCAGCGAGTCGAGCCCGCTCGGGTCGAAGGTGGCCAGGGCGGCGGGGGTGATGAAGGCGTGGGTGACCCGCTCGCTGCGGATCAGCTCGGACAGCTCGTCGCCGCCGTACACACCCGGCGGGACGACGACAAGCGCACCGCCACGTGCCAGGGCGAGCAGCAGTTCGAGGATCGACGCGTCGAACGAGGGCGACGCGAAATGCAGTGCGCGCGTGGACGAGTCGAGGTGGTAGCGCTTCGCCTGCTCCTCACCGAAGTTGGCGAGACCGGCATGGGTGACCACGACGCCCTTGGGCACACCGGTCGAACCGGAGGTGTAGATGACGTAGGCGGGCTGCTCGGGAGTTGTCGCCCGGACCAGCTCGCCGTCGGCGATCGGGCCGCCGTCGAAGCGACCGAGGTCGAGTTCGTCGAGCACCAGCCAACCGGCCGCCTTCGCGTCGGCGCCTGCCCCATCCGCGGCGATGTCGGGCAGACCGTCGGCCACCGACGCCACGGTGATGCCCAGCGGCGAACCGGAGTCGGTGACCATGTGGGCGATGCGGTCGGCGGGGTAGGTCGGGTCGACCGGGACGAAGGCGGCGCCGGTCTTGGCGACGGCCCAGGCGGCGAGGACCGAGTCGGCCGAGCGGGGGACGCCGATGGCGACGAGGTCCTCGGCGCCGATGCCGCGCTCGATCAGCAAGCGCGCCAAGCGGTTCGACCGTTCGTCGAGTTCGGCGTAAGAGAGAGTCGTCCCCTGGAACACGACGGCGTCGCCGGTCGGGTTCTGGGCGACGGCGGCGGACAGGAGTTCGCGCAGGGTGCGGGCGGGCACGGGGGGTTCGCCGACGCGGAACACGAGGTCGGCCCGCTCGGCGGCATCGAGGACGTCGATGGCACCGATGGTCACCGCGGCATCGGCGGCAACTGCCTCGAGCACGCGCTCCCAACGGGTCGCGATGGTGTCGACGGTGGTCTCGTCGAACAGTTCGGTGGCGTAGTTCAGCGACAGCGCCATCCCACCGTTGCCGGGCTCACCCAGCTCCGACAGGGTGAACTGCAGGTCGAAGCGGGCGACGCTCTCGTCGAGATCGAGCGCCGACACGGCCAGACCGGGCAGTTCAAGGGTGGTGCGGTCCAGGTTCTGGAAGGCCAGCATCACCTGGAACAGCGGGTTGCGGGCCTGCGACCGCTCGGGTGCGAGCAGTTCGACCAGGCGCTCGAACGGCACGTCGGCATTGCCGTAGGCGTCGAGGTCGGTCTTGCGGGCCTGCTCGAGCAGGTCGGTGAACGACTCACCGGGGCGCACACCGGTGCGCAGCACCAGGGTGTTGACGAACATGCCGACGAGGTCGTCGAGGGCCTGCTCACCACGACCGGCGATGGGGGTGCCGATGGCGATGTCGTCGGAACCGGACAGGCGGGCCAGCAGCACCGCGAGCGCGGTGTGCATGACCATGAACAGCGAGGCACCCTGCCGTCGGGCCACCTCGTCGAGGCGGGCGATCAGCTCGGGCGAGAGCTCGCGGTGCACCGACGCGCCGCGCAGCGAGGCGACGGCCGGTCGCGGCCGGTCGAAGGGCAGGGTCAGTTCGTCGGGGACACCGGCGAGCTGACGCTGCCAGTAGGCCACCTGACGCGCCATCAGCGATTCGGTGTCGTCCTCGGTGCCGAGGACGGCGCGCTGCCAGATCGCGAAGTCGGCGTACTGCACCGGCAGCGGCGCCCAGCCGGGCGCGGTGCCCTGGGCGCGAGCCGTGTAGGCCAGCATCACGTCGCGAGTCAGCGGGGCGATGGAGAAGCCGTCGGCGGCGATGTGGTGGACCACCACGACAAGCACGTGCTCGGCGGCCGCACCGGAACCGGCGAGCTGGGCCGCGCTCGGGGCGTGCGCACCGTCGCGGGCGGACGCGGCGCCGTTCGCGTGCGCACCGTCGTTCCCGGGCGCGACGCGGAACAACCGGGCGCGCAACGGCACCTCTTCCGCCACATCGAATCCGGTGGAGACGAACTCGGTGACAGTCTCGAAGAGCTGATCGGCAGCGACGGTGACCGGGCGCAGGTCCAACGAAATACGTTCGGCCGCAACGACTTGCTGCACCGGCGTGCCGCCGTGCTCGGGGTAGCGGGTGCGCAGCGACTCGTGCCTGCGCACGAGGTCGGCCAGCGCCAGCGACAGCGCCTCGACGTCGAGGTCGCCGGTGAGGCGGATCGCGACGGGCAGGTTGTAGGCCGAGGAGGTGGTGTCGTACTTGTTGAGGAACCACATCCGCTGCTGGGCGAACGACAGCGGGACCAGTTCGCCGTCGGTGCGCTCACGGGCCACGAGCGCCGCCCGAGCGGTTCCGCCGGTGTGCGATTCCACCCGAGCCGCGAGGGCTTCCACGGTCGACGCCTCGAACAGGGCACGCACGGGCACCGTCGCACCGAGCGCGGCGCCGATGCGGGCGACGACGCGGGTGGCGATCAGCGAGTTGCCGCCGAGGTCGAAGAAGTCGTCGTCGACGCCGACCCGGTCCAGGCCGAGCACGTCGGCGAACACCGAGGCCACGGTTTCCTGCACCGGCGTGACCGGGGCGCGGAAGGCGCGCGCCTGCACCGCCGGGGCGGGCAGGGCACGACGGTCGAGCTTGCCGTTGACGGTGAGCGGGATCCACTCGAGCCGCACCAGCGCGGCCGGGACCATGTAGGCGGGCAGCTGCTCCGCGGCGCCGGTGCGAACGGCATCGAGATCGGGCTCGATATCGGCATCGGCGACCACGTAGGCGACGATGCGCTGGTCACCGGGGGTGTCCTCACGCACGATGACCGCCGCCTGCGCGATACCGGGCTGGGCGAGCACGGCGGCTTCGATCTCACCGAGCTCGATGCGGAAACCGCGCACCTTCACCTGGTCGTCGGCGCGGCCGAGGTATTCGAGTTCGCCGAAACGGTTCCAGCGCGCGAGGTCGCCGGAACGGTACAGCCGCGAACCGGCCTGGTTCGGGCCTGCGAGGGGGTTGGCGACGAAACGCGTGGCCGTCAGGTCGGGTCGGCCCAGGTAGCCGCGCGCCAATTGCGGTCCCGCGACATACATCTCACCCGCGACACCCACCGGCACCGGACGCAGACGCGAGTCGAGCACGAACACGCTCAGGCCCGCGATGGCCCGGCCGACGACCGAACCGGCCGCCGCCGCGATGGTCTTCGCGTCCAGCGCGCGGAACGACACGTGCACCGTGGTCTCGGTGATGCCGTACATGTTCACCAGCGTCGGCGACGAATCACCGTGGCGGGCAACCCAATCCGACAGGCGGCGCAGTTCGAGCGCCTCACCGCCGAACACCACGTAGCGCAGGGCCAGCGGCGCGACGCCCGGTCCGGCGTTCCGGTCGGCCTCGGCCAGCTGGTAGAACGCCGACGGCGTCTGGTTGAGCACCGTCACCTGCTCCACCCGCAGCAGTTCCAGGAACTGCTCGGGCGAACGCGAGGTGTAGTAGTCCACGACGATCAGCGAGCCGCCGAACAGCAGCGGACCCCACAGCTCCCAGACGGAGAAGTCGAAGGCGTAGGAGTGGAACAGGGTCCACACATCGCGCGGGCCGAAGCCGAAGTCGCGATCGGTATTGGCGAACAGCCGCACCACATTCCGGTGCGCGACGGCGACGCCCTTGGGGCGGCCGGTCGAGCCGGAGGTGTAGATGACGTAGGCGACATTGTCCGGTGACAGCGGTGCGAGGCGATCGGCATCGGTGATGGGCGCGTCGTCGGCGTCCTCCACATTGCCGGTCTCCACGGCGAACCCGTCGAGGACCACCGAGGGCAGGTGCGCGGGCACCGTCACCTGAACGGTGGAGTCGAGCACGACGCTGGTCGGGCGCGAATCCTCGAGCACGTAGGCGATGCGCTCGGCCGGGTACGTCGGGTCGACCGGCACGTAACCGGCACCGGTCTTCACCACCGCGAGCAGGGCGACGACCAGATCCAGCGAACGCGGCAGGATCACCGCGACCAGCGACTCCGGGCCCGCGCCGTCGTCGATCAGCCTGCGCGCCAGCACATTCGCGCGCCGGTCGAGTTCGGCGTAGGTGAGCGATTCGACGCCGAACTTGGCGGCGATCCGATCCGGGTAGGCGGCAGCGGCCGCGTCGAACAGGTCGACGAGGGTGGTGTGCCGGTTGCCGAACAGCCCGCGCCGGTAGCCGGCGGGGGTGCTGGCATCGTGCACCACGGGCAGGGCGATGGCGTCGGCGCCCGAGGACACCCAGCGCTGGGCGACATCGCGCTGTTCGGCCTCACCGAGCAGGTCGATGTCACCGACGATCACGTCGGGGTTCTCGGCCACGGTACGCAGGATGCGGACCAGGCGGTCGCCGAAGGCGGCGACCGTCTCGGCGTCGAACAGATCGGTGGCGTAGTTCCAGGACATGGCGAGCGAGCCGTCGGCGGCCTCGCCCACGGTGAGCTGCACGTCGAATTTGGCTGTGCCCGGGTCGAAGTCGACCACGTCGAGATCCAGACCCGGCAGCGCCACGGTGCCGGTGTCGGCGGCGGTGGCCGCCTCGAAGGTGAGCGCCACCTGGAACAGCGGGTGGTGCGCCTGCGAGCGAGTGGGGCTGAGTACCTCGACGAGGCGTTCGAACGGCACATCGGCATTGGCGAAGGCCGACAGGTCGACCTTGCGGACCTGCTCGAGCAGGTCACCGAAGCGCCCGCCGAGGTCGACCTCGCTGCGCAGCACGAGGGTGTTGACGAACATGCCGACCAGGTCGTCGAGCGAGCGTTCGCCACGGCCGGCGATCGGGGTGCCGATCGCGATGTCGGTGCTGTTGGACAGGCGCGCGGCCCAGGTGGCCAGGGCCGCGTGCATCACCATGAACAGGGTGACGCCGCGGGCACGGGCGATCTCGGTGAGCGCCCGATGCAGTTCGGCGTCGATCGAGAACCGGTACAGGTCACCGGTATTGGTCGCGATCTCGGGACGCGGCCGGTCGGCGGGCAGCTCGATCTGGTCGGGCAGGTCGCGCAGCTGCTCGGTCCAGTAGGCGAGCTGACCCGCGGCGACCGAGTCGGGATCGGACTCCTCGCCGAGCACCTCACGCTGCCACAGCGTGTAGTCGGCGTACTGCACCTCCAGGGGCGCCCAGGCGGGCACCTCACCGCGCGCGCGTTCGGTGTAGGCGACCACCACGTCACGCAGCAGTGGACGCAGCGAGAAGCCGTCACCGCTGATGTGGTGCATCACCAGGACGGCGACATGCGTGCGCTCATCGATGCGCAGCAGGCTCGCGCGGAACGGCACCTCGCGGGTGACGTCGAACTGGACGCTCGCCAGCTCGACCACGCGGGCGACGACGTCCTCGGCGGCGACCGGCTGGGCGGGCAGCGCGAAACGGACCTCGTCGACGGGCAGGATCTGCTGGTAGCCCGCGCCCTCGATCACCGCGTCGCGGTCGGCGGGCCCAAAGGCGGTAGCGGAGCGTGACCACGCAGGGCCCTCGGCCGCGACGCCATCGAACACAGGGTAGAAGGTGCGCAGTGACTCGTGCCGGGCCATCACGTCGGCGATGGCGGATTCCAGTGCGGCCGTGTCGAGTTCACCGGTGAGCCGGACGGCGATCGGGATGTTGTTGACGGCGGTGCGGTTGTCGAAGCGGTTGAGGAACCACATCCGCTGCTGTGCCTGCGACAGCGGGACCAGCTCGGGGCGCGGACGCGGCGTAAGCGGCACACGGGCACCACGGCCGGACGCGGTCTCCACGCGGGCCGCGAGCGCGGCGACGGTGGGCGCCTCGAACAGCGCGCGCAGCGGCACCTGGGCGTCGAGGGCTTCCGACAGGCGCGCGGCGACCCGGGTGGCGACCAGCGAGTTGCCGCCGAGTTCGAAGAAGTCGTCGTCGAGGCCGACCTGGCCCGCGCCGAGCACCTCGGCGAAGGTGGCGGCGACGATCTGCTGCACCGGGGTGACCGGCGCCTGGAACACCCGCGCGGCGAACACCGGGGCGGGCAGCGCCTTGCGGTCGAGCTTGCCGGAAGCGTTGAGCGGGAAGGCGTTCAGCACCATGAACGCGGCGGGCACCATGTACACCGGCAGTTCGGCGGACAGGGCGGCCTTCGTCGCGTCGGTGTCGACACTCTGTCCGGTCTCCGGGATCACGTAGGCGACCAGCTGGTCGCCGGTGTGCTCGTCGGCGCGCACCACCACGACCGCCTGCGCGATCTGCGGCAGCGCGGTGAGCGCGGACTCGATTTCGCCGAGTTCGATGCGCAGGCCGCGCAGCTTCACCTGGAAGTCGGTGCGGCCCAGGTACTCCAGCTCGCCGTCAGGGGTCCAGGTGACGAGGTCACCGGTGCGGTACATGCGCTCGCCGGGGGCGAACGGGTCGGCGACGAAGCGGTCCATCGTGAGGTCGGGGCGACCGACGTAGCCGTGGGCCAGCTGCACACCCGCCAGATACAGCTCACCCGCGACACCCACCGGAACAGGTCGCAGGCGCGAATCCAGCACGTACAGACGGGTGTTGAACACCGGCGCGCCGATCGGCACGGTATCGGTGTCGGCCTCGGTGACCTCGTGGAAGGTCACGTCGACCGCGGCCTCGGTCGGGCCGTACAGGTTGTGCAGCGCGGCACCGGTGAGTTCGCGCAAGCGCTGCGCGGTCGGCGCGGGCAGCGCCTCACCGGAGGCGAACACATTGCGCAGCGAAACACAATCGGCGGCAAGCGGTTCGGTGACGAACACGGCCATCATCGACGGCACGAAGTGCACCGTGGTGACCTGCTCGGCCACGATCAGCCGGGCCAGGTAGGCCGGGTCGCGGTGCCCGTCGGGCTTGGCGACCACCAGGCGCGCACCGACCTGCAGCGGCCAGAAGAACTCCCACACCGACACGTCGAAGGTGGCGGGCGTCTTCTGCAGCACCACGTCGTCGGCGGCCAGCCCGTAGGCGGCGTGCATCCACACGAGGCGGTTGACGATGGCCGCGTGGCTGACCGCGACACCCTTGGGGCGACCGGTCGAACCGGAGGTGAAGATGACGTAGGCGGTGTTGCCCGAGCGCAGCGGGCGATGCCGGTCGGCGTCGGTGACCGGCTCGGCCGAGTGGCCGGACAGGTCGAGCTGGTCGATGCGTACCTCGCGACCGGCGGCCGCGGGCAGGCTCTCCCCCGAGGTCAGCACGCACACCGGCTGGGCGGTGTCGAGGATGTGTTCGATGCGCTCGGCCGGGTGATCGGGGTCGAGCGGCACGTACGCGCCACCGGCGGCGGACACGGCGTACATGCCGACCAGCAGGTCGATCGAGCGCCGCATACCAAGGGCCACATACGATTCCGGGCCGACACCGGCGTCCTTGAGCCAGCGGGCGAGCTTGCGCACGCGCACCGCGAACTCGGCATAGGACAGACTTGTCCCCTCGAACGTGAGAGCTGTCGCGTCGGGCGTGCGCGCGACCTGCGCCTCGAACAGCGCGTTCAGGGTGGCCGGGTCGTCGTCGCTGGGGGTGCTCAGCGCGGCGTCGACGGCGAATTCGGTGTCGTTCCACCGGTCCAGCACCAGGGTGCGCTCGGCGTTGTCCAGCAGTTCGATGTCGCCGACGGCCACGGTGGGGTCGGCCACGATCGCGGCGAGCACACGCAGCAGACGGGCGCCGAAGGTGGTGGCGAACGCGGCGTCGAAAAGGTCGGTGGCGTAGACGAGTTCGGCGTCGAGGTGGCTGTCGTCGTCGGCCGGGACCTCGCTCAGCGCGAGCTGCAGGTCGAACTTGGCGGTGTGCTGGTCGATGCCCAGTTCCGACACGGTCAGGCCGGGCAGCTCCAGGGTGGTGCGGCCCAGGTTCTGGAACGACAGCATCACCTGGAACAGCGGGTGCCGCGACTGCGAGCGGGCCGGGTTGAGCACCTCGACGAGCCGCTCGAACGGCACGTCGGCGTGGGCGAAGGCGGCCAGGTCGTGTTCGCGCACCTGGCCGAGCAGCTCGGTGAACGCGACGCCTGGCTCGACCTGCGCGCGCAGCACCAGGGTGTTGACGAACATACCGACCAGGTCGTCGAGGGCCTGCTGACCACGACCGGCGACCGGGGTGCCGATGGCGATGTCGGACGTGCCCGACAGGCGTGCGAGCAGCACGGCGAAAGCGCTGTGCACGACCATGAACAGAGTGGTGCTGTGCTGGTGGGCCACCCGGTTGAGAGCGTCGACGAGTTCGCCCGGCACCTCGAAGCGGTGCGTGCCCGCCTGGTAGCTGGCCTGCGCGGGCCGCGACTTGTGGCCGAGGCGCAGCTCGTCGGGCAGGTCGGCCAGCGCGGTGCGCCAGTGGTCGAGCTGCTCGGAGATCAGCGAGGTCGGGTCGTTCTCGTCACCGAGAACCTCGCGCTGCCACAGCGCGTAGTCCACGTACTGCACGGCCAGCGGCGGCCAGCCGGGCTCGGCGTTGGCGGTGCGGGCGACGTAGGCGGTCATCAGGTCGCGCACCAGTGGGCGCAGCGAGAAACCGTCGGAGGCGATGTGGTGGACCACCATCACCAGCACGTGCTCGCGTTCGCTCAGCTCGTAGACCCGAAGGCGCACCGGCGGATTCGCGGTGACGTCGAAACCGCGACGGGCGAACTCGTAGAGCGAGGTCGCCATGTCGGTTTCGCCGGGGCGACCGGCGGGCTCGGAGGCGGTAGCGGAGCGTGACCACGCAGAGCCCTCGGGAGCCCCGAAGTCGGACACAGCCTCGACCAGTTCCACGTCCGGAATGGCGGCCGCGGCGGCTAGCACCTTCTGGTAGGCGGTGCCGTCGTGGGACGGGAAGACGGTGCGCAGCGACTCGTGGCGGGCGATCACGTCGGCGACCGCGCCGCGCAGCGCGGGGAAGTCGAGCAGGCCCTGCAGGCGCACCGCGACCGGAATGTTGTAGGTGCCGGTGTCCTCGGCGTCGAAGCGGTTGAGGAACCACATGCGCTGCTGAGCCAGCGACAGCGGCGGGTACTCCGGACGCGGACGCGCGGTGAGTTCGGCGCGCAGACCGCTGCCCGCGTGCGATTCCACCCGCGCGGCGAGCGCGCCGACGGTCGGCGCCTCGAACAGGGTGCGCACGCCGACCTCGGCGTCGAGCGCCTTGCTCAGGCGGGCCGCGACCTGGGTGGCGACCAGCGAGTTGCCACCGAGGGCGAAGAAGTCGTCGTCCACGCCCACGCGCTCGGCACCGAGCAGGTCGGCGAAGATCTCGGCGACGATCTCCTCGATCGGCGTGGAGGGGGCACGGAACACCTTCGCCTCGAACACGGGCGCCGGCAGCGCCTTGCGATCCAGCTTGCCGGAGGCGTTGAGCGGGAACGCCTCGAGCACGACCAGCGCCGAGGGCACCATGTAGGCGGGCAGCTCGGCGGCGAGCCCGGCCTTGACCGCGGCCACATCGAGAGCCGAGCCCTGTTCGGGCACCACGTAACCCACGAGCTGATCGCCCGCGTGCGCGTCGGCACGGACGACGACGACCGACTGCGCGACACCGGGCTGGACCAGCAGCGTCGCCTCGATCTCGCCGAGCTCGATGCGCAGGCCGCGCAGCTTCACCTGGAAGTCGGTGCGGCCCAGGTAGTTCAGTTCACCGTCACGGGTCCAGGTGACCAGGTCGCCGGTGCGGTACATGCGCGAACCGGCGGGACCGTAGGGGTTGGCGACGAAGCGGTCGGCGGTGAGGTCGGCCCGGTTGAGGTAGCCGACGGCGAGCTGATCGCCCGCCAGGTACAGCTCACCGGCGACACCGGAGGCGACGGGGTGCAGCCGCGAATCCAGCACGAACACCTTGGTGTTCCACACCGGACGGCCGATCGGCACCGTCTCCACGTCGGCGTCGACGACCTCGTGATAGGTCACGTCGACGGCGGCCTCGGTGGGGCCGTACAGGTTGTGCAGGCGGGCGCCGGTCAGCTCACGCAGGCGCTGTGCGGTCGGCGCGGGCAGCGCCTCACCGGAGGCGAACACCTGACGCATGCGCACCGCGTCACCGTTGCCGTTGTTGCCGAGGGTCGACACGAACACCGACAGCATCGACGGCACGAAATGCGCTGTGGTGATGGACTGTTCGGCGATGATCTGCGCCAGGTACACCGGATCGCGATGACCGTCGGGCTTCGCGACCACCAGGCGCGCACCGGTCTGCAGGGGCCAGAAGAACTCCCACACCGACACGTCGAAAGTAGCGGGGGTCTTCTGCAGCACCGCGTCGGTGGCGTCGATCGGGTACTCGTGCTGCATCCACAGCAGCCGGTTCACGATCGCGGCGTGGTCGACGGCGACACCCTTGGGGCGGCCGGTCGAACCGGAGGTGAAGATGACGTAGGCGGTGTTGCTGTCGCGCAGCGGACGCACCCGCTCGGCGTCGGTGATCGGGGCACCGCTGAAATCAGCGGGCGCCTCGATGTTCTCGACGGCGTGCACGGTGACGCCCTCGACCTCGAAACCGTCGCGACGGCTGGTGAGCACCAGCCGCGGCTGAGCGGTCTCGATGATGTGGCCGATGCGGTCGGCGGGCTGATCGGGGTCGAGCGGCACGTAGGCCGCACCCGTCTGCAGCACCGCGTACATGGCGACGACGAGTTCGGTGGAACGCCGGATGGCAAGGGCCACATGCGAATCCGGGCCCACACCGTCGGCGATCAGCCTGCGGGCGATGCGGTTGGCGCGCTCCTGCAGCTCGCGGTAGGTGAGCTGTTCGGCTTCGAAGACCAGCGCGACCGCGTCAGGGGTGCGCTCCACCTGGGCGTCGAACAGCGAGACCAGGGTGGCGTGCGGCACCGCGTGCGCGGTGTCGTTCCAGTCGACCAGGACCTGCGCGTGCTCCTCGGGCGCGAGCAGGTCGATGTCGCCGACGGGCACCTCGGGGTCGGCGACGATCGCGGCGAAGATGTTGTCGAGGCGGCGGGCGAACGCGGCGACCGTCGATTCCTCGAAAAGATCGAGCGCGTAGGAGAACTCGGCCGACATGCCGCCGACCTCACCATCGGTGTCCTGCACCTCGGTCAGCGTCAGTTGCAGGTCGAACTTGGCCAGCTGGGCGTCGTAGTCGATACCGCTCACCGACAGGCCGGGCAGCTGCAGCGAGGCCTGCTTGGTGTTCTGGAACGACAGCATCACCTGGAACAGCGGGTGCCGCGCCTGCGAACGCGCCGGGTTGAGCACCTCGACGAGGCGCTCGAACGGCACGTCGGCGTGGGCGAAGGCCTGCAGATCGGTCTCGCGGGCCTGGTCGAGCAGGCTCGCGAAGGCGGTGGCGCCGTCCACCTCGGTGCGCAGCACCAGGGTGTTGACGAACATGCCGACGAGATCGTCGAGCGCCTGGTCACCACGACCGGCCACCGGGGTGCCGATGGCGATGTCGGACGATCCGCTCGAGCGCGCGAGCAGCACCGCGAGGGCGCTGTGCATCACCATGAACAGCGAGGCGTTGTAGCGGCGGCCCAATTCCATGAGGGCACGCTGGGTTTCGCCCGCGATGACGAAGCTGTAGGTGCCACCCCGGTAGCTGGCGGCGGGCGGACGCGGGTGGTCGGCCGGGAGCACCAGCTCGTCGGGCAGATCGGCGAGTTCGCGCTTCCAGTAGTCGATCTCCGAGGAGATCAGCGAGGTCGGGTCGTCCTCGGAGCCGAGCACCTCGCGCTGCCAGAGCGCGTAATCGGCGTACTGGACCGGCAATTCGGCCCAGGTCGGCGCCTCCCAGGAGGTGCGCGCGGCGTAGGCCATGATGACGTCGCGCGAGAGCGGCGCCATCGACCAGCCGTCGGCGGAGATGTGGTGCACCACCATGCCGAGCACGTACTCGGAATCGGAGATCTCGAAAAGCCGTGCGTGCAGCGGTACTTCGCTGGTCACGTCGAAGGCCATCGACGCGAGATCGATCAGGTGATCGATGAGGTTTTCCTCGGTGACCCGGTACGGGGTGAGGTCGGGCACGATCTGAGCGGCGTCGAGCACCACCTGCACCGGGCCGTTGCCGGAGTCGGGGAACACGGTGCGCAGCGACTCGTGCCGGTCGATGACGTCGATGACGGCCACCTGCAGCGCCGCCACGTCGAGGTCACCGGACAGGCGGATGGCGACCGGGATGTTGTTGACCGCCGAGGCGGTGTCGAAGCGGTTGAGGAACCACATGCGCTGCTGAGCCAGCGACAGCGGCACCTGTTCGGGCCGCTCGCGCGCCACCAGCGCCTTGTGGGCGCCGTCGCCGGCCTGCGATTCCACGCGCGCGGCCAGGGCGGCCACGGTGGACGCCTCGAACAGCATCCGCACCGGAACGCGGGTGTCCAGCGCGATGCCGACGCGCGAAACCACTTGGGTGGCGATCAGCGAGTTGCCGCCGAGTTCGAAGAAGTCGTCGTCGACGCCGATACGCGGCAGATCGAGCACGTCGGCGAAGACCTGCGCGATGATCTGTTCGATCGGCGTTGTCGGAGCACGGAATTCGCGCACCTCGAACACCGGGGCGGGCAGAGCGCGGCGGTCCAGCTTGCCGTTGACGGTCAGCGGAATGGCGTCGAGCTGCACGAACGCCGAGGGCACCATGTACGCGGGGAGCTGGTCGGCGGCGAACTGGCGGACCTCGTCGAGGTCGAGCTTGTGTGATTCGGCGACGACGTAGGCGACGATGCGCTGACCGCCGGGCTGGTCCTCGCGCACGATGACCGCGGCCTGCGCGATCTCCGGGTGCGAGAGCACGGCGGCTTCGATCTCACCGAGCTCGATGCGGAAACCGCGCACCTTCACCTGGTCGTCGGCGCGGCCGAGGTATTCGAGTTCGCCGAAACGGTTCCAGCGCGCGAGGTCGCCGGAACGGTAGAGGCGTTCGCCGTCGCCCATCGGGCTCGCGACGAACCGGGTGGCGGTCAGATCCGGGCGACCGAGGTAGCCGCGGGCCAACTGCGGTCCCGCGACATACATCTCACCCGCGACACCCACCGGAACCGGACGCAGACGCGAGTCGAGCACATACACGCTCAGACCGGCGATGGCGCGACCGACGATGGAACCCGAAGCGGCGGCGATGGTTTCGGCGTCGAGCGCGCGGTACGACACGTGCACCGTGGTCTCGGTGATGCCGTACATGTTGATCAGCGTCGGCGACGAATCACCGTGGCGGGCAACCCAATCCGAGAGGCGACGCAGCTCGAGGGCCTCGCCGCCGAACACCACGTAGCGCAGGCTCAGCGGCTCGACGCCGGGACCGGCATTGCGGTCGGCCTCGGCCAGCTGATAGAAGGCCGACGGGGTCTGGTTGAGCACGGTCACGCGCTCGGTGCGCAGCAGGTCCAGGAACTGCTCCGGGGAGCGCGAGGTGAAGTAGTCGACGACCACCACGGTGCCGCCGAACAGCAGCGGGCCCCACAGCTCCCACACCGAGAAGTCGAAGGCGTAGGAGTGGAACAGCGTCCACACATCGTCGGGGCCGAAACCGAAATCACGATCGGTGTTCGCGAACAGTCGCACCACATTCCGGTGCGCGACGGCGACGCCCTTGGGGCGACCGGTCGAACCGGAGGTGTAGATGACGTAGGCGACATTGTCCGGCGACAGCGGCGCGCGACGGTCGGCATCGGTGAGCGGCGCACCGTCGGCGTCGTCGAGGTCGCCGAGCACCAGCACGGGCAGGTCGTCGGCCAGCTCCACCTCGGAGTCGGCATCGATGACCACGCTCGTGGGGCGTGAATCCTCGAGCACGTAGGCGATGCGCTCGGCCGGGTAGGTCGGGTCGACCGGCACGTAACCGGCGCCCGTCTTCACGACCGCGAGCAGGGCCACGACCAGGTCCAGCGAACGCGGCAGGATCACCGCGACCAGCGACTCCGGGCCGGCGCCGTCGGCAATGAGCTTGCGCGCCAACGCGTTCGCGCGGCGGTCCAGCTCGGCGTAGGTCAGCGACTCGTTGCCGTAGCGGGCCGCGACATTGTCCGGATGCGCCGCGACGGCGGATTCGAACAGGTCGACCAGGGTGATCTCCCGGTCGGCGAACCGGCCGGTGCCACCGTCGGGGGCGAAGTTCACCCAGTCGCGCGACACATCGAGGCGTTCCTGCTCGCCGAGCAGATCGATGTCACCGACGGCCACCGACGGGTCGACGGTGATCGCGCGCAGGATCGACAGCAACCGGTCGATGAACGACTGCACGGTCTCGGCGTCGAACAGGTCGGTCGCGAACTGCGCGACCGCCGCGAGACCCTGCGGGGCACCACCGCTGCTGTGCTGTTCGGTGATGGTCCACTGCAGGTCGAACTTGGCGATCGCGACCTCGAGCTCGTCGGCGCTGACCGTGAGACCGGGCAGCTCCAGCTCGCCGTGCGCCATTTCCTGGAACGACAGCATCACCTGGAACAGCGGGTGGCGCGCCTGGGAGCGGGTCGGGTTGAGCACGTCGACGAGGCGCTCGAACGGCACGTCGGCGTTGCCGAACGAGGCCAGGTCGGTGTCGCGGGTGCGGGCCAGGAAATCGGCGAACGACAGGCCGGGATCCACGTCGGAACGCAACACCAGGGTGTTGACGAACATGCCGATCAGGTCGTCGAGCGCCTGCTCACCACGACCGGCGATGGGGGTGCCCACCGCGATGTCGCGGGTGTTGGACAGCCGCGACAGCAGCACCGCGAGCGCGGCGTGCAGCACCATGAACAGGGTGACGCCCTTGGCCCTGGCCAGGGCGATCAGGTCCGCGTGCAGCTCGGGGTCGATGTCGAAGGCCAGCTGCGCGCCACGGAAACTCTGCTGCTGCGGGCGGATCCGGTCGGCGGGCAGGTCGAGCTGATCGGGCAGCCCGTCCAGCGCCCGGCGCCAGTAGTCGATCTGGCGGGCCGCGATGGACTCCGGGTCCGACTCCGAGCCGAGCAGTTCCCGCTGCCACAGCGTGTAGTCGCGGTACTGCACCGGCAGCGGTTCCCACGCCGGGGCCAGCCCCGCCGCACGAGCGAGGTAGGCGGTGGCGACATCGCGGGCCAGCGGGCCGAAGGAGAAACCGTCGGCCGCGATGTGATGGACGACGAACGCGACCGCGTATTCCGGTGTGCCATTGGTGGTTCCGCCGGTGACCCGGTAGATCCGCACCCGGATCGGCAGTTCGAGGGTGACGTCGAAACCCTTGGACGCGAAGTCGACCAGCTCGGCGGGCAGCTCGGCCTGATCGATCGAGGACACGGTGATGCCGAGGTCGAACTCGTCGGCACCCAGCACCCGCTGGAAGCCGCCGTCGGCGTCGGGGAAGATCGTGCGCAGCGACTCCTGTCGCACCACAACGTCGTTGAGCGCCGCGATGAGCGCGTCCACCTCGACGCGGCCCCGCATCTGCACCACGAAGGGCAGGTTGTAGGTGGGCGCGGCGGGGTCGAACTGGTTGATGAACCACATCCGCTGCTGAGCCAGCGACAGCGGTACCCGATCCGGGTGCTCCTGGGCGACCAGCGGCGGGCGGGACGAGATCTCGGCGGGCGCAACGGCTTCCGCCCGCGCGGCCAAGCCGGCGACGGTCGGGGTCTCGAACAGGGCGCGCACGCCCAGCTGGATGCCGAACGCGGCACCGATGCGGGCCACGACCTGGGTGGCGACCAGCGAGTTGCCGCCGAGTTCGAAGAAGTTGTCGTCGGCGCCGACCCGTTCCTGGCTCAGCACATCGGCGAAGATGCCCGCGACGATCTGCTCGGCGGCGGTACGCGGAGCACGGAAATCGCCTGCGGCGGCGGTGAACACCGGCTCGGGCAGGGCCTTGCGGTCGAGCTTGCCGCTGGTGTTGAGCGGGAACGCGTCGAGCACCATGATCGACGCGGGCACCATGTAGCTCGGCAGCTTCTCGGCGACGAACCTGGTCAGTGTCGCCGGGTCGGCGGACTGCCCGGGGGCGGGCACCACGTAGGCCACCAGCTGCTGACCGGTCGCGGTGTCGACCACGAGCACCGCCGCCTGGCTGACGCTCGGATGCGCGAGCAGGTCGGTCTCGATCTCGCCGAGTTCGATGCGCTGACCACGGAACTTCACCTGGAAGTCGGTGCGGCCGATGTATTCGAGGACGCCGTCGCCGTTCCAGCGCACCAGGTCACCGGTGCGGTACATGCGTTCGCCGGGGCCGCCGACGGGGTTGGCGACGAAGCGGTCCGAGGTCAGGTCGGGGCGGCCGCGGTAGCAGCGGGCCAGCTGTCGACCGGCCAGATACAGCTCACCCGGTGCACCGATCGCGGCCGGGCGCAGCCGCGAATCCAGCACGTAGACTTCGACATTCCATTCGGGGATACCGATCGGCACCGTGACGGTGTCGGCTTCGGTCGCCTCCCAATAGGTCACCGAGACAGCGGCCTCGGTGGGGCCGTACAGGTTGTGCAGGCCGGCGCTGGAAATGGCGCGCAGACCGGCGGCGGTTTCCGGCGGCAGCGCCTCACCGATCACGAAAACCGCACGCAGACTTTCGCATTGGGCGGCGGTGGCGTGGGAGACGAAGACGGTGAGCATGGACGGCACGAAATCCGTCACGGTGACGCGGTGGCGTTCGATCATGTCCGCGACGTAGAGCGGGTCGCGGTGCCCGTCGGGCGAGGCGATGACCAGCTTGGCGCCGACCATCAGCGGCAGGAAGTAACCCCACAGCGACACGTCGAAGGTGGTGGCGGTCTTCTGCAGGTACACGTCGTCGGCGGTCAACCGGTACTCGTCGAGCATCCACAGCTCTTGGTTGACGATCGCGTGGTGGGTGACCGCGACGCCCTTGGGGCGGCCGGTGGAACCCGAGGTGTAGATGACGTAGGCGGTGTTGTCCGGGCGCAGCGGGGCGAGCCGGTCGGCATCGGATACAGGTGTGGCGTCGAAACCGGTGGTGTCGAGTCGATCGATCTCCACCCGGGCGACATCGGCGGGCAGGTCGAGCTCGTCGCGGCTGGTGGTGAGCACGCAGACCGGTGCCGCGGATTCGAGGATGTAGGCGGTGCGGTCGGCCGGGTGATCCGGGTCGATCGGCACGTACGCGCCACCGGCACGCAGTACGGCGTGCATGCCGATCACCAGCTCGAGCGAGCGGCGCATGCCGAGGGCGACGAGGGATTCCGGGCCGACACCGTCGGCGATCAGGAAACGCGCGAGCCGGTTCACCCGGTCGGCGAACTCGGCGTAGGTGAGCGTTTCGCCCTCGAAGTCGAGGGCGATGTTGGCCGGGGTGCGCGGGACCTGCGCGTCGAGCAGGGCGGGCAGCGTGGTCGCGGGGACCTCGTGCGCGGAGTCGTTCCACTCGGTGAGCGAGCGTTCCAGTTCCTCGGCGCCGGTGACCGGCAACGCCCACACGGGCAGTTCGGCGTCGGCGGCCAGGAAGCGGTCGAAGAACTCGAGGAAACGGGCGTGGTGGGTGCGCGCTTCGTCGGCCGAATACAGGTTCGGGTTGGTCTCGAAGTCGATGTGGGAGCGGGTGCCGCCGTGCGACTGGTAGAAGTTGACGCCCAGGTCTTCGATGCTGCCGGTGGACAGCACGTTCAGCGTGCCCTCCATGTCACCGAAGCGCAGCTGGTTGTCGAACAGCATGATGTTGACCCACGGACCGAAGAACTCCGTGGAGACCATGCCGTCACCCGCCGAATCACGGCGGATGTCCTCGTGCCGGTAGCGCTGATGACGCAGCGCGCCCGACACCTCGGTGGTGACCGAACGCAGCAGCTGGGCGACCGTGGTGTCGTGGCCGACACGCAGGCGCAGCGGCACGATATTGGAGGTCGCGCCACCGGAGCGGCGCATG
The DNA here is from genome assembly GCF_040655675.1 of Nocardia sp. NPDC050378. Lineage (NCBI taxonomy): Bacteria > Bacillati > Actinomycetota > Actinomycetes > Mycobacteriales > Nocardiaceae > Nocardia > Nocardia sp. NPDC050378. Next base: position 83,209 of record NZ_JBFAKI010000014.1, read on the forward strand.
GTCGCGGTGGTGCGGGCGGTGACCGGCAGGCTGAGGATGACGTCCTCGGTGCCGGTGATCTGAGCCAGGTAGGCGGCGAAGCCGGCGATCAGCAGCGGGGCGGCGGTGCTGTCGTGGCGGGCGATCGCGGCGGCTAGCAGGTCGTCCTGGTCCTGCGACAGCGCGGCGCTGGTGATGTCGTTGACCGGCGACGGCGGCGCCGAACGACCGGTGAGGCTGCTGCCCTCCTCCAGGCCAGCGACACGCTGGGCCCAGTGCTCCTTGTCGGACTGGAATCGGGTGCTGTCGCGGTAGGCGATCTCGGACTCGTAGAGCGAGCGCAGATCGGCGGCCTTGTTCGGCGGGGCCGGGATGCCGGTGACCTCGGCGGTGTAGAGCTGCGCCGTACGGTTGACGAAGTTGTTGGCGCCGAAACCGTCGAGCACGATGTGGTGGACGCGGGCATACCAGTACCAGCGCTCGTCCTCGAGCTGCAACGCGGCGGCCTGCACCAGGCGGTCGCGCACGATGTCGAGCGGGCGGCTGTACTCGGCGCGCATCCACTCCGCGGCGGCGGCCTCCGGGTCGGCCTCGCCACGCAGATCGACATAGATCAGCGTCGCGTCCTGGGTGGGGTCGATGGTTTGCATCGGCTCGCCGTCGATCTCGACGATGCGCAGCCAGCCCGATTCGAGGTCGGTGGCGGCACCGGCGCTCGCACGCTCGAGCGCGGCCACATCGAGGCGGCCACGCAGGTCGACGTACTGGGCGATATTGATCGGCACCAGCGGGTCGACGTGCTGCGCGTACCAGATACCCAGCTGTGCGGGCGAGAGCGGGAAGTACTCCGAAGAGCCTCCACGTCCGTCACCAGTTTCGCCGTTTCCGCCGAAATCCAGCCGGTCCAACCCAAACCTCGCTTCCGGAACACCCGTTCCAGGCGCTCCCCGACGACACCGGAACGCAGACGCCCAGCCAGAACCAGCGGTGGCGCCTGCGTCTCGGGTTCAATTCTCGAAATCAATCAGGCAAAAAATGTCCATAGGCACTATCTGTCGGCTCAGCCGATCTCGTTACATGGCCGAGACCATGCTTCGGACCGTCCGGCCGACCGCGCCGGTGTGCTCGTCGCAAACCATCGCACCAATCTACCGGTGCCGCTGCCCCGCAACCAACCACCTCCATAGCTGGCGGGCATCGACCCAGGTCAGTGCGGTGCCTCCCGTTTGCTGACCGTTCCACCCACCTCACACCCCACCACCGGTGGTAGTGCGTCGACCCGATTGAGGGATGGGTCACATACCGCGCCGCGCGGCTCCTGCCGTCCAGGCCACGATCGGGCGGGCGGGTCCTGGTTGCCGTTGCTACGTGGGGATTACCCGAGGTCGTGGGCCCGGTGTCAGCCGGTCCAGCCGCCGGCTCGCGCACGGGCCGGGTCGTAGAGGTGCGACTGGGCGCAGGTTTCGGGGACGGTCATCGCCGGGCCGACCAGGATGACCGCCGCCTGGCGCAGGCCCGCCGATTCGACCTTGGCCGCGATGTCGGCGAGGGTGCCGCGCAGGACGAGTTGTTCGGGTTGGCTCGCGCGATAGACAACGGCGACCGGGCAGGCCGGGCCGTATTCCTGCGACAGTTCCTCGGCGAGCGGATCGATCCTCGTGATCGCCAGGTGCAGGACCAGGGTGGCGCCGGTGGCGGCGAAGTTCGCCAGGGCCTCGCCTGCGGGCATCTTGGTCGAGCGGGCCTGGGTGCGGGTGAGGACCACCGACTGCACTACCTCGGGCACCGTGAGTTCGGTGCCGAGGATCGCCGCGGCCGCCGCGTAGGCGGGCACGCCGGGGGTGATGTCCCAGGGGACGCCGTGCGCGTCGAGGCGGCGGGTCTGTTCGGTGAGGGCCGAATAGATGGACGGGTCGCCCGAGCACAGCCGGGCGACATCCTTGCCTGCCTCGTGCGCCTGGACGAGATGGGCCGTGATCTGGTCCAGGTCGAGGCGCTGGGTGTCGATCAGTTCCGTGCCGGGGGCGCAATTGGCCAGGACCTCGGGATCGAGGTAGGTGCCCGCGTACAGGCAGACCGGGCTCTCGCGCAGCAGATTCACAGCGCGCACCGTGAGCAGGTCCGCCGCCCCGGGCCCCGCCCCGATGAAATGCACTGTCATGGGGAGGAGTCTAGGGTCGTGCGTTCGGCTCGATGCCTGCCCCGGGTGGCAGTAGGTTCGATGGTGAGCAGACCGAGGGGGAGTCGACCATGGAGTTGAGCAAAGGTGCGAACGCGCCGGTTCCGTCGAGCGAGGTGCGGGTCACGGTGGCGGCCGACACGGGCGCCGACCTCGCCGCGCTGCTGCTGACCGCCGCGGGGAAAGTGCGTTCCGACAGTGATTTCGTGTTCTACAACCAGCCGGTCGGGCCCGGCGTCGAGGTCGTCTCGGAGGAGGCCGTTCGCGTGTCGTTCGGCGCTGTGCCGGCCGAGATCGACCGGATCGTCTTCACCGCCAGCCTCGACGGCACCGGGCCCGCCGATTGGGGTCGGGCTGGGCCGCCACGGATCACGGTGGCTGACCACTCGAGCGGGGCGGTGTTCGCCGCCTTCACGCCGACCGGGCTCGGGCCGGAGACCGCTTTGATCGCGTGCGAGTTGTACCGGCGCGGTGACGGGTGGAAGGTCCGTGCGGTCGGGCAGGGTTATGCGCAGGGGCTGGCGGGTATCGCGACCGATTTCGGCATCACCGTCGATGACGAACCGACGCCGCCGGCCGCACTGCGATCGCAACCGGCGCCTCCGGTCCCGGTGCGATCGGCGCCACCGGCCGAGGTGCAACCGCAACCGCCCCAATTCGGGCGACCGACCGTCGACCTCTCGAAAGGGCATGTGTCCCTTCGCAAAAGCGAAACAGTCTCACTCACCAAGCCGGGCGCACCGGCGCTCACCCGGGTGCGGATGGGCTTGGGCTGGGACCCGGCGACGCGCGGCAGTCAGGTCGACCTCGATGCTTCCGTCATCGCCTACGACGACCGCGCGAAGAAGCTGACCAACGTCTGGTTCCTGCGGCGCGAGGCGTTCGACGGTGCCATCAGGCACTCCGGCGACAATCTGACCGGCCACGGTGACGGCGACGACGAGGTCATCACCGTCGACCTGACGGCGCTGCCCCCGCAGGTCTACGCCCTGGTCTTCACCGTGAACTCCTTCGCGGGCCACAAGTTCGATCAGGTCGGTCGCGCGCACTGTCGTCTGCTCGACGACCACACGGGCGCGGAGCTGGTCCGTTTCGAGCTGTCCCGAGGCGAACCGACCACTGGTGTCTTCCTGGCCATGCTCACCCGTGCGGCGAACGCCTGGAACATGACCGCGCTCGGTGAATACGCGAAAGGGGCGACCGTGCGCAAGATGGTCGATCCCGGCAAACGTTTCGTGACGACGAGTCGTCCCTCGGCGGGCTGACGGCAAGTAAGTTCGGTCTTGGACGGCGGGTGCCGCCACGACGAGGAGGAGCGGCCGCCATGCGAGTACGTGACAGGTTGGGTGTGGGTCTGATGGTGGTCGCCGCGGCAACGGCGTGCGACGACACCAAGGCCGGCCATCCCCTGCCCGCCATGAACCAGTTCGCGCCGACGCAGGACAACCCCGACCCCGCCAAGGCGATTGCCGGTGTGGTCACCGCCGAATTTCCGCTCGGCGGTCATGTGTCGAGCACGCAGCGCGTGGCCTACACATCGATCCCACCGATGGGCGGCACGCACGACGGGGTCTGGGCATCCTGCAACGGCGTCGTGTACCCGGAGGGCATCCGCACCGAGAACGCGGTACATTCGCTCGAACACGGCGCCGTGTGGATCGCCTACAACCCCGCGCGGGTGAGCGCCGACGACCAAGCGACACTCCGGACCAAGGTGCAGGGCGGAACATACATCTTCATGTCGCCCATCCCGAACATGGCCGACCCGCTCTCGCTGCAGTCGTGGGGCCACCAACTCGCCCTCGACAGCGCGACAGACCCGCGCATCGACCAATTCATCATGGCCCTGCGCAACAACCCCTACACCACACCGGAACCCGGAGCTTCCTGCAGCAACCCGATCTTCGACCGCGACCCCGCGCCCTACGACCCGTCCACCCCCGGTCCGGGCTCCGTCCCGATGGACAGCGATCCCACCTTCCCCACCGAGGCACCCGAGCTCCCGCCCGAAATGCCCGCGCCCCGCTGACCTACCCGGTCATATCGAAATGCGCGATGACCTTCGTCGGCCGAACCCGCACCACCAGCTCCCCCGGCACACCGTTGCGCTTACCGAATTCCTCGGCCCGATCCGCACCCATGTACCGGGCGGCGATCGCGGTCGCGGTCCGCACCAATTCCGCCGGATCCTCCGACAACTCGACCGTCCCCTGCACCTCCACCAGCCCATAGGGTGGCTCTTCCAGATCCACACACACCGCAACCCGGGGATCCCGCGCGAACGCCCGCCCCTTCGCGGTCTCCTTCCCGGTGTTGAACACCAGCTCATCGCCTTCCACGATGAACCAGATCGGCGTCACCAACGGCCGCCCGTCCTTGGCCGTGAACGCCACCTTGCCCGTCCGCGTGCCATGGGAAAGAAACTCACGCACCTGAGGATCCGTCAGGGAAGTCATGGTCCCAGGGTAGGCCCACAGCGCACTATGACCGCGCAATCGGGGCGTGCGGCGCTGAACTCGGCACGATTCTCATCAACTCGGTCTTCTGTCAGGATGGACCGATGGAAGGGGAAACATGTTGATCCGCAGGTCCTCGCGGTGCCACCCGAACAGGTCGGTGCGGACTACCGGCAAACGTTCTGTCGCCCCGACGTGGACTCCGAAACAATCCTTGCTCAACTGAACCTATGGAACACCTACATGGACAGCCTCGCTGGACGACCACTTCCCACCGATGAGGAGGACTGCTGGCTGTAGCGGTCGCGTTCCGAATCACGCGATACCTGCACGAGGAAATGCGGCAACGCGCGGACACGTTGCTCGACCGCGATCGTGCGGTACGACAAGTCGGCCAGAGGCTGGCCGCGATGCTGCACACCCTCAGCACCGCAATAGAATTCATGGCAGAGAAAGCCGACACGCTCGCCGACATCGCCGAAGCGATGCGAACCGAGGGCTACGAACTCACCCCGACCGGATTCTTCACAGTGCCCGACCACCCGCGCGACGCCGACCCGCAATCCGTCGAGCGCCGCCGCGTCGAGCTGTATACGAACCTCACCCGCGAGGTCGTGGAACGCGGAACAGTGCAGGTCGGCGCGATCGCACAGATGCGAGCCGAACTCGGCGGCGGCGCGACCGGAATCCCGTCGATCATCCAGGAATGCCAACGCTTCGGCATCGACCTGGTCAGCCCATTCCGCGACATCGCAGGCAGCATTCCGCCCTCGACGCTGCGCAGCGCCGTCGAGCAGTTCATCGGTGACGCCGAACTCGCCCAGCGCCTGGTCGACGACCCGGACTCCGGGATCGATTGCTACCGCCCGATCACCTGACCGCAGGCGAGTGCCTGCCCGGCTGCGACCTCTGACCTGCGCCGTTTCCACCCAGCTCACGAACGCTTGACCCCCCCCACCGAGAATTGATAGCTTCGTCCGGCATCGACAGCGTCGGGCGGCATCGAGGGGGACGGCAGGTGGGGGCTCAGCGGGCACACTGGAGTCGGCTTGTCGCTGTTGTCGGCGCGGCAATGATGTTGTGCGCGTGCGATTCCGCACCGAGCTCCGACCCGACTCCCACCAACGCTTCTCCTACCTTCGCGGCCGAGGTGCCGACCGGGTTCGATCCGTGCCATGACATTCCCGCAGCGGTGTTCGAGTCGGAAAATCTGCGGCCCGACCGTAATCCGGTGTCCAATCTCGATGCGCCAGGCGGGATAAAGTGGCGCGGTTGCGGGTGGGGATACAAGAACGGCAACGGCTACGGGACCGACATCAGGAATACCAACTTGACGGTGGAAATGATCCGGGCAAAGAATTTCACGGGAGCAGAGGAGTTCGTCGCCTCGGGTCGGCAGGTGATCGTGGCCCATCACGATGCCTCTTCTGATTATATGTGCAACGCCAATATCGCCCTGAATGGCGGCAGCCTCGACATCTTCGTTCACAACCCTCCCGAGACTTCACCGGCCACTGGCCACATCCCGTCCTGCACGATCGCTCGGACGCTCGTCGAGAAGATCATGCCGAGTGTCCCGGCCGATGCGTGAGTAGCGACTGAATCACCTGGGGAGGAAATCGATGACTGGGAATACACCGCTGGCCTCGCTGATCAGCGAGGCAAAAAGCGGCAATCTCACCGTCCGCATGGACCCTGAATCGTTCGCCAGAATCGAATACGAATGCGAAGCATTCAAAACAACAATCAAGAACATTCAAAGAAGCGTCGGTGATCTCACTAATATCCAGACATGGGGTTTCGGTGATCACGAAGGCTCCTTCCTGACTTCGGCACCGACAATGGCCGACCGCTTCCGCAAGATCGCCAAGGGCAGCGAATCCGGCAACGACTTTCACACTGTCCTGCAGGAACATTGGACAGCAGTCGAAGACATCCGCCTCCTCCACGTAGCCATCCGCGAACGTTTCGTCGCCGAGGACGAGTCCTTCGCCGCCCGCTTCAATGCCGAAACCGCCCGCTTGGACCAGACCCCAGGCGGGCGTTGATGGCCGGTACCGAGGATCCGAGGATTCCGCCCCGGACCGAGCGTCCACAAGAACTCTCGCACGCCAAGATCATCGAAGGTTTCGACCCGGTCGGCGTAGATCCCTCGTTCGGCGCGACCTCTGTCTTCTGGCAGGCGAAAATAGATTGGGAAGTCGGCCTCTACACATTCCGGCAGCGAATGAATGCGGCGATCTCCGAAGCGTGGGAAGGCAACGCCGCCGAAACATCGAAACAGGCAATCGCCGCCTACACCACCAAAGCCCAGGAACTCACGCCCACCTTCGAAACCGTCGCGCGGCTCATCTCCTCCTCCGCGCTGGCCGCAGCCGACACCAAGTCAGCAATCCCGCCCCGCAAGGATGACCCCAAGCTGTGGCACATCAACGACCGCTGGATCAACAACGACGAATTCGAAGACGGTCGCAGTGACGACGAAGAACAGGCTCGCGCGATCATGAAGACCAAATACGTCGAGGCTTTCGCGACCGTCGATGCGGGCCTGCCGGTGCTCGACCATCCGACAAGCCTCGTCGCGCCCGACTCGTTCGTCCCGGGCGGCAACGGCAACGGCGGTGGCGGCGACAACAACAGCGGCGGGGGTGGTGGCGATACGTCCGAGAATCCGTCAACCATCGAGGACGAAAACAGTGCGGCCCCCTCGGAGGACGAGACCACTACCGAAGACGACTCCACGAATCAGAACTCCGAAGACCAAGACACCTCGACGACCGAGGACGACGACACCTCCGAGCAGGACACAAACCCGGCCAACACCGACTCCCCCGCGACCACGCCGACGACCACTACACCAGGCACCGGCACACCGAACACCCCCGGGTCACCCGGCAGCCCTTCCGGCAGTCCCTCCGGCGGATCTCCCGCAGGCGGCGCCCCGGGCGCGTCCGTACCGGCGCCGGGCCGCACGGTACCCGGCGTCCCCAGCACTGTCGTTCCCGTCGCTACAGCCGCGGGCATAGCAGCAGGTGCCGGGGGCCGAGGCATGATGGGCGCCCCCGGCATGATGGGCGCAGGCGCGGGCCGCGGCAGCGGAAACGACGACGAGAGCATCCACGAGACCCCGGATTACCTGGTCAACGAGGCGAACACCAGGGAGCTCATCGGCGACATTCCCAAAGTCGCCCCGCAAGCGATCGGCTCGCACTTCCCCTCCGCGCAGAACCGCCCCACCGATGGTGCCGACGAATCATCATGAACGAGTGGACTTTCGACCCCGACGACTTCGCCATCCACTGGTACAGCGACGCCGTCGACCGCTTCCCCCGCCCCCTCCGCTACACCTCCCGCTTCGCCTACCAGGAAGCCTTCGACGACCACCGCGCGAAACTCCTCGCAAGCTACTCCCGCGATGAATTGCTGCTGATCCGCAGCGCGATGGATACTGCCGCCGAAGCCACCTTCCGCATCCAGATATCAGGCAGCACAACCAAAACCAGAGACCACACCACCGCCGCCTACCGAGTCCACGCCACCCGCAACGACTTCCAAGCCGTCGTGATCAGCCAGATCAACCGCGACAACATCGACGGTCCCATCACCGTCCGCCTCGTCCGCCCTGAAAACCTCCCGCGCGAGCTGATCAACTGCCTTCCCAAAGCATCACCAGGCGGCCAACCCGCGACAACATTCCACACCAGCGACATGGCACCCCGACGCGACACCTACCTCGAGGACGTCGCCCACAACTCACCCCAGGACCGCGCCCGCCGATTCTTCGACCGCCCCCTCGACGGCCGAGGCCGCGCAGCCCTCTACCTCGGCGCAGTCCTCGACCGCCCCAAACCCCACCACGCCGCAGAATGGCACGACTTCACCGACGACGGGCGCTACACCATCACCCGCAACCACAACGACCTGATCGTCGATCCGGCCACGCCACAGGGCCAAGCAGGCCAGTTCGCCCGATGGATCGACACCGCCGTCCAGCTCAATCAACCGGAACTTGACGAGATCTACGACGATCCATGGTGATCAAGCCATCTCACTCAATGACCCGACTACTGGTCAGCCAACCTTTCGCAGTACACTGCGTAGAATATATACGAATAGGACTTTCAATCGAATGACTGAAGTTTTTGAGGCCAACCCGGCCAAGATTGCTGGGGCATCGAATCTCTATCGCGAGATTTCAGGCGATCTCTCCGAATGCCACGGATACGGCAGCCAACATTTGAGCCCGAGCACTTCGGGACTCGGCGAAATTTTGAATTCCCTCATGCCCTCTATGCGGGAATTTGCTACTTACGCCAGCAACGCCGCCAAGAACTACTCCACGGCGGTAGGCAGCACTTCGACTAATCTTAATCGTGCCGCCTGGATGTACCATGATACCGATGTCCAGAATTACAATGCTCTCAATAGTCATACCCACACCATAAATGGTACCGGCGGCTCACCCGACCAAGCATCATCAGGAATCACCGAAGCGTATGCGGGCGCGGAAACATTCAACGCACCTCATACAATCTCGCTGGTCGCTCCGGACACTACCCAAGAAATGCTGGTGAAGACCATTGAGGACCACTCCGGCTGGCTCGGCGACCTGAACGAAGGCGTGCGCTACACCACGGACGAAAAGTGGAGCCCACTCGGACAACTATTTTCCCCTATCGATGGCAACTGGAGTGAAATACGGCGGCTCGGCGCCGCCTATCGGACCTTCGGCAACGCAATGGAAGACAGCTCGAAGAACATCACTTCCGGCATGAACCGGGTCAGCTCGAGCTGGGACGGCAAGGCTGCCATTGCGTTCGAAACGTACGCCCAGGATTTGAGCCGGTCCGTGGCATGGTGGGGACCCGTTGGGCGGTCGATCGACCATATCCTGACCATCACACTGGAGGAAGTAACCGCAGCATGCATGCGGATAGCCGTCAAACTCAAGGAGATGCTCGAAGCCGAGGTTGATATCTCCGACGGAAAAAGCCTGCTCAAGGTCGCGTTAAAGAAAATACCCGTGGTAGGCACGGCCGCTCAAGTTGCCTCACTCGGCAACATATGCCTGAAGACATGGGAAGCCATTGCACCCGTTGTCGACAAGATCCGAAGCTTGATCACTGCCGTCATGAATTTCATCGACAAGCTGTTGGGAAAGAACAAGGAGCCAGGCGTCTACAAAGAGATGGACGAAATGGTCAAGCCCTTTACAACCAGCGTCGTTTCCGTACAAAAAGGGGCAGCGCTCGCAACAGAGCTCCAACAGGTCAAGGCAGGCGAAGGAAGCCAGGAAGGCGACCAGAGCCGAAGCTACGCACCCGGCACCGGCACGAACCCATGGGAGAACGGTTAAATGGATCCGAATCTCGACCCCGACGTGGCAGCGTACCTGTCGGTAGCCCTATCGGCAGTCGCGGACCTCGCAACCGCAAGTAAGCAGCTGGAAAACCTGACATTCGACGATATCGTCACCCCACAAACCGTGGACGCCGCCTTTCTTGATGCATGGGCAGCCCGATCCGATTCCTCACCCGAATTTCAGCGTTGCGCGCAACTGGTGGCGACAGGGGCTTACAAGTGGGAGGACGTCGAAAGATGGGCCGTCCCCTTCCCACCCGAACTCGCGGAAATGCGCAATTCGCCGTCCTACCTATGGACGTTCCCAAAAGCCGATTCCCATCCAGGCACATTTGAGGAACATGGTTTCAGCGGGTCCGAGCCCGGCTTCAGCCGCCCGATCAAGGGAGGCAGAAATGATGTTGTCGGTCCGAGTGACTGGTCCGACGATGACGACGAATACACCGAGATCAGGAGTTGGCTTGTCTGAGTTCCAGTCGATCCTGAAACGCGGTCTGCTCGGAGCGCTCGTTCCACTACTACTAATTTCCTGTTCGTCAGGCGGTAGTTCGGACCATGAGGAGGGCGGAGGACACACCTCGACTCCAGCGGCGCCCCTCGTTACCAGCACCGATCATGACCTTTGCGCGACCGTCAGCTCTGAGGAGGTCGCAGCAGCCACCGGGGCCGATAGCCTTCAGTCCAAGGCGACCAAGAAATCGGACTCCGACCGTACAACCGCAGAATCGTGCACGTGGGGCGGCGAGAAAATCGGTCTCTTCGACGTAAGCTGGTGGTCCGATCCGCCGCCCACTTCCAGCACTAATCCGCGGTCTGCCGAACTGAGTGCCCGAACAGGGATGGATTCAACTCTGCGGGCTTGGGATGGGCGGAGTTGTACCGCATCAGCCATCGCAAAACCAGACAAATCGGTGGGTATACACATAATTCCGTCGGATTCATCTTTGGCACAGGATCCACCTACAGGCGACGACGACATATGCGCCCGAAATATGGAATTGTTCGTGAAAACTCTGCCCGCCGTGGCCAAGGCTATCACCTGAAATCTTTGGCTACTTCGGCACGCCAAGAGTGCCTGCGGGCTGGTCGCCGGCAGGCACATATGGCAAGGAGCAATCGTATGGATTTCACCCCGATCCGTTTAAGGACGGGGGTGTTGACTGTTGCAATAGCCGCGGCCGCTGCCGGATGCTCCGACAACAGCGAGTCGGCTCCCGTTGCCGAACCGAGCACTACCGTCGTCGAAAGTTCCACCGCTCCAGCACCTTCGGCGTGGTATCAGCCGCCCGCCGCCTTCGAAGGACTCGACCCGTGCTCGCTGGCCACACCCGAGGAAGTTTCCGCGCTCGCGGGCCAACCCGGCCTGGTACCGTCACGCAACGAAGGCTTGCAACCCGACATGGCCGTTGTCGGGAAAATCGACACCTGCAGCTGGATGCGGGATCGCGTCGATCCGGTGGCTGTGTCGCTCGGCATCGAAGACCAGCCGCGAGCGCAGGGTCAGGATGCCGAATCCCAGTGGATGTCGGAACAACTCGGCCGTCCGGTTCTGGTGACCTTCGGCAGGAAGCCCGCCGAACTCGGAGTGCGAGACTGCGTGGCGTTTGTGGGCTACAGCGACGATCGTTCGGTGAGCGTCCTGCTTCGATTGCCCGCGGATGCTTCCACCCCGGCACCGACCGACACCGACAACCTCTGCACCCAGAATCGGACGACCTTGCGCGACATCTTTTCTCGCGTGCCCTGGAAATGAGTCGAAGTCTCGATCAGGCGCCGGGTTCGTGTCGACTAGCTGATGCTGCCCGGGGCCGCGATCCATTGAGTGGGTTGCCCGGTGACCTTGGCGACGGTCTCGAAATCGTTGTCGTAGTGCAGGATCGTGACACGGCTCGCTTCCGCGGTGGCCGCGATCACCAGATCCGCGACACCCGCGCTGCGGTGCTGACCGTGTTCGGTGAGCAACTGCTGGACCTGGTGTGTGCGGGACCAGACGCCGTCGGGCGTGGGGACCCAGCCGAACAGATCGCCGAACAACTCCTTCTTGCGTAGCCGGTCCGCGAGTGATGTTGCCCCGTAGAGGAGTTCGAGTTCTACCGCATCACATACGGCAACAGTTCCCGCCGTGACGGTCTCTTGCCACGCGCGGCGAACCGCCGGATTCGCGATGAACCTGACAGCGGCGGACGTGTCTATCAGATACCTGATCACCGCCGGTAGTTGGACTTGTCGAGCAGCACATCGAAGTCGCCCTGTTCGGCCATGTCCGCCAGACCGTTCAGCGCCTTCACCCTCTTGAGTCGCCGCGCGACTTCGGCAAGAGCAGCATTGACGGTGTCCTTCTTGGTCGAGGTCCCGAGCAGCTGTTGCGCCTCGGCGAGGGCCTCGTCGTCGACCTCGATCAGTAGCCTGGACATGCGAGACTCCCAAGATAGTGGCTATATATGGACTAGATACATAGTATATCAATGCAGGCCGCAGCGGCAGATGACCCAAACGACCATCTACGGGAGCGAGCGATGAGTGATGCACGGCGGTTGGTCGTCATCGATGCTGCCAACGTCATCGGATCGCGCCCCGATGGGTGGTGGAAGGACCGGGCCGGGGCTGCGCGGCGGTTGATTGCCGAACTCGCTGGGCTGGCCGAGGCCGCCGACGTCACCGTGGTGCTGGAAGGTGCCGCAAAAGGCGCTGCCGACGAAACGGTCGGCTCGAACCTGAGAGTTGCTCTGGCCGACGGGTCGGGCGACGACGAGATCGTCGACGTGGTCGCCGCGAGCACCGGATACGAACGGATCACCGTCGTCACCTCCGACCGTGAACTACGCGCCCGAGTAGCAACCCACGGCGCCGAATCAGTCGGCCCGAGCTGGCTATGGGATCAGATCGCCTGATCGCGCGCGACCTGGCTGGAATCCCCGAACCGCGCTAATGTAGGTACATACCTACCAACCCGGGGAGCCGTCGTGTCCACCATGAGCGCTCGCGAACTCAACCAGGATGTCAGCGCGGCTAAGCGCGCCGCATTGCAAGGCCCCGTAGTGATTACCGACCGCGGCGAAGAGGCGTTCGTGTTGCTGTCCATCGCGGAGTACCGGCGGCTGCGCGCCGACAGTCAAGACCTCGTGAGCCGACTGAGCATGGACGATGACGACATCGATTTCGAACCGACTCCGCTCGATGTGAACCTGAAGGTCCCGGAGCTGTGACCTACCTCCTCGACACCAACGTACTGAGCGAGTTGAGGAGGTCCGCGCGAGCCGCGGATCCGCGGGTGCGGGCCTGGGTTGCGGCCCGGCGACCATCGGAGCTCTATCTGAGCGTTGTCACGCTCATGGAACTCGACATCGGCATCGGGCGGGTCGAGCGCCGAGACTCCGAACAGGGCAAACGTCTACGGACCTGGCTCGACGAGACGGTGCTCGACGCGTTCGACGGCCGGATTCTCGCCATCGATCTACCCGTCGCACGACGTGCCGCACGCATGCACGTACCCGATCCCCGCCCTGAGCGCGACACTCTGATCGCGGCCACAGCCGACGAGCACGGGATGACGGTGGTCACCCGCAACGTGAAGGACTTCGCGCCGACGGGCGTACCGGTGGTCGATCCGTGGCAATGACGACCGAGTCGCCGATTATCTGCGCTGATCGTCGACCAGGTCGGACACGGTCCCACTGGTTTGAACAGGTTCGGCGGCAGGTCGTTTAGAAGTGCGGGCGGGCTGTATTCGGCCGTCGGCGCGCAACTGTTCCAGACGTGTGGGGGCTGAGCCCAGCGCCGCCAAAGCCATCTGCCGCAGCACCGGACGCGCTTTGGCCGCGCTGGCCGCCGATGCGCTGTGGGGCGTGGAGTTGATGAGGCCGAAGGCGGCGTGCGCTTGGATGCGGGCGGTTTCCTCGGGGAGGTCGGGGGTCAGTTCGCACAGGACCGAGACCCAGACTTCGACGTACTGACGCTGGGTGCGGCGCAGGACTCGGCGTTCCGGTGTGGGGACCTTGTCGAGGTCGCGGTCCTGGATGCGGATGAGTTCGGGGTTGCCGAAGGCGAAGTCGAGGTGGAAGTCGACCAGGCCGACGAGGGCTTCGGCGGCCGTCGACGATTCGGCGACCACGGCGCGGCCGCCGGCGAGCAGATGCTCGCTGATGCCGACGAGCAGTTCGACCAGCAATGCCTCTTTGTTCGCGAAGTGCCGGTAGACGGCGGGCCCGCTGATACCGACGGCGGCGCCCAGGTCGTCGAGGCGCACACCGAGAAAACCCCGGTCGGCGATCAACCGGGCGCCTGCCGTGAGCAACTGCTCCCGACGCTGGGCCTTGAGCTGCTCGCGCCGGGTCGCCTGGACGGGTTCGGCCACCGGCGCTCCTTCCACCTCTGGACAACTTGGTTAATCAACATTAACCTGAATTTCAGTTATTGGCGATTAACCGGATGGCAGGATGGCCCGATGACGGTGACACACGACCTCGGCAATGACACCGAGGCCGCCACGAGCAATCGAGACGCGCACCTCGCCCTGGTGGCGGACCTGCGGCAACGGCTGGCCACGACCGCGCTCGGCGGCCCGCAGAAGTCGCGCGAACGCCACGTCGCCCGGGGCAAGCTCCTCCCCCGCGACCGCATCGACGAACTACTCGATCCGGGCAGCCCGTTCCTCGAGCTGGCGCCGCTGGCGGGCAACGGCATGTACGACGACGAGTGCCCCGGCGCGGGCGTGATCGCGGGCATCGGCCGGATCGCGGGCCGGGAGTGCCTGGTGCTGGCCAACGACCCGACGGTCAAGGGCGGTACCTACTACCCGATCACGGTGAAGAAGCACCTGCGCGCCCAGGAGGTGGCCGCGCAGAACAACCTGCCGTGCGTGTACCTGGTGGAGTCCGGCGGCGGGTTCCTACCCCGCCAGGACGAGGTGTTCCCCGACCGCGACCACTTCGGCCGCATCTTCTACAACCAGGCGAACATGAGCGCGCGCGGCATCGCGCAGATCGCGGCGGTCCTCGGCTCGTGCACCGCCGGTGGCGCCTATGTGCCCGCGATGGCCGACGAGGCCGTGATCGTGCGCGACCAGGGCACCATCTTCCTCGGCGGCCCGCCGCTGGTGAAGGCCGCGACCGGTGAGGTCGTCACCGCCGAGGAACTGGGCGGTGGACTGCTGCATTCGCGCACTTCCGGCGTCACCGATCATCTCGCCGACGACGACCGCGACGCGCTGCGCATCGTGCGCAATATCGTCTCGACGCTCGGTCCGCGCCCCGAGGCCCCGTGGGAGGTGCTGCCGAGCACCCCGCCCGCCAAGCCCGAGGACGGGCTCTACGACGTGGTCCCCGTCGACCCGCGCACGCCGTATGACGTGCGCGAGGTGATCGACCGGATCATCGACGGCGAGAGCGGTTTCCAGGAATTCAAGGCCGAGTACGGCAACACCCTGGTCACCGGTTTCGCCCGCATCCACGGTCATCCGGTGGGTATCGTCGCCAACAACGGCGTGCTGTTCAGCGAATCCGCCATGAAGGGCGCGCATTTCATCGAACTGTGCGACAAGCGCAAGATCCCGCTGCTGTTCCTGCAGAACATCACCGGCTTCATGGTCGGCCGTGACTACGAGGCCGGTGGTATCGCCAAGCACGGCGCGAAGATGGTCACCGCGGTGGCGTGCGCGCGGGTGCCGAAGCTGACAGTGGTGATCGGCGGTTCCTACGGTGCGGGCAACTACTCCATGTGTGGGCGCGCGTATTCGCCGCGCTTCCTGTGGATGTGGCCGAACGCGCGCATTTCGGTGATGGGTGGCGAGCAGGCCGCCTCGGTGCTGGCCACGGTGCGCGGCGACCAGCTCGACAGCGCGGGCAAGCCCTGGTCGGCCGAGGATCAGGAGGCGTTCAAGGCCCCGATCCGCGAGCAGTACGAAACCCAGGGCAACCCCTACTACGCGACGGCGCGCATCTGGGACGACGGCGTGATCGACCCCGTCGACACCAGAACAGTGCTCGGACTTGCCCTTTCGGTGTGTGCGCAAGCGCCACTCGAACCCGTTTCCTACGGCGTCTTCCGGATGTGAGCGACATGCTGAACAACTCCCACCCCGTCTCGTTCGACACCGTCCTGGTTGCCAATCGCGGTGAGATCGCGGTGCGCGTCATCAAGACGTTGCGCGCCATGGGCATTCGTTCCGTCGCGGTGTACAGCGACGCCGACAAGAACGCACGCCATGTGCGCGAGGCCGATGTCGCGGTGCGGCTCGGCCCGGCGTCCGCGCGCGAGAGTTACCTGTCGATCGAGAAGGTCGTCGATGCCGCGGTGCGTTCCGGCGCACAGGCTGTGCATCCGGGTTATGGCTTCCTGTCGGAGAATTCGGCGTTCGCGGCAGCTTTGGCCGATGCGGGCATCGTCTTCCTCGGACCGCCCGCCAAGGCCATCGAGGTGATGGGCGACAAGATCACCGCGAAGAAGACGGTGACGGCGTTTGGTGTGCCGGTGGTTCCCGGCATCGCCGAACCCGGACTCACCGACGACGAATTGATCGCCGCCGCGACCGATATCGGCTACCCGGTGCTGGTGAAGCCGTCGGCCGGTGGTGGCGGCAAGGGCATGCGACTGGTCGAGCGGCCCGAGGACCTGCCCGCCGCGTTGGTGAGCGCCCGCCGCGAAGCCGGTGCCGCATTCGGCGACGACACCCTGTTCCTGGAACGCTTCGTCACCCGGCCGCGCCACATCGAAGTACAGGTCCTGGCAGACACTTTCGGCAATGTGGTGCACCTGGGTGAGCGCGAATGCAGCCTGCAGCGCAGGCATCAGAAGGTGATCGAGGAAGCGCCGTCGCCGCTGCTCGACGCAGCGACCAGGGCCCGGATCGGCACCGCGGCCTGCAATACCGCGCGCAGCGTCGACTACGTGGGCGCGGGCACCGTGGAGTTCATCGTGTCCGCGGATCGGCCCGACGAGTTCTTCTTCATGGAGATGAACACGCGGCTGCAGGTGGAGCACCCGGTGACCGAGATGGTCACCGGTATCGACCTGGTGGAATGCCAGGTCCGGGTGGCCGCCGGGCAGAAGCTGGCCCGCACCCAAGACGAGATCCATCTCGTCGGGCACGCGATCGAGGCCCGCGTGTACGCCGAGGACCCGGGTCGCGGATTCCTGCCGACCGGTGGCACCGTGCTGGCCCTGACCGAGCCGGAAGGCGAAGGCATCCGGGTGGATTCGGGGCTGTCGGTCGGCACCGTGGTCGGCAGTGACTACGATCCGATGCTGTCGAAGGTGATCGCGCGCGGCGACACCCGCGCCGATGCCCTCGCCGCGCTCGACCGGGCACTGGAACAGACGGTGCTGCTCGGCGTCACCAGCAATATCGAATTCCTGCGTTTCCTGCTCGCCGACGACGACGTGCAGGCCGGCCGCCTCGACACCGCGCTGCTCGACCGCCGGGTCGCCGACTTCGTCCCCGCCGAGCCCAGCGATGAGGACTTCATCGCCGCCGCCGCGTATCACTGGCTGCGCCGCTGGCCGGAACCGAGCGCGGATCTGTGGTCGATTCCGTCGGGCTGGCGACTGGGTTCGCCCGCGCCCACCGCGATCCGCCTCGCATCGGGCGATCAGGTGCGCCACGTGTTCATCACGGGCACACCGGATTCCGCGAGGGTGCGACTGGAAAACGATCGGACCGGTTTGGCCGGTGGTGCTGCAGAGGTCGGCCGGACACCGTCGGATGAGGCTGGTTCAAGCACACTGATCGCCGCCCTGCTCGGCGACGACCTCATACTCACCATCGACGGCCTGCGCCGCAAGCTACGAGTCGCCGAGGCCGACGACCAACTATGGGTGAGCGACAACGGTCGCGTCTTCGTGCTGCGCGAAGTGGCTGAGGCGAGTGTGCGCGGGGAGGCCGCGCACGTCGGTGACGCCGAGATCCGCAGTCCCATGCCGGGTTCGGTGATCGCGGCGCCGGTCACGAACGGCGCGACGGTGGCCGTCGGCGATCCGGTGATCGTGATCGAGGCCATGAAGATGGAGCACACGCTCACCGCCCCGGTGGCGGGCACGGTGGAAGTGCTGGCCGCGCCGGGCGCACAGGTGAAGCTGGACCAGGTGCTGGTGCGCGTCGTCGCCCATCCCGCCGAGACCTCCGAGCCCCGCAGTGCTGCCGACGACAAGACCACCACTGATACCGGCACCGGCGACCCGACCCCGAATTCAGCCGACCCGGCCGCAGCACCCGCCGTGCCCGGCACGGCGACAGAGCGTGAAGGAACCCCCGCATGACCGACTACCTGTCCACCGGGTCTCTGCCGGAGGAATACCGCCGCCTCGCCCTGACCGTGCGCGACTTCGCCCGGCAGGTCGTGGCGCCGGTGTCCGCGAAACACGATGCGGAGCACAGCTTTCCGTACGAGGTCGTCGCCGGGATGGCCGACATGGGCCTGTTCGGCCTGCCGTTCCCCGAGGAGTTCGGCGGCATGGGCGGCGACTACTTCGCGCTGTGTCTGGCGCTGGAGGAACTCGGCAAGGTCGACCAGAGCGTGGCCATCACCCTGGAGGCGGGCGTCTCGCTCGGCGCCATGCCGATCTACCGTTTCGGCGACGACAAGCAGCGCAACGAGTGGCTGCCCCAGCTCACCAGCGGTCGCGCCCTGGCCGGTTTCGGCCTCACCGAGCCCGACGCGGGCAGCGACGCGGGTGGCACCCGGACCACCGCTGTCGAAGACGGCGAGAGCTGGGTGATCAACGGCAGCAAGCAGTTCATCACCAACTCGGGCACCGATATCACCCGCGTGGTCACCGTCACGGCGGTCACCGGGAACAACGGTGGCAAGAAGGAGATCTCCACGATCCTCGTGCCGACCGGCACACCGGGTTTCGTGGCCGAGCCCGCCTACAACAAGGTGGGCTGGAATGCCTCCGACACCCACCCGCTGAGCTTCACCGATGTGCGGGTGCCGCGCGAGAACCTGCTCGGCGAGCGCGGTCGCGGTTACGCCAACTTCCTGCGCATCCTCGACGAGGGCCGCATCGCCATCGCCGCGCTCGCGGTGGGTGCGGCACAGGGTTGTGTGGACGAGAGCGTGCGCTACGCGGGCGAGCGCCAGGCCTTCGGCCAGGCCATCGGCCGCAACCAGGCCATCGCGTTCAAGATCGCCCGCATGGAGGCCCGCGCCCACACCGCGCGCACCGCCTACTACGACGCGGCCGCCCTCATGCTGGCGGGCAAACCGTTCAAGAAGCAGGCCTCGATCGCGAAGATGGTGGCCAGTGAGGCGGCCATGGACAACGCCCGCGACGCCACCCAGATCTTCGGCGGCAACGGCTTCATGAACGAGTATGTCGTGTCCAGGCACTACCGTGACAGCAAGATCCTGGAAATCGGTGAGGGCACAACGGAGGTGCAGCTGATGCTGATCGCAAGGGAACTCGGACTGTGAGCGCGCCTGATCACGGCGGCCCGGAGGCGGCAGCGGAGCGTAACCACGCAGGGCCTCGCGAGCAGGCGCCGTCGAGCGCAGCGAAGCGCGTGGTGCAGCGCGGACTGTGGTTCGAGGAGTTCGAGATCGGCACGATCTACGAGCACCGGCCCGGGCGCACCATCACCGAGGCCGACAACGTCCTGTTCACCACGCTCACCATGAACACCCAGGCTCTGCACCTCGACGCCGCCTTCGCCGAGGCCCAGCCGCCGTTCAACCAGCGGCTGGTGAATTCGATGTTCACGCTGTCGACGCTGGTCGGGCTCTCGGTGGCCCAGCTCACCCAGGGCACCCTGGTGGCCAACCTCGGCTTCTCCGAGATGACCGTGCCCGCCCCGCTGTTCCACGGCGACACCATGTACGCCGAAACCCTGGTCACCGGCAAACGCGAGTCCAAGAGCCGACCCGGCGAGGGCATCGTGAGCCTGACGCACACGGCGCGCAACCAGAACGGTGTGGTGGTGGCGACAGCGGTCCGCCAGACCCTGGTACGTAAGGCGCCAACCACATGAGCGGCTGGCAACCGACGGGCCCGGCCTGGCTGTTCTGCCCCGCCGACCGTCCCGAACGTTTCGCCAAAGCCGCCGCGGCCGCCGACGTGGTGATCCTCGACCTCGAGGACGGCGTGGCCCCCGCCGACAAGGCCGCGGCCCGGCAGGCACTGCTCGACACCCCGCTCGACCCGCAACACACCGTGATCCGTGTGAACGCCGCGGGCACCGACGACCACATCGACGACCTGGCGGTGCTCGCCACGACCGACTACCGGCGGGTGATGCTGCCCAAGTGCGAGTCCGCCGAGCAGGTGCGCAATCTCGCCGAGTGCGAGGTGATCGTGCTGGTCGAATCTCCGCTGGGCGCGGTGCGCGTCGCCGAAACGGTGCAGGTGGACAACGCCATCGGCGTGATGTGGGGCGCGGAGGACCTGATCGCCGGGCTCGGCGGCAATGCCAGCAGGCACGCCGACGGCAGCTACCGCGACATCGCCCGGCACGTGCGCTCCACCAGTCTGCTCGCCGCCAAGGCGTTCGGCCGGTTCGCGCTGGATTCGGTGTATCTGAACATCGAGGATCTGGACGGCCTGGCGGCGGAAACGCTCGACGCGGTCGCGGTCGGCTTCGACGGCAAGGTTGCCATCCACCCGAGTCAGGTTCCGGTGATCCGCGCCGGGTACGCGCCTTCGGAGGCCGAAACCGACTGGGCGCGACGTGTTCTCGCCGAAGTTCCGAACCACCGTGGCGTATTCGCCTTCGAAGGGCGCATGGTGGACGCACCGGTATTGCGTCATGCCGAGCAGATCGTGCGCCGCGCCGACCTGTCCTGAACCGAGGAGGACCACGCCAGTGCAACCACAATGGGTACCGACCGACGACGACATCGCGGCTGCCCGGATCACCGATTTCGCCGCGTTCGTCACCGCCCGCACCGGCGTCTCCTATCCGGACTACCGGTCCCTGTGGCAGTGGTCGGTCGACGACCTCGAGGGGTTCTGGCAGGCGCTGTGGGACTACTTCGAACTCGGCGAGACGGCGGGCGAGGTTCTCGGTTCCCGGGAAATGCCTGGGGCACAGTGGTTCCCGGGCACCCGGTTGAACTACGTCGACCAGATCATCCGGATGGCCCAGTTCGGCAGGCCCGCGATCATCGCCCTGCACGAGGACGCCGAACCGCGCGAGATCCTGTGGTCCGACCTCATCGAGCAGGTCACCGTTTTCGCCCGCACCCTGCGCGAACAGGGGGTCGAGGCGGGTGACCGGGTGGTGGGTTATCTGCCCAACATCCCGGAGGCGGTCGTCGCCTTCCTCGCGACCGCGAGCATCGGCGCGGTGTGGAGCGCCTGTGGACAGGACTACTCCGCCAAGGCCGCGCTCGACCGGCTCGGGCAACTCGATCCGACGGTGCTCGTCACCGCCGACGGCTACCGTTTCGGCGGCAAGGACCACGACAAGCGAGCCGATATCGCCGCGCTGAAAGAAGGGCTGCCCGGTCTGCGCGCGACCGTCGTCGTGCCCCAGCTCGGCCTCTCGGTGCCCGACGCACTCGCCTGGGCCGACACGGTGACCGACGAGAACTTCGGCATCATCGAAACCACCCCGGTCGATTTCGATCATCCGCTGTGGATCGTGTTCTCCTCCGGCACGACCGGACTGCCCAAGGGCATCGTCCACGGCCACGGTGGTGTGCTGCTCGAGCACATCAAAGCCGTTGCCCTGCAATCCGATATCGGCACCGATGATGTCTTCTTCTGGTACACCAGTCCGAGCTGGATGATGTGGAACTTCCAGGTCGCCGGGTTGCTGGCAGGCGCGACCATCGTCACCTACGACGGCAGCCCCACCGCGAGCGGACCGGATACGTTGTGGCGCATCGCCGCCCAGGTCGGCGCCACCGTATTCGGTACCAGCCCAGGGTATGTGCTCGGCTGCATCAAGGCAGGCGCCGTGCCGCGCACCGATCACGACCTGTCGGCCCTGCGCACCGTCGGCATCACCGGTTCGGCGCTGCCGGAGACGAGCGCGCGGTGGCTGAGCGAGAACGTCGGCCCGCGTGTGCAGGTGAGTTCGATCAGCGGTGGCACGGATGTGGTGTCGGCCTTCGCCGGTGGCGCGCCGACCGTACCGGTGTGGCCGGGTGAGCTGTCGGCACCGTATCTCGGGGTGGCTCTCGACGCGTTCGACGAACAGGGCAAACCGGTGCGCGGCGAGGTCGGTGAGCTCGTGGTGACCCAGCCGATGCCGTCGATGCCGGTCCATTTCTGGCGCGACGAGGACGGAAAGCGCTACCGCGACGCCTATTTCGACACCTACCCCGGTGTGTGGCGCCACGGCGACTGGATCACGCTCACCGAGCACGGCAGCGTGGTGGTGCACGGACGCTCCGACTCCACCCTCAACCGGCACGGTATCCGGATGGGCAGCGCCGACATCTACCAGGTGGTCGAGCAGTTCCCGGAGATCGCCGAGGCCTTGGTGATCGGCGCCGAACAACCCGACGGCGGCTACTGGATGCCGCTGTTCGTCGTACTCGCTCCCGGCGCCGAACTCACCGACGACCTGAAAACCCGGATCAATGCCGCCATCCGCAGCGACGTCTCGCCCCGGCACGTGCCCGACGAGATCCGCGAGGCGCCGGGCATTCCACACACCCGCACCGGCAAGAAGCTCGAGGTGCCCATCAAGAAGCTCTTCCAGGGCGCCGATCCGGCTCGCGTCGTGGAGCGCAGCGCGGTCGACGACCCGGCGCTGCTCGACTGGTATGCCCGGATCACGCGCTCCGACATCGTTTAATACACTTCGGGTATGAATGTCGGCGAGTCTCGTGTGGCACGTGGGTCGGTAATCGATGGTGTGCGGCGCAGGCCGAAGAATCGGCGTGCGCAGATCGCGGCCACCTCGGCGGCGGCGTTCGGGGCCGCCGGGTATCACGGGGTGAGCATGGAGGACATCGCGGCCGCACTCGGCATCAGCTCGGCCGCGCTGTACCGGCACTACCCCAGCAAGTACGCGTTGTTCCGGGAGGAATTGCTGCGGGTCGGCCAGGCTTTCACCACCGCCGTCGAGGTGCCCGCCGAGGTCCGCTCGGCGCCGGAACGGTTGCGGCACAGGATCGCCGGGCTCATCGGCGCCACCCTCGAGAACCGGGCTACCGTCACGTTGGTGCGCTGGGAGGGGCGTTATCTCGAGCCCGCCGACCGGGCGGTTCTCGATCGGCAGCAGGGTTCCGTCCTCGCCGGGCTCGACCGTGAACTCGCCGTCCTGCGTCCGGAGCTGAGCGCCGAGGAGCTACGGCTGGTGTCCACGGCCATGTTCGGCGTGGTCACCAGCCTCGCCGACCATCACGCCGCGCTCCCCGCGCGGGCGGTGCACAAGCTGCTCGGCTCGGCGTGCATGTCGTTGCTCGAGTGCGAACTTCCGCCTGCCGCAACGGTTTCCGAGCAGTCGGTGCGGGCGCAGATTCCCGCCTCGTTCAAACACGAACTGCTGCTGCGCAAAGCGGTCGAGCTGTTCCACGAACGTGGCTACCCGAACGTGAGCGTGGAAGACATCGCCTCTGCCGCAGGGCTTTCCGCCGCCTCGGCGGTCTACCGCTTCTACCGAGGGAAGAGCGACATCCTCGCCGCCGCGTTCCGCCGCGCCGCCGACCGGGTGTCCGGCGCCATCGGTCCCGCCGTCGCGAGCACCCCACACAGTGCCGCCGCCCTCGATGTGC
This sequence comes from Nocardia sp. NPDC050378, assembly GCF_040655675.1. Lineage (NCBI taxonomy): Bacteria > Bacillati > Actinomycetota > Actinomycetes > Mycobacteriales > Nocardiaceae > Nocardia > Nocardia sp. NPDC050378. Next base: position 106,845 of record NZ_JBFAKI010000014.1, read on the forward strand.
TGATCGACCAGTTCGTCGCCGACACCTTCGACGAACGCGCCCTCGCGGTGGTCTACTACGCCGAATTCGGCCACGTCCCCGCCGAAGAACGCGCCGTCCTGCGCAATATCCAGCGCCTCAGCGTCCAGGAATGGGCCCGCCTCGTCCGCGAGGTCCGCCCCGCCCTGACCCCCGCCGAGGCCCGCTTCCTCGTCCACGCGGCCTTCGCCATGGTCATCGACCTCGGCCAAGCCTTCGGCAACACCCCCCTGGCCGGTCGCGCCCGAGTCGGCTTCCTCATGCGCCGGGTACTGCTCGGCTGAGCAGTACCGCCGAAGCCGTGCCCGCGGCGGTGGCGGACCTACTCGGGGCGGGGGTCGTTGGCCATGGCGGCGATGAGGGAGTTGGGGCGCATGTCGAGCCAGTGGGATTCGACGTAGTGCAGGCACGAGGTACGGGGGGCGGCGCCGAAGGCCACGGTCCAGCCGCCGGGGACGGCGGCGAAGGTCGGCCAGAGGGAGTGTTCACCTTCGGAGTTCACGAGAACGTAGAACTGGGCGTTGTCGTCGTCGAACGGGTTGGTCACGGGAGTGCCTTCCTGGTGGGGTTGGTAGTGCCGAGGCGGACCAGAGCGGCGGTGGTTCCGTCGATTTCCCAGCGGGCTCGTTCGCCGGTGCGGAACATACGTTCACCGGGGATGCCGAAGGGATTGGCGACGAAGCGTTCGGCGGTGACGGTTGGATCGTCGCGGTAGCCGCGGGCCAGTTGCGCACCCGACAGGTACAGCTCACCCGCGACGCCCGGACTGGCCGGGCGCAGTCGCGCATCGAGCACGTAGACGCGGCGGTTCCATTCCCGAACCCGCACCGGCGGGGGTTCCCCCAGGTCGACGCGAGGTTCCTCGGGATAGGTGAGGGTGACGGTCGCTTCGGCGCGACCGTAGTCGTGGTGCAGGTGCGCGGCGCAGACGGCGGCGAAGTCGCGGATCTGTGCGGCGGTGAGCGGGGCGCCGAGAACGACGGCGCTGCGCAGAGTCGGCACACCGTCGGGGACGCCGGTGAGGTGCTCGGTGAATTCGCTGAGCCGCTGCGGGGTGAAGTCGGCGGCGGTGATGCCGTAGGTGGTGATCAGGTCGGTCAACCGGGCCGGATCAGGAGGTTCGGTGAGGACAACGGTGGCGCCGACGCGCAACGGCAGCACATATCCGTGCCATTCGGTGGCCTGGTGCAGGTACACGTCGCGGCCGGTGAGCCCGTGCCTGCTCTGCATGGCGGTGATCCGGTGCACCGCCGCCGCGTGACTCACGGTGACGCCCTGCCCGGCGCCGCGCGGATACAGCACGAAGGCCGGATGCTGCGGGAGTACGGGCGCGCGCCGCTCACCGGGCGTGATGGGTTCGTCGGAGTAGTCCGACAGCGTCACGTCATCGATGACCACCCGCGGAATGTCGTACACCGCGGTGTGTTCACGCGCGGCCACGGTGACGATCAGCGCGGGACCGACGACCGGCGGCAGCACCCCGGCCTCGACCGGCACCACCGCGCCACCCGCCTTCAGCACGGCGTATACACCGACGACCAGCTCGATCGAGCACGGAATATCTACCAGCACCGGGCATTCCGGTCCGATGCCGAGCGCGGCCAGGTGCCGGGCGAGCTGATTGGTCCGCCGGTCGAGGTCACCGTAGGTGATGATCGAACCGGAACCCGCCGCGTGGACGACGGCCGGATCGAAAGGCGTCGCGGCGGCCTGGGCTTCGAACTCGTCGAGCAGGAGTTCACCCGGCAGTCCGCCGCGGGCCGGGACGACCGCGTACCGGTCGGCGCGATCGTCCACCCGCCCCACGTATTCGAGTTCGGCGGCCCACCCCTCCCCCGGCGGCCTGCGGCGCACCAGGTCGCCGGTGGCGAACATGCGGTCGTCGACGGGTCCGATGGGGTTGGCGAGGAAGGTGGCGGCCGTCGCCTGCCTGCCGAGGTAGCCGCGCGCCAATTGCACGCCGGAGATGTACAGTTCGCCCACTTCACCGTCGGCGACGGGTTCGAGGTGTTCGTCGAGAACGAGCAGTTCCACGTCGTCGGCTGCGCATCCGAGTGGCACCACTTCGAGGTCGGCGCCGGTCACCTCGTGGGCGACGACCTCGCCCGCGGTTTCCGGTCTGCCGTACACCTGCCACAGGGTGGCGCCACTCACGGAGCGCAGGGCCGCGGCGGTTCTCGCCGGGAGGGTCGCGCCACGGGCCAGCACCACGCGTAGCGAGTCGAGCAATTCCTCGGCGTCGGGTAGCTCGGTCAGTTCCGCGAGCTGAGCCGGGTCGAACGCGGCTGTGGTCACGCGGGTTTCGGCGATCGCCTCGGCGAGGGTGTCACCGACCGGCAGTACGAGTGCCGCGCCCGACTGCAGGGCGAGCAGGAGTTCACCGATCGCGGCCTGGGAGCCGAGCGGTGCGTGCCACAGCACGGAATCGCCTGCCCCGATGCCGCACATCCGGTACCGCCACACCGCATTGGCGTGGGCCGCGCGGTGTCCGATGACCACGGCGGTCGAGGCGGTCGGGTCGACGACGAGGTAGGCGGGATTGTCGGCACCCGGGCCCGCAAGAGCACGGGAACCGTCAGCGGGAGGGTTGTCCGCGCCGGTCAGCACCTGAACCGAAACACACTGTTCGACAACAGCATCGGTTGCCGAACCGGTGTCGAGGCCCGGGTCGGCGGACGTGGGAACGGTCCCGGTGAGTAACAGGGTGGGCGCCGCCAGCGCAAGGGTGCGGGCGCGCAGGTCGGCGGGTGCGTCGGGATCGAGCAGAACGAACGCCGCCCCCGAGGCGATCACGGCGTGCACGGCCACCACCAGTTCGGCGGAACGTGGCAGGCACACCGCGACCGTGGTCTCGGGACCGGCACCGCGTTCCACCAGTACCGCCGCCAGCTCCTCGGCGCCCTCGGCGACCTCGGCGTAGGTGAGGGCGCGTTCGCGGTCGACGACAGCGAACGCATCGGGGTCGGCGGCGACCTGGTCGATGAATGCGGCGAGCAGGGTCGCCGGGTCACGCCCGTCTTCGTTCGGGAGCTCACGCCCCAGCGTGTCGAACGGGACGGCGGCCGTGACCGAATTCGTGTGCGACATCAGAGTTGTCCTTCCGAGTCGTCAGCCGACCCCGCCCCGGCGATCACCGCGGCGGCATCGGTCACCAGTGTGTGCAAAGTGGTGGCTAGACCCGCCGCGCCGAGGGCGCCGAGCACGCCGGGCACCAGCCCGGCCAGCGCGACGTTGATCAGCGCTTCGGGTTTCATCTTCGCGCCCATCGAGCGGCTCACGGCGGTGAGCTTGGCGTCGAGCTCGGCGAAGGAGATGGCGTGCTCGCCGTGGACGAATGCCACGGTCGCCGGCGCCACCCGAGCCGCCGAGCCGATCAGGCTCGGCAGGTCGGCGGTGGTCGGTGCGGTGGGTGCCTGCTCGGCGTCGGTGCGCACGTCGATGGCCCGAACCACCACGGCGGGATCGGCGGCGACGGCGGCGAGCACCTTGCGGAATCGCTCGGTGAGCACCCGGATGGTGTTGTCGTCGAAAAGATCTGTGGCGTAACCGAAATGCATGTCGATGCCGTCGAGTTCGCCGTCGGCGTCGTAACGCTGCACGGCGGTCAGGTGCAGGTCGAATTTCGCTTCGGTCAGGCCCGGATCGAGCGGCTGCACGCGGAGGCCGGGTAGGTCGATGCTGCCCGGTGGCATGTTCTGGAACGTGAGCATCACCTGGAACAGCGGCGTGTAAGCGCCCGATCTGGTGCGCCCGAGCGCGTCGACCACCTGCTCGAACGGGACATCGGCATGCGCGATGGCGGCCAGGTCGCGGCGGCGGGCCTGGGCGAGCAGGTCGGTGAACGGGGCACGGGAGTCGACCTCGGTGCGCAGCACGACGGTGTTGACGAACATGCCGACGAGATCGTCGAGTTCGCGCGCACCGCGACCGGCCACGGGAGCACCGACGGTGATATCGCTGCTGCCCGACTGCTTGGCGAGCAGCACGGCGAGAGCGCTGTGGACGACGGTGAACAAGGTGGTGCTGTTGCTGCGTGCCACCTCGTCGAGGCGTCGGGTCAGCGCCGAATCGATCGCGAATTCGACAGCCGCGCCGTGCATCTCGCGTCGCGTGGATCGGGGTCGGTCGGTCGGGAGCGACAGAAGTTCCGGTGCGCCCGCGAGCTCCTGCGACCAGTACCGCAGCTGCTGGGACACCACACTGTCCGGGTCGTGCTCGTCACCGAGCATGGTGCGCTGCCAGACGCTGAAGTCGCTGTACTGGATTTCCAGTGGTGCCCAGCCTGGTTCGTTGTCCTGCGCACGATCGACGTAAGCGCGCACCAGATCCCGGGTGAGAGGTGCGATCGAGTAACCGTCGCCGCTGATGTGGTGGACGACGACGACCAGCACGTGCTCGTTCTCGCCGAGTTCGTAGAGCGCCACGCGCACCGGCGGTGCGGCGGTGATGTCGAACGGCTGGGCGACCAGGGCGGCGATCCGGGCCTCGACGTCGTCGGCGGCGACCGGGATGGGCGTCAGGTCGACCGCCGACGACCACGCGGGCAGTACCTGCTGCACCGGGCCGTCCGAGGTGTCCGGGTACCGGGTGCGCAGGCTCTCGTGGCGGGCCAGCAGGTCGGCGATCGCGGCCTGCAGGGCGGACAGGTCGAGTTCGCCGGTGAGGCGGATGGCGGCGGGGATGTGGTACGCCGACGACTGCGGGGACAGCTGGTGCAGCACCCACATGCGCTGCTGCGCGGGTGAGAGGACGGCGGGTCCGGCCTCAATACGCCGGGTGAGCGGCGGGCGCGCGCCCGTGCGCTCGACGGCGGCCAGCCGTTCGGCGAGGGCCGCGACGGTCGGTGCCTCGAAAACGGCCGCTACCGGCACCTGGGCGCCGAGTGCCGCACCGAGCCGGGCGGCGAGCCGGGTCGCCATCAGCGAGTTGCCGCCGAGGGCGAAGAAGTCGTCGTCGAGGCCGGCGCTCGGACAGTCGATCACCTCGGTGAAGACCTGCGCGACAAGCTGTTCCAGCGCGGTGACCGGTGCGCGGAAGGCCGCCTCGGTGAAGGCCGGTGCGGGCAGCCGGGCCCGGTCGACCTTGCCGTTGGCATTGAGCGGCAGGCTGTCGAGCACCACGACGACGGCGGGGACCATGTAGGCGGGCAGGTGCCCGGCGAGTTCGCCACGCAGGCGAGACGCGATGGTCTGCTCGTCGCCAGGGATCGGATCGGAGACCTCCGCGTAGGCGATCAGGCGGGTGCCCGCGCGGTCGTCGTCCTTGGCGAGCGCGACCGCCGCGCGCACATCGGTGCAGCGCAGCAGGGCTGTTTCGACCTCACCGAGCTCGATCCGGAAGCCACCGATCTTGACCTGGAAGTCGGCGCGTTCCAGGTATTCGAGGGTGCCGTCGTCGCGCCAGCGGACGATGTCGCCGGTGCGGTACATCCGCGTCCCGGCCGGCTCGAAGGGGTTGGCGACGAAGCGATCGGCGGTCAGGGCGTAGCGGCCGTGGTAGCCGCGGGCCAGCTGGGCGCCGGCCAGATACAGCTCGCCCGCCACCCCGATCGGCACGGGGTTGAGTCGGGTATCCAGCACGTAGACCGCGCTGTTCCACTCGGGCGAACCGATCGGAACCACATGCGAAGGAGGCCGCGCGACTTCGTGTTCGGTGATCGAGACAGCGGCCTCGGTCGGCCCGTACAGGTTGTGCAGACGAGCCGAGGTGCCGGACGCCAGGAACCGGGCGGCGGTCGCGGCGGGGAGCGCTTCGCCGATGGCGAGGACCGCTCGCAGCGACACGGGTAGGACCGCACTGGCACTGGCGAGGAGCATGCCGATCAGTGATGGGACGGCGTGCAGCACCGTGACGCCGTAGCGGGTCATGATGTCGCGCAGGCGTTGCGGCTCGCGTTCGTCACCTGGTCGCGTGACGATCAGTGCGCCACCGCTGGTGAGGGGAGACCAGAATTCCCAGACCGACAGGTCGAAGGTGGCCGGTGTCTTCAGCAGGACACGGTCGGCGCCGGTCATGGTGAAACGGTCGTGCAGCCAGGCCAGCTGGTTGACTACGGCCGCGTGCGCGACGGTGACACCCTTGGGCAGGCCGGTGGAGCCGGAGGTGAAGACGACGTACGCGGGGTGCTCCGGGCGCAACGGGGTGATGCGCTCGGCATCGGTGATCGGCGCGTTCGTCACTTCCAGCGCACGATGATCCAGCTCGAAGACGGGAACGTTCACTGTGACGGGCACACCGTCCGCAACGGTGGTGAGCACACATATCGGCGCGGCGGTCTCGATGATGTAGGCGATGCGGTCGGCCGGGTGGTCGGGGTCGATCGGCACGTAGGCGCCACCGGCACGGACCACGGCGTGCATGGCGATCACCAGGTCGAGCCCTCGGCGCATGGCGAGCACCACGGTGCGTTCCGGGCCGACACCTTCGGCGATGAGCAGCCGGGCGATGCGGTTCACCCGGGCGTCGAAGGTGCGGTAGTCCAGGGATTCCCCGGTATCGGCGTCGATCAGGGCGGTCGCGTCCGGGGTCCGCTCCGCTTGCCGGGCGCCGAGGTCGGCCAGCGTGGCCGGGGCGACCGGGTGCGCGGTGGCGTTCCATGTCTCGAGCACACGAACGCGGTCGGCACCGAGCAGGTCGAGGTCGCCGACGCGGGTTTCGGGTGCGGCGGTGACGGCTTCGAGAATGCTGCGCAGCGACCGGGCGAACCGTTCGGCGGTGGTGTCGTCGAACAGGTCGGTCGCGTAGCCGAGCACCATGTCGATGCCCGAAGGTGACCCGTCGGCGGTGTAGTTGTCCAGGGCGAACAAGTGCAGATCGAATTGCGCTATGCCGGAATCGAATTCGAGTTCGGTCACGGTGAGGCCCGGCAGCTCCAGGTTTCCACGATCGTGGTTCTGGAAGGAGTAGCCGACCTGGAACAGCGGGTGCCGGGCGGTGGAGCGGGCTGGGTTGAGCACCTCCACCAGCCGCTCGAACGGCACATCGGCGTGGGCGAACGCGGCGATGTCGGCGGTGCGGGCCGCGGTCAGCAGCTCGGTGAACGGCGCCGCGGGCGTCACCGGGGTGCGCAACACCAGGGTGTTGACGAACATGCCGATGACCTCGTCGAGTTCGGCCTCACCGCGACCGGCGGTCGGGGTGCCGACGACGATGTCGCCGGTTCCGGAGAGCCGCGCGAGCAGGGCGGCGAAGGCCGCGTGCACCACCATGAACAGGGTGGCGCCGTGCGCGCGGCCGAGCGCGGCGAGTCCGGCGTGCAGGTCGGCATCGACGGTGAAGGTCACCTTGTCGCCGCGCAGGCTCTGCCGGGCCGGGCGCGGACGATCGGTCGGCAGCGCCAGCTGATCCGGGAGGCCCGCGAGCTGTCGCTGCCAGAAGGCGAGTTGCTGGGCGGCAACCGATTCGGGGTCGCTATCGTCGCCGAGGAGTTCACGCTGCCAGAGGGCGTAGTCGGCGAACTGGACGGCGGGCGGCGTCCAGCCGGGCGCGGTGTCGGCGAGCCGGGCGGTGTAGGCGCGCATCAGATCGGCGACGAACGGTGCGATCGACGAACCGTCGGCGGCGATGTGATGCAGGACGGCCGCCAGCACGAACTCGGACTCGCCGAGGCGGAAGAGCCGCAGCCGGACCGGGATTTCGGCGGTGACATCGAAGGTTGTTTCGGCCAGTTCCCGAACAGCGTGCGGCACAGACGCGGCGGTGACCTCCACCGCGACCAGCGCCGGGATGGCTCCGGCCCGCGCAGGAGTCGAATCGACGGTCGCGGCTGAGACGTGATCGACCGCCGGGGCGACGCGGGTATCGGTCACGTCGAACGGCGCGGCGGCTGGGAGCCCGTCGGCGGGGGTGATCGCGTGCGCGGCGGGGACGATCGACTGGGTGGGGGTGCCGTCGACCTCGGGGTAGATGGTGCGCAGGGACTCGTGGCGGGCGATCAGGTCGGCGACGGCGGCCTGAAGTGCGGAGATGTTCAGGTCGCCGGTGAGGCGGAGGGCGAACGGGATGTTGTAGGCCACCGAGGTGCGGTCGAAGCGGTTGAGGAACCACATGCGCTGCTGGGCGGGTGAGAGCGGCAGGCGGTCGGGGCGTGCGCGGCCGACCAGGGCGGGACGGTCCACCTTCGCCTGCGCGTCCACGGCGGCGGCCAGGTCGCCGACGCGCGGTGCCTCGAACAGCGTGCGCACCCCGACCCTGCGGTCGAGTGCCGCGCCGATGCGGGCCACGGCCTTGGCGGCGAGCAGGGAGCTGCCGCCGAGGGCGAAGAAGTCGTCGTCGGCGCCGACCGGCTGGTCACCGGTGCCGAGTACCTCGGCGTAGACCGCGGCCACGATCTCCTCGGTGACGGTGGCGGGCTTGCGGTACACGGTGGCCTCGAAGACCGGCGCGGGCAGCGCGGCCCGGTCGAGTTTGCCGTTGACCGTCAACGGAATTCGTTCGACGGGCACGACCGCGGCCGGGAGCATGTGCTCGGGCAGCGTGCGCGACAGTTCCTGGCGCAGCGCCGAGGCATCGATGTGCGCGGTGCCCGGCACGAGGTAGGCCACGATCCTGGGCTCGTCGACGAGATCCGTGCGCACCAGCACCGCGACTTCGCGGGGCGCCGCGGAGCTGTTCAGCAGCGCCGCCTCGATCTCACCGAGTTCCACCCGGAAGCCGCGCAGGTTCACCTGCTGGTCGGCCCGACCGAGGTACTCGAGGTCGGCGCCGTCGCCGGTCGCCTGCCAGCGGGCCAGGTCGCCGGACCGGTACGCGAGGGCACCGGGCGGGCCGTACGGATCGGCGACGAAGCGGCTCGCGGTCAGGCCGGGACGGTTCAGATAGCCGCGCGCCAATTGCGGACCGGATACGTAGATCTCGCCCGGCACGCCGGCCGGGACCGGACGCAGCCGCGAATCGAGCACGCGCACAGTGAGTCCCGCGATGGCGCCGCCGATCACGCTGGCGGAGCCGGTGTCCGGGGTGATCTCGCGGTAGGAGACATGCACCGTGGTCTCGGTGATGCCGTACATGTTCACCAGGCGAGGCGCGTCGGGATGGCGGGCGAACCAGGCGTCCAGGCGCTGCGGTTCCAGCGCTTCACCACCGAAGATCACCGTGCGCAACGCGAGGTCGCCGGGAGTCGCGAGGGCTGCGACATCGGCGGCGACGAGCTGGTAGAACGCCGACGGGGTCTGGTTGAGGACGGTCACCCGTTCGCGGATCAGGAGTTCGCGGAACTGCTCGGGTGAACGGGAGGTGTAGTAGTCGACGAGGACGATCGAGCCACCGTGCAGCAGGGCGCCCCACAATTCCCAGACCGAGAAGTCGAAGGCGTAGGAGTGGAACATCGTCCACACATCCGACGGCCCGAACTCGAACTTCGCGGCCGTATTGTCCAGCAGCGCCAACACGTTCGCGTGCGGCACCTGCACGCCCTTGGGGCGGCCGGTGGAACCGGAGGTGTAGATGACGTAGGCCGTGTGCGCGGGTACGAGCGGGGCACGGCGATCGGCGTCGGTGAGCGGCTCGGCACCGAAGTCGGCCAGGTTGCCGCAGTTCGGGTCGATCACCGGCCCGCCGAACCAGTCGCGCGGCAGGCCGGTCTCCGCGTTGGCGACGGCGCACAGCGGGCGAGCGTCGTCGAGGACGTACTCGATCCGGTCGGCGGGATAGTTCGGGTCGATCGGCAGGTAACCGCCACCGGCCTTCAGCACCGCGAGCAGCGCGACGGCGAGTTCGACAGTGCGCGGAAGGGCCACGGCCACGAGCGTTTCCGGGCCGACGCCTGCCGCGATGAGACGCCGGGCGAGGCGGCTGGACCAGGCATCGAGCTCGGCGTAGGTGAGCTGCCGCTCCCCCGCCTTCACCGCGACGGCCCGCGGATCGACGAGGGCGGCGCGGGCGAACCGGTCGACTATGCTGTCGCCGCTATCGGCCACCGCGGCCTCGACGCTCGCCCAGTCGTACAGGGTGCGCTGCTGTTCCTCGGCGCTGAGCAACTGGATGTCACCGACGACGACGGTCGGGTCCGCGACGACAGCGGCCAGCACCTGGGTGAAGCGGCGGGCGAGGACAGCCACGCTCGATTCGTCGAACAGGTCGGTGGCGTAGGCGATTTCGATGGCCATGCCGTCGGCGCGACCATCGATGTCGTCGGATTCGCGCAGGGTGAACTGCAGGTCGAACTTCGCGACGGCGGCGTCGAAATCGACGGGAACCGCGTGTAATCCGGCCGCGTCGAGCGCGGGAACGGTGAAGTTCTGCAGGACGAGAGCCACCTGGAACAGCGGGTGCCGGTTGCGGGCCCGTGCCGGGTCGACGGCCTCGACGACCTGCTCGAAGGGGACGTCGGCGTGGGAGAGGGCGTCGAGGTCGCCCACGCGCACGGCATCGAGGGTGGTTTCGAACTCGGCGCGCGGGTCGACCTGGGTACGCAGGACGAGGGTGTTGACGAACATGCCGATCAGGCCGTCGATGGCGGCCTCACCGCGACCGGCGACCGGCGTGCCGATGGCGATGTCACCGCTGCCCGACAGCCGCGCCAGCAGCACGGCCAGCGCCGCGTGCACGGTGCTGAACAGGGTCGCCTCGTGCTTGCGCGCCAGTTCCCGCAGCTCACTGTGCAGATCGGAGTCGATCTGGAAGCGGTGCACACCGCCGCGGAAGCTCGAATCGGCCGGGCGCGGCCGGTCGGTGGGCAGTTCCAGCTGTTCGGGCAGGCCGGCGAGGGTGCGCTGCCAGAAGGCGAGCTGGGTGTGGGCGAGCGAGCCGGGGTGGGCGGGGTCGCCGAGGGCCTCGTCCTGCCAGAGGGCGTAGTCGGCGTACTGGATCGGCAGCGGCGACCAGGTGGGGGCGGTGCCGTCGCGGCGGGCGGCGTAGGCGGCCATCAGGTCGGCGGCCAGCGGGCCGAGGGAGAAACCGTCGGCGGCGATGTGGTGGACGACGAGGACGAGCACGTGCGCGTCGTCCGTCGCGAACAGTGCCGCGCGGAACGGGATCTCGGTGGTCAGGTCGAAGCGCACCGCGGCACATGCCAGCAGACGGGCGGGCAGTTCCTGCTCGGTGACCGGCTCGGGTGTCAGCGCGAGCGGGGCGGCGGCGGCGATATGCTGCTCGGCGCCGTCAGGGCCTTCGGGGTAACTGGTCCGCAGGGTTTCGTGCCGGTCGATCACATCGGCGAGGGCCGCCTCGAGCGCGGCGATATCGAGGTCGCCGGTGAGACGCAGGGCAACCGGGATGTTGTCGACGGCGTCGCCTGGACCGTCGGCGTCGGCGAGGAAGCGGTTGAGGAACCACATGCGCCGCTGCGCCGGTGAGAGCGGAATATGCTGCGGGCGCGCGCGAGTCGTGAGCGCTACCCGGCCGCCGGTGCCGCGCAGAGCCGCGCATCGTGCGGCCAGTGTGTGGACGGTCGGCGCGTCGAAGAGCAGACGCACGGGCACCTGGGTGTCGAGGGCGGCACCGAGCCGGGCGACCACCTGGGTGGCGGTGAGCGAGTTGCCACCGAGGGCGAAGAAGTCGTCGTCGAGACCGACCTGCCGATCGGCCGGGAAGCCGAGCACGGCGGCGAAGGTGGTGGCAACGATCCGCTCCACCTCGGTCGACGGTGCGCGGAAAGCCGCGGCCTCGAAAATCGGTGCGGGCAGCGCTTTCCGGTCGAGCTTGCCGGAAGCGTTCAGTGGGAACTCGTCGAGCATCACGAATGCCGACGGGACCATGTAGGCCGGGAGGGTGCGGGCCAGAGCCGACTCGACGACCTCGAGATCCGGGGCGCCGACAAGATAGGCGACCAGCAGGTCGTCGCGGACCAGAACCGCCGCCTGGGCGACCTCGGGCACCCTCGACAGCGCGGCTTCGATCTCACCGAGCTCGATCCGGAGCCCACGCAGCTTGACCTGGAAATCGGTGCGGCCCAGGTACTTCAGCTCGCCACGTGTCAAGCGCTCCGGCGCACCGTGCACGTCTCCGACGCGGATATCCGGGGCGGTCGAGGAATCAGCACCGCTGGTGGCGGGAATGTAGGACGCACTCGCTGCCGGGTCGTTGTCGGCGAGGACCGCCCAGCTCACCAGATCGCCTGTCCGGTACATGCGCTCGCCGGGGGTGAACGGGTTGGCGACGAAGCGGTCGGCGGTGAGGTCGGGGCGACCCGCGTAGCCACGGGCCAGCTGAATGCCCGCCAGGTAGAGCTCGCCCGCGACGCCGGGCGGGACCGGACGCAGGCGGGCGTCGAGGACGTAGACCTGGGTGTTGTGGACCGGGGCGCCGATCGGGACGGCGACCTCGTCGGCGTCGACGACCTCGTGGAAGGTCACGTCGACGGCGGCTTCCGTCGGGCCGTACAAGTTGTGCACAGCTGCACCGGTTAGCTCGCGCATGGCCTGGGCGGGCGTCGGCGGCAGCGCCTCGCCCGAGGCGAAGACCAACCGCAGCGACGCGCACCGGGGAGTGGTGAGCTGCCCGGCCGTCGGGGCGATGTCGGCACCCAACGCGCCGACGAACGCCGTGAGCATCGAGGGGACGAAATGGGCGACGGTCACGGCTTCGCGGTCGATCAGGTCGGCTAGGTAGGCCGGGTCACGGTGACCGTCGGGGGCGGCCAGCAGGAGTCGAGCCCCGATCTGCAAGGGCCAGAGGAATTCCCACACCGAGACGTCGAAGGTGGCGGGTGTCTTCTGCAGGACGGTGTCGGCGGGGGTCAGGCGGTAGGCATCCTGCATCCAGATCAGCCGATTGACGATCGCGGCGTGCGACACGACAACCCCCTTGGGCTTGCCGGTGGAGCCGGAGGTGAAGATCAGGTAGGCGGCGTTGTCCGGGGTGAGGGTGGCGAGGCGGTCGCCGTCGGTGATCGGGTCGGCCGGGTAATCGGTGGTGTCGACCTGATCCAGGTCGAGGACGACAGCGCGCTCGGCGCGGGTGAGATCGAGGCCGTCCGCCGCGCGGGTGAGCACGCACACCGGGTCGGCGGCGTCGAGCACCTGCGCGATGCGCGCGGCGGGGTGGTCGGGGTCGAGCGGCACGTACGCCCCGCCTGCGGTGAGCACCGCGTACATGGCGACCACCAGGTCGGTGCCGCGGTGGAGTCCGAGGGCAACCGTGCGGTCGGGGCGCACACCGATCGAGATGAGCAGGCGGGCGAGGCGATTCACCCGCTCGCCGAACTCGGCATAGGTGAGGGACCGACCCTCGAATGTCACCGCGATCGCACCCGGGGTCCGGGCGGCCTGTGCCTCGAACAGCGAGACCAGGTTCGCCCCCTCGATCACCGGGAACGCGGTGTCGTTCCAGGTTTCGAGCAGCAGGGCGCGCTCCGCGGCGCCGAGCAGGTCGATGTCGCCGATCACGACGTTGGGATCGGCGCTCACCGTATCCAGCACCCGTAGGAGGCGGGTGCTGAAATCTGTGATGGTCCGCGCGTCGAACAGGTCCGTGGCGTACTCGAAGCGGGCGAGCAGGCCGTCGGAGTTTTCGCGCAGCGTCAGGTGCAGGTCGAATTTGGCTGTGTGGGTGTCGATCTCGATTTCGGTGGCGGTGAGGCCCGCGAGTTCGAGCTCGGTCCGGGTGGTGTTCTGGAAGTCGAGCATCACCTGGAAGAGGGGGTGGCGTGCGGTCGAGCGTTGTGGGTCGACCACCTCCACGAGCCGGTCGAAGGTGACATCGGCGTTGGCGAGTGCGCGCAGGTCGGCGTCGCGGACGGTGTCGACGAGTTCGGCGAAGGTGGCATCCGACGGGACTCGGGTGCGCAGCACGAGGGTGTTGACGAACATGCCGACGAGCCGGTCGAGGGCCTGGTCGCCGCGACCGGCCACGGGCGTGCCGACCGCGATGTCGTCCTGGCCGGAGAGTTTCGCCAAGGTGGTGGCGAACGCGGCGTGCAGCACCATGAACAGCGATGCGTTGGACTCGGTCGCCAGCGCACGCAGGCGGTCGGTGATCGTCGCGGGAATCGAGAAGGCGTGGCGGGCTCCGCGACCCGATGCCACGGCCGGCCGCGGGTGGTCGGTGGGCAGCGTCAGCAGGTCGGGCAGGTCCGCGAGTTGTGTTGTCCAGAAATCGATCTGACGAGCCATCGACGACGCCGGGTCGTCCTCGGCACCCAGCGCGTGCCGCTGCCAGAGGGCGAAGTCGGCGTACTGCACGGGCAGTGCGGTCCACTCCGGAGCGGTGCCCGCGCGGTGGGCCGCGTAGGCGAGCATCACGTCGTGGGTGAGCGGCGCCACCGACCAGCCGTCGGCGGCGATGTGGTGCACCACGAGCACCAGGACGTGCTCGTCGGCGGCGATGCGCAGCAGGCGCAGGCGGACCGGCGGCTCCTGATCCACCGCGAACGGCACGGCGGCGAGCGCGCGGACCCGATCGTCGAGCGTCGCGGGGTCGATGTCCTCGGGATCGAGGGCGACGGTGAACCGGTCGAGAACCTGCTGGAACGGGATACCGTCGACGGCCGGATAGCGGGTGCGCAGGGCTTCGTGCCGGGCGATCACCGCGTCCACGGCCGCGGCCAGCGCGGCGTGGTCGAGCTCGCCGGTCAGGCGGATGGCGGCGGCGATATTGTCGGCCACCGACTCCGCGTCGAACTGGTTGAGGAACCACATCCGCTGCTGCGCGTAGGACAGCGGAATCCGCTGCGGACGTTCACCCGCGACGAGGGCGGGCCGCGCGGCGGTCTTCGCCGAACCGGCGAGGCGAGCCGCGAGTGCGCCGACAGTCGGCGCGTCGAACAGCGTCTTCAACGACACAGCGGCACCGAGCGCGGCCCCGAGCCGGGACACGACCTGCGTGGCGACCAGGGAGTTGCCACCGAGCGCGAAGAAGTCGTCGTCCGCGCCGACCAGCTCCACGCCGAGCACATCGCCGAACACCTGGGCCACCACGGTTTCGGTGCCAGGCGCGGGCGCGCGGAATGTCTTCGCGGCGAACACCGGCTCCGGCAGCGCCCGCCGATCGAGCTTCCCGTTCGGCGTCAACGGCAACGCGTCGAGCAGCACGAAGGCCGACGGCACCATATGCGCCGCCAACCGGCCACACAGCGCCTCGGCGATCCTCTCCGGGAACGCTTCGGAGTCCCTGTCCGACCGGCTTGCCGGCACGAGGTAGGCGACGAGCTGGTCACCGCGACGGGCATCGCGGCGGACCGTCACGACGGCCTGGCGAACCGAGGCGTCGGTGCGGAGAACGGATTCGATTTCGCCGAGTTCGATGCGGAAACCGCGCAGTTTCACCTGGTCGTCGTTGCGTCCGACGTAGACGAGGGTGCCTTCGGGAGTCCAGCGGACCAGGTCGCCGGTGCGATACATGCGGGCGCCCCGCTCCCAGGGGCAGGCCACGAAGCGGGTGGCGGTGAGGGCCGCGCGGTCACGGTAGCCCCGGGCGAGCTGGGCGCCCGCCACGTACAGCTCGCCGGTGACGCCCACGGGCACCGGGCGGAGCCTGCTGTCGAGCACCCACTGGGCGATGCCACGCAGCGGTGTGCCGAGGGTGAGTGGGGTGTCGTCGGTGAGGGGTGCGCTGATGTTGGTGGCGACGGTGGTCTCGGAGGGTCCGTAGGCGTTGACGAACACGCGTCTCACCGGGCCCGCTGTCCAGCGGGCGACCAGTTCGGGCGGGCATGCCTCACCACCGACCATCACCATGCGCAGGTGCTCGAGCCGGGCGGGGTCGAGCACGGCGAGCGCCGACGGCGTCATGAGTGCGTGCGTCACCCGCTGCTGCGAAAGCAGTTGCGCCAGTTCGTCACCGACGTGCCGACCGGGCACGGCGAGCACCAGGGTGGCGGCCGAGTTCACCGCGAGCAGGAACTCCATCACCGAGATGTCGAACGACGGTGAACCCACCTGCAGCACCCGCGCGTCCGGCGAGCCGACCATGCGATCGGTCTCCTCGGCGGCGAACCCGGCGATCCCGGCCTGGGTCACCAGCACGCCCTTGGGCAGACCGGTGGAACCGGAGGTGTAGATGACATAGGCGAGGTGGCCGGCCCGCAGCGGACGCACCCGGTCGAGATCGGTGACGGGTTCGCTGGAACGCGAGGCGCATTCGGCCATCAGCTCGAGCTCGTCGAGCGCCAGCCATTCGATCGAGGTGGGCAGCGCGGCGGCCGACCCGTCGACGGTCAGACCGAGGCGTGCACCGGAATCGGTGACCATGTGGGTGATCCGGTCCAGTGGGTAGCTGGGGTCGACCGGCAGCCACGCCGCACCCGCCTTCGCGACCGCCCACACGGCGAGCACCGATTCGATGGAACGCGGGATGCCGACAGCGACAACGTCGTCGGGTCCGATACCCGCGTCGATGAGCACCCGGGCCAGTCGCGACGAGGCCCGCTCGAGCTCCCGGTAGGTGAGGCTGCGGTCGCCGTCGGTGACGGCCTCGCGCTCCGGGTCGGCCGCGACGGCGGCGGCGAGCAGGTCGGGCAGCAGACCGGTGGCGGTGACGGGCGCGCCACGCATGCCGGTGAGCCGGGCCTGCTCTGCCACCGACAGCAGCGGCAGGTCGCCGACGGCGGTTTCGGGCGCGGCCGAGGCGGCGGCGAGCAGCCGCACGAAGCGCGCGCCGAAGTCGCGGACATCGGCCTCGTCGAACAGGTCGGTGGCATACAGGGCGACGGCCTCGATGCCGTCGGCCGCGCCGGTGGCGGAGCGCGTTTCGGCGAGCGTGATCTGCAGATCGAACTTGGTGATGTCGAGCTCGATCTCGTGCACCGTCACCGGCGAGCCCGCCAGCTCGAAGGTGGTGTCGAACCCGGCCTGGAAGTTCAAGGCCACCTGGAACAGCGGATGACGCGCCTGCGAGCGCGCCGGGTTCACCACATCGACGAGCCGATCGAACGGCACCGTGGTGTGCGCGAACGCGGCCAGGTCGGTCTCGCGCGTGTGCTCGAGGGCGGCCGCGAAACTGGCGGCCGGGTCGACCTCGGTGCGCAGCACGAGCGTGTTGACGAACATGCCGATCAGGTCGTCGATGGCCCGGTCGCCACGTCCGGCGACACCGGTGCCGACGGCGATGTCGGTGGTGCCCGACAGGCGGGCGAGCAGCACGGCCAGCGCGGTGTGCAGCACCATGAACAGCGAGGCCCCGGCCTGCTGAGCCAAGTCGGTGAGCTGCCGGTGCAAGGCGGGGTCGATGGTGAAGCCCACACGCGCGCCGCGCATGCTCGGTTCCACCGGACGCGGCCGCGCCGACGGCAACTCGAGCTGATCGGGCAGTCCAGCCAGAGTCCGTTCCCAGAAAGCGATTTCGCGTGCGGCCAGCGAGTTCGGGTCGTTCTCGGCGCCGAGAAGTTCACGCTGCCAGAGGGTGTAGTCGGCGTACTGCACGGTCAGCGGCGACCAGTCGGGCACGACGCCGTCGGTGGCGGCGCGGTAGGCGGTGAGCACATCGCGGACGAGCACCTGCAGCGAAACACCGTCCGCCGCGATGTGATGCAACACGACGGCGAGCACGCATTCACCGGCACCCGCCGTGACAGCGTGGCCGACCTCGGCATCGTCTTCGTGACGGGCTTCGGCGCCGAGTTCGCCGGCCTTCGGACGAACGCCTTCTCGACCGTCGGAGTCCGTGTGCGGTTCGCCGCGCGCGGCGGTGTCGGCCACCACGTACACCCGCGCGCGGAACGGCGCCTCGCGCTCCAGATCGAAACCGGTGGAGGCGAATCGGGTGAGCTCGGCATCCAGTTCGGCGGCGGCCACTTCGGTCGGCTCACCGATGCGCACGAACCCGGCGGGGCACACCACCTGCTCCGCGACTTCCCCACCCGCGGCATCGACGGCGGGGAAGATGGTGCGCAAGGCCTCGTGCCGGTCGACCACGGCGGTGAGCGCGGCCAGCAGGGCGGCCAGGTCGGCCGTGCCGCGCAGCCGTACCACGAACGGCATGTTGTAACCGGGGGCGGATGGGTCGAACCGGTTCAGAAACCAGATGCGTTGCTGCGCAGGCGAAAGCGGAATGAGCGAAGGGCGCGGTCGGGCCATCAGAACCGGCAGTTGCGCCGAGACACCGGCATCGGCGCGCTCGGCGATCACGGCCGCCAGCCGGGCCACCGTGGTGGCACCGAACAGGTCGCGCACGGTAAGTCCGCACCCCAGATCGGCGCCGAGCCGAGCCGCGACCTGGGTGGCGACGAGGCTGTTGCCGCCGAGGGCGAAGAAGTCGTCGTCGCGGCCGACGCGCTCGAGACCGAGCACCTCGCCGAAGACCCGCGCCACCGTCTCCTCCACCGGCCCGGCGGGCTCGGTGTAGGCGACGACGGTGCGAGCGGGAGCGGGCAGGGCCTTGCGGTCGAGCTTGCCCGAGGCGTTCACCGGCAGCTCGTCGAGCAGCACGAACGCGGCGGGAACCATGTAGGCGGGCAGGGCGCGCAGGGCGGCCTCGCGCAGCGCGTCGACGGTGACCGCACCGGCCTCGGCCACCACATACGCGACCAGTTGTTCACCGACACCCGCGTCGTCGCGCACGACGACAACCGCGCGCGCGGCGCCCTCGACGCTGCCGAGGATCGCTTCGATCTCACCGAGTTCGATGCGCAGGCCGCGCAGCTTCACCTGGAAGTCGGTGCGGCCCAGGTATTCCAGTTCACCGTTGGTCGTCCAGCGCACGAGGTCGCCGGTGCGGTACATCCGTTCACCCGCCGCCGCCGGGTCGGCGACGAACCGGCCCGCGGTGAGCTCGGGGCGGCCGACATAACCCCGGGCGAGCTGTACCCCCGACAGATACAGCTCACCCGGAGCCCCGACCGGAACCGGCCGCAGCCGCGAGTCGAGAACATGGAGCCGGGTATTGAACACCGGCGCGCCGATCGGCACCGTCACCCGGTCGGCGTCGGTCACCTCGTGGAAGGTGACGTCGACGGCGGCCTCGGTGGGACCGTAGAGATTATGCAGCCGGGCCCCGGTGAGCAACCGCAACCGCTGCGCCAGCGGGGCGGGCAGCGCCTCACCCGAGGCGAAAACCAGTCGCAGCGAGCCACGTTCGGCGATCTCCTGCTGGGCGAGGAAAGCCTCGAGCATCGACGGTACGAAATGCGCGACGGTGACGCCGTATTCGGCGATCACCCGGCGCAGGTAGGCGGGATCGCGGTGCCCGTCCGGCTCGGCGAGCAGCAGTGTGGCACCGATCTGCAAGGGCCAGAAGAACTCCCACACCGACACGTCGAAGGTCGTCGGCGTCTTCTGCAGCACCGTGTCCACGCCGTGCAGGCGGTAGCTGTGCTGCATCCACACCAGCCGGTTCACGATCGCGGCGTGCTCGACGGCCACGCCCTTGGGCAGACCGGTGGAGCCGGAGGTGAAGATGACGTAGGCCGGATGCTGCGGCCGCAGTGGGGCCGTGCGGTCGGCGTCGGTGAGCGGCTCGTCGGCGTACCAGCTCAGGTCGAGATCGTCGACCGCGAGTACCGGCACATTCGTGGCGAGGGACGTCTCACGCGTGGTGGTGAGAATCGCGGCGGGCGAGGCGGTTTCGAGGATGTGGGCGATGCGATCGGCCGGGTGGTCCGGATCGATCGGTACGTACGCCGCGCCGGCGGCGAGCACCGCGTACATGGCGATCACCAGGTCGGTGGAACGTCTGATGCTCAGCGCCACCAACGATTCCGGACCGATGCCCTCTGCCCGCAGTCGTCGTGCCAGCCGGGCGGCCCGCTGCGACAGTTCGCGATAGGTGAGCGCCTCGCCGGAACCGGCCATCCGGACGGCGACGGAATCGGGCGTGCGCCGAACCTGCGCCTCGAACATCGCGGGCAGGGTCGCCGACGCCACCGCGCGCTCGGTGAGTGCGGCCGTCACATCGAAGCCGGTGGCGTTCCAGATCTTGGTGCTGACCTCGAGTTCCAGCTCGGTCGCCACCTCGACGGCACCGACCCGGGTATCCAGGGCGACCGCGGTCAGCCGCTCCAGGAAGCGCAGGAACCGGCAGTGATGCCGGGCCAGCGAATCGGCGTCGTAGAGGTTGGGGTTGGCCTCGAAATCGACATGCACCCGGTCGTGATCGCCGTAGTACACATTCAGGCTCAGATCCTCGATCGGACCAGTCGACAGCACCCGGTAGCGCCCGGTGGTGTTGCCGAGCAGCAGGCTGGTGCGGAACAGCATGAAGTTCGCGAGCGGACCGAACAGCGCGCGCCGGGCCGGGCGACCGTCGTCCTCGGCGTCGCGCCGGATGTCCTCGGCGCGGTAGCGCTGGTGGCGCAGCGCACCCGCCACCTCCACTCGGGCCGCGCGCAGCAGCTCGCCCCAGGTGGTGCTCGCCCCGGCCGCGCCGGTCGGCAGGCGCAACGGAACGATATTGGACAGCATGCCCGCCGAGCGCCGCATGACAGCGGTGGTCCGGGCGGTGACGGGCAGGCTCAGCACCGCGTGCGGTCGGTCGGTGAGCCGGCCGAGGTAGGCGGCGAACGCGGCGAGCAGCACCGCCGACAGTGTCGAATCATCGCTGGCAGCAATGGTTTCCAGTCGCTGCACCAGTTTGTCGGTGAGCCTGCCGCCGGTGACCAGGTTGATCGCCGAGCGCGGCGCGGTGCGCGGGTCGAGGGCGGTCGGGCTGTCCAGGCCCGCGATGCGCTCGGCCCAGTGCTCACGATCGGCGGCGAATCGGGTGCTCTCGCGGTAGCGCTGTTCGCCCTCGACGAGGTCGGCCAGGTCACCCGGCACCACCCGCGACGGCTCGAGGTCGAGTACCCGGGCGGTGTAGAGCTCCGCGATGCGCTGCGAGAGCGTGAACGCGCCGTACCCGTCGAGCACGATGTGGTGTCCGCGCAGGTACCAGAACCAGCGCTCCTCGCCTACCCGCAGCACCGCGCCCGCGACGAGGCGGTCGGTGAGCAGGTCCAGCGGGGCGCCGAATTCCGCGCGCATCCATTCCTGGGCCGCGGCGACGGGGTCGTCGTGGTGGCGAAGATCGATCAGCGGGAGCTCGTTCTCGATCGGGAGCGAGTGGTCCACCACCTG
The DNA here is from genome assembly GCF_040655675.1 of Nocardia sp. NPDC050378. Taxonomy (NCBI): domain Bacteria; kingdom Bacillati; phylum Actinomycetota; class Actinomycetes; order Mycobacteriales; family Nocardiaceae; genus Nocardia; species Nocardia sp. NPDC050378. The sequence goes on from NZ_JBFAKI010000014.1 coordinate 127,787, forward strand.
ATACGGAACACCGTCGCGCTCACCGATGCGCACCAGCGGCGAACCGTAGGTGTGTGCCGCCTCGGCCGTAACCGCTTGCAGGACATCGGGATCCAGCTCGCCGGTGATGTCCACGTACTGGGCGATGGTGATCGGCACGTCGGGGTCGAGCAGCTGCGCGTACCAGACCCCCAGCTGAGCGGGGGTCAGCGGGAACGGTGCCGACGCACCCTCCGCCTCCTGCGGTCGCGCGCTGAACCCACCCAACTCCGTTCCGTGCACCAGAGCCTCCTCGTATCGCGAAAAAACAGCAGTCGAACGTTTTCGGGCAGCACGAAGACACCTGAGGTACCTCGTGGTCGCCGAATAGGTCCGGCCAAGAGCGCGATGGGCACAACGCCGCATCCGCGCAGATCCCCGACAGATCATGTGGACGAGAGCGGCGATCCTCCTCGGACCGCCTGCGGCGGCGGACAGATCGTCGGCCGCGGTTGGTCTAGCTGTTGATCGTTCCTCCAATGTCGCCTACATCACACGGAGCCTGTCCATGCAGTGCCGACACTAGGCGGTCAGTTAATAAAAAGGAACTTATTCCGATAAAAAAATCAGACGGGCGTCCAGTCGGTTTCAGAAGGTGGGCACGACCGGGCCATGAGTGTGCGCTCCAACACATCGGCCACAGATATGTGAGCTAGCACACTTTCAGAACGGGAGACTAGGAGCCGAAACGTTGCATCTGCGTTGCATCGGCACCGAGTCGCCGATCGAGCACCCGGATCTTGGCTTCGATCTGCGCATACAGGGGTGAATCGCGATCGACGGTAGCCCGATAGGCGGCCCAGGCTGCGGCATCGTCACGCCCTTCCTGACACGCGGTCCACCGGCGCAGTACGGCCGGGTCGGCCGAGGCGAGCACCGCGGTACGCAACCGCACCCGCAACTCGTCGCGGAGGTCGCAGATGCCCGGCGCCGAGGAACGCGGCAACACCGGTCCGGCGTACAAACGTAATGCGGATTCGATATCACCGGAATCCAGCGCGGCCCGCAACGCCTCCACATCGGTTGCGACATGCACCTGCAAGCGGTATGGGCGCGAGGCGACCACCGTCGCGCCGACCACCGCGCGCAACCGCGACATGGCGGCGCGGATCGTGCCGTTGTCCAGATCGGTGTCGTCGAGCAGCAGCGCGAGATGATCCGAACCGAGACCCTCGGGATGCTCGGTGAGCAACAGCAGGATCTCGGCATGACGTTGTGACAGCGGTACCCGCTCCCCCGCCACACTCAAGTGCGGTTGCCCGAGTCCTAGCACGTCGAGCGCCAACCTGGCCGGTTCGGCCTCGGCCGCCGGGTCGCTTCCGCGTACCGAGGTGGTTTCGCCTCGGCCCGCCCGCATGGCTCGCAGCACCAGATCCATCTCCGCGGCGGTGGCGGCGGCCTTGACCAGGGCGAGGATTTCCGGCTTGGCGACCCGCATCCCGCCGGCAATCATCAGCACCCCGACGAGCCTGCCATCCGGCTCGTGCACGGGTGCCGCTGCCCCGGTGATCTGGTGCATGCGATGCAGGAAGTGCTCGGGCCCGTGGATCCAGGTGGCCCGGCCGGTGCGCACGACGAGGCCAACGGCATTGGTGCCGATGCGCCGTTCACTGAGGTCGTCGCCTTCGCGCAGGCCGATCTCGGCGGCGGCGGCGACCTGGTCGGGATGACCGTGCACGCAGAGCACTCGCCCGAACTGGTCGGCGACGGTGACGATGAGTCCCGCCCGCGCCGCGTCCTGGACCAGCAGTTTGTCGATCAACGGCATGAGGGCGGCGATAGGGTGGGCATCGCGATACCGCACCAGGTCGGCGCCGCGCAGACCGCGACCGTCGACCATATCGGTGGGATCGATCCCACCGCGTACGCTGCGTAACCAGGACTCGAGAACGAGCGGACGCAACAGACCGGCCAGCTGGGTCAGCTGTTCACCACCGGCACTGAGAAAACCATGGGCCTGTGCGGCATAGGCTTCCAGAGCACCGAGCTGCGCGCCCGCCTCCGTCGCCTGCCGTGGGGGCCGCCCACCTGCAAGATTGCTGACCATTTGCCTTTCTTTCCCGCTACAAACTGTACCGGGCAGTTATCGGGCCAAACGCCAGAAGTGCGGGTTTGTCCCGCAGGTCACATTGTGCTAGCGGATGTCACTCCGTCACACCGTGTAGCACGCCGCTATGGCTGCGGCGAGCGTCACTACCGTGGCCTGCGGACCACGCGTCAGCGGCACCGGGACGACCGAAAGGTCGGCAATACTCAATCCTTCGATTCCGTGCACGCGACCGAGCTCGTCGACGACCGATTGCTCATCGTTCGCCGGACCCATCCGGCAGGTCCCCGACAGATGCTGGGACGTCCCACTATTGGCACGTAGCCAGTGGTCGTCGACGGGGCCGAACCTCAGGTCGAACAGTTCACACGCCAGCTCGACACCCGCGCGCAGGTTTGCCCGGTCCGCCGCGGTGAGCAGCCCGCTCTGATCGATGTGGGCGGGCACGGTGGGGTCGGCCGAACGCAACGTCAGTTCGGCGGCGCCGGTCGGCCGCATGTGCGCCACCCCGAGCCTGCGCAGACCGGGTGTGAACACCGGTGTGTACGGGCGGAATTCGAGGTCGTCGTGTTCGAGCACGTATTCGAGGGCGACGGTCGAGGCCGCCGGTTCGGGGCCGGGGAACTCGACGCCGATCTCGGGGTGGTCGGTGCACCACGCCCCGACGGGGGCGGGCCGGACCACCGGAATGCCGAGTGCGCGAAGTTGCCGCTCGGGTCCGATGCCCGAGCGCAGCAGCAACGCGGCCGATTCCACGGCGCCCGCGCAGAGCACGATCCGGTCGGCGTCGGTGCGTCCGTGTTCGTGGCCGCGCACCCATTCCACACCGACGGCCCGGCTGCCGTTCATGACCAGGCGCGTCACTGTCGTCTCCCCGACGACAGTGAGGTTGGGCCGGTCGAGCACCGGATAGAGATGGGTGATGCCCGGTCCGGCACGCCGGTTTCCCGAGATCGCGAGCGGTACCCGCCCGAAGCCGTCCGGTGCGTCGAGCGCGTTGAGGTCGGCGACCTCGCGCAATCCGGCTGCCGCGCATCGTTGCGCGAATTCGGCGCTGAACGGAGTGGGGTCGGTGGTCCGGACAACCGGGATCGGACCGTCGGCGCCGTGGCCGGGGTCCGTGCCGTGATCCAGGTCGTTCTCCAGGCCCCGGAAGAACGGCAGCAGCGTGTCGAAGGTCCATCGCTCGCTGTTCCAGTCCATGAATCCCGCGGCGGGCGGCCGGATGAAATAGCTGCCGTTGATCGCCCCGGAACCGCCGATCAGCTTGCCACGCACCAGGTTTCCCGCGTAGCGCCAGAGCACGGCCGACTCCGGTCCGACCGGGAGGTGGCCGGGGTCGAGCAGTTCGGCGGGAATGTCGGCCGTTGCGGGCCACACCCGTCCCGCCTCGAGCACCAGCACCGTGTGGGCCGGGTCGTCACTGAGCCGAGCCGCGAGCACACACCCCGCCGAACCGGCCCCGACCACCAGCGTGTTCGGCAACGCGGACAGCTCAGTTCGGCGGAACGTGCGGCTTGAGCGCCTCGAAGCTGCGTGCCCGGATGACGCCGAGCCACAGCCCGGTGCCGTACGCGACATCGTCGAGCCGCTTGTAGGCCACATAGCGCAGCGGATCGAGGCCACCGGAATCGCGATGGGTGAACCAATCGGCCAGCCCGTCGGCCAGCGCCATGGTGACCGCGATCTTCCTGATCCGCTTCGACGCGAGCACCGCCAGCAGCGTCACCGGCCAGTAGTCACGACACATCGCCGAGGCCAGTCGCCAGAGCCCGGCGAAGAATCCGCGAGCCAGATACACCGCGGCGATGCGGGTGGGATTGTCGAGTTCGGCGAACACCCGACGCATCCGGACCAGCGCCGTCGCCAGGGTGACCAGCCCGCCGAGCAGCCCCCATCTCGACAGGGTGGCGAACAGGATCGCGGCGAGCACCGTCCACTTCGGCACGCTCAGTGGCGAGACCATCTCCCCGTGCCGCTTGCCCAGCGGCGCGGCGCCCGTGCCGTAGAACAGCTTTCGCGTGAACCAGGCCCGGAACTCGACCCGATGATCGTGGGCGACGTGGGCGGCCGGCTCGTAGCGCAGTCGCCAGCCTGCCCGCTCGAGCCGCCAGCACAGGTCGACATCCTCGGCCACCTGCATGGATTCGTCGAACCCGCCCTCACCGAGCAGTGCCGCGCGCCGGGCGAGCAGCGCAGCGCTCGGCACGTACGACACGATGCCGCGTGCGTGCACCGCGGCCTCGCGCCTGCCCAGGTCCAGCGAGGAGCGGGTGTGTTCGTAGCGGGCCAGCGCGTTGGACTCCGAATCCAAGGCGACGATGCGCGGGGCGACCAGCGCCACCTGCGGATCGCTGAAATGCCCGAGCATCACCTCGAGCCAGCCGCTGCGCGGCACCACATCGGAGTCGAGGAACGCGACGAAACCCGTTGACGCGGCCCGTAACCCGGCATTGCGGGCGGCGGCCGGGCCGAGTGGGCGCTCGTGGCGCAGCACCGTCACCTGACCGCGCCCCGGCCGGGGCGGGATGCGCACCGGTTCGTCGGAACCGTCGTCGACGACGATCACATTGTGTCCGCGCAGCGAACCGAGCAGCCGTACGAGTCCGTCGGCGTTGTTGTAGAGCGGGACGACGACCGTGACGTCGTCGGGTGAGGGCAGCAGCCGGGGTCGCGGGTTGGCGACCCCGGAGTCGAGGAGTCTGCGGGCGACGATCGCGGACTTGGTATCGGTGACCTCGAGGTACCCGTCGCCGATCAATTCGGCGGCCTCGGGTGCCAGGCGCAGCATCCGTGCGGGCGATCCGCCGATCAGGATCCGACCCCCGGAAAATGCGCGTACCCGTGGATCGATCCGTACCCCGAAGCCGTCGGGCAGACGATCATGGCGCATTCCTCGCATGCTATTCGCACTTGGCCCGCCAAACATCATCACCCCAGAAAAAAGGAAGAAACTCCGCTCGAAATGCCGCTCCGACCGCTTAGTTGACGTGTCGAGCAAGATCGGCAGCGCACCGCTGGCAACCGCGACGCGACTACCCGAGCGGACTCTCGTTGCACGCCTTGGCCGGTGGCTGACGCACGGTCAGCGGCAGCGACACCCGGGTGCGCGCACGCACCGGCCGCGAATGGTCCACAGCCGGGCGCGGAACGACGCGGCCCGGTGCCGACAACGCCGCCTCCCCGTACCCCTGCACACACTCCGGGTCGGGTCCGTTGGCGGGCAGACCGGTGAAGAACTTGGCGGCCATGCACCCGCCACGGCAGGCGTCGTAGTGGCTGCACTTGGTGCACGCCCCGCCGTCGACCGGCTCGCGCAGTTCGGCGAACAGTTCGGCGTTGGTCCACACACCGTCGAAACCGCCGTCGGTGAGGATGTTTCCGGCCTTGAACCGGTCGTGGATGGCGAACGGGCAGGCGTAGACGTCACCGACCGGGTCGACCAGGCAGACCACCCGGCCCGCACCGCACATGTTCAGGCCGGGCAGGGCCGAACCGAAGGCCGACAGGTGGAAGAAGGAGTCCCCGGTGAGCACGCCCTCGCCGTTGCGCACGAGCCAGTCGTAGAGCTCGCGCTGCTGTTCGGGCAGCGGGTGCAGCTCGTCCCACACGTCGGCGCCACGGCCCGACGGGCGCAGCCGGGTCAGGCGAAGGGTGGCGCCATAGCGGTCGGCGATGGCTTTGAATTCGTCGAGCTGGGCGATGTTGTGGCGGGTCGCGACCACCGAGAGCTTGGCGTCGCGGAAGCCCGCGTCGGCCAGGTTCGACAACGCCCTGATGGCGGTGTCGTAGGAGCCGGGGCCACGCACGGCGTCGTTGACCTCGGCGGTGGCGCCGTCGAGGGAGATCTGCACGTCGACGTAGTCACTGGCGGCCAGCCTGGCAGCGACCTGCTGGTTGATGCGTACCCCGTTGGTGGAGAACTTGACCCCCACGTGGTGGGCCGTGGCGTAGTCGACCAGCTCCCAGAAGTCCGGGCGCACGGTCGGTTCACCGCCGCCGATGTTGACGTAGAAGATCTGCATGCGCTCGAACTCGTCGATCAGCGCCTTGCACTGCTCGGTGCTCAGCTCGTTCGGGTCGCGGCGACCCGAGGACGACAGGCAGTGCACGCACGACAGGTTGCACGCGTACGTCAGTTCCCAGGTGAGGCAGATCGGCGCGGCGAGACCGGACTCGAAACGGTCGATCAGCCGTCCGCCCTGCGGGGCGCCGACCGGGGCAGGCGGGCTCGGTTCCACCGGCGTGACCGGGCCCGGCGCGGGCACGATCATGTCGGTGCGGGCCAGCTGGTCGAGTGCCTCGACATATGCCGTCGAAGCACTGAAGCCCTTGGCGTGCAGCGCTTCCCGCACGGAATGATGTGCGGGCAGCGACCGGACCACGTCGACCAGCTCGCGGCTCTTGAGGAACGAGAGCTTGCGGGTGCCGAAGTGGTACAGCAGCGCACCGAAGGACTCCGGACGCAAGGAGACCCGGGGATGCAGCGCCCATCGGGCATCGAGATCGAGCACGCCTGCCGCCATGGTCAGTACACGCCGCACATGCCGTCGATGCTGACCTCTTCGATCAGCGTTTCGGCGATCAGGTCCTCGCCGGTGTCCTCGCTCACGGGTGCCGGGTTCTCGGCCATGACTACCTCCCAGGTGTTGACGGTCACTCGTGACTTTAACGTCAGTCACTGCCATAAAGGCGGGATTCGGAAAAACTCACTGGACGGGCCACGACATCTAGACTGCCGGGAGCAGGACGGAAGGGGCCCGAGAGCCCAGCGGCAGTAGAGGTGAGGCAGAGGCTTGCGTAACCACGGTGGGGTCGGCAGCGGCGCGAATTCGACACTCTCGGAAGCGGAGATCGTCGAGGCGGCGCTGCGCGTAGTACGCGAGGACGGCGTGGAGAAGCTGTCCATGCGCAGGCTCTCGCGTGAGCTCGGGGTGTCGCCGATGGCGCCCTACTACTACGTCGCCGACAAGCGCGAACTCCTCGACCTCGTCGCCAGCGCGGCGCTGGTCGGCGTGCGCAAGCCGCCGCGCGAGTCCGGCCCGTGGCAGGTACGCCTGCGCGATCTGATCGATCAGATAGACGATAAACTGCGCAGGCATCCCGGCCTGGGCGACATCCTGCTCGAGCAGATGCTCGGCAAGCAGCTCGACCTGATCGAAGCGGTGATGGAGATCCTGTTCGACGCGGGATTCTCCGATCGCAACGTGCTGGCCGCCTACGCGACCATTCACACCTACCTGTTCGGCCGCAGCAGGGTGAATCCGCGCGACCGCTCCGCCCCCGCGGACGTGCTGCTGCCCGAAGCGGTGGCCCGTGCCACGAAGTACATGTCCGACCTGCGCGGCAAGTACTCCTACGACTTCGGGATGGAGGTGCTCGTGGCCGGGCTCGAGGCGCAGCTTGCCCTGCAGGCGCGTCCGGACTTAGCATGAAACTGAAACACGTTCTAGTTTTGTTCGAGAGGACGACATGACCACAGTCGAGGTTCCGCACGGCTCGCGCTCGGTGGTACTGCGGGTCGCCGCGGTCATCGCCGAAACGACCGACACCCGCTCCGTGGTCTTCGAGGTGCCCGACGAGCTGCGTGAACGGTTCGCCTACCAGCCAGGGCAGTTCCTCACCCTGCGCATCCCCAGTGAGCTCACCGGTTCGGTGGCCCGCTGCTATTCGCTGGCGAGTTCGCCGTTCACCGACGACCTGCCCAAGGTGACCGTGAAACGCACCGAGGGCGGCTACGGCTCGAACTGGCTGTGCGACAACATCAGCGCCGGTGACGAGCTGGAAGTACTCCCGCCCTCCGGCGTGTTCACCCCCCGCGACCTCGACACCGATCTGCTGCTGTTCGCGGCGGGCAGCGGCATCACCCCGGTCATCTCCATCCTGAAGTCGGCGCTCGCCCAGGGCAGCGGCAAGATCGTGCTTGTCTACGCCAACCGCGACGCCGGCTCGGTGATCTTCGCCGACGAGCTGCGCGAACTGGTCGGCAAGTTCCCGCAGCGGCTCAGTGTCATCCACTGGCTCGAACCGCTGCTCGGCCTGCCGACCGCCGACATGCTCGCCCGCCTGGTGAGCCCCTACACCGCCTACGAGGCGTTCATGTGCGGGCCGAAACCGTTCATGGACCTCGTGCACACCGCGCTCGCCTCGCTCGACGTGCCGCGCAACCGCACCCACGCCGAGATCTTCAACTCGCTGGCCGGTGACCCGTTCGCCGACCACGCGCCCGCCGAGGTGTCCGAGGAGGAGGCCGCCGACGCCGCGACCGTCGAGGTGGAGCTCGACGGGCAGGTGCACGAGCTGAGCTGGCCGCGCAAGCAGACGCTGGTCGACATCATGCTCGACAAAGGCCTCGACGTGCCGTACTCCTGCCAGGAAGGCGAATGCGGGTCCTGTGCCTGCACGGTGCTGGAGGGCAAAGTGGAGATGGAGAATTCGGAGATCCTCGACCCCGAGGACATCGAGAACGGCTACATTCTCGGTTGCCAGGCCCGGCCGGTGACCGACCACCTGAAAATCCAGTTCTAGCGCATCGCGCGATACGCGGCGCGTTGTTCCTTGTCCAGGTGTTCGGTCGCGTAACTCAATGCGGTGCGGCCCATTTCGCGTGCGTTGGCGTCGAGGAAGCCGGTGAGTAGCGCGAGGTCGACCTTCTTGCCGACCTCGCGCAGCATCCACCCGAGGGCCTTCTGGATCAGGTCGCGGTGATCGTCGAGGAGCTCCTCGGCCAGGGCCAGGGTGGTGCTCGCGTCGCCCGCGCGGAGGAAGGCGAAGGTCGACAGCAGCGCGACTCTGCGCTCCCAGAGCGAATCCTGGTGTGCCAGTTCGACAAGCAGGGTGCGGTCTTTGTCGAGCAGCCAGGCGCCGAGGATGTATTCGGCCGACGAGTCGACCAGGTCCCAGTTGTTCACCCGGCCCCGGCACACGGCGGCCAGGTAGCGGTCGACTATCTCCTCGCGCGCCTTGTCGTCACGGGTGCGTGGTTTCGACGCGATGGCGAACTTCGCGTCGAGGATGAACAGGGCGACCAGTCGTTCCTCGTGTACCGGGCTGTCGAGGAGTTCGTCGACCTGGTCGAGCGGTAGCGTGGTGAACCCTTTGGCGACCCTCCGGCTGACAGGCACGCGGACGCCGAGGAACACGTCACCGTCGCCGTACTCGCCGGGTCCGGTCTTGAAGAAGCGTCGCAGGTGTCGCGCGTCGGCCGGGTCGGCGTGTTCGGCGAGTGCGGCACGAACCTGCTCGGCGGTCGGTAGCTCGGACACACGCACCTCCTGGGTCAGAGACCGACGGCTCCCAGCAGCCGCCCGGACTCGAAAGTCGCCGCGCTGGTGGGCAATTCCCCCGGTTCGCCGCTGGTGCGGACCAGGACGGTTCCGGTGCCGGTGCTCGGCCTGCCGAGCTCGTCCATCTTGCGGACGGTCTGGGCGGCGACGGCCTGGGCACTGTCGAACAGGCGCACACCGTCCGGCAATGCGGCGACGATGGCGTCGACGACCAGCGGATAGTGGGTGCAGCCGAGCACGACGCCCTCCACATCGGCGGGTGTGCGGGCCGCGGCATCGGCGATCGAGGCGTTGATCGCGGGCACGTCACCTCGGTCGATGGCGTCGGCCAGGCCGTGGCAGGCCACCCCGACAACCTTCGCATCGCCACCGAAGCGGGCGATGAGGTCGGCCTGATAACGGCTGGCCGTCGTCGCCGCCGTCGCCCACACCGCCACCGAACGGCACTGCGCCGCAGCGGGTTTGATCGCCGGAACCGTGCCGATCACCGGCACCGACTCCCCCACCTCGGCGCGCACCTGAGCCAACGCCGTCACACTCGCCGTATTGCACGGCAGCACGATCACCTCGGCCCCCAGCGCCAGCGCCTGCCGCGCCGTCGCCAGCACCCGCTCGACCACCCACTGTTCCGGCTTGGGCCCCCACGGCGCGCCCTCGGGATCGAGCAGCAGCAGCAGATCCACATCGGGTCGCAGTTTGCGCAGCCACGCGGCCGTCGGCAACAAGCCGAGACCCGAATCGATAAGCGCGACGATCACGGGTCCACCGTATTACAGGCCCGAGAAGCCTCCCGTCCCGCCTACAGCAACTCGACCTCGTCGAACCCGACGGTCAGCCGATGCCGGTCCTCCCGCAGTACCCCGCCCTCACGGTGCGTGGTGCCCACGGCGAACTCCAGCCCGAGCGTCGACCGCCGCGTGTCGACGGACTGGACGACAGCACAGATACCGCCGAACGGACCGTGTGAAAAGACGACCACGTCGCCCGGTGCGTACTCAGAAATCCCCACGGCGCCAGAGTAATCCGATTCGCGTGCTGGAAGCCGAGTCATTTGCCTGCGCTAGGCGGCACCACCAGTGATCCGTGCCCCCACCGGCAGCCCGCCACACCACGAACCCACGCACTCACTCGAGTCCGCCACCTACCGCACTCCCAGCCACACGGCACCACCCAAGTCCGCCATGACAGCATTCCCAACCCCGCACGACCCGACCTCGAGGAGGGTCCGCCGCGTAGCGGCGCAGCGGCCCGGCCGCGCGAACAGCGCTCGAAGCGCATGCGCGAAGCGCGAGACAGCGCCCACGGCCATGCCGAACACCGCACTCAGGTGCAACGTGAATCG
>NZ_JBFAKI010000015.1:0-56741 GCF_040655675.1 Nocardia sp. NPDC050378
CTCGCGCTTCGCGCATGCGCTTCGAGCGCTGTTCGCGCGGCCGGGCCGCTACGCCGCTTCGCGGCGGACCCTCCTCGAGGTCGGGTCGTGCGGGGCTGGGAATGCGGTCATGGCGGACTCGAGTGGTGCCGTGTGGCTGGGAGTGCGGTAGGTGGCGGACTCAAGTGGTGCCGTGTGGTCGGGAGCCCGGTAGGTGGCGGACTCGAGTAGCGCCGCGGGGGCTGAGAGCCCGGTAGGTGTCGGGCTCGAATAGGGCCGCGGGGGATGGGTGTGCGGTAGGTGGCGGACTCGGATGGTTCCAGCGGGCGACGCGCCGGGGGGCGGGGTGAACATGGGCACTCTGGGGGTCGGGGGTGGTGGGGATGCTCGATCATGAAGGTGGCGAGGGCGATTCGGGGTGAGCCGAATTTGTCGGTGGTCTCGCTTAGGGTCGCAGATGTACTCGGCCCGGCACGACGACGGAGTGAGGGTGTGTGAATCGGCTACGGGATCAATATGAGGCCTTGCTGCTCGATCTGGACGGGACGCTGTACCGCGGGCCCGAGGTGATCGATGGCGCACCCGAAGCGCTTGTGCCGCAGGGTGATTCGGCGCAGCGGTTGGTGTATGTGACCAATAACGCGGCGCGTGGGCCCGCGAAGGTCGCGGGGCATCTGGCCGAATTGGGGTATCCGGCGGCTGCCGAGGATGTGGTGACGAGTGCGCAGGCGGCGGCGCGCATGCTCGGTCAGCGGCTGTCGGCGGGGGAGGAGGTGCTGGTTGTCGGCACCGACGATCTCGCGGCCGAGGTCGAGGCTGTCGGTCTGAAGCCGGTTCGCCGGTTCGCGGACGTGCCGCCCGCGGCTGTGGTGCAGGGGCATTCGCCGACCACTGCCTGGCCCGACCTTGCCGAGGCTGCCTACGCCCTGCGCGCGGGGGTGCTGTGGGTGGCCGCCAATACCGACCGGACCCTCCCGAACGAACGGGGGCTCGCGCCCGGCAACGGTTCGATGGTCGCCGCGCTGCGGACCGCGTCCGATCGTGAACCGCTGGTGGCCGGCAAGCCCTACGCGCCGCTGATGGAAAACGCCGTCGAGCGGGCGGGGACCCGAAACGCGCTGGTCGTCGGGGACCGGCTCGACACCGACATCGAGGGTGCGAACGGTCTCGGCCTCGATTCGCTGCTCGTGCTGACCGGGGTGAGCACTCTCGACGAGGTGGCCGCCGCGTCGCCCGAGCAGGTGCCCACCTACATCGCGCGGACCCTCGACGCCCTCAATGCCGAGATCGTGCCGGGACTGGTCGCGCCCGCCGATGTCGCGGATCTGTTGCGGCAGCACCCGGGCAGGGCGGTACGGGTGCGCGCGGTCGATTCGGAAATCCGATAGCGTTGACGTCACGATGAGTACTCCGAGTTCGCCGCCGCCCGGCGCGCCACCGCAACCCCGACCAGGGATCCCGATGCCCGGCAGTCACCTGCCGGGTACTCAGGCGCATCACGTACCGGCCGACCCGAACCGGATCAGATCCCAGGTCGACGAGTTGCTCGCCGAACTCGGCGAGCGACCCACACCGGGACCCGCGGAGAACACCGAGACCGGGGCCGACATCACCCGCCGCGCACGCATCCTCGAGCAGGCGCACGAGGTGCTGGTGGACGCCCTGGCGACCGTGGACAAGATCTGAGGTGGCCAGACGAGCGCGGGTGGATGCCGAACTGGTTCGCCGCGGATTGGCCCGATCGCGGGAACACGCGGTCGAACTGATCGGCGCGGGCCGGGTCTTGATCGCCGGGACCGTCGCGGTGAAGCCGGCTACCGCCGTGGAGACCGGCACACCGCTGATCGTGCGCGAGGAACCAGACGAGGTGTCGTGGGCGTCGCGTGGCGCCCACAAGCTGCTGGGTGCCCTGGAGGCGTTCGAGCCGCAGGGACTCGAGGTCGCCGGTAAGCGGTGCCTGGACGCGGGCGCCTCGACGGGCGGGTTCACCGACGTGCTGCTGAGCAAGGGCGCGCGGGAGGTCGTCGCGGTCGACGTCGGCTACGGACAGCTGATCTGGCGTCTGCAGAACGACGAACGCGTGCGCGTGTTCGACCGCACCAACGTGCGCGGTATCACTGCTGAAACCATCGGCGGCACAGTCGAATTGGTAGTCGGGGACCTGTCGTTCATCTCGCTGGGACTGGTGCTGCCCGCGCTGGCGGCCTGCGTGAGCGACGGCGCCGATCTGCTGCCGATGGTGAAGCCGCAATTCGAGGTCGGTAAGGAACGGGTCGGTTCCGGTGGCGTGGTGCGTGACCCGGCGCTGCGGAGTGAAGTGGTGTGCGAGGTCGCGGCGGCGGCGGGCGCGCTCGGTCTGCGCACCCTCGGTGTGGTCGCCAGCCCACTGCCGGGACCGTCGGGCAATGTCGAATACTTTCTGTGGTTGCGCAAGGTCGGACCGTTCGACTACAACGCGGAACAGGTGGCGGCGCTGGTCGCCCAGGCTGTGGAGGAGGGGCCGCAGTGAGTTCGCGTGAGAGCGGCCGCGAAATTCTGCTCGTCGCCCATCCGGGACGTGCGGAGATCATCGAAACTGCACACCGGGTGGCGAAGATCTTCGCCGCGGCGGGCATCTGCCTGCGCGTGCTGGCCGACGAGGCCGACAGCACCCGATTCGAGGACGAGCCGGGGGGATACCCGGTGCGCGTCGTCCCGCACAGCCCGTCGGCGGCCAAGGGGTGCGAGATGGTGCTCGCGCTCGGGGGTGACGGAACATTCCTGCGCGCCGCCGAACTCGGCAGGCCGACCGGTGTGCCGGTGCTGGGCATCAACCTCGGCCGCATCGGTTTCCTCACCGAGGCCGAGGCCGAACACCTCGACGAAGCACTCGCCCAGGTGGTCGACCGCGACTACCGGGTCGAGGACCGGCTGACCATCGATGTCACCGTCCGGGTGGACGATGTCGTCACCGAACGCGGTTGGGCGCTGAACGAGGCGAGCATCGAGAACGCGCAGCGCATGGGCGTGCTCGAGGTGGTGCTCGAAGTGGACGGGCGCCCGGTGTCGGCCTTCGGCTGCGACGGGATTCTCATCGCCACGCCCACCGGTTCGACCGCGTACGCCTTCTCTGCGGGTGGTCCGGTGGTGTGGCCGGAGCTCGAGGCCATGCTGGTGATTCCCAGCAACGCGCACGCGCTGTTCGCCCGGCCGCTGGTGACGAGCCCGGAATCGTTGATCGCCGTGGAAACGGTGGCCACGGGGCACGACGCGATCGTCTTTCTCGACGGGCGGCGCACGCTCGCCTTGCCACGCGGCGGCCGGGCCGAGGTGGTGCGCGGCGAACGGCCGGTGCGGTGGGTGCGGCTGGACTCCGCGCCCTTCGCCGACCGGATGGTGCGCAAGTTCCAGCTGCCGGTCACGGGCTGGCGGGGTAGACAGCGAACGGGGAAGGACACCGATGCTGACCGAGATCAGGATTGACGGACTCGGCGTCATCTCGACGGCCACCGCGCAATTCCATGAGGGTCTGACCGTGCTCACCGGCGAGACCGGTGCCGGTAAAACGATGGTCGTCACCAGCCTGCACCTGCTCAGCGGCGCCCGCGCGGACGCGGGCCGGGTACGGGTCGGTGCGTCGAAAGCGGTGGTCGAAGGCCGTTTCGTCGTCGACGACGTGAACGACGCCGCCCGTGCCGCGATCGGCGAGGTACTGGAATCGGCCGGTGCCGAGGCCGACGAGGACGGCAGCGTGATCGCCGTGCGCACCGTCAACAGCGACGGGCGGTCGCGAGCCCATCTGGGTGGTCGGGGTGTGCCCGCGGCGGTGCTCGGCGAGTTCACCTCCCGTCTGCTGACCGTGCACGGACAGAACGATCAGCTGCGCCTGCAGCGTCCCGAACAGCAACTCGCCGCGCTCGACCAGTTCGCGGGCGACGGCGTGGCGTCGTTGCTGCGCAAGTACCAGGTGCACCGACGCACCTGGCTCGACGCGCGCACCGAACTCCTCGAACGCACCGCCCGCAGCCGCGAACTCGCCCTGGAAGCCGACCGGCTCAAGCATTCGCTCGCCGAAATCGACGGCATCGCACCCGAACCCGGCGAGGACACTCGGCTGGTCGCCGAGATCCGCAGGCTCAGCGACCTCGACTCGCTGCGTGAGGCCGCTGCCGCCGCCCACGAGGCGCTGTCCGGCCCCGCCGACTCCAGCGCCGACGGCGGCGGGGTGCTCGACCTGCTCGGTGGGGCGCGCGCCCGCCTCGACTCGGCCGACGACCCCGCCCTCACCGCACTCGCCCCGCGTCTCGGTGAGGCGATCGCGGTGGTCGTCGACGTGACGACCGAACTCAGCGGCTACCTGTCCGAACTGCCCTCGGACCCAAGCGCCCTGGACACGATGCTGAACCGCCAGGCCGAACTGAAATCGCTCACCCGCAAATACGCCCCCGACATCGACGGTGTGATCGCCTGGGCCGACGAATCCCGCGCCCGCCTCGACTCCCTCGACGTGTCCGAGGACGCGCTGGCCAAACTGGCCGCCGAGGTCGAGACCGCCGCGGGCAAGGTGCGCGAGGCCGCACGCAAACTCAGCGCCGCCCGCACCAAGGCCGCGTCCAAACTGGCCGCCGCCGTGAGCACCGAACTCGGTGGGCTGGCAATGGGCAAGGCGCGCTTGGAAGTTCAGGTCCGGCCGCTGCGGGCGAGCGCCCAGGACTCGGCGCCGCTCGACCTCGACGGAACGACCCTGCACGCGGGTTCCAACGGTGTCGACGAGGTGGAATTCCGGCTCTCGGCGCACTCGGGCGCGCAGTCTTTACCGCTGAGCAAGAGCGCGTCCGGCGGTGAGCTCTCGCGCGTGATGCTCGCGCTGGAAGTGGTGCTGGCCGGCTCGGATCACGGCGCGACCATGGTGTTCGACGAGGTCGACGCGGGCGTCGGCGGTCGGGCCGCGGTGGAGATCGGCAAACGCCTCGCGCGCCTGGCCCGCACGCATCAGGTGATCGTCGTGACCCACCTACCGCAGGTGGCGGCCTTCGCCGACACCCACCTGGTGGTGAACAAATCGGACGACGGAAAAGGCAAGGTGGACAGCGGAGTCCGCACCCTCACCGACGAGGAACGAGTGGTGGAACTCGCCCGCATGCTGGCCGGCCTCGACGACACCGAGACCGGCCGGGCACACGCGGAGGAACTGCTGGAGACCGCTCGGGCCGAGCGAAGTGTCTCGCTCTGATCAGCGCAGGGCTTTGCGGATGCCGCCGATGAGCTGGTTGGTCAGCTGGCGCAGGCCGAACTCCATGGCCTTGGCCGGAACGGGCAGCGACGGCTCGGATTCCATGGTGTAGACCACGCGGGTGCCGCCCTCGGCGGTGTCGGCGAAGGTGATGATGCCGACGTGGCGCTTGACCGGCGCACCCTTGACGATCTTGTACTCCATGCGCTCGCCGGGGACCAGCGCGGTGATCTCCTCGGTGACGCCGAGCTTGCCGAAGCCGAGCAGGTGCTGGGCGCCGACACCGGTGACGGCGTCGCCCTGCTTGATGAGCTTGACCTGAATGGGCAGGTGGGGACTCACGCTCTCCCGCTCGCTGAAGAGGCGGTAGACGATGTCGCGTGGGGCGTCGAGAACCGTCTCGACAGTGCTGCTCGGCATTGTTTTCTGCTCCTGATCGAAGTATCTGTGACAGGGAGCATACGGGTATCGGGGCGGTCGGTGACTCGGCGCGCCTCCACCAAAGGTTGAGGGTTTGGCTTCATCATCGGGCTCATGAAGATGCCGGCGTTGTTGTCACGGAACACCGAAACGCTGCCCGGTGTCGCCGGGATCGCGCGGGTGGATCGCAATACCCGGCGATTACTGGGTCGGGTCGGTGCGGGGGATGTCGCGGTCCTTGACGAGACCGATCTGGATCGCCATACCGCCGACCGGCTCGTCGAGGCGGGCGTCGTGGCGGTGATCAACACGTCGCCGTCGATTTCGGGTCGCTATCCGAACCTCGGTCCGGAGGTGCTGGTCGCCAACGGGATCGTGCTCATGGACGCCGTCTCCTCGGATGCGTTCGGCAAGATCAAGGACGGTGCGAAGATCCGCATCGACTCCGGTGTGGTCTATGCCGACAAGCTGACCAAGAAGGAACCCGAGGTTCTGGTCGAGGGCATCGAATTCGACGAGTCGACGATCGCCGACCGGATGATCGAGGCCCGCAACGGGCTGGCCGATCACCTCGACGCCTTCGCGGGCAACACCACCGAGTTCGTGCGCACCGAGAGCGCGCTGCTGATCGACGGTATCGGCGTGCCCGATATCGAGTTGGATCTGCGCAACCGGCATGTGGTCGTGATCGCGGACGGGCCGGGACATCTCGAGGAGTTGCAGCGCCTCAAGCCGTTCATCAAGGAGTACGCGCCGATCCTGATCGGGGTGGGCCGAGGTGCGGATACGTTGCGCAAGCTCAAGTACAAGCCGGATCTGATCGTCGGTGATCCGGACGAGATCAGCACGTCCACCTTGCGTTCCGGCGCGGAGATGATCCTGCCCGCCGACACCGACGGCCACGCGCGTGGGCTGGAACGCATCCAGGACCTCGGTATCGGCGCGACGACGTTCCCGTCGTCGGGGTCGCCGACCGACCTGGCGTTGATGCTCGCCGATCACCACGGCGCGTCGCTGATCGTGCTGGCCGGAGCGCACGCGTCGCTGGAGGACTTCTTCGACCGTGGCCGCCGCGACAGCAATCCGGCGACGTTCCTGACCCGGTTGAAGGTCGGGGCGAAGCTGGTGGACGCGAATGCCGTGTCGACGCTGTACCGGCATCGGTCGACCGGTGCGGCGCTGGCGTTCGTGGTGCTGGCGGCGCTGGTGGCGGTGGTCGTGGTGATCCTGGCTTCGCAGAGCGGGTCCGAGGTGTTCGATGTGGCCGCCGGGTATTGGGACCGGCTCGTCGAGTGGGTGCGGGTACAGCTGTGATCTCGCTGCGTCAGCACGCGATATCGATCGCGGCGATCTTCCTGGCTCTCGCTATCGGGGTGGTACTCGGTTCGCAGACGGTGGCCGCCGATCTGCTGTCGGGTCTGCGTTCGGACAAGGATGATCTCGGCAGCCAGGTCGAGGCATTGAGTGCGGAGAACGCCCAGCTCACCAGCCGTCTGGACGCGACGGACGGATTCATCGCCGGCGCGTCGGGCCGCATCCTGGCAGGCACGTTGGCCGACCGGCGCGTACTGGTGTTCACCACTCCCGACGCCGATCCCGCCGATGTCGACGGCGTACGCAAGGCGCTCGAAACGGCGGGCGCCTCGGTGACCGGCCGGATCGCTCTCACCGATGGCTTCGTCGACAGCGGTGAGGGTGATCGCCTGCGATCGGCGCTGACCAATGTCGTCCCCGCGGGCGCGCAGCTGCGCACCGGCGCCGTCGACCAGGGCAGCATGGCGGGCGACCTGCTCGGCCTGACCCTTTTTATCGACCCGGCGACCAACAATCCCCGCGCCACACCCCAGGAACAGGCCCTGCTCCTGGAAACCCTGCGCGGCGGCGGCTTCCTCGCCTACGGCGACACGCCGACCGACCCCGCCCAGATGGCCGTCGTCGTCACCGGCGACGGCATCGCCGACGACTCCGGCCAGGGTGCGACCATCGCCCGCTTCACCGGCGCCCTCCGCGCCCGCACCGCCGCCACCGTCCTGGCAGGCCGCCCAGGCGCCGCCGAAGGCAACGCCCCCATCGCCCACGTCCGCGCCCAAGCCCCCCTCGCAACCACCGTCACCACCGTCGACAACATCGACCGCGAAACAGGCCGAGTAACAACAGCCCTCGCCCTCCCCGAACAACTCAACGGCGTAGCCGGACGCTACGGCACAGGCCCCGCAGCAACCTCCCTGACGCTGGTAGCAATGCCCCGCTGACTGAGACCCTCACCACCGCAAATAGCGAGTTTCCGCGCCAGCGATCCCAACAAAACCCCTGATCTCGCAAGCACATGGGTAACTCACCGGGTACGGGCCAAGTCCTCCGCACCTGACCGCCGGCGGCCGACGCGACAGTCCACGCACCTCGGTTGCGCTTGAAGTTCCGGGGAGGCGGTACAGTGGTGGTCCGTGGGTCATCAACGGAATCAGGCTCGAAATGCCACCAAGCACATCTTCGTGAGCGGTGGCGTCGCCTCCTCTTTGGGTAAGGGTCTCACCGCTTCCAGCCTCGGTCAGTTGCTGACCGCGCGCGGTATGCGGGTGACGATGCAGAAGCTCGACCCGTATCTGAACGTCGATCCGGGCACCATGAACCCGTTCCAGCACGGTGAGGTGTTCGTCACCGAGGACGGCGCCGAGACCGATCTGGATGTCGGTCACTACGAGCGTTTCCTCGATCGCGATCTGTCCGGTGCGGCGAATGTGACGACCGGTCAGATCTATTCGACCGTGATCGCCAAGGAGCGGCGCGGCGAGTACCTCGGTGACACCGTGCAGGTGATCCCGCACATCACCGACGAGATCAAGAACCGCATCATGGCGATGACCGGTCCGGATCTGCAGGGTCATGTGCCGGATGTGGTGATCACCGAGATCGGTGGCACCGTCGGTGACATCGAGTCGCAGCCGTTCCTCGAGGCGGCGCGCCAGATCCGCCATGATGTCGGCCGCGACAATGTGTTCTTCCTGCATGTGTCGCTGGTGCCGTACCTGGCGCCCTCGGGTGAACTCAAGACCAAGCCGACGCAGCATTCGGTGGCGGCGCTGCGCAATATCGGTATCCAGCCCGACGCGCTGATCCTGCGCTGTGACCGTGAGGTGCCACAGGGTCTGAAGAACAAGATCGCGCTGATGTGCGACGTGGACGTGGAGGCGTGCATCTCCACCCCGGACGCGCCGTCGATCTACGACATCCCGAAGGTGCTGCACAGCGAGGGCCTGGACGCCTACGTGGTGCGCAAGCTGGGGCTGCCGTTCCGCGATGTCGACTGGACGGTGTGGGGCGACCTGCTCGAGCGCGTGCACTCGCCGCGCGAGACCGTCGAGGTGGCGCTGGTCGGCAAGTACGTCGATCTGCCCGACGCCTACCTGTCGGTGACCGAGGCGCTGCGTGCGGGTGGCTTCGCGCATCGTTCGAAGGTGCAGATCCGCTGGGTGCCCTCCGACGAGTGCGAGACCGAGGCGGGCGCGCAGGCCGCGTTGCGTGACGTGGACGCGGTGCTGATCCCCGGCGGATTCGGTATCCGTGGCATCGAGGGCAAGCTCGGCGCCATCAGCTACGCGCGCAGGCGCGGTATCCCGCTGCTCGGCCTGTGTCTCGGTCTGCAGTGTGTGGTGATCGAGGCGGCCCGTTCGGTGGGCATCGCGGACGCGAACTCCGCGGAGTTCGAGCCCGACACCGAGAACCCCGTCATCTCGACCATGGCCGACCAGGAAGACGTGGTCGCCGGTGAGGCCGATCTGGGCGGCACCATGCGTCTGGGCGCGTACCCGGCCACCCTGCAGAAGGGTTCGGTCGTGGCGCAGGCCTACGGCAGCGAGCACGTGTCCGAGCGGCACCGGCATCGCTTCGAGGTGAACAACGCCTACCGCGACGCGATCGCCAAAAGCGGTCTGGTGTTCTCGGGCACCTCCCCCGACGGGCACCTGGTGGAGTTCGTGGAGTACCCGGCCTCGGTGCACCCGTTCTTCGTCGCCACCCAGGCGCACCCGGAGCTCAAGAGCCGTCCTACCCGGCCGCATCCGCTGTTCGCCGCGCTGATCCACGCGGCGTTGAAATACAAACTGGCCGAACGCCTTCCCGTAGACTTTCCGGAGGAAGAGCTCGCGGAGCAGGCCGCGGAACTCTGAATCGGTGGCAAGGCGGCGATGAGCGAACCCGGTAAGCACGACTTCGAGACGGTATCGAGCCGGGTGCTCTACAGCGGCGCGATCGTGGCCCTGCGCCAAGACCAGGTCGCGATGCCCGACGGGCGGGTCGCCGAGCGTGAGGTCATCGAGCATCACGGTGCGGTGGCGGTCCTCGCGCTCGACGACGAGGGACGGGTGGTGCTGATCCGCCAGTACCGCCATCCCATCCGCACCCGGCTGCTCGAACTGCCCGCCGGACTGCTCGATATCGACGGCGAGGACCCGCTCACCGCGGCCAAGCGCGAGCTGGCCGAGGAGACGGGCCTGGCCGCCGCCGAGTGGTCGGTGCTGGTGGATGTGGCGTTGTCGCCGGGATTCACCGACGAGGCGCTGCGGGTGTTCTTCGCGACCGGGCTCACCGAGACCGACCGCCCGGACCCCGAGCACGAGGAAGCCGACCTGGAATTGGTGCGGATGCCGCTCGACGAGGCGGTCCGTGCGGCCCTGGCCGGCGAGATCGTGAACGCGACCGCCGTGGCGGGTGTGCTCGCCTACGCCTCGGCCGAGGCGAACGGGTTGCCCCTGCGTCCGGCCGACGCGCCGTGGCCGGGTCAGCCGACGGCGTTCCTGCGGCGCAAAGCAGCCGAGGCGCGAACCGACGCCCGGTCGTGACAGAGCGTCCGGCGCACATCGAGACGCACGCGGTCCTGTACCGCGCCCTTGCCGCCTGGGTGGAAAGAACGAATCCGGCGGGGCGCGGGGCCAAGGGGAGTGTCGCGCGACGGCGAACGGCGTCGGCCACGGGCTCGGCTGTTCGGCTCGGCGGCGGGTAGGCGCGGATGAGTGTGCTGGCGCGGGAGATCGACGCCTACCTCGACCATCTGGCGGTCGAGCGTGGTGCCGCGCGCAACACGCTGGGCGCCTACCGGCGTGATCTGTCCCGCTACCAGGCGTTTCTCAGTACCCGCGGTATCGAGTCCCTGCGCGACGTCACCCAAGGCGACGTCGCCGAATTCACGATGGCGCTGCGCGCAGGCAGCGCGGACCATCCACCGCTCGCCGCCGGGTCGGTAGCCAGGGCCTTGATCGCGGTGCGCGGGCTGCACCGGTTCGCGGCAGCGGAGGGCATCACCGACACCGATGTGGCGCATGCGGTGAAACCACCCGCACCCGGCCGCAGGTTGCCCAAAGCGCTGCCTTACGACCAGGTTCTGCGTGTGCTCGAAGCGGCAGGCGGTGACGGTTCTCCGGGCGGCACCGACGGTGGGCCGCGCGGTCTGCGAGACCGGGCGCTGCTCGAACTGCTGTACTCCACGGGCGCCCGCATCTCGGAGATGGTCGGGCTCGACGTCGACGACATCGACACCGAACAGCGCTGCGTGGTGCTGCGCGGCAAAGGTGGCAAGCAACGCCTCGTCCCCATCGGCAGGCCCGCCCTCGCCGCCGTCGACGCCTACCTTGTGCGCGGCAGACCCTCGCTGGCCGCGAACGGAAAAGGAAGCGGCGGTGCGCTTTTCCTCAACAATCGGGGCGGCAGGCTGTCACGGCAGAGCGCCTGGCAGGTGTTGCAGACCGCCGCCGAACGCGCGGGCATCGGTGCGACGGTGTCGCCGCACACACTGCGCCACTCCTTCGCCACCCACCTGCTCGACGGCGGCGCCGACGTGCGTGTGGTGCAGGAACTGCTCGGGCACGCCTCGGTGACGACCACCCAGATCTACACCCTCGTCACGGTGAGCACCCTGCGTGAAGTGTGGGCCACCGCCCACCCCCGCGCCCGTTGACGGAGACGGCCGCACTTCGGCCGAAGCGGTATCGTGCGAACACGCCCGGCGTTGCCATGCCGTACCCGAGCGGTGCGAGCGGTAGCGTCTACCCGGAGCTGGACCGTACGAAAGTGAGGTGGGTGGCGAACCGGCCTCGCTACCCTCGACAGGGGTTACCGGCAAGGAAACGTATAAGGAGCAGCGGATCGTGACGACAGCGGAAACACCGTGGGACGGTGGGCCGGAACAGGTCACCGAGGCCGTCGAGATCGGCCCGACGGGCCGCCCGCTGCGCCTGGTACCCGAACCACCACAGGTCAAACAGCACGGCGACGCGCTCGTCGTGGCCATGTGCAACCAGAAGGGCGGGGTCGGCAAGACCACCTCGACCATCAATCTCGGTGCGGCACTGGCCGAATACGGGCGCCGCGTACTGCTGGTCGACCTCGACCCGCAGGGCGCGCTGTCGGCCGGCCTCGGGGTCGCCCATCACGATCTCGACCTGACCGTGCACAACCTGCTGATCGGCGGCAAGGCCTCGGTCGACGACGTGCTGCAGACCACCAAGGTCGACGGCATGGACCTGCTACCCAGCAACATCGACCTCTCGGCCGCCGAGATCCAGCTGGTCAACGAGGTGGGCCGCGAACAGTCCCTCGGCCGGGCGCTGGCCGGAGTCCGTGATCGCTACGACTACATCCTCATCGACTGCCAGCCCTCGCTCGGCCTGCTCACCGTCAACGCCTTGGCCTGCTCCGACGGGGTCATCATTCCGATGGAATGCGAGTACTTCTCGCTGCGCGGGCTGGCCCTGCTCAACGACACCGTGGAGAAGGTGCGCGATCGCCTCAACCCCAGGCTGAGCCTGTACGGCATCGTGGTCACCATGTTCGACGCGCGGTTGCTGCATTCGCGTCAGGTGATGTCGCGCGTGGTCGAGGTGTTCGGCGACCTGGTCTACGACACCGCCATCTCGCGCACCGTCCGGTTCCCCGACGCCAGCGTCGCCGGTGAGCCGATCACCACGTGGGCACCGAAATCGGCGGGCGCGGAAGCGTATCGGGCCATGGCACGCGAGGTCATCCACCGGTCGGGCCGGTGATCGAGGCACAACCTGCGGTGCAAGCAGTACCCGAAGAGGCAGTACCGGCGGAAACCAGCGGATTCCATCTGCGGCTCACCAATTTCGAGGGACCGTTCGATCTGCTGCTGACGCTGATCAGTTCACGCAAACTCGATGTCACCGAGGTGGCGCTGCACAAGGTCACCGACGAATTCATCGCCTACACCAAGGCATTGACCGCCGAGCTGGCCGAGAACACCAAGCTGCGCGCGGACAAGATCCTCGATCAGACCACCGAATTCCTCGTTGTCGCCGCGACGCTGCTCGACCTGAAAGCCGCGCGGCTGCTGCCGTCGGGGGAGATGACCGACGCCGAGGACCTCGAACTGCTCGAGGCTCGCGACCTGCTGTTCGCCCGGCTGCTGCAGTACCGCGCGTTCAAACAGGTGGCCGAGTTGCTCGCCGAGCTGGAAGCCGCCGCGCTGCGCCGGTATCCGAGATCGGTGGCGCTGGAGGACCAGTTCGCCGGGCTGCTCCCCGAAGTGACCCTCGGGGTGGATGTCGCCGCGTTCGCCGAGATCGCGGCCGCCGCGTTCCGGCCGCGCCCGGTCGCCGAGGTCGGGCTCGGACATCTGCACATGCACACCATCTCGGTGGCCGAACAGGCCGAGCTGGTGCTGGCCCGGCTCAAGGAACGCGGGCCCGGCGGGTGGACGACGTTCGCCGAGCTGGTGTCCGATTGCACTGTTCCGGTGGAAATCGTTGCCCGGTTCCTGGCGTTGCTCGAGCTGTATCGCGGCAAGACCATCGCCTTCGACCAGCCCGACCCGCTCGGCCCGCTGGCCGTGAGCTGGCTCGGCGAACTCGACCCCGACGCCGAGGCGGCGGCCTTGACCTTCGAGGAGGATTACGGATGAGCGACCTAGTGGCTGAACTCACTTCTGAGCGGCTCGACGACGCGGAACTGCGGTCCGCGCTCGAGGCCATGCTGCTCGTCGTGGACGCTCCCGCGCCGGTAGAACAGCTGGCCGCGGCCCTGGACGACACCAGCGAACGGGTCGAGGAAACCCTGCGCGCCATGTCGGCGGAACTGACCGCACGCGGCAGCGGCATCGACCTGCGTTTCGTCGGCGACGGTTGGCGCTTCTATACTCGACAGGAGTACGCGCCCTATGTCGAGCGGGTACTGCTCGACGGGGCCCGGACGAAGCTCACCCGGGCCGCCTTGGAAACCTTGGCGGTGGTCGCCTACCGCCAGCCGGTGACCCGCACCCGGGTCAGCGCGGTTCGCGGGGTGAACGTCGACGGAGTGATGCGCACGCTGCTGGCGCGGGGCTTGATCGCGGAAGCGGGTCAGGACCCGGAAACCAACGGCACGCTCTACCGCACCACCGAGTTGTTCCTCGAACGGATCGGGCTCGCCTCACTCGGCGACCTGCCACCGCTGGCGCCGCTGCTTCCCGGCGTCGATCTGATCGACGAGATCAGCGAGAGCCTGGACACCGATCCCCGGTACACCAGGCTGCAAAAACCCGCCGAGTCCGACATGGATCTCGGCACCGACGATTGACAGGACAGATGAATAATTCCGCTCGCCGAGATGGCACACCGGATCGAAGAAAACGCAGCGACCAGCCCCGAAGTGGCGCGAACCGAACCGCGGCCCCCCGCGGCGGCAGTGCGCGCACCGGTCAGGCCGGTTCCCGTGGCGAGGCCCCCGGCCGCCGCGGCACCAGCGCGGGTGGCTTCCAGCGCGGCAATCAGACAGCGGCCCGATCGGCCGGTTCCTTCCAGCGCGACGCGGAGTCCGGTGGTCGCCGTGGTTCGACCGGGGGCTACCAGCGCGACGACCGTCGCAGCGCCCCCGGTGGTTACCAGCGTGACGATCGACGCAGCGCCCCGGCCGGTGGCGACCGTCGTGGCCCGTCCGCCGGTGGTTACCAGCGCGGCACCGGCGCTGCCAGTGGCGGCGGCTACCCGCGTGGTGACGCCGACCGCGGACAGCGTGGCGATACAGCCGGACAGCGCAGCGGCGCGTCGGCCGGCACGCAGGCCTTCGCGGCGCGCAACAAGAAGTCCGCGAAACCGCAGCGCAAGGTGGTCGCCCCGACGATCCTGAACAACGCCAAGCCTGCCCGTCATCAGCACGCCGACACCGCCGAGGGCCCCAAGAAGCTCCCGTGGGGTGAAGGCGAACGCCTGCAGAAGGTGCTCGCCAAGGCCGGTGTGGCCTCGCGTCGCGCCGCCGAGGAGATGATCGCCCAGGGCCGCGTGGAGGTCGACGGCAAGATCGTGCGCGAGCAGGGTCTTCGTATCGACGCCGAGAACGCCGTCGTGCGCGTTGACGGCACCCGCGTGGTCGTGCGGGACGAACTCGTGCACCTGGTGCTGAACAAGCCCAAGGGCTGGCAGTCCACCATGTCCGACGACCTGGGTCGCCCCTGTGTCGGTGACATCGTGGCCGAACGGATCGCCGCGGGTCAGCGCCTGTTCCACGTGGGTCGACTCGATGCCGACACCGAGGGCCTGCTGCTGCTCACCAACGACGGCGAGATGGCGCACCGCCTGATGCACCCCTCGTTCGAGGTGCCCAAGACCTACCTGGCCACCGTGTACGGCGAGGTGAACTACCGGCTCGTCGGCAAGCGGCTGCGCGAAGGCGTCGAGCTCGAGGACGGTCCGGCCAAGGTCGACAAGTTCATGGTGCTCGAATCCTACGAGGGCCGGTCGCTGGTGAAACTGGTGCTGCACGAAGGCCGCAAGCACATCGTGCGCCGCCTGCTCGACGAGGTGGGTCACCCGGTGATCCGCCTGGTCCGCACGCACCTCGGTCCGGTGGCACTCGGCGATCAGCGTCCCGGCACCCTTCGGGTGCTCGGCCGCGACGAAATCGGCAAACTCTACGAGGCGGTGCAGCTGTGAACGGAGTGGATTTCTCGGTGGAACCTGCCCAGGGCAGGCTCGCCGGCGACGGCACGCTCGTCGTCGCCATGGACGGCCCGTCCGGCACCGGCAAGTCCAGTGTGTCGCGCAAGCTGGCCACCCGTCTGAACGCCCGCTACCTCGACACCGGTGCCATGTACCGGGTGGCGACGCTGCGGGTGCTGCGTGCGGGCGTGGATCTCACCGATGCCGAGGCGATCGCGCAAGCCGTTGCGGCGCTTCCTCTTTCGATCGGCACCGATCCCAGTCACGAGGTCGTCGAACTCGACGGTGACGACGTGTCGGCCGAGATCCGCGGTGACGCGGTGACCAAGGCCGTGTCGGCGGTGTCGGCGGTGGCGCAGGTGCGCGAGCAGCTCGTCGCCCTGCAGCGTGAGATCGCCGCCGTGGCCGGCCGGATCGTGGTCGAGGGCCGCGATATCGGCACCGTCGTGCTCACCGACGCCGACGCCAAGATATACCTCACCGCCTCCGCGGAGGCGCGCGCCCAGCGGCGCAATGCCCAGAACATCCGCGAGGGACGCGGCGACGACTACCCGGCCGTGCTGGCCGACGTACAGCGCCGCGACACCCTCGATTCCACCCGCAAGGTCTCGCCGTTGCGCCCCGCCGCCGACGCGGTGCTCGTCGATACCAGCGATCTCACGATGGAACAGACCATCGACGAGCTGTATCGCGTGGTGGCCCAGCAGCTTTCGGCCACGACAGGAGGGTCGCGATGATCGAGGACGTACTCGAGGGCGACGGTATCTGGACCGATGAAACCGACTGGGAGATCGCCGATCTCGAAGGTGAGGGCGAGGGTGAGGAACACCTCGCCATGCCGACGGTCGCGGTGGTCGGCCGTCCGAATGTCGGCAAGTCGACCCTGGTGAACCGCATCCTCGGTAGGCGCGAAGCCGTTGTCGAGGACGTTCCGGGCGTTACCCGTGACCGGATCTCGTATGAGGCCAGCTGGGCCGGACGCCGCTTCCTCGTGCAGGACACCGGCGGCTGGGAGCCCGACGCCAAGGGCCTGCAGCAGCATGTGGCCCGGCAGGCCGAGGTCGCGATGGAGACCGCCGACGCGATTCTGCTCGTCGTCGACGCGACCGTCGGCGCGACCGCGACGGACGAGGCGGCGGTGCGCAAACTGCGCCGCTCCAAGATCCCGGTGATCCTGGTCGCCAACAAGGTCGACGATCAGAAAGTCGAGATCGAGGCCGCGACGCTGTGGTCGCTCGGCCTCGGCGAGCCGCGCATGGTCTCGGCCGCGCACGGTCGCGGTACCGGCGACCTGCTCGACGACGTGCTCGCCGCACTGCCCGAGACCCCGCGCGAGGGCACGGGTGTGGCCGGGCCGCGCCGGGTGGCGCTGGTCGGCAAGCCCAATGTCGGCAAGTCGAGCCTGCTGAACAAGCTGGCGGGCGACGAGCGTTCGGTGGTCCACGATGTCGCGGGCACCACCGTCGACCCGGTCGACTCCCTGGTGGAGCTCGGCGGCAAGGTGTGGAAGTTCGTCGACACCGCCGGTCTGCGCCGCAAGGTGTCCAATGCCACCGGCACCGAGTTCTACGCCTCGCTGCGGACCAAGTCGGCGCTCGAGGCGTCGGAGGTGGCGATCATGCTGATCGACGCCTCGGTGCCGATCACCGAACAGGACCTGCGGGTGATCAGCCTGGTCGCCGACTCCGGTCGCGCGCTGGTGCTGGCGTTCAACAAGTGGGACCTGGTCGACGAGGATCGCCGCTACATGCTCGAGCGCGAGATCGATCGTGATCTCGTGCGGGTGCCGTGGGCGCAGCGGGTGAATATCTCCGCGCACACCGGTCGCGCCGTGGCGAAGCTGGTGCCGCAGATGGAGACCGCGCTCGAGTCCTGGGACAAGCGCATCTCCACCGGACGGTTGAACACCTGGCTCAAGGAAGTCATCGCGGCCACCCCGCCGCCGATGCGCGGCGGCCGTCAGCCCCGCGTCATGTTCGCCACCCAGGCCAGCACTCGTCCGCCGACGTTCGTGCTGTTCACCACCGGCTTCCTCGAGGCGGGTTACCGCCGCTTCCTGGAGCGGCGCCTGCGCGAGGAATTCGGTTTCGACGGCTCGCCCGTGCGCATCTCGGTGCGCGTGCGCGAGAAGAAGGAACGCAGAAAGTAGTTCGACCCGACAAAGCCCCGGCGCATCCCGCCGGGGCTTCGTCATGCGTCGAAGAGACGATCGAGCAGGTGATCCACCAATTGTGTCGCGCGCGCGGCGTAGTCGTCGTTGGTGAGCATGCCCTGCGCGAGTCCGCCGAGTGCGAGCAGGATGACCTCGGCGTCGCTGCGGACCACCGACTCGTCCGCTTCCGGGCCGCGCGAGGCCCGCAGCTGGTCGGCGACCGCGTCGACGATGTAGTTCGGCGCCCCCACGGTGTCGGCGGATCCGATGTCCGGTCCCGTCAGCGCGGCCGCGTGGAAGATCCCGAGGATGACGGCGTTCTGCCTGCTCGGTTCATCGAGGGGGAGGAGTCCGAGCAGGATCGTCCGGACGATGTCGCGTGGTCGGGCGCCGGGTGCGAGGCCCGCCAGTCCCGCGCCCAGCCGAGCGCCGGAATCCGCCACCACCGCGCGATGCGTGGCGAGCAGGAACTCCTGCTTCGTGCCGAAGTAGTACTGCACCGACCGCACCGACACCCCGGCCTCGGCGGCGACGGACTGGAACGTGGCCGCGTCGAGCCCACCCCGCGCGATCACCCGCCGCGCGGCATCGGTGATAGCCCTGCGGCGCTCGTCATGGTCGGCCAAGCGTGGCACCCTGCCTCCTTCGTCTGTACCGGCGAATCTTTATGGTACGCCCATATCATCTATGTGGTACGGTGATATCATCAACGAGGAACAGGGGTGGTCATGGCCAAGATCGGGCGATTCAAGAACGACGCCGCGCGCGAGGAGTATCTGCGGACCTATCGGGAGCTGGAGAAGCAGTGGCCTGTTCCGTCGGAAATGCTCGACATCTCCACCTCCTTCGGTATGACCAAGGTCCGCAAATCAGGTGTGGGGCAGGGCATTCCGTTCGTGCTGATGCACTCGCTCGGCGGGAACAGCCTGATGTGGAGCCACGTGGTCGAGGACTTCGCCCGCGATCACGTGGTGTACGCGCCGGAGATGATCGGGACGCCGGGGCTCAGCGTGCAGACCGCGCCGATCGACGAGACGAAGTTCGGTGCGTGGCTGGGCGAGGTGCTCGACGGACTCGGCGTCGACCGGGTGCATCTGGTCGGCTACTCGCAGGGTGCATGGCAGGCGATGGCTGTCGCGACCACTCAGCAGGCACGACTGGCGAGCCTGAGTGTGGTGGAGCCGAGCGGCACCTTGACGAAGATCAAATGGAGCCTGTTGTGGATGATGCTCCGCGTCGGTGCCCGGCCGACGGACAAGAATCTGCGCGCGATGAACGCACGGCTCAACCCGGGCGTCACCCTGACCGACGCCGAATTCGCCGGTGTGAAGGCGGCTCTCGGGTATATCCCGACGATCGGCTATCCGAAGATATTCACCGACGAGCGGCTCGCGACGATCACGACACCGACCCTGATGCTGCTCGGGTCCGAGTCGTTGGTGGTCGATCCGCAACTGGCCGAGCGACGCGTGCGCGACAACCTGCCCACCTGCGAGGTCGAGATCTTCCCCGGTGTGGGGCACGGGCTCTTCTACCAGATTTCCCGTCAGGTGACCGCGCGCATCCTGGACTTCGCCCGCCGCTACGAACACACCGACGCGCGCCACGCCGAGTAACTGGCCTGTGCGGACTGATAATCCGCTGAGAACGGTGCATAGTGGACACCTTGGGGGCGGGTAAGGCGTTGTTTCGGTAAGAGGTCGACGGTGACCTCCGGAAGGAGTGCGTCAATGAGTCTCATCGGAACCCTGCTCGGGTGGGTACTGACAGTGTTCTTGGTGCTGTTGATCGCGCGGATGGTGGTCGACTGGCTCGAAACGCTGGGGAATCGGTCGCCGTGGGTGGGGAAGGTCCGGTCGGTGACCCATGCGGCGACAGAACCGGTGATCGCGCCGGTGCGCAAGGTGCTCAAGCCGGTCCGGCTGGGCGAGGTCGCCATCGACCTCGCCTTCACCGTGGTGTTCATCGCCGTGCTGATCCTGCGGGCGGTGGCGTTCAGCCTGTGACCGGCGCACCTTCTACCCGCCACCTGGTGAGCACCGCGCTCACACAGGTGGCGTCGGTGAGGGCGTCGACCGTGTCGGCCAGCGCCGATTCGCGGGCGCGGTGGGTGAGGACGATGAGGTGGGCGTCCTCGCCGTGGTGTTCCTGACGCACACGTTCGATGCTCACCCCGTGGTCGGCGAAGATCGAGGCCACCTGCGCGAGCGCGCCCGCGTGATCGGTGACCCGCAGGTTCAGGTAGTAGCGGGTGGGGATGTCGCCGAACGGCGCGACCGGTAGCTCGGCGTAATACGAGGCGCGTGGCGCCCGGCCACCGTTGACGCGGTTGCGCGCCGCGCTCACCAGATCACCGAGCAGTGCCGAGGCGGTGGCCCTCGTCGCGTCACGACCGGAGAACATCAGTCGCCCGGCACCTTCGGCGTCCACCGTCACCGCGCTGAACGGCGCCTCCACCTGGGCCAGCGGGTGTGCGGCAGGCAACAGTGCGGGATGCACCCGTACCGAAATCCATTCCTTGCCACCGTCTTCGGGCTCACTGATGCGAGTGCACACGGTCAGCTGACGCAACCGCAACGACAACGCGTCGGCAGCCGCCAGGTCGTGTGCCGGCGCCACCCCGAACTCCTCGAAATGCACGTCGGTGACTTCCACCCGGGTATGGAAGGCCAACGTGGCGAGGATCGCCGCCGCGTGCGCGTCGGCCGCGGCGAAGACGCCGAGCACCTCGCGCACGCGATCGCCCGACAGTGACTGTGTGAGCGGCCGGACCACCGGCACCCCGCCCGCCACGGCGCCCTCGAAACACAGATCCGCCCCGAATTCCTCGGCAGCCGACATCAATTCGGCCCCGTGCGAGGCGATGAGCGCGGTATTCGCGGTGACCACCGATCGGCCCGCCCGCAACGCCTCGAGAACGGTGCCCAGGCTCTCGGCGGTCGCGGTGGTGTCGACGACGAGGTCGGCCGCGTCGGTGTCGAGCGTCAATCGCGCCCCGGCTCGTGCGCTCAGCTCGTCACCGGATTCGGTGATGATCCGCACCACCTCCCGGGCCTGCGCCCCGGTGCCGAGCACCGCGACACGCAACGAACGGGAACGAAAGTGCCGAGTAGTCATCCGAATTCGCCTAACGCCGAGAACCGCCGAACATCGGAGCCGACGCACGCGCGCCACCCCCATGTGGCCAGTATCGCGCCAGAAACGGCACGGCGGCACCACTTTTCGCGTCACAAACCACCCAGCCGCGCCCGGATTGCCGGGATACTCGACGAGAGTTACCCGCGAGTACTTCGCGGGCGAGCAGGGAGAGGACAGCGGGATGGCCCTGGTTGTACAGAAATTCGGTGGCTCGTCGGTCGCGACCGCGGAGCGCATCCGCCGGGTCGCCGAGCGGATCGTGGAGACCAAGAAGCAGGGCAACGACGTGGTTGTCGTGTGCTCGGCGATGGGCGACACCACCGACGAATTGCTGGACCTGGCGGGTCAGGTGGCACCGGCGCCGCCGCCGAGGGAGATGGACATGCTGCTCACCTCGGGTGAGCGGATCTCGAACGCGTTGGTGGCCATGGCCATTCATTCCCTCGGCGCGGAGGCGCGTTCGCTGACCGGTTCACAGGCCGGGGTGATCACCACGGGCGCGCACGGCAACGCCAAGATCATCGAGGTCGATCCCGGCCGGGTGCGGCGCGCCCTCGACGACGGCGAGATCGTGCTGGTCGCCGGTTTCCAGGGCGTGAGCCAGGACAGCCGTGACGTCACCACACTGGGTCGAGGCGGTTCCGACACCACCGCCGTCGCCTTGGCCGCCGCGCTGCACGCCGACGTGTGCGAGATCTACACCGATGTCGACGGCGTGTTCACCGCCGACCCGCGCATCGTCGGCGACGCCCAGAAACTCGACCAGGTCTCCTACGAGGAGATGCTCGAGATGGCGGCGTGCGGCTCCAAGGTGCTCATGCTGCGGTGCGTCGAGTACGCCCGCCGCTATCAGGTCCCGGTGCACGTGCGCTCGTCCTACACCGACACCGTCGGTACCACCGTGTTCGGTTCGATGGCCGACATCCCCGCCGACCAGGCCGTGCTCACCGGCGTCGCGCACGACCGCAACGAGGCCAAGGTGACCGTGGTCGGCGTGCCCGACGAGCCCGGCTACGCCGCGCAGGTGTTCCGTGCCGTGGCCGACGCCGAGGTGGGCATCGACATGGTCGTGCAGAACACCGGAACCGGCCGCACCGACATCACCTTCACACTGCCCGCCGCCGACGGCGACCGCGCGGTCGCGCTGTTGCGCTCGCGTCGCGCCGAGATCGGCTTCGCCGATGTGCGCTACGACGACCGCGTCGGCAAGGTGTCGCTCATCGGTGCGGGCATGCGCGACAACCCCGGTGTCACCGCGACCTTCTGCGAGGCACTGGCGGCGGCGGGCATCAATCTCGACCTCATCGCCACCTCCGAGATCCGCATCTCCGTACTGGTCCGCGACACCGAGCTCGACGAGGCGGTGCGCATCCTGCACCGCGCCTTCGACCTGGGCGGGGCCGAGGTGGCCGTGGTGCACGGCGGCACAGGGCGCTGACCAGGCTCAGCCGATCGAGGCGGTGAGGGCGCGCAATGCCTCGGCGGTGGCCGGGATGAGCGGCGCCCGCCGTTGCGCGGCGCGGGCGGCCAGTTGTTCGATGATCCGCTCGCGCACCCCCGGCCATTCGTCGCGCAGGATCGAATAGAACGCGGTGTCGCGCACCTCGCCGTCGAGGCCACGTGAATGCGCCCGGCGAACACCGTCGCTGACCGCGCCGAGCCGTTCGATGGCCGCCCGGGAGCGCAGGTTGCGGGCATCGGCGCGCAGGGTCACCCGGCGCACCCGCCACGTGTCGAAGGCGTGGGTGAGCAACAGCAGCTTGGAGTCGAGATTCACCTGGCCCCCGCGCACGGCGGGGGTGAGCCAGGTGTTGCCGATCTCCACGGCGTCGGGAATCGCGCCGCCGGGGGAGGCGGTGACCGGTTCGGCCGACAGCGGCCAGGTGAGCGGACCCTGCCAGTAGTCGAGGCGGGTGAAACGGGTGGCGCCGACCACGCATTCGTCACCGATCATGACGATGGCGAAGGCCAGCGCCGAACCCGCCAGCTGGGCGGCCTCGGCCTGGAAGACGTACGTGCGCGCTTCTTGTTCACCGTGCGGGACAACGGTGAACCCCGGTTGGCCGCGCAGCGCCTGCGCGGCCGCTGCCAGACCGGGAACATGGTGGGTTGCAAGGGGTTCCAGCCGTACGATGCGGCCGTCGAGGATAACGGGTGCGGGCATGGTGACCGGCGTCCTTCGTTTGAGAGGGTCACCGAATCACGAGGCGTGGATCCTCACGCGGCACATGATTCGGCGAAGCGACACGAACGATCCAGCAGCATCGAAAAGAAACTGGATGGACGATAGCCGAACGTGCGCCCTTCAAACACCGAACGCACCCGTATGTCGCGCGTGTGTGCACGACACGAAAAGGGCGCCGATCCGGGTGTCGCCGACTCGGTCCGGTCACAAACCGCTGCGATGTCTGTCTCGAGGCTCGTTTACGCACCTCAGAGGCTATAACGGTTCTATAAATCACATCATTGTCGGCTTGCTGGGCAAATGTCCAGAATTGTTGGACTATTCCAGTTCGAGTGCCTATTCCTGGGAGATATAACAACCGTTATCGGTTCGTGTCGAACGCGCATTCGATGTGACCCAGATCACACGGTCTGTTATCCTCCGGTAAGACCTGGCACGCTCGATATTGCTGAACGTTAACCGTTTGTGATCACTGCGCGTGCCACCTGCGTGGTTTGACCTACCGGCTGTGTCGGGACGGCCGTCCGGAAGGGAGCTCGTGACTATGAGCAGCACCTACTTCGAATCGAACAGCAATCTGTCAGTTACCAGGCGTGACCGCCGCGTCACCGACGACTCCATCGCCCCGCTGGCGATTCCGAGCCTCGTGCTCGGCATGTTCCTGCTCGGCCTCGGTGTGATCGCGCTACTTCGCCTCGGCGACTGGTTCGCCGACTATGGGCCCGAACTGGTCATTTCCGCCTATGCCCTCTATATGGCGGCGTCCGGTTGGCTGGTGGTCTGGAGTGCGGCGACCGTCCGGTCGCAGCGCGGTCACGGACCGGCCGGGTCGTCCTGATCGTCTTGGCCCGCCGCCGCGAGTGCCTCCGACAGTTCCCGGCGCAGACGCTGCGCCGTCGCCTCGTCGCCCGCGTCGGCGGCCGTGGTGATGTCCTGGCGTAGCTGGGCGATGGTGTCCTGCGAAACCATGAGAATCCTCCTTCAGATGTATGCCGACGACGTGGCGGGCGCCAGGTCGTAGACGGCGTATTCGGTGCCGATCACCGGCTGGGCGACATTGCGCACCCGGATTCCGCCCGGGGTGGTGCCGCGTTCGGTGCCCGCGTGGGCGTGACCGTGGACCGCCAGGTCGGCGCCGCACGCATCGATCGCCTCCCCGAGCAGGTAGGAGCCGAGAAACGGGTAGATCTCCGGCGGCTCACCGTGCAAGGTGTCCGACACGGGCGAGTAGTGGGTGAGCGCAATGGTCACGTCGGTGTCGAGCCGGCTCAGCGCCGTGTGGAGCTGGTCCGCGAGCTCCACGGTGTGGGTCGCGAACTCGCGCATCTGCGGTTCGCCGAACGCGCTCGCGCACTTGCCGGCGAACCCGCCGCCGAAACCCTTGGTTCCCGCGATGCCGAGCGTGCGTTCACCGATGGTGAGCACCGTCGAGTTGCCCTCGAGCACAGTGATGCCGTGCGCGGCCAGCAGCGCGCTCATCTCCTGCTCGCGGTCGCTGTGATAGTCGTGATTGCCGAGCACCGCCACGACCGGGACGTCGAGATCGCCGAACTCGCTCGCCACCACCTCGGCCTCTTCGATGGTGCCCAGGCGGGTGAGGTCACCGGCGAGCAGCAATACATCCGCGTGCTCGCGGAGCCGTTCGAACACCGGCCTGCATCGACCACGCGAATCCACGCCGAGATGCACATCGCCTACCGCCGCTACTCGCATCCCGCTCACCTCAACACTTCCGGTTCGGCCGGTTCGGCGGGTCTGCGCACCCGCACGTCGTTGTGAACCCGCAGGTCACCGATCCGCTCGTGCAGCACGGCCTCCAGTGCCTGCCTGCTCTGTTCGTCGGCGACCTCGCCGGTGAGTACGACGACATCGGAGCGCAGCGTCACGTGCACACTCATCGTCGCGGTCCGTGGGTCCTCGGCGAAGGCGCGGCGCAGGTTGGCGACCACGTACTGCGGTGGTTCGGCGGCAGGCACGGGTGGCACGTGGTGGACGCCGAGGTCGTCGAGCAGGCCGAGAAATGCCCGCGCGTACGGCGATTCGGCCGTGTCGCGATGTACTCGGGCCCAGTCGATCTGCTCGCGCAGGGCGCGGGCGACCTCGAGCAGGCGGGTGAAATCGAGACGGTGCGCGTCGAGCACCATGAGTTTGTCGACCAGTACGTCGGTGGCGGGTAGCACCGGTGCGGTCGCGGGGCCGACCGACATCGACTCGGCACGGTCGAGCAGCTCGTCGTCGACGGTGCGATGGTTCGTGCGGAAGATCAGGTCGACGAGGATCTCGCCGTCATAGGCTTTGGTCAGCCAGTTCTCCGGTGGATCGACGGGCCGTAAGCCCTTGGCCGCCAACGCGTCCCGTGCGGCATAGGCGTCCTCGGCGCGGAGGAAGATGTCCACATCGTGATCGCTGGCCGGACCGCCGTGCGCGTACACCGCGCAGCCACCGGCCACCGCGAAGCGGATGCCGTTGTCGTGCAGGGTGTTGACCACTCGGGTCAGCGTCTGCAGCAGGTCCGATATCTCGGCGGTCATCAGGCCACCACCTTTCGCCGGGGACACCCGGGCCCGGCATCGTGCCAGGCCCGGGGTCGGTAGCAGAGTCAGCGGCCGCCGTGGCTGTGCTGACCGCCCTCGCGCTTGGCCTCGGTGGGCTGCGCCTGGGCGCCCTTACGGCCTGCCTCGCGGGGGTCGGCGGAATTGCGATCGCCGAAGCTGCCGCTGCTGGCGTGGCCGCCACGGGCCGCCTGCTCCTGGGTGTCGTTTCGGTTGCCGAACTGTCCAGGGTTGTTCGGGTCAGGCATGGATGCCCTCCTCGTATCGTCTGGTCTTTCTGGCATGCGGCCGTTGTTCTCGACCACACCGTCGCACTACCCGGCCGCGCGCCGCTCAATCACGGGTACGCCGTCGGGGCGGGATTCGGGCGGTGCGCGCCGGGTATGCGCTCGAGGAGGGCGTCGGCCCGGGCGACGAGGAGCGGTGATGGACGGCGATGACACCGACTGGAATCGACGGGTGCGTGGCGAGAACACCATTCAGCGTCTCGACCGCAATTGGGCCTCCTTGCTGCAGGAACTGCGGGTGCTGCAGACCGGTGTGCAGGTGCTCACCGGTATCTTGCTGACCTTGCCGTTCCAGTCCCATTTCGACGCCCTCAGCACGGAATTGCGGGTGGTGTACCTCGTCGTCGTCACCGCGTCGATCGCCGCGACCGCCCTGCTGGTCGCCCCGGTGGCGCTGCATCGGCTGCTGTTCCGCAGGCACCGGCTCGATACCCTGGTCACCGGCGCGCACCGGCTCGCGCTGGGCGGGATCGCCCTGCTCGGGGTAGCACTCACCGGCATCGCGGTGCTGATCTTCGATGTGGTGGCCGGGACGGTGGCGGGCATCATCGCCGGGGTGGTGGCCTCGATCACGTTCCTCGTGCTGTGGGTGATCCAGCCGCTCGTCTACCGGAAGGGGCCGGAGACGGACTGAACTATTCGCTGCTCTCGCGGTCTTCCAGTCCCACGGCGTCGGTCAGTTCCTCGCGTTCCCTGGCCAGGGCCGGATACTCGTCGCTCAGCTCACCCATCAGCGCGGCGAGCCCCGCGGCGAGCGCGTTGAGCTTGTGCTGGGCGGCGTCGTCGTTGCGAGCCTGAGTGTTCTGCAGCAGCGCTACGAGCAGGAAGGTGACGATGGTGGTGGCCGTGTTGATCACCAGCTGCCAGGTGTCGATGCTGGGGAACAGGAACACCGAGGGCGCCCAGATCAGGACCAGCGCGAGGCAGGCGGCGAAGAACCACGCCTTGGACGCGAAATTGCTTGCCGCCGTGGCGAAACGGTCGAAGAAGGTTTTGTGGTCGGAGATGTCCGACGGCATCGTCGCATTGTTCGACCTGCTTGCGGACATGTCGACCACCCACCTTCACCGGTTCGGGCAACGAGCTCTGTGATCGGCGAATATCCGTTTCGCAGGATTTCAACCAAAGGTCGGTTCAGTTCGACCGCACCGGGTAAACGCCCGCTGTCCACCGATCCGAAAGAGGTGAAGCATGGCCGTCTGTGAGACGTGTGGCAACGACTACGCGCGGGCGTTCACCGTGAGCCGCGACGGGCAGAGCTGGACATTCGACAGCATCGAATGCGCGGCATCGAAGCTGGCCCCCGACTGCGCGCACTGCGGGTGCCGGGTTCTCGGCCACGGGGTCGAGGCCGGACAGACCGTCTTCTGCTGCGCCAACTGTGCCCGCCGCGCCGGGCACGACGCCCTCGTCGACAGTGTGTAGGAGGAGCCGTGCACGACGACATGATCTGGGTGCAACTCACCGTGCCCGCCGGAGTGGACGACGTTTTCGCGGTGCTCGCCGACGGGTGGTCGTATTCGGGCTGGGTGGTGGGCGCCTCGCACATCCGCCGCGTAGACAAGGGCTGGCCCGCGGTCGGCACCCGCATCCATCACAGCGTGGGGCCGTGGCCCCTCGTCATCGAGGACACCACCGAGGTGCGGGCCTCGGACGCACCGCACACCCTGGAACTCGACGCGCGGTTGTGGCCGATGGGC
Organism: Nocardia sp. NPDC050378; assembly: GCF_040655675.1. NCBI lineage: Bacteria > Bacillati > Actinomycetota > Actinomycetes > Mycobacteriales > Nocardiaceae > Nocardia > Nocardia sp. NPDC050378. Next base: position 27,549 of record NZ_JBFAKI010000015.1, read on the forward strand.
GCGGCCGTCATCCGCTTCGAGTTGCGCGAGGTCGCCCCGGCCACCACCGAGGTACGGATGGGGGAACTGGCCGTGCGCGGGCCGGGCAAGCTCGTCCCACGCGCCGCGCAGGAGTTGCTGCTGACCCCACGCAACCGCGAAACCCTCGACCGGCTGGCGGACCTGGCTGTCGGCAGGAGCCGCACCGCGGCCGGAGGCTGACCGTCAGGGCTCCAGGTCGGTGAGCGCCTTGCCGCTCGGGATATCGAGCGGCACCGAGACCTGGTCGTGGGCGATCAACCAGCGGCCACCGACCTTGCGCAGGCACAGCGTTGCGCGCACCCACATACCGTCGGTGACAGTGCCGTCGCGCAGTGTGCCGCGCAGCCTGCCGAAACCGTGCCCGTACGCCACCTCGTTGCCGGTCGTGAAGGTCAGGTCGCGGAACTCGTAGCTCAGAGTGTCGAACACCTGGAACACTCGCGCCCAGTTTTCCAGCTTCGCAGCCCTGCCCCGGTGTTGCAGGGGCGGCTCGATATCGAACGAGACAGCTTCGTCGGTGTAGAGCGCGCCGAGGCCGTCGAGGTCCTTGTTGCGCAGGCACTCGACCAGCCGGTCGATCTGTGCGCGGATCTCGGCGGTTTCGTCGGCAGGCCGCCGCAGCCGCGCCAGGGCTGTGGTCCACGCGAGGAGCTGATCGAGCGTCTTGCGCAACGCGAGGTCGTGGTGCTCGCGGGCGACGAAGGTCGTGCCGTTCTCGAAATCGGTGAGCACGCCGATCGAGACCGAATGGCCGATGTCGGCCATCCCCAGCGTCCCGCACACGGTTCGTAACTGGACCACGGAGCGGGCGCCGCCGTTGACGCCGTACCCGACGAAGGCGACGCTCTTGTCGGTCCATTCCGCGAAGGCATGGTCGAGGGCGTTCTTCAGGACGCCGGGGACGCCGCCGTTGTACTCGGGGGTGACGATGACGAACCCGTCGAACGGCGCGATTCGGACAGCCCAGGCGCGGGTGTGTTCGTTCTCCGACGGGCCGAACATCGGGGGCGATGTCTCGTCGAAGTGCGGGAGCGGGTGGTCGCGCAAGTCGACGAGCTCGTATTCGGCGTCGCCGCGTCGCGACGCCGAATCCAGCACCCACCGGGCGACCTGGACTCCGTTGCGGTTGGATCGGGTGCTGCCGAGAATGATGCCGATTCTGATCATGACCTTCCGACGACGCGGACGCCGGAAATGTCAGGTCCTCACAGATCGTGGCGCTGTTTCGTCGGTCATGGTGAGGGACCCGACCGCGAGGAGCCGATCATGACCGACCCCCACCTGTCCGAGGTGATGAGTGAGCGCCGCCAGCTGCTCAATCTGGCGTACCGGCTGCTCGGATCGCTGGCCGAGGCCGAGGACGTGGTGCAGGAGACATATGCGCGCTGGTACGCGATGAGCGAACAGCGCCGCGCCGAGGTGACCGCGCCCGGTGCCTGGCTGACGACGGTGGCGGGGCGCATCTGTCTCGACCTGCTCGGCTCCGCCCGGGCCCGCCGGGAACGCTATGTGGGCGAATGGATTCCGGAACCGGTCCCCGGCCGTTCCGACTTCTTCGGCGGCACCGCAGCGCCCGACCCCGCCGACCGGGTGACGCTCGACGAGTCGATCAGCATGGCCTTTCTGGTCGTGCTCGACTCCATGACCCCCGCCGAGCGAGTGGCCTTCGTATTGCACGACGTGTTCCGCTACTCCTTCGCCGAAGTGGCCGAAGTGGTCGGGCGCACCCCGGCCGCGTGCCGTCAGCTCGCCTCGAGCGCCCGCCGCCGCATCGATACCTCGCCACGCCCACCCGAAACCGCGCGTGCCGAGCTGGTGCGCAGCTTCAAACGGGCCTGGGAGGCGGGCGATATCGAGGCCCTCGTGGGCTTGCTCGACCCGGCCGCGGTCGCGACGGCGGACAGCGGTGGGCTGGTCCCCGCTTTCCGGGAGCCGCTGGTCGGCAGCGGCGAGATCGCGACGGCGTGGATCCACATCGCCACGCGGTTGTCGACAGTGGTGCTGGTGGAGCGCATGGTGAACGGGCAGCTCGGCCTGGTCGCCGAGGCCGACGGGACGGTCGTCTCGGTCTACTCGTTCGACATCGTCGACGATCGGATCAGCCGGATCTGGGTGATGCGGAATCCGGAGAAGCTGCGCGCGTGGACAGACTAGGGATCGTGGCGGGGAACGCGGCCGTCCACGTCGGTGAATCCGTACTCCTCGGCCAGATCGGCGACCTTCCACGGTTTCCCGGTGCGTGCGAGCCGGTCGGGGTCGGCGGCTAGGGCGACAACGGCCCGGCCGGGAAACCTCGGTGTCTCGGCGGCGTTCAGATCGAAGGTTCCCTCGCCGGGCAAGGTCACCAGGCGACGGCCCTGGTCGTCGGCGGGAACCATCTGCAGCAGTTCGGTATTCACGATGCCGGGCCACAGGGATACCGCGGTGGTCGCGGTGCCGTCGAGATCGTGGGCGAGGTCGGCGGTCAGCCGGTCGAGAGCGGTCTTGGCGACCCCGTACACCGCGTTGTGCAGGTAGCGCTGCGAACCGGGGGAGGAGATATTGACGATCAAACCCTTCGACTCGATCAGCAGTGGCGCGGCGAAAACGCTTGCCGCGTAATGGGATCGGACGCCGATATCGAAGGTCTCGTCCCAGGCCGCAGGCGGTACCTCCCAGAATTTGCGGCCGAGCCAGCGGGCGGCGGCGGGGGAGTTGTAGACATTGTTCACCAGTACGTCGAGGCGCCCCTGTTCGGCGCGCACCCTGGTGAACAGATCCTCGACCGCCCCGTCGTCGCGATGATCGCAGACCACCGCCACGCCGAGCCCGCCGAGGGCGGTCACCTCGGCGGCGGTGTCGTGCACGGTGCCGGGGAGCCTGCCCGCGGTGGTCGTGCGGCCGGTGACGTACACCGTCGCCCCCGCCGCGCCGAGTTCCTGGGCAATGCCTTTGCCGATGCCGCGGCTGGCTCCGGTCACTACCGCGACCCGTCCGCCGAGAATCTTGGGTGTTCCGCTCATGGCCTCGGGACACTACCTTGAAATAGGAACACGTTCTAGATTCTTGGAGGCGCTGGTGGAACTTCGGCATCGATTCCTGGACGCCGGCGACGTCCGGCTACATGTGACCGAGCAGGGGCAGGGGTATCCGGTGGTGTTCTGCCACGGCTTTCCGCACACCGGCTACATCTGGCACCGCCAGCTCGCGGCCGTCGCCGAGGCCGGCTTCCACGCGATGGCGCCCGATCTGCGCGGTTACGGACGCACGCAGGCGCCCGACGATGTCGAGGCGTACACGAATGCGGCCGTGATCGGCGATCTGCTCGCCCTGCTCGACGACATCGGCGCGCGGCAGGCGGTTTTCGTCGGCCTGGACTTCGGTGCTCAGTTGGTGTGGGAGTTGTCGTTGCGTGCGCCCGAGCGAGTGGCCGCCGCGGTGGTGCTGAACAATCCCTTCGCGCCGCGCCCGCCCCGTCCGCCGTCCGATTTCTGGACCAAGGCCGCCCAGCGCCACTTCCTGCACCTGTCCTACTTCCAGGAACCCGGTCGTGCCGACGCCGAACTCGCCGAGCGTTCCCGCGAATTCCTGGCCAGGGTCTACTACTCGCTCTCCGGGGACTATCACTACCTCGACACCTGGAAGAATCCGCCGGGGCTCGGCTATCTCGATGTCCTGCCGAAAGCCCCCGACCTGCCGTGGTCCTGGCTCAGCGAGTCCGAATTCGACACGCTGGCCACCGAATTCGAGCGCACCGGGTTCACCGGCGGCCTCAACTGGTATCGCAACCTCGACCGCAACTGGCAGCTCACCGAGTCGCTGGCCGACTGTCGCGTGACCGTCCCGACCTACTTCCTCTACGGCGAGAACGACCCCGACATGGAGGGTTTCAGCGGCCGGGACCCACTGGCCACGCTGCGCGCCGATGTCACCGATCTCCGTGCGGTAGTGCAGGTTCCGGGGGCGGGGCATCTGGTCCATCTGGAACGCACGGACCCGGTGAACGAGTTCGTGCTCAGCGCGCTCGGTGACCTGCCGCCGCGGCCGTAGCATGTCGGTTCAGCGTGCGCGGTCGTATACGAGGGCGAGCTCGCCGGATGTACCGGCGGTGTGGCTGGTCAGTGTCCACCGGGAAGCCGGCAGGCCGTCGGTGAAGAACAGCGCGCCGCCCCCGGCGATTTCGGGAACGATCATCAGATGCAGGCGGTCGATCAGATCGGCGGCGAGGAGGTCGGCCACGATCGTCGGACTGGTGTTGACCAGGATGTCGCCGGTGCCGGAGCTCTTCAAGTCGGTGATCACCTCGGCGGCGGGCGCGTTCACGACGCGCGTTCGCTCCCAGGGTGATTCGGTGAGCGTGCTCGACAGCACCACCTTGTCCACGTCGACGAGCCACTTCGCGTAGGCGCGGTCGCGCGGGTCGGCGTTCTCGTCGGCGGCGACGGTCGGCCAGTAGCCGAGGAATCCTTCGGCGTTGCTGCGCCCGAGAACCGCGGTTGTGGCGTCGGCGTGAATCCCGCTGAGGTAGTCGCGGGCGGTTTCGGTGCTCGCGTAGGTGACGATGGGGCCGAGATCGGCCGGGCCGACCGGGCCGTGGTAGCGGCCGTCGAGGGTGAGGCTGATGTTGGTGGTGACGCGGCGAGTGCTCATGATCGGGCTTTCCTGTCGAGGTTGTCGAGGACCTGGGACCAGCCGGTTTCGATACCGGCGATGAAAGAGGCTGCCGCCACCGTGGTTTCGGCGACGACGAGGTCGAGCCGGAATCTGGTCCCGGACCCGTCGTGCTCGAAAGTGAGGGTGTAGTGGCCGGTGAAGGAGACTTCGCCTGCCGCGTCGAGTACCGACAGGTCGAAGGTGAGGCGGTGGTGTTCGTCGGCCTCGACGACTCGTCCGGCCGACCGATAACGCCCGCCGTCGTCGTCGCGGTAGTCGAGCACCACCCGGCCGCCGGGAAACGGCTCGATCCGGCAGTCGGTGACCGTCATCGACGGCGGCACCCACCACTTCGCGAGCAGATCCTGATCCACCCAGTGCCGCCACAGCACCTCGGGCGCGACCACGAACGTCCGCTCGAAGGTGAAGCTGCGCCCGTCGGCCCACCGATCATGCTGTGCGGCAGCGGTTTCGGCTTCGATAGCGGCCAGATAGCGTTCCACCACATCCCGCTCGTCGGCGTGCTCCTCGATGGTCGCGAGCAGCGCGCGCAACCGATTGTCGAGCTCCCGCAACGGGCCGGGTTCCACGGCGTAGACCCGGCGCTGCCCGAGCGGGAACACCGAGACGAGACCCGCCTTGGCGAGGGTTTGGAGGTGCTTGGTCGTCTGCGGCTGACGCAACCCGGTGTGGGTGGCGAGTTCGCCGACCGACCGAGGCCGCTGCGCGAGGAGTTCGACGATGCGCCACCGTGCGCTGTCGCCGAGTGCGGCTGCGATCTCTTCCATGGCCAGAAGTATTCACTGTGAAGAATATTCCTGTCAAGGAATAGAACTGTGGCCCCCGGCTTGTCAGCTGGGGGCCACAGTTCGAAGAGGGGAGCCGGATCAGTCGCGGAAAGCGTCCTTGACCTTCTCGCCGGCATCCTTCAGGTTGGACTTGGCCTGGTCGCCGCGGCCCTCGTTCTGCAGATCGCGGTCGTCGGTGGCCTTGCCGGTCGCTTCTTTGGCCTTGCCGGCCAGCTCTTCGGCCTTGTTCTTCGCCTTGTCTGCCAAGCTCATGGCATTCCTTCCGGACAGAACGCTCGACCACAGGTGATCGATGGGCCATCCTTGGGACCCACGGAGCGTCTACCCGGGGCCACCGAACACAAACAGGCCTAGGTGAGAAGGTCGGCCAGATCACCGATCACCACATCGGCGCCCGCGGCACGCAGGGCGGCCGGGCCCGTGCCGCGATCGACCCCGATCACCCGGAAACCGCCTCGGCGACCTGCCTCGACGCCCGATACCGCGTCCTCGAGGACGATCGTCTCCGCGGGTTCCACACCCAGTGCCTCGGCGGCGGCGAGAAACATCGCCGGATCGGGCTTGCCCGCGAGCCCGTCCCGCTCGGCGACGGTGCCGTCGACGATCACCGCGAATCTGCCGAGCAGTCCGGCGGTGTCGAGCACCAGCACCGCGTTGCGCGAACTGGATACCACTCCCATCGGAATTCGCAGCGCCGCAAGAGCGTTGACCAGACGCAGCGAGCCGTCGAACACGTCGACCCCGTCCCGGTGCACGATCTCGGTGAATCGCCCGTTCTTCCGGTTGCCGAGGCCGTGCACGGTGGCTGCCTCGGGCAGGTCGTCGACGGTGCCGTCGGGTAATCGTAGCCCGCGCGAGGACAGCACCGCTCGCACACCGTCGATCCGTGGTTTGCCGTCGACGAGGTCGTAGTAGTCGTCGTCGGTGAACGGCGCGACCTGTGGTGGCAGGAACTCGGTGAACAGGGTGGTCCACGCGCGGCGGTGCACGGCGGCGGTATCGGTCAGTACCCCGTCGAGGTCGAACAGCACGGCGGCGGCCTGCTGTACGGCTACCCGCTCGGTCATGAGGCGACGCTTTCGGGCGCACGCACCTCGACGACCTCACCCGGCCACACCCGCACGGGGTCTTCCCACACGGTGATGGTTTCGGCGGGGCCGTCACCGATCAGCTCGAACCGGGCGTCGTGGTGGCCGAGGTCGGCGCGCACCACCCGCCCGCGCCAGTGCACCGAGAACCGCAACCGCTGCCACGACGACGGCAGCGCGGGGGCGAACCGCAATCCCTCGCGGGTGGCCTGGAACCCGCCGAACCCATGCGTGGCGACCTGCCAGGTGCCCGCCGCCGACGCGATGTGCATGCCCTCTTCGGTATTGCCCTGATTGTCGTCGAGATCGACGAATGCCGCACGGCCGAAGTACCTTTCGGCCGTGTCCGCCTCGCCCACCCGCAAGCCGACGATGGCATGGATGGAGGGGCTCAGCGACGATTTGTGCAGGGTGCGCGCCTCGTAGAACAAGTAGTTCTGCCTGCGCGTCTCGAGCGAGTACTCCTCGGGCAGCAGGTGCATGAGCATCACCACGTCGGGCTGTTTGAGCAGTGCGGTGTCCTCACAGTTGAAATGGTCGAAACCCGCCGGGTATCGCGGCATGTCGTTGTCGTCCCATTCGGTGATGGGGACAACGGTGCGATCGAAATAGCCGTCGAACTGCTCGATCACCCCGCAGTCGGGGTCGACCGGCACGCGGATTCGCCGGGCCGCATCCACCCATTGCTCGGCTTCGGCCGCCGACAGCCCCAACGATTCGGCATGGGCGGCAAGCAGTTCCGGCTGTTCGGCGGCCATCCTGCGATAGACCGCCGCGGCCTGTTCCAGGTGCCAGCGCACCAGCCGGTTGGTGAAGGCGTTGTTGTCGACGTGGGAATGGAATTCGTCCGGCCCCATCACCGTTCGCAACACCAGCGCAGCGCCCTCGGGTTCGCATCGCTGTACCCAGTAGCGGGCGGTCTCGAACAGGATCGGCGCGCCCTCGGTGAAGAGGTAGGTGTCGTCGCCGGTGACCTCGGTGTAGCGCATGATGGCGTACGCGACGTCGGCGGTGACGTGCAGTTCCTCCTCCCTGGTGTAGAAGCGGCCCGAGCCGTCGTGGGTGTACTGCGGGCATTCCTCGCGGCCCGTGTCCGCCGATTCCCACGGGAAGCGGGCACCGGTGGCGCCGTTGTCGGCGGCGACCTCACGGGCGCCGGGCAGGGTGTGGTGGCGGTAACCGAGCAGGGCACGAGCCGCCCGCGGCTGGGTGAACAGGAAGAACGGCAGCAGCATGATCTCGGTGTCCCAGAAGACGTGGCCGCGATACCCTTCGCCGGACAGCGACTTGGCGCCGATGCTCACCGTGGGGTCGTCAGGATTGGCGGCGATGAGCAGGTGATAGACGGCGAAGCGCAATGCCTGGGTGACGCGGTCGTCGCCGACCACCTCGCAGTCCGATTCGGCCCACAACCGTTCCCACGCCGCCGCGCTCGCCGCACTCGCCTGGTCGAAATCGGTGACCCGTGCGACGGTCGCTCGCGCCCGATCGCCCGGTGCCGCAGCGGCTTCCGGATCTCGACTGGTGGCGACGCCGACGAATTTGTCGACGCCGATCGTCTCGCCCGCCGACACGGCGAAGTCCGCTTCAACCGCGATCGACTCATGAGTGCGCACCTCCACCCGGCGGTCGGGTGTCGACGGCAACTCGGTGCGCAACGCGTAGGCCAGGTCGACACCGCTGTCGATCGTCCGGCATTCGAGCATTCCGGCGCCCTCGGTGAATCCGGTTCCGGTGGACCGCAAGTGGGTGGACAGCGCCCACTTGTCCCACTTGCGGTCGTACCCGAACTCGGTGTCCGCACGGTAGGTGGGCAGCCGCTCGAGATTGCGCCGGTGCCCGTCGATTCCGGTGCGGATCGTCACCGTGGCCGCGCGATCCCGTGCGGTCACCCGAACCCGCAGGCAGCACAGATCACGATCGGCCATACTCGCGAAACGTTCGGTGCGCAGCACGAATCGCGCACCGTCGGGCAGCGCGAATTCGGTCTCGCGGGTGAGGACTCCGCGGCGCAGGTCGAGCTCGCGGTGATGGCGAAGCACCGCCGCCGATTCGGTGTCGAGCCGGGTTCCGTCGGCGAACACCTCGGTGACCAGCCAGTCCGGCGCGTTCACCAGGTCGACGACCGGCGCGTCGAAGGCGTCGTACACCCCGGCCAGAAATGTGCCGGGCAGCGAGCCGGTATGCCGCTCCTCGAGCGAGCCCCTGGTACCGAGGCGGCCGTTACCGACGGTGAAAATGGTCTCGAAGTAGTTGGCGCGGTGCGGATTCCATTCGTTCTCGACAACGGTCCACGGGTTCATGGCGGCCCTCCGGGAGGTGATCGAAGGTGCGGATCAGGCGGTCGCGGTCGGATGCTGGTAGCCGGTGGCCTCGTCCATGTCCTCGAGCGATTTGCCCTTGGTCTCGGGCACGAACCTGGCGACGAACAGCAGCGACAGCAGCGCGAACACCGCGTACATGCCGTAGGCGAAACCCAGCGAGAACGTCTTCAGGCTGGGGAAGCTGACCGTGATCGCCCAGTTGGCCGCCCACTGACCGGCGGCGGCGAGCGAGAGGGCCGCCCCGCGAATGCGATTCGGGAACATCTCACCGAGCAGCACCCAGACCACCGGACCCCAGCTCATCCCGAAGAACACCACGAACAGATTGGCCGCGACGAGCGCGAGGACACCGGGTACACCGGTCAGGTGCGGTTCGAGCACCCCCTCGGCGTTGGGCACCTGCGGCGCGGTCCCGAAGCACACCGCCATGGTGGCCAGGGTGATGGTCATGCCGATGGAACCGGTGAGCAGCAGTGGTCTGCGCCCGACCTTGTCGACCAGCATGATCGCCACGATGGTGGTGGCGATATTGACCACCGAGGTGAACACACTGATCTGGAACGAGCTGGATTCCTCGAAACCCACCGCCTCCCACAGCACGTTCGAGTAGTAGAAGATCACGTTGATGCCGACCGCCTGCTGGAACACCGAGAGCATCAGGCCGATCCAGACGATCGGGTAGATCTTGCCAGCGGGATTCTTCAGATCTCGCCACGACGGTTTGGTCTCACCCTCGAGGCTGTGCTCGATGCGCCCGATGGTGACCTCGAGGTTGCGCTGGCCGAACAGCGTCGACAGCACGCTGCGTGCTTCGGGAATCCGATGGGTCGCCACGAGGAAGCGCGGCGATTCGGGGATCGTCGAGGCGAGCAGGCCGTAGATCACGGCCGGAACCGCCATCGACAGGAACATCCACCGCCAGGCTTCGAGCCCGAACCACAGCTGCTCGCCCGCGCCGCCGGCCAGATGGGCCAGGACGTAGTCGACCAGCAGGGACAAGAAGATACCGAGCACGATCGCGAGCTGTTGCAGCGAGCCGAGCCGGCCGCGAATGTCGGCGGGGGAGGTCTCGGCGATGTAGGCGGGCGCGATCACCGAGGCCACGCCGACACCGAGCCCGCCGATGACGCGGCCGAGTACCAGCACCCACAGCTCGGGGGCGAAGGCCGTGCCGATCGCGCTGATCAGGAACAGCAGGGCGGCGATCTTCATGACCTTGATTCGGCCGATGCGGTCGGCGATGCGGCCCGCGGTCATGGCACCGGCCGCGGCGCCGAGCAGCGCCGAGGCGACGGCGAAGCCGAGCGCGGCGTCGGCGACGTCGAATTCGTCCTGAATCGCGGCGACGGCGCCGTTGATCACGGCGCTGTCGTAGCCGAACAGCAAACCGCCGAGCGCCGCTACCGACGCGATGCGGACGACCTGCCCGTTACTCGCGGAGTCGCCGTCCGGCAGGTCCGGCCGGTTGGTTGTCGCGCCACCCTCATGCATCGGTCCGATCCTCTCCGCGGCGAGACGTGTGCCTCGCGGGCCGACCGTGAACGCGGGTCACGGCCAAGCCATCCGAATGGAACTGTGTACAGGCGGAACTCTCCGCCGATTGTCGCACTCCCACAGGCGCACCGGCCGTCACGCGCGCCGCGCCCGGGCGAGCCGTCGTCGTATTCGACCGGCCGAATTCGGGTAAAGCGGGCAACGAGGCCCGGATTGCCGGGCCCTTGCGAAGGAAGGCGAACGATGACGCTACGGAGGAAGGCCTGCGCCACGGCGCTCGCCGTGGCCGCGCTCGGCACGCTCGCGGCAGGATGTGCCGAGGCGGAGAAGGCGGTCAACAAGGGTGGGGACACCCCGTGCAGTGAATTCACCGCGCAGGACACGGACAAGAAGCGCACCACCGTCACCAAGTTCCTCGAGCAGGAACGTGGCGAGGACGCGCAGATCGATCAGAACACCATCGACCTGTCGATCGGCGCGATCGACCTGATGTGCAGTGCCCAGGCGAACCCGGACACGCCCATCAAGGAGGCCGATCTCACGGGTGCGCTGGTTCCGAAGTAACCCGATGCGGCACAACGCCGGGGCCGCAGTGTGATTCAGGGACGATGGCGCTGCTCGTAGGCGGCCCGGTCGGCATCGGCGCGACGACGTTGCGCTGCGAAGGCGAGTTCGGGATCGAACCCGTGGCTGACCAGCCGGTGCCTGCGGTAGACGTACACCAGTGCGACGGTGAAGTAGATCAGCGGCAGATACAGCAGCGCCATCATCGACAATCCGATCCACAGCGGCCCCGGCGTCAACAGGAACAGGCACAGCAGCGGCAGCACCGGAACCAGGATGCGCAGCAGATAGCGCCGCGTCGCGCCGGGGCCGGTGAGGTCGGCGAGCACCCAGTCCGACATCGACGGCGGCAAGGTGGCACCGCCGATGTAGCGCAGGCGCTGCCAGAGGTTCGGGGTGGTCATCGGTTCTGCCTCGATTCCTCGGCGCGGCGTGCGGCAGCGTTCACCCGGCCGAGCACATCGCGCAGTTCTTCCAGTTCGGCCAGGCTCACGCCGAGTCGTTCCACCACCGCGGGCGGGATGCGTTCGGCCTCGGTACGCAGCGCTCGCCCGGTCGCGGTGAGGTCGATCAGGAGGGTTCGCTCGTTGTTCGGGTCGCGGCGGCGGGTGATGAGCCCGGCGGACTCGAGCCGTTTGAGCAGCGGTGACAGTGTGGCCGAGTCGAGCTGGACGGCATCGGCGACGGCTTTGACCGACATCGGCGTCTGGCCCCACAGCGCGAGCATCACCAGGTACTGCGGATGGGTCAGGCCCATCGGCTCGAGCAGCGGGCGGTAGACGGCAAGGACCGAGCGGTTGGCCACGGCGAGGGCGAAACACACCTGCCGATCCAGCCGCAGCGGGTCGTCGATCTCGGTCACGCAGACAGGTTAGCCCATGAACAGTTAGTGCACAAAGTGTCTGTTGTTTGGCTCACTCACCTGCGGGTATCGTCCCACCACGCTCGTTCACGCCGGTGGAGGAGGATCGCCGTGGGTAGGCCCGCACAGGTACCGACCGTCGGAGTCGAAGAGGAGTTCCTGCTCACCGACCCCGTCAGCGGCGCGCCCGCACCGAAGAACATCGACGTCGCCGCGACCGCCGAGAAGGCAGGCCTAGATCTGCAGCTCGAGCTGACCAGCTGTCAGGTGGAGACCAGCACCGGCGTGCACACCGACATCGGTGAATTGCTCACCGAACTTCGCACCTCGCGCCGGCGGGTCGCCGAATGCGCCGCACAGCACGACGCCTCCCTGCTCGCGGTCGCCGTGCCGCCGACGGTTCCCGAGGGGTACCCGGTCACCGATACGCCGCGCTACCAGCGCATCGCCCACACCTTCGGCATGATCGCCCACGAGCAGGGGCTGTGCGGGTGCCATGTGCACGTCGGTGTGCCCGACCGGGCGACGGCGGTACAGGTGAGCAACCACGTGCGTCCGTGGTTGCCGGTACTGCTCTCGCTCACCGCGAATTCGGCGATCTATCGTGGCCGCGAGACCGGGTACGCGAGCTGGCGCAGCATTCTGTGGCGGCGCTGGCCGAGCGCGGGACCGCCACCGTATTTCTCCTCCTTGGACGAGTACGAGGCGATCGTGGCGATGATGCTCGCCAGCGGAAGCATCCTCGACAACAAGATGGTGTATTGGGACATCCGCCTGTCGGAATCCTTTCCCACGGTCGAGGTCCGGGTCAGTGACGTGCCCGCGACGGCGGAGGAGTCGGCGCTGCTCGCCGCGCTGATCCGGGGGATCGTGAGCACTGGATTGGACGCGATCGCCCGCGACGAACCCGCCACGGCGGTCCCGAGCGAGGTGCTGCGCGCGGCGTACTGGAACGCCGCGCACTCCGGCTTCTTCGGTGACGGGCTCGATCCCATCGAGGGCAGAGTGTTGCCACATCGCGAACTGCTCGCCGAGCTCATCGAACGGATCGGCCCCGCGTTGCGCGAGGCGGGTGACCTCGAGTTCGTGACGGGTGCGGTCGCCGCCCTGACCGAGCGCGGCAACGGCGCTTTTCGTCAGATGCGTGCTCTACGCTCGCGACACGAAATCGCCGATGTGGTCACGGAGTCGGCGAAAGCCACCCTGGAAGGATGCCCATGAGCCGCCACGTACAGATCACCTTCGACGCGCACGACCCGCGAGCGCTGTCGATCTTCTGGCGCGAAGTGCTCGGTTACGTGCACCCCGGCCCGCCCGGTGTAGAACTTCCCGAGGGCGCCGACCCGCTCGCTGCGTGGGACGAGTTCCTCACCCGTATCGGAGTGCCCGCCGAGGAACACAATTCGCGCTCGGCGATCGAGGACCCCGAGGGGGAAGGCCCGCGCGTGTTCTTCCAGCGGGTGCCCGAGGACAAGGTCGCCAAGAATCGCGTCCACCTCGACGTGCGCGCCGCGCCCGGCCTCCAGGGTGAGCAGCGCATGACCGCCCTGGAAGCCGAATGCGAGCGCCTGGTCGCCCTCGGTGCCACCCGCCTGCGGCGTTTCGAGCCGGAACCGCCCATGAGCGCCGGGTTCATCGTGCTGGCCGATCCCGAGGGCAACGAGTTCTGCCTGGACTGACCTGCTCAGACCAGATCGCGGGGTATCCGGCGGTGCCAGTTCTGTGAGTACACCCTGTTGCGCAGTGAGCGCGGGTCGGTGGGCGAGTCCTCCAATTCGTAGGCGTCGAGCTGGGCGTCGATGACGAATTCGTCGGCGGTGCAGCGCAAGACGGTGTCGGTGACCACCTCGGTTCGCCACTCGTCGCGTTCCAGGCGGCGCACGGTGCGCGTCTGCCCGCGCACGGAGGTGACGTCGTTGTCCTGGAAACTGAACCATTCCGTGGTGGCGCGGCGCACCGAGGTCCCGATGTCGTCGAGCACGATCGTGCCCTGGTCGTTCTCGATCTCCAGGGTCGACACCCCACTGGCCAGATCGCGCTCGACCTTCCAATGGTGTTGTCCCGGTTCGACATGCGTCGCGGGCGCGGGCGGCGCGGCCTCCGGTTCCCCGAAGGGGTGAAGGGGCGCGTCCTCGGCGCGCGGCGCGCGTTGCGGAAGGGTCAGTGTGCTCGTGCCGGTATTGATCGTGAGCATCACCGGTTCCGGCGACGGCCAGGCCAGCGGCCAGTACGACGACGACACCGAAAGCCGGATCCGGTGTCCGGGCGGGAAGGAATGCGCGATTCCGTTGAGCGGCAGGTGAACCCGATAGGTGCGTCCCGGTTCGAGCGGACGTGGTTCGGCGCTGCCGTCGCGGTGGGTGAGGTTGAGCAGGCCGTAGGTGACCCGGGTCGCCTCGCCGTTGGGTGCGACGTCGGAGAGCCGGGCGGCCAGCATCGCGTTCGGGCGGTCCGCCGAGACCTCGAGGTCCAGGGTCGGCAGGCCGAGGATCTCGCACGGCTGGTCGAGGGGCTCGGTCTCGAACACCAGTGAGCCACCGTCCTCGTCGCGCTGGTCCGACGGCAGGTCCGGAGTCGCGGCGTAGGACGCCCACTTGCCCGCGAACATGCCGACACTCAGCGGCGACTGCAGGCGCAGGTGACGCGTCGGGGCCGGCTCCTCGCCGAGGGCGTAGCGGTCGAGCACGAACCGGCGGGGTTCGATGTTCGGTGAGGGCCAGCTCGGCTCGCCCACCCAGCGGCCGGGGCGGTCCTCGTAGGACGGGTGCGGGGAAACGCTGTCCTGCAACCACACTCGCAGCATCGGTTCGTCCATGATGGCGGTGTCGCGGCCCTTGAGCCAGTGATCCCACCACCGCACCATCTCCTGCAGGAACCCGATGGCCGGACCGGGTACGCCGAGATGGGGATACTTGTGCCCCCATGGGCCGATCAACCCCAGGCGCGGTACATCGAGGTGCTCGAGCAGGCGGAAGATCGCATTGGTGTACCCGTCGGCCCAGCCGCCGACGGCGAGCACGGGACACCGCACAGCGCTGTAGTCCTCGTTCACCGAGGCGCGCTTCCAATAGTCGTCGCGGCGTTGGTGTTCCAGCCACTGTTCGATCCACAGTCCGCTGCCCGCGAGACGTTCGTGCCACATCTCGCGCCACCGGTCGCCGACGATCGCCGGGTCCGGCGGGAGGCTGTTGAAGGCGAACATCACCGTCGCCTCGGACAGGTTGTCCGACAGCAGGCACCCGCCCATGTAGTGCATGTTGTCGACGTAGAGATCCTCCGTCGCCGAGGCACTGACGACGGCTTTGAGCGCGGGCGGCCGGTGCGCGGCGACCTGCAGGCTGTTGAAACCGCCCCACGAGATGCCCATCATGCCCACGTTGCCGTCGCACCAGGGCTGTTCGGCAAGCCACGCGATGACGTCGTAGGCGTCGTCGTGCTCGGCGCGCAGGTACTCGTCGTGGAGCACACCGTCGGAGTCGCCGCTGCCGCGCAGATCCACCCGCACCGACACATACCCGTGGCCCGCGAGGTAGGGATGGTTCAGCGCGTCACGGCCGCGGGTCAGGTCCCGCTTGCGGTACGGGATGTACTCGAACACCGCGGGCAGCGGTTCCTCGGTGACCGGTCGCCAGATGCGGGCCGCCAGCCGGGCGCCGTCGCGCATCGGGATGAAAACGTTCTCGGTGACCCGCACCTCGTACGGGAACGACTCGACCGTGTGCACTCAATCGACCTCCTCGAATTCGAACGGCAATGCCTCGAGACAGTCCTGGTAGCGCTGCTCCAACTCGTCGTGGTCGGCGGCGCCGAGATAGAGGGTGGCCAGTTTGTAGCGGTAGGGGTCCTGGTTGGGCAGCTCCGAGAGCCGCTCACCAGGGGCCACATCGATGTTCACCACCGTGTCGGGGAACCTGCGGCGCAGGGCGTCGATCTGCGACTGGTCGGGCACGCGGGTGACGACACCGTCCTCGTAGCGCGGCACCATGCATTGCGCGGCGACGGCGAAACGCCCCTTGCGGTGGGGCATTTCGGGGGTGCGCCCGAGCGCGACGTCGAGGGCGACGGCGTGGTTGGCGGTGCCGTCGACCTTGACGAACAGGTCGCTGTGGGACTGCGAGATGCGGGTGTTGATCTCGATCAACCACAACTTCCCGGTGTCGGCGTCCCACATGAACTCGGAGTTGAAGCAGCCGTTGTCGTATCCGACGTGGCGCAGATAGCGTTCGCTGACCTCGATCATGGTGTCGCGCACCGACTCCGGCACCGTGTGTGCCGGGTAGTCCAGGTGGGCGAAGCTGTGCCCGGTGGCGTCCTTGCGCATGTCGAAAACGCCGTGTACCCGGTACTCACCGGCGGCCATCGACCCCTCGGGCGCTGCCTGGGTTCCGGTGACGATCTGCTCGGCCAGGCAGGTGCGGCCACCGGCCACGCGCACGTCCGCCGGCACCGTCACCCGGGCGAGGGCCTGGTCGAACGGGTCGGCGATGCGGCCGATCTCGGCGCGGATGGTCTCGGTCGCCGTCGCGAATTCCCCGGGATCGTGTACCTCGAAACCCAGTTGGGAGGAGTGGGCCTTCACCGGCTTGACCCAGAACGGGAAATCGAGATCGATGCCGTCGAGGGCGTTCGGGTCGAAGGGGTCGAACGCGCGGAAATCCGGAACGCATTCGGGTACCGACTCGCGTTGCAGCATCCGGCTCCACAATTTGTGCTCCGAACGCAGCACGCTCTCGAGGCTGGGCGCGGGCAGACCACGTTCCGCGGCGAGGATGGGCACGATCACACTCGTGGGGAAATCCCAGTGGGCGATGATGGCGTCCACCGAGCCGTCGAAGGCATCCAGTTCGGCGCGGGCTCGGTCGAGCAACTCGTCGAAATCGAACTCCTCGGCCTCGACCAGCGAGTCGTAGTCGAGCAGTCCGTGCAGGCGCAGGCC
Source organism: Nocardia sp. NPDC050378 (assembly GCF_040655675.1). NCBI lineage: Bacteria > Bacillati > Actinomycetota > Actinomycetes > Mycobacteriales > Nocardiaceae > Nocardia > Nocardia sp. NPDC050378. The sequence continues at coordinate 44,279 of NZ_JBFAKI010000015.1, forward strand.
GCCGGGAATCTCGACTGTGCTGATCTCGGCTCGCTGTAACTCGGTCAGACCGGGGACGAAAACATTCTTCATTGGTGGCGTCTAACCGGAACGGGCGGTCCGAAACAGGGGGTGACCCTGCGATCACCGGTCGTTTCCCGGCGGCGGTTCAGGGAACGCGCGAGCAGTGAGATGTGCACGGCGAGGACAGGTGGTCGGTGGATGACGGAAGTGACGATCGGTGTACTCGCCGATCCCGACCTGGCCACGCGGCTCGCCCGCTCGCTGCGCGAGGACCTGCCGGATGAACTCGCCCGGGTCGTCGGCGAGCAGGTCGATTGGCGGGTGCTCGTCAACGACGATCCGTTCGAGGCGATGTATCCCGACAGCGTCCACCTGATCGACAAGGCCCGCGAATACGTCCGGGAAACCACCTGGGACCTGGCGTTGTGCATCACCGACCTGCCTTTGCGCGACGGGCGATCGGTGTTGGTCGCCGATATCGACCCGACGCATCAAGTCGCCCTCATCTCGCTGCCCGCGCTCGGTGGGATCCGGCTGCGGCAGCGGTTGCGTGAGCTCGCGGTGCGAATCGTCGAAGCCTTGCGCTCGCGTCGCTCGGCCGCGCTGACGCGACCGGATGCGCGTGGGCTGCGAGTGGTGGAGCAGGGCGGCGAATTGCGATTGGTGCGGTCGGTACGGTTCGGCTCGCTGTTCCTGCTGGCGGGGATGGTGCGCGCGAACCGGCCGTGGCAGCTGGTGGTCGGGTTGTCGTCGGCGCTGGCCGGTGCCATGGCCGGAACGGCGTTCGGGGTGCTGTACTCCTCGATCTGGCTGCTGGCCACGGCGATGGGGCCGCTGCGCTTGACGGGAATCACGGTGTCGGCGCTGGTCGCCTTGTCGGCGTGGATCATTGCCGGGCACGGGCTGTGGGAGCGACGGATACACGGCCGCGACGATCGGTATCTGGCGTTGCGCAACGCGGGAACCGTGAGCACCGTCGCCGTCGGCACGATCGTGTTCTTCCTCGCGCTGTACTCGATCACCCTGGTCGCGGTGGCCGTCGTCATTCCGCCGGACTACCTGACCAGCACTCTCGGCCGCCCGTGTGGCCCCTCCGACTACCTGACGATCGCCCTGATGGCGACGGTACTCGGCACGGTGGCAGGCGCGGTCGGCTCGGGCCTCGAAGACGACGTGACCGTACGCAAAGCCACCTACGGCTACCGCGAACAAGAGCGTCGCCGGGTCGCCGAAGACCAGCGTCGAGCCCGAGAGCCATAGGCGCACAGCATGATCGGGACTGTGTCGGATCACGGGGCAACTGACCGGGCGTCGTCGGGGAGACCACCGGATATCCTCGATACCGGTGGTGGTGAAGGGGCGCCCACCGGGACGGAGCGCTGGCTGATGGGCGTCAGGGCAGTGGCACGACGGCTGGTCGTCGCCGTTGCGGCGGTCGTCGTCGTTGCGGCGTGTGCGAACGAGCAGGCGAGTGCGCCGACCTCGCCGATCGCCTCTTCGACCGCGCCGAGCCGGTCCGAGGGCGTACCCGATCTCGGGGTGCCCGAGGTGGTCGCGCAGGGAATCGAGGTGCCGTGGGGACTGGCCTTCCTCCCCGACGGCACCGCGCTGGTGGCCGAACGGGACTCCGGGCGGATTCTGCGGGTGGTACCGGGCCGCACTCCTGAGCCGTTCTTCGAGGTGCCGGGTGTGGTGGCGCGCGGGGAGGGCGGCCTGCTCGGTCTCGCCGTCCGCGACGACTACGTGTACGCCTACTTCACCGCGTCCGACGACAATCGCATCGTCCGATTCCGGCCGGGCGGGCCGGTGGAGGTGGTGTTCAGCGGAATCGCCAAGGCGGGCAATCACAATGGCGGGCGCATCGCGTTCGGGCCCGACGGCATGCTGTATGTGGGCACCGGGGATGCCGGGCAGCCGTCGCGGTCGCAGGATCCCGGCAGTCCGAACGGCAAGATTCTGCGGCTGACAGCCGAGGGTGCGCCCGCACCGGGAAACCCGACGCCCGGTTCATCGGTTCTGAGCACGGGGCACCGCAATGTGCAGGGTTTGGCCTGGGACCGGAACGGCACGCTGTACGCGGCGGAGTTCGGGCAGAACCGCCTCGACGAGATCAACCGCATCGAACCCGGCCGCAACTATGGGTGGCCCGACGTCGAAGGCGGGGGCGGCGCCGACCGGGGTTTCACCGATCCGCTGCTCACCTGGGGGACCGACGAGGCCTCACCATCGGGTATCGCCATCGCGGGCGACACCCTCTACGTCGCCGCCCTGCGCGGCGAAAGGCTCTGGACGGCAACCTTTTCCGGTGCAGACCTGACCGCGCCCCGGGACTACCTGCGTGACACCTACGGCCGCCTGCGCACAGTCGCTGTCGCCCCCGACGGCGCCCTCTGGCTCACCACCTCCAACACCGACGGCCGCGGCGACCTCCGCGACGGCGACGATCGGCTCCTGCGCTTCCCGGCCCGCTGACCGACCCATCGATATTCCGATGTCCGATATCGGCAAGCCTATTGGTCATCGGATGCGGCCCGGCCTACCTTCGGGTGGCGGAACCGTTCGACAGGCGGTCTCCCCACTCGGCCCGAAGGAGCTTCGATGGCTAAATTTCTGTTCGTGATGACCGGCGCGGATCACTGGACCCTGGCCGACGGCACCGAGCACCCCACCGGCTACTGGGCCGAGGAATTCGTGGCACCCTACGAGGCCTTCACGGGGGCGGGCCACCAGATCGTGGTCGCCACCCCCGGTGGTGTCGTGCCACCCGTCGACACGGGCAGCCTCGAGGCGGAGGTCAACGGCGGCGCCGCCGGTGCGCAGCGCGTCAGGGAGGTGATCGAGGGCGCGAAGGAACTGCGCGATCCGGTGCGACTGGAAGATGTCGACCTGTCCGAATTCGATGCCGTCTACTATCCGGGCGGCCACGGCCCGATGGAAGACCTTGCGGTGAACAAGGATTCGGGCGCACTCCTCAACACTGCCCTCGCCTCGGGCAAGCCCCTGGCCGTCGTCTGCCACGCACCCGCCGCGCTGCTGGCCACCACGGGCGATGCGGGCGTCTCACCGTTCGCCGGGTACCGACTCACCGGCTTCAGCAATGCCGAGGAATCCCAGGCCGGCCTCGCGGACAAGGCGAAATGGTTGCTCGAGGACCGCCTCGTCGCGCTCGGTGCCGACTACACCCCGGGCGAACCCTGGGCGCCGCACGTTGTCACCGACCGCAACCTGTTCACCGGTCAGAACCCCGCCTCCTCGGCCCCGCTGGCCGCCGCGGTCCTCAAAGCTCTCGCCTGACCCGGTCAGGCGTCGGCGCGGGCGGTGATGTCCCAGCGGGCCCGCGCCGACAGCACCTCGGCGCGGTGCCGCGCCGACCACTCGGCGACCACGTCGAGGACCGTGAGCAAGCTGCGTCCGACCGGTGTCAGGGTGTACTCCACCTGCACCGGCACCGTCGGATAGATCCGGCGGGCCACCAGGCCGTCGCGTTCGAGCCGGCGCAGGGTCACCGTGAGCATGCGCTGGGAGATGCCGGGCACGCTCCGGTGCAGTTGCAGAAAGCGCCGTGCCCCACCGATCAGCTCGGTGATCACCAGTACCGACCACTTGTCGCCGATCCGGTTCAGCACGTCGCGCACCTCGCACGCCGCATGGCGCAGATCCGGTGCACACCGGTCGGCGACCAGCATCGTGCCACCGCCGGTCCGATCGAAATCGTCGTGTCGAAGCATCCAATTTTCCTGACCTCGGGCTGTATCGCACCAGCTTGACGGCGCGAACAGCCCGGAACAACGACGATCTTCTCGCCGCAGCGGTAAGCCGGGCTTACCGATTGGAGGTGGCCTCGGCCGCTGTCGCGGCCTCGAGCACGGGCTCGGTGAACCGTTCCGGGTGGATCAGGGGCAGATAGTGTCCGGCACCGGCGACGACGATCAGGCGGCCGTCGCGGCATTGCCGCAGGAATCGGCGCTCCTGCACGCGGAAGTGATCGTGGCGGCCGTTGACCAGGGATATCGGCCCCGTGTAGGAGCCGAGGGCGGCAAGCACGTCGAATTCGCTCAGTTCGTCGACGACATCGGGGATGGCCTCGGTCGCGATACCCGCGGCCTCGACGGCGCGGGCGACGGTCGGCGGAAGGACGCGGTCGAACACGCGTGAGCTCGCCCGGTGGCCACCGTCGGGCTGCCGCGACAGCACTCGATGCATCACAGTGAACGGTGTCATCAGCGTTCGCGTCGGCACGCACGTCGAACCCGCGACCACGAGCCCCGCCACCTTCGCCGGAGCCATGTCCGCGGTGGCGATACCGACGTACCCACCCAGCGAATGTCCGACGACCAGGGCGCGCCCGCCGACGGAATCTATCGCTTCGCACACGGTTTCGGCCGATCCGGCGACGGTGAACCGTTCACCGCGTCGGCGCCCGTGGCCGGGCAGGTCCACAGTGGTGACAGGGCGCACCCGGCCGACGCGGTCGGCGACCAACGTCCAGGCTGCCCCGCTCATCCGAATTCCATGGACGAAAACAACCGGTAGACGATCCGACATCAGCTACCCCTCCTCAGTTAATGCAACGCAACGTTGCGTTGCAAAGGTACCTCCACTGGAAGGGCAACGCAACGTTGCGTTGTATTGTTGGGCCGGTGACGACCTCGGGCCCGCGAAAAGCCGAAACCATCTACCTCTGTGCGCTGGAGTTGCTGGCCCGCGACGGCTACGACGATCTGACGATGGAGGCGGTCGCCCGGCAGTCCGGTGTCAACAAGACAACGCTCTACCGCTGGTGGCCGTCGAAGGACGCGCTGCTCGCCGCGGCGCTGACTGTGGCCGCGCCCCTGCGCATTTCGATTCCCGACACCGGCGGCTTCGCGGGCGACCTCACCGCGCTCGGGCTCGAGATCGGCCGGCTGCTGACCGCCGAGGACACCTCACCCATCGTCACCGCGGTCCTGTCCGCGTCGGCCTCACGCCCCGAACTCGCCTCGGTGGGGTATCGCTTCTTCCGCGATCGCCTCGAACGCGAGCAGGTGATCTTCGACCGCGCCGTCGCACGGGGTGAGATCCCGGCCGGACTCGATCCGGCGCTCGTCGTCGACCTGCTCGCGGGTGCGTTGTGGACGCATCTCGTGCTGCGCGGTGAAGGGTTCAGCGAGTCGTACGTGCGCGCGGTGGTGGGTGTCATCGTGCACGGGACGAGCTCGCGTCCGGCGTGATGGGCTCGCTCAGCGGCCGGTGCGCAGCCGCACGTGTGCGGTATCGCCCTCGGCCAGCTCTTCGGCCCGCAGAACCGGCTTCTTCATGGGCAGGATGTACGTGCCGCGCTTCTTGTCCGGGAACACCGATGTCGACCAGGTGGTCGCGCCGACAGAGACCGTGACCGGGACGGCACCGAAACCGGGTCCGGTGCGGGGATGCCGGTCGGCGATATCGTCGGCGACCGGCTCGGGAACCGCGACGAAATGCCAGGTGGCCCCTGGTGCCTGCCAGACCTCGGCGGCGAATTCGTAGTCCCACGGCTTCATGCGCGCAGGATAACGCCGGGTACCGACAGGTTTCGGTCGGCAACGGTGTTGTTGCGGGTTCGACTCGGTGTGGACCCGGGGAGAGTCGTGAGGTGGGAGCCGAGCGGCGGCGAAGTACTGTCTCGGGCGTTCATCAGCCCAGCAGGAACGACAGAGGAGACGAATGTTCACCCGATATCGTCTGACCGGAGCCGTTGTTCTCGCCACCGCGTCGATCGGGCTCGTCCCGTTCGCCGCACCGGGCATCGCCGCGCCACCCGGTGTGAACCAGGCGGAGCCGATCATCACCTGCACCCAGAACGGCACCGTCACCTGGGCGGGCGACGGGCTGGGGGAGAAGCCGACCCGCGTCGAATGGTCGGCCACCACCGAGTTCACCGACTGCGCGGGGTCCGCCGTCGACGAGGGTGGGCCGTACCCGGTGAGCATGGCGGAGCAGGGCACCGAGGTGGCCTCCTGCGAGGGGAAGGTGACCGTCCACGAGGGCACGGGCACCATCACCTGGTCCGACGGCAGCACGAGCACCACCAGCAGCAAAGCCGCGGGCAACCAGGCCAAGTCCAAGGGCGGTGGCCCGGCCACCTTCCCGATCACCATCGACTCCGGCACGCTCGCCGGGCACTCGGCCACCGACGACAACACCGTGACCACCGAACAAACCTGTCCCGGGGTCACCGAAGCGGCGCTGACCGGCACGTTCACCGTGCACTGACACCGCGAGCGTCGCCGGAATCCCGCCGGCGACGCTCGCCTTGCGTCAGTTCGGCCCGGCGACCAGCTCGGCCCACTCGCTCACCAGCTGCCATGCTGTTGCCACGTGTTCGAGGCGGGTCGCGCAGCCACCGATCGCCACCCGAAGTGCGAACTGCCCGCGAACCATGGTGTGCGACAACAGGACCCGGCCCGTCGCGTTGACGGCATCCAGCAGGGCCCGGTTGACGTCGTCGGCGGCGCGCAGGCGGAAACAGATCACCGACAGCGGATGCGGCGCGAGCAAGTCGAACCGGTCGTCGGCCTCGACCCACGCCGCGAACTGCTGGGCCGCCGACACGCTGTAGCGAATGTGCTCGCGCAAACCGGACGCGCCGTACCAGCGGATCACCGCCCACAGCTTCAGTGCCCGGAACCGGCGGCCCACCGGCAGTTGCCAATCCCGATAGTCCACCACGGCGCCGGATTCGGTCGCGCTGTTGCGCAGGTATTCCGGCAGTACCGACAGCACATCCGTCAACGCCGAGCGGTCGGCGAGGTAGCAGGCGTCGAATTCCAAGGCGGTGAGCAGCCATTTGTGCGGATTGGTCGCGTAGGAATCGGCGAAGTCCGCCACGCCGTCGTTGATCCAGCGCAGCTCCGGGCACATCGCGGCCACGCCCGCGTACGCCGCGTCCACATGCAACCAGGCGTCGAATTCGCGACAGACCGCGCCGATGAGGGGAACCGGGTCGACGGCGCCCGTGGAGGTGGTGCCGACCGTCGCCATCACCAGGACGGGTATCCGGCCTGCGGCGGCGTCGTGTGCCATCGCGGCACGCAGCGCCATCGGGTCCATCGACAGGTCCGCACGGGTGTCGACGAAGCGGATCGCGTTGGAACCGAGACCCGTTATCCGCGTGGCCTTTTCGAAGCCGCAGTTCGCTTCGGTGGAGGTGTAGACGACGTAGCGGCCACGCTCGACGCCCGTGCGGGCGACCTGTCCGCGCGACGCCCGCTGCAGGGCGGCCAGCAGGGCGATCAGCATCGCGGTGCTCGCGCCGTCCTGCACCACACCGCCACCGCCGCCCGCGAAGGTGAACCGCTCGGGTAGCCCGATCAAGCCCGCCAGCCAGTCGAGAACGAGCTGTTCCAGCTCGGTGCACGCCGGTGCGGTCTGCCAGAGCATGCCCTGCATGCCCAGGCCGGAGATCAGCAGCTCGGCCAGCGCCGACGGGCCCGACGCGCCGCTCGGGTAGTAGGCGAGGAAGCCGGGATGCTGCCACTGTGTCGAGCCGGGCACGACGATCCGATCCATGTCGGCGAGCAGCGCCTCGAACGGTTCGCCGAGCTCGGGCGGCTCGGCAGTCAGTTGTGCGCGGACCTCACCGGGAACGACGCTCGACCGCACCGGCAGCGACTCCACCCGCTCCCAGTAGTCGGCCACCCAGTCCACCACGGCCCGGCCGTGTGCCCGGAATTGGGCGGCCGTCATATGCGGGGGAACGGGTGCGAGGACATGCTGGTGTGCTGGAGCAACGCGCGGGGTGGTCGCCACCGATCAGAGGGTAGAGGTCCGCCGCGCCGATCCGCCGCGCTGCGAGGCGTGTCGGCGCAGGCGACGCGGCGCTGAAACGGGTTCTCGTCCGGGAACTCAGCGATCCCGTCCCGTTCAACGGGTGAGTTGAGACACGAAAGTGGTTGTCGGGCAACAGGATTGCTACACTCCTGCCTGGTGGAGCGAGCGGCGGGGACCGCAGACCTCGACGCTCTCTCCACCTCCGATTGTGCTCCTCGGTCAGGACCCTTTCGAGTCGCTCCCGCCCCGTGCGCAGGTCGATGGAATGCCGGTGTTTCGGTGGTTGCCGTCTGGGCAAGCGCACACCATGGCAACTGACGAGCAAAATGGCACCACACCCTCACCTGCGAGCGCGGCCGAGGACTTGGTCACCGTCGACATGTTGCGAGAACTGCTCGGCGCCGACGACGCGCAAGCCTGCCTGGTTCTCGAAGGTGGACGGGTGCGGGTCGCCTCGGGACCAGAGGACCAGCAGAGCGGGATGGTCGTCGTCAGCCGGGCGGAGGTTCAGCGGCGGCTCGGCGCGAACCCGGACGCGACCGCACTGACCGAACAGGCGGCCCTGCTGGACAGCGAAGTTCGCCTGCTCGGCGCCTGAAGGCTGTCGGCGGACGTCGGGGATGCGATCGTCGCCCACGCCCACCGGCTCTCAGGCCCGGTACATGCCCTCGATCTCGTCGGTGAATCGCTCGGCGACCACGTGCCGCTTCACCTTGAGCGTGGCGGTGAGTTCGCCCGACTCCTCGGTCAGGTCGCGGTCGAGGACGACGAACTTCTTGATGGATTCGGCATGGGAGACGGTGCTGTTGGCATCGTCGATCGCCTGCTGTACCTCGGCGAGCAGCGCCGGATCCGTACGTAGATCGGCGACGGTCGCCTCGGCCGGTCGAGCGGTCGCTTCCTTCCATCCGGTGAACGTCTCCGGGTCGATGGTGATGAGCGCGGTGATGAACGAGCGACCGTCGCCGACCACGACGGCCTGCGAGATCAGCGCGTGCGAACGGATGCGATCCTCCATCGGGCCGGGGGAGACGTTCTTGCCGCCTGCCGTGACGAGGAGGTCCTTCTTGCGCCCGGTGATCGACAGGAACCCGTCGTCGTCGATGGCGCCGAGGTCGCCGGTGCGCAACCACCCGTCGGGCAGCGCGGCGGCGGTAGCTTCCGCGCTGCGCCAGTACCCGGCGAACACGACGCCACCGGACACCTCGATCTCGCCGTCCTCGGCGATGCGAACAGCGTTGCCGCCCAACGGTTGTCCCACCGTGCCGATCTTCACCGCACCCGGCACGTTCACACAGTGCGCGGCGGTGGATTCGGTGAGGCCGTAGCCTTCGTACACCGGAACACCGACACCTCGGAAGAAATGCCCGAGCCGAGGCGTCAACGCGCCGCCACCAGAGATGACGAACTCGCAATCACCACCCAGTGCGGCCCGCAGCGGGGTGTATACCAGCCGGTCGCACAGCGCGTACTCGGCACGCAACAGCAGCGAGGGCGTGCGCGCGAATTCGCCCGTGGGGTCGAGGTTTTCACTCCACCGGACCGCGGTCTGCTCGGCGAACCGGAAGACGGCCGCCTTGATCCGGCCGCCGTCGCGTGCCTTCTTCTCGGCGCCGTCGCGCACCTTCTCGAACACTCGTGGCACGCCGAGGATCGTGTGCGGGCGGAACCGGGTGAACTGATCGGTGATGGTCTTGAAGTCCGCCCAGTGCGCCTGCGTCATCCCGGCCTCGAACGCGGCCAGCGACACCGCCCTGGCCAGCACGTGCGCCAGCGGCAGGAAAGTGAGCATCCGCTGTCCCGGGCGGGCGACCTCACCGATACTCGCGGTCAGGATGCCGCGCACCTCCGACAGGAAGTTGCGATGGGTGAGCATGCAACCTTTGGGGCGACCGGTGGTGCCGGAGGTGTACACCAGGGAGGCGAGGCCGTCGGCGCGCAGACCGTCGAGTCTTTCCCGCAGGCGGTCGTCGGAGTGGTCGGTGCCCTCGGCGATCAGCAGCGCTTCGGCGCCGTCGTCGATGACCAGGGACCGTCGCAGTGTTGCCGGTGCGTTCGCGAGCAGATCTTTGTGCCGTGCGGTCTCCACGATGGCGAGAGCCGCACCGGAATCCTCGAGGATCCACCGCACCTGCTCGGCGGAGGACGAGTCGTAGACGGGAACGGTGACCGCACCGGCGGCCCAGATCGCGAAATCGAACAGCGTCCACTCGAAGCGCGTCGCCGACGCGAGGACCACCCGATCGCCCGCCTGAATACCGTTGGCGAGCAAGCCTTTCGCCACCGCGGACACCAGTCGCGCGAACTCGTCCGCGGTGACGTCGACCCAGTCGTCCCCGCCGGGACGGGAGAACAGTACCCGCCGAGGGAACTGTTCGGCCTGGGTGTAGACCGAGCCGACGATGGTCTCGTCCTCGGCGATGGTGAACGTGGCCGGCGTGGTGAACTTACGCATGCTCGCCTCCAAAGGGCTGGTCGGGTCGCTGGAATCGCCGCAAGGCGTGCGCGAAGTCGGTGATGTCGTCGGCGGTCCAGTCGCTCATCCGCTCCTCGAGCAGCATGAGGTCGTGTTCGATCGCGGCTCGATGTGCCCGGCGGCCCGCCGCGGTGAGCGTCAGCGGGTAGCCCGCACGGGAATTTCCCTCGCCCGCCGCCACCCAGCCCGCGTCGACGCAGGTCCGCAGCTGTCGTGACACCGTCGAGCGGTGCACGCCGAACGCTTCGGCCAGGTCGGTGGCACGACAGCCCGGATTCCGTTCGATGTAGGACAACGCCGATCGCTGCGCGAACGACGGTATCCCCTCCGACGCGGGCCGCGCCGCGATGGCTTCGCGGACGATCTGCGTGAGCGCGTCGTGCACCGCGACGAGCTCGGGCGACCATCCACCCGACTGGTGTTGCATGACGCAACTATATCCCCGGCCGGTGGCCGCTTGTTCACCGGGCGGCGCGCCGGAGCAGCCGGAGTACTGCCCGTTCGATGATCGCTCGGCGCTCGTTCTCGGCGGCGCGGGCGGCTCTGCCCAGCGCTCGGGAGATCGTCACCCCGTCGGCGTACGATTCGGCGACCCTCGGGTCGACATAGGAGGCGCGGGCGACGGCGGGCGTATTGCCGAGCGCGGCAGCGACTTCGGCGATCACGGCACGTTCGGACCGCTTGCGCGCACGTGCCGAGGTCGGGGGTTCGGCCTGTGCGAAACCCTCGGCGGCCAGCACGGTGGCCTGCCAGGTCCGTAGGTCCTTGACGGTGCAGTCGGTTTCGGTGAGTGCTTTGAAACGGGCGTTGATGTCGTCGGCATGCAGTTCTCGGTAGCCGTTCTTGTCGCGGTAGACCAGTAGCCGGGGCGAATCCGCGCGGCTGCGCCGCAGGGAAGCGACCGCGCGGGCCAGCTCGGTGTCGTGTATCCGGACGCGACGACGCAAGCCGCCCTTGGCGACGTAGTCGAACAGCATCTGCTCGCCCTCGACGCGCACCTGTTCGCGCAGCAGGGTGGCGACGCCTCGGGTGCCGTTCTCCTCGGCGTACTCCTCGCCGCCGACCCGGAACACGCCGAGGTCGATCAGCCCGATGGCCACGGCCTCCACCCGGTGCCGGTGCAGGCCGGAGCGGCGCACATCGGCGGTCAGCCGGTCGCGCAGCCGGGGCAGGCAAGCAGCCAGATCGAGGACGCGATCGAACTTCTCCTCGTCGCGCTCCCGGCGCCACTGCTCGTGATACAGGTACTGGCGGCGGCCGGCGGCATCGACACCGATCGCCTGGAGATGACCGTTGGTGTGCGGGCAGATCCACACCTTGCGCCATGCGGGCGGAATCACCAGGCCGTTGATCCGCTCGAGCAGGTCTTCGTCCGAGACTCGTTCGCCGTCGGTGGTCAGGTACGAGAAGCCACGACCCCGGGCGACTCGCCGGATCCCCGGGCCGTAGGGAGTGCTTCGCCGTAATCGCACGAAACCTCCTGTTCGTTGCCGCCGATCGGGTCAGGACATCGACCTGTTCAGGATCGGCGCATCGTGCCGGGATTCCACGCGGAATTCGAGGCCGAAGTTGTTGAGGGTGAACGGGCAAGGGGTCGAGGGATCGGGAGGTGGGGTCGAGGTCAGCAGCGGAATGCCGACGTCGGTGTGCCGGCACGCGAGCTACTTGCGGTCATTCCACGCGCAGGACCATCTAAACGAGCCGCCCGATTCCGGGTGGGACCCGGCATCACGCCCGTGAGCCGAAGAACTCGGCTCGGGCGGCGTCGACACGTGCCTGCGCCTGGGCGGCGCCCTGGAAACTGACCGCGGCCGAACCGCCGCCGGCGAGCCCGAGCGCCAGCAGACCGCCGATCACCGAGAGGAGGTTCGGGTCGGGGAGGAGGCCGGTGTCGCTGGTCGGTGTGACGTCGTGGGCGGGGGCCGCCGGGCCGCCGCCGGGTGCGGGCGCGGCGGGCGGATCAGCCGCTCCACCGGGGGCCGGTGAAGAGGGTGAGTCACCGCCGGGGCCTGATTCGACCGGTGGTGCGCCGCTGCCTGGCGCGCCGCCACCGGGTGCTCCACCACCTGGCGCGGCGCCGGATTCGCCCGCGTCCGGCTGGGGAATTGCCGGCTGGGCGGGTGCGGGAGCGTCCGGGGCAGGGGCCGCGGGGACGGATTGCGGGGCAGGAGCTTGCGGTTCCGGCGGATTCCCGGG
>NZ_JBFAKI010000015.1:56837-127971 GCF_040655675.1 Nocardia sp. NPDC050378
CGGGGTTGCCGTTGTTGCCTTGGTTGCCGCCGCCGTTGCCTTGGTTGCCGTTTCCGTTGCCGGGGTTCGGGTTGCCGTTGTTGCCTTGGTTGCCGCCGCCGTTGCCTTGGTTGCCGTTTCCGTTGCCGGGGTTCGGGTTGCCGTTGTTGCCTTGGTTGCCGCCGTTGTTGCCTTGGTTGCCGTTTCCGTTGCCAGGGTCCGAGTTCCCGTTGCCGTGGTCCCCGGGTTCGGCGACGAACCGGAGCGCGCCGCTGTCGGGGAGTTTCGAGGTGTCGGGCACGGCGGTAGGGTCGAGCACCGCGACGGCGACCTGGCCGCCGGGCGGCGGTGTGGGCTGGGCAGCCGCGAGCCCGCAGTAGCCGAGGACCCCGAGGACACCCACGGTGCCGGCTGCCACCGCGGTTCGTCTCATCCGACCGGCTGCCACTTGCCCTCCGTCCCGTCGCCGAAAGCCCACCACACACCATTGCGGTCGGATTCGGAGGGCATGACGTTACTGTTCCCGACCGTCGATCGGTCCCGCGCCGACAATCGTCGACACAGTCCGAACGGCGTCGGACCATCGGCGCCCTAGTAGGCGAAAGACAGCGGTTCGACGGGTTCGGCGCGGTGTTTGCCGCCGCCACCGCCGTCGTCGGGGCCCGAATCGTCGTGCTGCGACGTGGTCGAATCCGGCGCCGGGCCCACCACGGTGTACCGATGCATGAGGTAGTACCAGACCACCGCGAGCGCACCGTAGAGCAGGGTGAACACGATCAGTGAGAACAGCACGGTGCCCGGCGCGTGGTCCGAGACGCCCTGGTCCACGGTCATGCGGATGGTGAGGTCGCCGGCGAGGTCGGGAACGACCACCCAGGGCTGGCGCCCCATCTCGGTGAACACCCAGCCCGCACTGTTGGCCAGGAACGGCGTCGGGACGGCGAGCAGGCTCAGCCAGGCGAACCAGCGCCGGTCTGGGGCGCGACCACCCCGGGTCACCCAGAATCCGGCAAGCAGCAGCACCATCGGGCCGGCGAGCAGGCCGACCATGGTGCGGAACGACCAGTAGGTGACGAACAGATTCGGCCGATAATTGCCGGGCCCGTATTGCTCGACATAGGAACGTTGCAGGTCCTCGACGCCCTGCAGGGTCACGCCGGTGAACTGATCTTCGGCCAGGAACGACAGCACATAGGGAACCTCGATCAGGTGCTCCACGCTGTCGCAGTTGTTGTGTGTGCCGACGGTGAGCACCGAGAACTTCGGGTCCGTCGCCGTGTGACACAGCGATTCCGCCGAGGCCATCTTCATCGGCTGCTGATCGAACATGATCTTGCCCTGGATATCGCCCGTGAGTGCCACCACCACGATCGACGCCGTCACCACATACAGCGAAGCGCGAGCCGCGGGACGCCAGAGCGTGGTCGCTTCGGACTGTTTCGCCGCGTCACCGCTGCGCATAGTGCGCACCATGAACCACCCGCAGATACCGGCGACGAACACCGACGCGGTGAGGAACGCGCCGGCGACCACATGCGGGAACGCCGCCAGCGTCGTGTTGTTGGTGAGCAACGTCCAGATGCTGTCCAGTTCGGCCCGGCCGGTCTCGGAATCGAACCTGGCACCGACCGGATGCTGCATGAACGAGTTGGCCGCGATGATGAAATACGCCGACGCGTTCACCCCGATGGCCACCAACCAGATCGTGGCCAGGTGAACGAGTTTCGGCAGCCGGGACCAGCCGAAGATCCACAGGCCGATGAAGGTCGATTCGAGGAAGAAGGCGACCAGGGCTTCCAAAGCCAAAGGGGCCCCGAAGATATCGCCGACGAAACGGGAGTACTCGCTCCAGTTCATCCCGAACTGGAACTCCTGCACGATGCCGGTGGCCACGCCGATCGCGAAATTGATCAGGAACAATCTGCCGAAGAACTTGGTGAGCCGATACCATTTTTCGTCGCCGGTGACGACCCACGCCGTCTGCATTCCCGCGACGATCGGAGCAAGACCGATGGTGAGCGGGACGAAGATGAAGTGATACACCGTGGTGATACCGAATTGCCACCTCGAGATATCGACGGTGCTCATCGCCAACGTACTCATCGTCGGTCTCCTGCCGTCGTTGTGATCTGTCGCCGAAGCAGACGCGTGTGCGCCGCTGTCGAGAGGAGCGTCGAACGTGGTTTTCGGGGTTCAGGACCCGAGTGATACCGCGGCTTCGGAGGTCTCGACCAGGAAGGTGAAGGTTTCCTGGAAGTACAGCTGGACGGTCTCGGCGTCGTGGCTGAGGTAACCGATGGAGAGGTCTTGGCCGATGGCGAGTTCGAAGTCGCCGCCGCGGGTGGTGAGGGCGAAACCACCGGTGATGGCCGGTGCCCAGATGATCTCGCCGTCGATGAGCCGTTCGATGTGGGTGCGGATCGGGTGGCCGTGGTCGGAGGTTTCGCTGACCTTGGTGTAGAGGTCGGCGCTGAGCAGGACCGAATACGGACCCTGGACACCGGCCAGGCGCAACTCGGTGAGGGCATGGGAAATGGCGTCGGGGATGTCGACCACATTGCCGGGCAGGGCGACGGGGGAGTTGGAGGCGGCGGCGCGGATGCCGGTGATGCCCGCGGCGGCGTAGCCCTCGAAGATCGCGCGGTCTTCGGCGAAGGCGATCTTCTGGGCGGCGTCTTTGAGGTTGTCGAGGTCGGCGTCGAGGGCGCCGCGTTCGATGTCGTCGAGTTCGGAGCGCCTCAACGTGAAGGGCACCCGGAGTTCCACGAGCGGCTGCACGACGCGCTGGTGTGCCTGCACACCGTCGTCGGGGGAGTCGGCCGGGGTGCGTCTGCCCCGGTTCAGCGCCGAATAGGCCACACCTCGGGGACCGGACACGTCGACGACCCGGCGTCCGGCGATATTGCGCTTGAACGTGCGGGTGGCCTCTTCTTCGATTTGTGTCCAGGCCTCGTCGGTGATCGGCGCGAGTTCGCGATGCAGGTTGTTCATTCAGTTACTCCCTTTCATTGACCCGATGGAGAGCGAACCGTCCGAGACCACCGGGGCTGCCTCGGCGGCGATGACCGGAGCGAACTCGGGAACATCGATATCGACGTCTTCGTCGGCGACGGATGAGGGTGCATCAGGCAGATCGCCGAGGAAATCGGCGGACGGAGCGAAGAACAGACCGCCGGTGACAGCGGTCGAGAAGTCGAGGATGCGGTCGTAGGGTGCTTCGTCGGTGCCGAGAAACATGCGCTCGAGCATCTTCTCCGGTACGGATGGTGTGGCACAGTAGGCGATGTAATACGTGCCGAGCCGGCCGTCTCCGACGGTGCCGAACGGCATATTCGCGCGCACGATATCGTGCTCCACCCCGTCGGCATCGACGATCGTATTCATGGTGACGTGGGAGCTGGGTGGCTTCACGTCGTCGGGCAGTTCGTAATCGCTGAGTTTGGTACGCCCGATGATGAGTTCCTGCTCCTCGATCGTCAGGGCATTCCATTCGTCGAGTGGGTGAAGGTATTTCTGCACGATCACGTAACTGCCACCGGCGAACACCGGATCCTCGTCGCCGACGAGAACTGCCGCCTCGGCCGCGCCGCCCTCCGGATTCGCGGTCCCGTCGACGAACCCGAGCAGGTCGCGCTGTTCGAAGTAGCGGAACCCCGATGTCTCGTCGACAACGGTCGCCGCGTCGCGCAGCCTGGTCGCGATCGCCACCGCCAATTCGTAACAGGTGCCCGTCATCTCGCTCCTGATGTGGAACAGCAGGTCGCCGGGAGTGGCGGGGCAGGAGTGCACCGGACCGGCATAGCCGGGGAACTCGTGCAGCTCGGTGGGTGCGGGACCGATGAACAACCGGCCCCAGGCGCGGTGCCCGATGCCGACGACACAGCTGAGATGCTGATCCGGGGTGCGGAAACCGTCCGACTTGCGCAGGTCGTCGACCTCGGCCAGGAGTTCGCGGACCGCCGCCTCACCGCCCTCATCGATGGTGGCGACGAGAAAGATCGCTGCCTGTGTGAGTGGAACGAGGACCCGCTGCGGCTCACCCATGGCGGTCAGCCTACGGCGCACCGATGTTCGGGATGTGCTTCATCGGTGCGTGTCAGGCAGTGTGTCCCCTTCGCCGGAATACGGCAGTATCTGCCTCATGTTCGCTCGTCATACCAGCCGGTCGCCGGCAGTTCTGCTCGTGCTCGGCGCGCTCGCTGTGTTGTCCACGGGCACCGGCGCGGCCGGTCCCGGCTGGGGGCCGCTCGCCGGGCCGAATCCGTTTCTCGGACCGACGGGTACGGCGACCATGCACGGCGACGCGGGGTCGTCGGACGCGGTGCCGCACGCCGGACCCGGGCCCGGCGCGCGAGTCGTCGGCGGGTACCCACTCGGGGCGGCCTGCCCCACTCTGCTGCAGGGCTCCGACGGGCTCGTCGTGGCGCTGTGTACGGCGGTGGCCGATCGTGCGCCGGTAGTGCATTTGATCGACCCGTCCGCCGGGGGAAATCCGGATACCGGGTCGGCGATGTCCGGATCGCTCGCACAGTTGACGTTGGCCAAAGGGGGTCTGCTCGGCGGGGTGTACGCCTATCTCGACCACGCCGACCGGCTGGTCGTGGTCGACGGCAACCGCGCGCTTCTGCGAATCGCCCACGAACGCGGCGCCAGGGGATGGGAATTGCGGGTGGTGGAAGCCGTCGACCTGACCACGGCCGTTCCGGCGGACGACGGCGTCACCGGCCTGGTGCCCGACCGGTCGGGCACGGTGTGGTTCGCGACGGAGAACGGCATCGTCGGGACAGTCACCGCGGAAGGCGTGATCGCCACGCTGACCCTGCCCGCCGAGGAGAAGGTGGCCAACAGCATCTCCTCCGCGCCGAGCGGCCGGGTAGCGGTCGCGACCACGCACGCGCTCTACGAATTCGGCACCGATGCGTCGGGCAAGCCGGTGCGGCTGTGGCGCGCGGCCTACGACCGGGGCCCGGCCCGCAAACCGGGGCAGCTGTCGTGGGGTACCGGGTCGACACCGACGTACTTCGGCCCGGATACCGGCGCCGACTATCTGACCATCGTCGACAACGCCGCCGATCAGGTGAAGGTTCTCGTATTCCGTTCCGGCAGTGGCGAACTCGTCTGCTCTCGGCCGGTGCTCAGCAACGGCGGTGCGGGCAGCGAGAACTCGCCGATCGGTATCGGCGGCTCGGTCTTCGTGGCCTCCACCTACGGGTATCCGTACCCGGCGGTGCCGGCGGGTGCGGGTCCGGCGCAACCCGGAACAGCGCCGTTCACCGGCGGCATGACGCGCGTCGACGTGGACCGCGACGGCTGCCGAACGGTCTGGGAGAACACGGTGCGCAGTGCCGCGGTACCGCACCTCTCGACAGCGGACGGACTGATGTACACGGTCATCCGCGACGGCACACCGAACACCACACCCATCGACGGCTACTCCTTCACCGTCATCGATCCCGAGGACGGCGCAGTGGTGAGCCGAAACGCACTGCCACCCACCTTGCTCGCCGACCCACTGCAGACCTCGCCGTTGATTCTGCGCAACGGCGAGGTACTACAGGGAGTCACCACAGGCATCGTCCGAATCGGTCGTTGAATTCCTCGGTGACGGTGCTTCAGGCCGAGCGGGTGATGGTGACCTTCACGTTTTTCATGATCGGCTGATCGCTTTGGGTGCTGATGTCGCCGATCGCGCACAACACATTGAGTTCGGGCATGTATCCGGCCGCGCAACCGCGGGGGATGTCGTAGGGGACGACCTTGTAGTTGTGGACCGACCGGGTGCTGCCGTCGCGGGCGATGCTGGTGATATCCACCTCGTCGAATTGTGACAGGCCGCGTTCGCGCATGTCGTCGTCGTTCATGAAAACGAGGGTGCGCAGATTCTTGATGCCGCGATAGCGGTCGTTGTCGGAATAGATGGTGGTGTTCCACTGATCGTGTGATCGCAGCGTCGCCAGGCGAAGAATGCCCGGTTCCTGGGTCAGATCGGGCAGATCGGCGCAGGAGAACTCCGCTTTGCCCGAGGGCGTGAGGAAGATCAGTTCCCGGGCCGGCTGCTTGATGCGGAAGCCGAGCGGCAAACGCACTCGCCGGTTGAAATCCTCGAATCCGTCGAGCACTCGTGACATGGTGTCGCGGATGCGGTCGTAGTCGGCGACGTAGTAGTCCCACGGCGTCTTGCTCTGTGGCAGTGCGGCTTTCGCGATTCCGGCGATGATGGCAGGTTCGGACAGCAGGTGCCGGGAGGCCGGCTTCTTCATGCCCTTGGACAGGTGGACCATCGCCATCGAGTCCTCGACCGAGGTCTGCTGTTCCCCGCCGCGCTGGATGTCTTTTTCCGTGCGGCCCAGGCACGGCAGGATCAGGGCTTCGGTGCCGTGCACCAGGTGGCTGCGGTTGAGTTTGGTGCTCACCTGGATGGTGAGGTCGCATTTGCGCAGGGCTTGGTAGGTGTAGGCGGTGTCGGGTGCGGCGAGCGCGAAATTGCCGCCCATCGCCATGAACACCTTCAGTTTTCCGGCTTGCATCGCCTCGATGGTGGCGACGACGTCGTAGCCGTCGGCACGCGGTGAGGTGATGCCGCAGGCCGCGTCGAGCCGATCGAGGAACTGCGCCGCCGGCTTGTTGGCGATACCGCAGGTGCGGTTGCCCTGCACATTGCTGTGCCCGCGCACCGGCGACGGACCGGCACCCTCGCGCCCCAGATTGCCGCGCAACAGCAGCACGTTCACGATCTCGCGAACGGTGTCGACGCCGTGCTCGTGCTGGGTCACCCCGAGGCACCAGCTGATGATGCTGCGGTCGGCCTCGCAGTACACCCGCGCGGCCTTGCGGACATCGTCCTCGGTGAGCCCGGACTGTTCCTCGATCGTCGACCACGGCGTGGCCTCGACGACCGCGCGGTATTCCTCGAAGCCGTGGGTGTGCCGCTCGATGAACTGGTGATCGAGTGCCTTGGGATCGGATTCGGATTCCTCGAACACGGCCTTGGCGATGCCACGCATCAGGGCGAAGTCACCGCCGATGCGCGGCTGCAGGTTCAGTGTCGAGGTATCGGTCGTGCGGAACGTCGCCATCCGCAGGATCTCGTGCGGGATGATGGTGCGCGTCGCACCGGCTTCCACGAGCGGGTTGATGTGCACAATCTGCGCACCACGCCGGTCGGCCTCGGCGAGGGCGGTCAGCATGCGTGGTGCGTTGGAGGCGGCGTTCACGCCGAGGATGAACAGCGCGTCGGTGGTTTCCCAGTCCTCGAGGTCGCAGGTGCCCTTACCGGTCCCGAGGGCGGCCTGCAGCGCGCGCCCGCTCGCCTCGTGACACATGTTCGAGCAGTCGGGCAGATTGTTGGTGCCGAGTTCCCGGGCCATCAGCTGATAGAGGAATGTCGCCTCGTTGCCGAGCCGACCCGAGGTGTAATAGGCCGCCAGATTCGGGTCGTCGAGTTCGCGTAAGGCCTTGCCCGCCATCGCGAACGCGTCGTCCCAGCTGATCGGGACGTAATGGTCGGTGACCGGGTCGTAGCGCATCGGCTCGGTGAGCCTGCCCTGATTCTCGAGGTCGTGGTCGCTCCACGTGGACAGTTCCGCCACCGAATGCTCGGCGAAGAATTCCCGCGTCACCCGTTTGTGTGTCATCTCCCACGTGACATGTTTGATGCCGTTCTCACAGATGTCGAGATGGATGCCCTTGATCGAATCGGGCCACGCGCATCCCGGGCAGTCGAAACCACCGTTCTCGTGATTCATCTTGATGATGGCGCGGGTGCCGAGCAGTGGTTCTTTCTCCTGGCCGATCATGAACTCGGTGACCGCTTTCGCTGCGCCCCATCCGGCGGCCGGATGATGGTACGGCTCGAATTCCGGGGTCGCCGCGCGGTCGCGAGCACCGCTCGGGCCGTCGTCGGGGTCGAACTCTCCAAACGCATCGGTCATGACAGTCCCTTCGACGATTTCGAAGCCGGTCTTCCCGTCCGCCGGAATTCTCTCCCCGGGGAGCCACGATTCGAGGTAGGCGGGCCGTCACCATCGTCGCCGTCGCGGGCGGCCGTGGCCAAGACCGACTTCCGACTGCTCGATAGGTGTGGTTTATCGCTGCCGCGTACCCCCTGAATTCGTCCGATGTGCCCGATTTCGGCCGGTTGACGCCTCGCGCACGATTCATGCACCGTGGTTCATCGGCCCTACGGGCATGCCCGCGACCGACCCTCGGAGGAATCTTGCGCACCATGCTGAAACAGGCGCGCCCGGTGTTTCGGCGATTCGTCACCGAGATCGATCATCTGCCCGCCGCCCGCGTCTTCGCCGGCTTGGCGATCCCCGGTCTGATACTCGTCGTCGCCGGACGCACCGATCTGCTCATCTACGCGGTGTTCGGTTCCTTCACCGGCATGTACGGGTTCGCCGAAGCACCGAGGCAACGACTCGCCCACCAGTGCGAGGCCGCCGTGATGCTGGTCGGCGCGGTGGGAGCGGGCATTCTGCTCGGTCGGCTGCACGTTCCGCCCGCGGTGCTGGTCGCGGCCGTCGCCGTGTTCGCCGCGGTGGCGTCACCGGTCACCGACCGGCTCGGGTTGCGGCCGGAGGGCCCGTTCTTCGGCATCTTCGCTTTCGGCGCGATCGCGATGGTGGCCGACACCCAGCGTCATCCGGTCACTGCGCTGCTGATCTGCGCGGGCACCGCGATCCTGTGCGTCGCCGTCGGATACCTGGACTCCACTCGCCGCGTGCGGCGCGGTACGGCCACCGACGTGCCGAGCCGGTGTCCACCGCACCGCCGGGGCATCGACTCGGCGACCCAGGCGGGCCGCTACGCACTGGCGATCTCACTGTCCGGTGGCATCGGTCTGCTGCTCGGTGTCGGGCACGCCAACTGGGCCATGGCCGGTGCGGCCGTGCCGTTGGCGGCGGCGACCGCGCGCGACCGGATGACCCGGGGGATGCACCGGGTGATCGGCACCTTCCTCGGCCTGCTCGTGGCGACACCGCTGCTGATCCCGGGACCGAGCCCGGCGGTGCTCGGGCTCGCGATCATCGCGCTGCTGTATCCGACCGAGCTGTTCATGGCGCGTCACTACGCGCTGGCGCTCGGCTTCTTCACGCCGCTGATCATGGCGATGACCGAGCTCGCCGACCCGACCGATCCGCTCACCATGCTCACCGAGCGCGGGCTCGACACGGTGATCGGCGTGGCCGTGGGATCAGCTGTCGCATTGCTGATCCGTGATCCGGCCCCGCATACTGTCGTGATGGGACCGTACCCGGACCAGGCGCCCGTCGAGCACGCGCGCGAGATCCCCCAGGCACCCCACGCGACGGCCGCCGCCCGAGACGACGGCTAGGCAGACGTGCTCTTCCGTCAGCTCGAATACTTCGTGGCGCTCGCCAGGGAACGTCACTTCGCCCGTGCGGCCAAGTCGTGCTACGTATCCCAGCCTGCGCTGTCCGAAGCGCTGCGTAAACTCGAGCACGAGCTCGGCGTGCCGCTGGTCCGGCGGGGACACAGCTTCGAGGGGCTCACACCGGAAGGGGAGCGGCTGGTTCTGTGGGCTCGGCGGATCCTGGCCGACCGCGACGCGCTCGAACACGAAGTCGCCGCACTGCAAACCGGTTTGACCGGTGAGCTGCGGATCGGCGTGATTCCGGCGGCATCGAGCACCGTCGCCCTGCTCACCGACCCGTTCTGCGTCGAACATCCGCTGGTTCGGGTGCGGCTGGAAACCAAACTGCGTTCACTCGACATCGTCGAGCGTATCCGTCGGTACGAACTCGACGCGGGCATCATCTACGCGCACGGGGTCGACACCAGCGGGCTCACCCGCACCCCGCTCTACACCGAACGGCACGTGCTGCTCGCAGGCACCGAACTCCTGGCGGGACGCACCGCAACGATCACCTGGGCCGAGGCGCTGGAAATGCCGATGTGCCTGCTGCACAAGGAAATGCGGGGACGACAGCTCCTCGACGAAGCGCTCGCCGGGCGCGGACTGCGCGCTACGCCGCAGGTCGAGACCGACTCCGTGGTCGCGTTGCTCGCGCATGTGAGCACCGGTCGCTGGGCGTGTGTCGTGCCGCAGCCCTGGCTGCGAACCTTGCCCACGCCCACCGGAGTGCGGGTACTCGCACTCGACGACCCGGCCGTCTCCGCCGAGATCGTGCTGGTCACGGCGGCGGGGGAGCCCGGCTCGGTACTGGCCAAGGCGCTGGTCACGACCGCTGGTGCCGCCGACCTGGACGCCGCGCTCGGCGAGCCCGCACCGGGCTGACCGACGATCACGGGATCATCGAGGACCGTTGGGGACGCTGCCCCGCCATGAGCGGTCCGTTGCTGTTGCCGGCGGTCACTCGCCTGCTCGGTGCTGCGGCGGCTGCGGCCGTCGGTATCGGCAGCGGCACTCGGTTTGCTGACCGGCATCGCCACTGCCGCAACGATTGTCGTAGTGGCCGGCTGGTTCGTGCTCTGCACCGTCATCCTCGCGCCGACGAGCAACCTGGCGCGGGCATCGTCAGCGAATGAGTATCCGGTGGCGATGGTCCGTCGCCAGTCGTTGCGCGCCGGCGTAGACGTTCATCGAATCGCCGCGCAGGAATCCGACCAGGGTCAACCCGTTGTCGGCAGCGAGATCCACCGCCAGCGACGACGGCGCGGATACCGCCGCCAATACCGGAATGCCCGCCATGAGCGCCTTCTGCACAAGTTCGAAGGATGCCCGTCCGCTCACCATCAGAACGGTTTCGCGCAACGGCAGCAGTGCGGCCCGCACGGCGGCGCCGATCACCTTGTCGACCGCGTTGTGTCTGCCGACGTCCTCACGCAGGTACAGCAGCGATCCGTCGGCGGTGAACAGGCCGGCCGCGTGCAATCCACCGGTGGTGTCGAACACCTTCTGCGCGTCGCGAAGCCGGTCCGGCAGGGTCGCCAGGACTTCGGGCGGGCAGCGCACGGGATCGTCTGCCACCGACCAGGTGGCAGCGGTGCGCACCGCATCGAGGCTGGCTTTGCCGCACAGTCCGCAGGAGGACGTGGTGTAGAAGTTGCGTTCCAGCGATGGGTCAGGGGCGGCGACACCGGGTGCCAGGACCACGTCCACGATGTTGTAGGTGTTGGTGCCCTCGGCGGTCGCGCCCGCGCAGTAGCGGATTCCGGCGATCTGATCCGGCGATCGAACGACCCCCTCGCTCACCAGAAAGCCTGCCGCGAGGTCGAAGTCGCTTCCCGGCGTCCGCATCGTCACGGTCAGCGGGCGGCCGCCCACCCGGATCTCGAGGGGTTCCTCGCTCACCAGCGTGTCGGGACGTTCGCTGTGCACGCCGTCCCTGATGCGCAGCACAGGTCGTCGCACGGTCACTCGTCCCACTGTGTTCTCCGCTTCTCTGGTCGGATCGCAGGCACTGCTCACCGACAGTCAAAGGTGCCGGGCGATCCGCGTCAAAGTCGCCTCTCCGATCGGTCGACAACCGTGACTTATCATCCGAGGATGTCGGCGAGCACCGTCGCCTCGCTCATGTCGACGAGGCGGGACGCGGTCAACAGGGTCAGCGGACCGCTTTTCGCCATCTCACGCAGTTCGTCGAGGGCGGTCGCCTGGGTCGGCTGCTCGAGTTCGGCCCGGTATCTGCGCGTGAACTCGCCGAACTTCTCCGGTGTGTGGTGGTACCACTTGCGCAGTTCGGTCGACGGTGCGACGTCCTTGCACCAGGCGGTCAGGTCGGCTCGTTCTTTGCTGATGCCGCGCGGCCACAGCCGGTCGACGAGGACGCGTCGGCCGTCGGCCGGTTCGGGGTCCTCGTAGATCCTGCGCACGCGAACATTCCGAGACTTCGTCATGTGCCCTCTTTCGCCGGTCGATGTAGGCGGAAGCTGCCGGTCACTGTATAGCGGGGTGGCATCCCCCAGGACGGGGCTCGCGACCGCACCGGATCCGTCGGCGAGTCGGGGCGGAATCGGCGGGATTCGACGGTGTCTTCGTCTGGGATCACGTGGCCCGCGCCGATGAAGCCGGCCTCGCCGTCGGCGACTGCTGGATCGGTTTGGCCGCCATCGCGGCCGCGACGACCAGGGCGGTGTTCGGGCCAAGGGTCACGCCGCTCTCGCGCCGGCGGCCACATGATGTCGCGTGGGAGAGCGTCGGGCTCGAGTTGCTCAGCGGTGGTCGGTGCGGCAAGCGCCCCTGCGTCGCGCCGCGAGATACGACGGTCTGTGTCCGGAGGCGAGCCCGACGGACTGGTCGACATGCTGGACATCATCGCCGAGCACCGCGGCGACTTGACCGGCTTCGACGTGGCGGTGGCCGCGAACGAGAACCGCGATGCCTACGAACGCGCGGGTGCCACCTGGTGGTTGCGTGCACTGCCGATGATCGTCTCCCGCGCCGAGGCGCTGTCGGTCGTCCGGCGGGGGCCGTGACGAGAAGAGTGATGAGACAGCCGGGCTCGGCTACCGGCAACGGCGGGTAGCAACGCAGCGCGGGGAGTAGGGTCGATAGCCGTGGATTCGCGCGAGATCGATTCGTCGGTTCGGGTGCGTGGTGCCCGGGTCCACAATCTGCGCGATGTCGATGTCGAGCTGCCGCGTAATGCCCTGGTCGCGTTCACCGGTGTGTCGGGCTCGGGGAAATCCTCGCTGGCCTTCGGGACGCTCTACGCCGAATCGCAGCGCCGGTACCTGGAGTCGGTCGCACCGTATGCCCGACGGTTGCTGAATCAGGTGGAAGCGCCCGACGTGGACGAGGTTTCGGGAATGCCGCCGACGGTGGCGCTGGCCCAGCGCCGGTCCACGCCGTCGTCGCGGTCCACCGTCGGCACGGTGAGTGCCCTGTCGAACACGCTGCGGCTGTTGATGTCGCGCGAAGGCGACTACCCGGCGGGGCCCGCGCGGACCGGACCCGGGCACTATCCGGCGGGAACCAACCGGTTGTATTCGGACGCCTTCTCGCCCAACACCGTCGAGGGCGCGTGTCCGCGCTGCCACGGGCAGGGCGTGATCCACGAGGCCACCGAGGAATCGATGGTGCCCGACCCGTCGTTGAGCATCAGGGAGGGGGCGATCGCGTCGTGGCCCGGTGCCTGGCAGGGCAAGAATCTGCGCGATGTGGTCGCCGCGCTGGGTTACGACATCGACCGCCCCTGGCGCGAACTCGATGCGGCCGACCGTGAGTGGATCCTGTTCAGCGACGAACAACCCGTCGTCACCGTGCATCCCGAGCGCGAGGCCCACCGCATCCACCGCCCCTACCAGGGCACCTTCAGCAGCGCCCGCCGGCTGCTGCGCCGAGCCCACGCCGAATCCAAGAGCGAGAAGACCCGGGCCAAGGCCGCGGAATTCCTGCACACCACCGTGTGCCCGCTGTGCCACGGACACCGGCTCAAGCCCGAATCGCTGGCGGTGACCTTCGCCGGTTACAACATCGCCGAACTCGGTGAACTGCCGTTGCACGAACTGGCCGAGGTGCTACGGCCCTACACCACCGGCACCGGCGCGGCGGCCGTACTCACCCAGGACCTCACGTCCCGGCTGGACGTACTGATCGAACTCGGCCTCGGCTACCTCGGTATCGACCGGGAAAGTCCCACCCTCTCGGGTGGCGAACTGCAGCGCCTGCGGTTGGCG
This sequence comes from Nocardia sp. NPDC050378, assembly GCF_040655675.1. Classification (NCBI taxonomy): domain Bacteria; kingdom Bacillati; phylum Actinomycetota; class Actinomycetes; order Mycobacteriales; family Nocardiaceae; genus Nocardia; species Nocardia sp. NPDC050378. The sequence continues at coordinate 70,422 of NZ_JBFAKI010000015.1, forward strand.
GGACAGTTGCGGTCGGGGCTGTTCGGCGTCGTCTACGTGCTGGACGAACCCTCGGCCGGGCTGCACCCCGCCGACACCGCCGCGCTCACCACCGTCCTGCGCAGACTCGAAAAGTCCGGCAACAGTGTCCTTCTCGTCGAACACGACATGGATGTGGTGCGCCACGCCGACTGGGTGGTCGATGTCGGTCCGGGTGCCGGCGTCAACGGGGGACGGGTGCTCTACAGCGGAGAGGTGGCCGGTCTGCGTGCGGTGCCCGATTCGGTGACCCGGCGCTACCTGTTCGACGAGGTGTCGCGCGAACCGCGGGTGCCCCGCGTGCGCGACGGCACGCTGGAGTTGCGAGGAATCGAGATCAACAACGTGCGCGGTGTCGACGTCGACCTGCCGCTCGGAGTCTTCACCGCCGTGACCGGGGTATCGGGCGCGGGCAAAACCAGTCTGCTGCGGGCGATTTCGGCGGGCGCCGAAGCCGACTCGGCCGTCGACCGGGTGGTCGAGGTGGATCAGGCGCCGATCGGGCGCACGCCGCGTTCGAACCTGGCCACCTACACCGGCCTGTTCGACACCGTCCGGGCCCTTTTCGCCGACACTCCCGCGGCGCGGGCGCGTGGTTACGGCATCGGCCGCTTCTCCTTCAACGTCGCCGAAGGACGCTGCCCCACCTGTCAGGGCGAGGGGTACATCACCGTGGAACTGCTCTTCCTGCCCAGCACCTACACTCCGTGCCCGGACTGCCACGGCGCCCGCTACAACCCCGAAACCCTCGAGATCACCTACCGGGACACGACGATCGCCGGCGTGCTCGACATGACCGTCGAACAGGCCGAACCGTTCTTCGCCGACGTGCCCGCGGTACACCGGGCGCTCCGCACGCTCCTCGATGTCGGGCTCGGCTATCTGCGGCTCGGCCAGCCCGCCACCGAACTGTCCGGTGGCGAAGCCCAGCGGGTGAAGCTGGCCACCGAACTCCAACGCACCCGCCGCGCGGGCACGCTGTACCTGCTGGACGAGCCGACCACCGGGCTGCACCCCGCCGACACCGAAGTGCTGCTCGCCCAACTCGATTCGCTCGTCGACTCCGGCGCGACCGTGGTGGTCGCCGAACACGACATGGTCGTGGTCGCACAGGCAGATCACGTGATCGACATGGGCCCCGACGGCGGTGCCCGCGGCGGCCGGGTCGTCGCCGAGGGCACCCCGAAGTACGTCGCGGCCGCGCCGGACAGCCGAACCGCCCCCTACCTGGCGCGGATGCTGTGACCGCTCAGCTGAGGGTCTTCTGGGCGGCGGGGTCGAAGGGCTTCAGCTCGTCGAAGCGTCCGTCGAGGACCTTGCGCGCCCACTCGGGATCCTGGAGCAGCGCACGTCCCACGGCGACCATGTCGACCTCGTCGCGTTCCATCCGTTCGAGCAGATTGTCGATGCTGCCCAGTTCGGCGCCGTGCCCACGGAAGGCGTTCAGGAAGTCGCCGTCGAGGCCGACCGAGCCGACGGTGATCACCGGCTTACCGGTGAGCTTCTTGGTCCAGCCGGCCAGATTCAGGTCGGAACCGTCGAATTCGGGGAGCCAGTAGCGGCGGGTCGAGGCGTGGAAGACATCGACGCCTGCCTCGGCCAGCGGGGCGAGGATCGCCGCCAGCTCCTGGGGCGTCTGGGCCAGGCGGCCGTCGTAGGCGTCCTGCTTCCACTGCGAATAGCGCAGGATCACCGGGAAGGTCGGCGAGACGACGGCGCGCACGGCCCGGACGACCTCGGCGACGAACCTGGTCCGGGCCACCGCGTCCCCGCCGTAGGCGTCGGTGCGGCGATTCGTGCGTGACCACAGGAACTGATCGAGGAGATAGCCGTGGGCGCCGTGGAGTTCCACCCCGTCGAATCCGAGGCGTTCGGCGGCCGCGGCGGCGTCGGCGAAGGCGGCGATCACGTCGTCGAGGTCGCGCTGGGTCATGGCGTGGCCCGCGCCCTCGGTGCCGTCGACGCGAATGCCGGAGGGGCCCATGGCCGGGGCGTCGGGGTAGGGCGCTTCACCGTGGTTGCGCACCATGCCGATGTGCCACAGCTGCGGGACGATGGTGCCGCCTGCCGCGTGCACGTCGGCGGCGACCTTCGCCCACCCGGCCAGCTGGGCCTCGCCGTGGAAGCGCGGAACGCGATCGCTCTGTCCCGCCGACTCGTGACCGACATAGGTGCCCTCGGTGACGATCAGGCCGACGCCCGCGGCGGCTCGGCGGGCGTAGTAGGAAGCCACGTCGTCACCGGGGATACCGCCGGGGGAGAACATCCGGGTCATCGGGGCCATGGCGATCCGGTTGGGGACGGTCAGGCCGTTCAGGGTGATGGGTCGTGACAGGGCCTGCGTCGCACGGGCGGCGTCGGACACGGTGACGGTCATGAATGCTCCTGCTTACTTGAGAATGTCGAAGGTTGAGAACTTCAAGCAATGCCGCCACCGTAGGCGGAGATATTTGAGGTCGTCAAGTTTCTGGCGCTAGTCTTGAACCATGTCAGAGCCTCCCCGCGACGATCCAGACCAGCTCATGGAGCTGTTGTCGGTGTCGCTCGGCGTGTATTACGGAGACTTCACCGCCGCCGCGGCCGGCGAGCAGCTCACCGCTATCCAGGCCAAGACTCTCACCGTGCTGCGCCGTGGGCCCATCGCGATGCGAAGGCTGGCCGAGACCATGTACTGCGATGCCTCCAACATCACGGGCATCATCAATCGGCTCGAGAAGCGTGGGCTGGTACGCCGGGAGACCAGCGCCGCCGATCGGCGCGTCACCCACCTCGTCATCACCGCGGAGGGGGAGCAGGTCACCGACGCGATCCGCGCGAAGATGCACCGCACGCGCGCGGGTCTCGAGCGGCTCGACGTGGAACAACGCCGGACGCTGTCGGCGCTGCTGTCGAAAGTGTTCCGGGAGTAAGAGGACTCAGTCGGCGCCGCGGGTGGCGACCCAGGTGGCGATCTGGGCCCGGTTCGACGAGCCGAGCTTGGTGAGAATGTTGCCCACGTGCGTGTCGGCGGTGCGGGGCGCGATGACGAGGCGGGCGGCGATCTCCTTGTTCGTCAGCCCGGTGGCGATCAGGGTCGCCACCTCGTACTCGCGTGGGGTCAGCGGCGCGATGGCGACAGGATGCCGAGTCGCCGGTTCACGGTGCGGGGCCAGCGCGAACTCGAAGGCCTCGTCGATCGGCATGGCCTGCCCGGCCAGGAACGCGGTGTCGAAACGGTCGTCGCCCAGTGCCTGGATCGAGGCGTCGCGAAAGAGCGTGTGCGGGCGCACGAGGATGACGTCGGGGTCGGAGCCCAGCTGCTCCCACGCGGACGCGGCGACACCGAACAGGGTGGCGGCGCGCAAGTGCTGGTTGCGTGCAGAGGCTACCCACGCCAGTGCTTCCACGTGATAGGCGTCGCCGAATCTGCTTCCCCACCGGCGCGAGATCCGCAGGGCGGTGTGTCCGGCTCGCTCGGCCGCGTCGGGATTGCCGAGCATCACTTCGATCAGCGAGATGGCGAACAGGTAGAGCCCGCGATAGTAGTAATCGCCGTGCTCCTCGCACAGCCGCACCGCCTCGCGTAGCTCCTGGAGGCGACCGGTGGGATCGGCGGCGGCGGTCGCCAGCGCGTAGATGTTCCACGCCCCCATCGACTCACGCAGGTGCCCGTGGGCGCGCAGGGTGTGGGTGGCTTCCCAGGCGAGGGCGGCGGCGTTGTCGTTGTCCAGGTCGATCTTGGCCGCGGCGGACCGGGCGGCCTGCGCGAGGGCGATCACGACCGGGTCGCCGGAGCGCGCCGCCTCCCGATCGGCTTGATCGAGTTCGCGATAGGCGCTGTCACGATCGGTCATCCAGATCGAATGCAGGGCGAGCACCGCCCAGCCGCGCGCCGCGTGCGGCGAATGCGGCACCGCGTGCAGCGCACGCTGCAACCAGACCTTCACGAGCTGATCCGAGCCTGCCATCCGCCAGAACTCGTCGACGCAGGCCGCCATCTCGAGCGCGGTCTCGGCCTCGCCCGGCGTCTCGAGCGACCATTCGAGCGCCAAGCGCAGATCGGGTTGGCAGACCTGCAACCGACGCACGTGTTCGTACTGCTTCTTGCTGAAGAACTCCCGGTCGGCCAGCAGAATCACGTCCCGGAACCAGTCCCGATGCCGGCGGGCGACGGCCTCGATCGCGCCCTCCGCGGTCAGCTTCTCGGCGCCGAACTCGCGCACCGGCCGCAACAAGCGGTAGTGCGTGATGTCGTCGCCGCGCCGTTCCAGGATCGACTTGTCGACCAGCGAATCGACGATCGACACCACCGGCGCGACCGAACACGGGTCGGCGCAGACGTTTTCGGCGGCTTCCAGCTCGAACCAGTCCTGGAAGATCGACAGGCGCGCCCACACCCGCTTCTCGTCCTCGGTGCACAACCGGTAGCTCCAGTCGACAGTGTTGCGCAGCGTCTGGTGCCGGTCGGGCACCCCGTGCGTCCAGGCCGACGGCAGCGTCAGCCCACACGACCAGCGGTCGATGATCTGCGCGGGCGACAGCGAGCGATGCCGGGCCGCCGCCAATTCGATGGCAAGTGGGATCCCGTCGAGCAACCGGCACAGGTGGGCGATGGCGGCGGCGTTCGACTCGGTGATCCGGAAATCGGCGCGCACCGCCCTCGCCCGGTCGACGAGCAGGGCCACGGCCGGGTATTCGGCGATCCGGGCGGGATCGTCGAGCTCCGGTGGTGGCACGGCCAGTGGCGGTAGCCGATAGACCTGCTCGCCCGCCACGCTGAGTGTCTGCCTGCTGGTGACGAGCAGGGTCACTCCGGGGCAGGTCGCGAGCACCTGGATGACGAAGTCGGCGCAGCCGTCGAGCAGATGTTCGCAGTTGTCGAGGACCAGCAGCGGCGCCCGGCGAACCAGATGGTCGAGTACCCGTTCGGTCGCCGACTCGCCGGTCTTGATCCGCACTCTGAGTGCCGCCGCCACCGCTGTGCCGACTTCGTGATCGTGGCGCAGCCCGGACAGCTCCACGAAGTAGACGCCGTCGTCGTAGTCGGCGGCGAGCTGCCCGGCGACCTTGCGTGCCAGGCGGGTCTTGCCGAGTCCGCCCTGGCCGGTGATGGAGACCAGGCAGCCGTCGTCGAGCAACGCACGCACCGCGGCTACCTCGGCATCGCGGCCGAGGTAGCTGGTCGCCGCCGGGTCGAGCGTGCTTCGAACCATCTGCCGTCTCGGGTCGTACCGGACGACACGTGCTGTCGATCCGGCTCACGGGTGTGATCGGTATCGGCGATCGTACTCAGCCGTCGTCCCGGGAGCGGCGCGAATTCGCTGATGTCCGCACTCAGCCCAGCGCTCGCGCCCTCGCGTTGTGCAGAACTCTCGTCCATACGACGTCGGTGCACAGGCCGCACTCGGCACCGAGGAAACGGGCTTTCGCGACGGGGTCACCGAGCAGCTGGTACTTCAGCCAGTCGGCCATCACCTCGGCGTATCGTCCCCAGGCCAGGTGGCCGGCGCCACCGAGTTCGGCGAAGATCGCGGGTACCTGGTCGGCCTTCTCGAACAGGGGCATGACGATGCCGTCGGCGTCGACGATGCGGTCGGCCTCCCCGGCCAGGAACAGCGCGGGCCCGACCATCTTTCCGGGAGCCGCCAGCGGGCCGGGTTGCAGGGCGAGCACGGTGCGCACGATCGCGTCGGCGCCCGCGTTGATCGCGCCCGCCCCGCCCTGGGAATGACCCGCGGCCGCCACCTGATCGGTGGCCACCTTGCCCGTATACGCGTTGCCCGGTGTGTCGTTGCGCCGCAGCAGTTCCCGCCCGCCCGCCAGCATCTCCGCACCCGAGTTCGCCATCGTGGTGTTCGCGGCGACGACGATGAAACCCGCTGCGGCCCAGGGCTTCAGCAAGGTGTCGGCGTAGACGCCGGGCCCGGCGCCGGTGCCGTTGCCCCAGAGCACCACCGGATGGCGGGTCGTGCCGAGCTCGGTGGGCCGGTACACCGTGTGGTCGGCCCACTTGTCGACCGTCACCGCGCCCACCGGGTCGGCCACCTGTGACGAACCGGCCGACCCGGCCGATGGCGGGCTCGCCACAGCGGGTGCGGCGGCCAGCAGGCCGGTCACCGCGACCGCCGCCAGGGTTGTGCATCGGAAAAACATCGTTGTCCTTTCCTACGGTGCCGCGGTACTACGCGGCCGGGTCGTGCAACCCCGACACCACGAGCGCGGAGCGCAGGTACCACAGATCGGCGCACCGGGTGGCGTCGTAGCCGGTGAGTTCGGCGATGCGCTTGATGCGGTAGTCGATCGAGTTGGTGTGCAGGTGCAGCATGGTTGCGGTGCGGCGCCGGTTCAGGTTGTTGGCGACGTGGCAGCGCAGCGTTTCGAGGAGTTCGGGATGTCCGCTCAGCGGCTCGAGCACGGTCGCGAGGTGGTCGCGGGCCGGACCGGGCCGGGTGAGCTGGTATTCGAGCGCGTAATCGCCGAACCGGTGCACGCCGCCCCTGCGGCCGAGCCGCCGGACGATCTCGAGCAGTTCGTGCGCGCACTCGGTCGCGTCGGCCACTTCGTCGAGGTCGGACAGTACGACCGCCACCGTCACCTGGCGACCGGCGGCGCGGGTGAGCGCGGCCGCCACGACGTCGATGTCGGTGTCGGTGTGGCTCGGCACCAGTGCGGTGCCCCCGCGCGTCGACAGGGCGACCAGGCACTCACCGTCGCAGCGGCGGTCGAGTTCGGCGCGCATGCGGGTGATGGCGCGGCGGGCGCGCACCCGCTCGTCGACGCCGTCGGCGGGCCCGTCCGTCGGTTCGCCCGCGATGCTCAGCGCCAGCACCCAGTACTCGTCGGCCAGTTCGACGCCGCGGTCGCGGGCCACGGCGCGCGAGTGGGTGCCCGCGATGACCTGCTGGGCCAGTGCGTCTTTGGCGTGTTCGGAGCGGCCCGCGAGTTCCAGGGTGTACCGCACGTAGGCGCTCGCGACCGTCGTGGCGGCGTGCTCGAGCAGGTCGGCCACGTCGACCTGCGCTCCGGTCAGATCGACGGCGATGCGCGCACAGCGGTGCAGGGCGTGCAGGATCGCCTCCACCCCGATGCCGTCGCGTGCCCATTCGACGGTGGCGTGTTCGAGGTGAGCGAGCGGGACGGCCGTGGCCGACCCGGAGCTCATGGCCGCGACCAGCTCGAGGCAGACCAGCCCGATGGTGCGGATCTGCTGGGGCCGCAGCATATTTCGCCCCGCGGGGCCATCGGTGACGGCCGTCCGTACCACGCGGTCGATCGTCGATCGCGGTGCCGCGTGCGCCGGTGCCGATCTGCTCAGGAGGGCGGTTCCGGAGGGTGTCCGATGTGGCATTCGTCGAGCGTGCCGGGCGGAGCACGCCGGAACATCGGTAGAACTGCGTATCTCTGCGCACCGAGGTGCGTATTCGGCTCCGCCCACCGAGCCCGCGGGATTCATGGGGAGAGTTCTCGTTCGCCGGGGTCGGCCGGCGCCGCGCGCGGTACGGCCTATGTTCGGCTTTTTGTGCCGGAACTCCATCCGCACTGTGTCAGTTCACAAAACACCTCAGGCATTGGCGACCGTGTGCCGCCAGGCCTGGATCTCCCGGCCGATCTCGGTCACCGGCGGTTCGTCGTAGAGCCATTCGCGCGCCAGGTCGTGCCAGTTCCGGGTCGCCTCGAGCTGGCCGAGCGCGGTGAGGGTGAAAAGGTCGGCGCGGCGGGAGAAGACGTGCTCGGGCGGCAGCAGCAGGTGGCGGACCTCGCGCCGCTGCGCCGCGCGCGGGTCGGTGGCGAGCACGACCGCACTGGTGGCGATCTCCGGGGTGAGGGTGATCTCCTCGTCGAGCAGATGCCAGCCCGAGGCGGCCCACACGTATTCGAGCACCGACCGTGGCGTCACCGGCGAATCGGGGGCGATGATGCCGCGCTCGGACCAGCGCCGGAATACTTCGTCGCTGTCGAAGTGGTGAGCCGCGCGGATCACCTGCCGCTCGAAATCCAGGTCGGCGCGCTCGATCGTGTTGTACAGCCCGAAATCGACGAAGCCGACCCGGCCGTCGTCGGCGAGCAGCACATTGCCCGGATGCGGGTCGGCGCAGTACTCGCCGTCGCGGAACATGCCGGTGATGTAGAAGCGGTACACCAGCTCACCGATGTGATCGCGGCGCGCGGCGGGCAGGCGGCGGATGTCGTCGAAGGAGATCCCTTCGACGAATTCGGTGACCAGCACGTTGTCGCCACAGAACTCCTCGACGGCGTCGGGGACCAGGATGAACGGGTGGCCTCGGTAGCGTGCGGCGACCCGATGCTGGTTGGCCGCCTCGCGCCGGTAGTCCAGTTCGGCGACGATGTTGCCGGAGATCTCGGCGAGCACCTCGGTGTCGGCGGCCGAGGGCAGAAACGATTTCCACAGGCCGCTGAAGAACTCGAGATTGCGCATATCGGCGTGCACCGCACGATCTACGCCGGGATACTTCACCTTCACCGCGACCGCCCGCCCGTCGCGCAACCGGGCGCGATACACCTGGCCGATCGAGGCCGCCGCCACCGGTTCCGGGTCGAAGTCGGCGAACACCCGGCTCAGCCGCCCCAGATCCTGTTCGATCACCGCGCGCATCTGCGCGAACGGCACCTCGGGTGCGCTGTCGCGCAGCTTCGCCAGCTTCGTGCGGAACATCTCGCGGTGCTCCTCCGGGATCATGTCCAGATCCAGCACCGAGGCCATCTGCCCCAATTTCATGGCCGCGCCCTTCATCCCACCGAGCACGGTGACGATCTGCTGTGCGGCTTGCAGTGTCGAGCGTTCGGCCAACGTGCGGCGCGCTTGTTCGGTTCGCCCGATCATCGCCAGCCGGGTGCCGAGTCCGCGGGCGGCCTGCCCCGCGGCCAACCGGCCGAGCCGTGCGCTGCGTGACAGCCGTCCGGTCGGTACCTGCTTGTCTGCCATGGGTGCCTCTTTCCCGCGGTGCGCTCATGGGCATTCTCGGCCTACGTTGCCGAACTCACAGGCGAACCGGCGCGGACTTGTGCCGGATCACCAATGCCGTCGTGGCGGAGCACGAATTCTTCGCCGGTGAGGTCGTTGTCAGTCCTCGGTGCCGCGACTCAGTTCCTGGAACCAGCTGAGATAAGCCGTCGTCGTCTCGCGCAGCGCGTCGACCGCCCAGTCGGCGGGCCGCAGTTCGGAGGGCAGCGCGGGGTCGGTGGTGAGCAGGTCGAGGCCGGCGCACACCGTCGTGAACCGGGCGGCGGGGTCGGCGGTTTCGATGGCTTCGAGCAGCTCACGGGCGCGGTGGTCGATGTCGGTCAGCGGCCACAGCCGAGCGCACAGCGAGACCGGGTCGTCCACGGCCCGCGTGCGCAGGGCGATCGTGGTGTCGCCGAGGTCGTCGGGCAGGTCGCGCGCGAGGTTCGCCGGACGCATCCACACACCCTCACGGAGTTCGGCGAGACGCAGCGAGAGCAGTGTCGCGCGCAGTGCCGCGCGGTCGGCGGCGGGTCGTCCCGTGGCGGTGATGACGACCTGTTCCCAATCGCCTTGCCAGGGCAGTGTGTGGGGCGCGAGGAGGTCTCGGCGCCGGGCACGCAGGTGTGGGGCGAGGGTGTAGACGCGACGCGCGCGCACGAGCTCACCGGCCGCGACCATCCGCGACACCGCGACGCGCACGGTGGCCTCCGGGTAACCCGCAGCGGTCGTGGCGGCGCAGATCTGCTGTGACGTCATCGTCGGCGAGTCGGCCGCGATGAGGATGCGGATCAGCGCCGACCGCGCCGACACCGGACGCACCACCATGCCGGAACCGGTGACCTCGGATTTCACGGGTCGAGTGTACATATTTCACTATTGCTACGGCTGTTGAAGATATGTAATGTCGCTGGGCATGACGACATCTACCTCACCGCTGGCCGGGCGCACGATGATCATGTCGGGCGGCAGCCGCGGCATCGGGCTGGCCATCGCGCTCGCCGCCGCACGTCAGGGCGCCAATATCGCGCTACTGGCCAAGACCGATGTTCCCGATCCACGGCTGCCCGGCACCATCCACACGGCGGCCGCCGAGATCGAGGCCGCGGGTGGGCAGGCGCTGGCGGTGGTCGGCGACGTCCGCGACGAGGCATCGGTCACCGAGGCCGTGCGCCGGACCGTCGAGCGGTTCGGTGGCATCGACTACTGCGTCAACAACGCGTCGGCCATCGCGCTCGCCCCGACCGAAGAGTTGCCCGTCAAACGGTTCGATCTCATGCAGCAGATCCAGTTGCGCGGTACCTATCTGCTCACCAGCACCTGCCTGCCGCACCTGCGCCGCAGCGACAACGCCCACATCTTGAGCCTGTCGCCCCCGCTGAACCTCGCACCCGCCTGGCTGGGTGCCCACCCCGCCTACATGGTGGCGAAGTACGGCATGTCCCTGTTGACGCTCGGTTGGGCCGCCGAGTACGCCGAGCACGGCGTCGCCGCCAACTGCCTGTGGCCCGAAACGCTCATCGCCACCGCCGCGGTACAGAACCTGCTCGGCGGCGACGAAGCGACCGCGAAAGCCCGCACCCCGCAGATCGTGGCCGACGCCGCGATCGCGATTCTCGAGAAGGACGCCCGGACGGTCACCGGCAACACCTTCCTCGACGTGGAGGTCCTGCGAGCCGAAGGCCGGACCGACTTCTCCGCCTACGGCGGCAGCGACGATCTCGAATACGACATCTTCGTCGACCCGCCCCAGGCCTGAGCTCGCCCGAATCCGGTCCGCGCGGTGACCGTCGCGCGGACGGATCACGGGTCAGGGGGTGACGATGGCGAAGTCGGGATCGGGGGCGTCGAGGTAGCCGATCAGCTCGGTCAGCTTGCCGGCGTCGCCGTCGACAGTGACCGCGCCGGCTTCGATCATCGCCGCCAGGTCGCCGCCGGCCAGTAGCGCCGAGCGAAGATCGTCGGCAGTGAGCGTGAAGGTGGTCGCAGCGGGCGGGCGGTTCCCGTCGACGTCGAAGTGGACCAGCAGGCCGTTGCGCAGATGGGTGCGGTGCGCGACGCCGGTGTCGCTGATGCGCCAGTCGATCGTGATGTCGGCCGACCAGGCTCGCGGCCCGTCGACCCGCAGTGCGATCGCGTCGAAAGTCTGCTCGACCGTGAGCTGGTTCATGATGTCGGCGGCGTCGGTGACCGTCGGGGTGCCGATCGAGCCGTTGCGCAATTCGTAGGCGCCCATCAGGAAGAAGTTGCGCCAGGTGCCGTTCTCGCAACCGTAGCCGAGCTGTTCGAGGGTGTCGGCTTGCAGCGCCTTGGCCTCGGCATGGTCCGGGTCGGCGAAGACCACGTAGTTCAGTACCTGCGCGACCCACCGGAAGTCGCCGTCGGCGAAGGACTTTCGCGCTTTGGCGACGACCTCGTCGGCGCCACCCATGAAGTCCACGTGCCGCACGGCGGCCTCGACGGTGCTGTGCTGCCACAGATTCGCCGGGTTGCCGTCGAACCAGCCCATGTAGCGCTGGTAGATGGCTTTGACGTTGTGGCTGATCGAACCGTAGTACCCGTGGGCCGACCAGTTGTTCGCCAGCGCGGGTGGTATCGGGAAGCCTTCGGCGATCTCGGTTCCCGTGGCGCCCTTGTTGATCCAGCGCAACGTCTGATCGTGCAGGTAGCCGTAGAGGTCACGCTGGATCGACAGGTACTCGGTGAGCCGCTCGGTGCCCCAGGTAGGCCAGTGATGCGAGGCGAACACCACGTCGGACCTGGCGGCATAGCGGTTGATCGCCTCGGTGAGGTACTTGGACCACACATGCGGGTCGCGGACCAGGGCGCCGCGCAGGGTGAGCAGGTTGTGCAGGGTGTGCGTGGCGTTCTCGGCCATGCACAGCGCGCGCCGGGCGGGGAAGTAGAAGTTCATCTCCGAGGGCGCCTCGGTGCCGGGGGTCATCTGGAACTCGATCGCCACACCGTCGACGGTGACCGCCTGACCGGTGTGGTCGATCGACACGGTGGGAATGATCAGACTCGGCTGACCGGTCGAGGTGGTCGGCCCCAGGCCCGCGCCCACGGCGCCGACCGGCCCACGGGGCAAGGCCGCGCCGTACATGTAGGCCGCGCGCCTGCCCATCGCGGTGCCCGCGTAGACGTTCTCCTCGACGGCGTGCTCGGTGAAACCGGCCGGCGCGATGATCACGCACCGTCCCCCGTCGACATCCTCCTGCGTGGTCACCCCTTTCACGCCGCCGAAGTGGTCGATATGGGAGTGCGAGTAGACGACCCCGACCACCGGCCGATCCCCGCGATGTTCGCGGTACAGCGCCAGCCCGGCGGCCGAGGTCTCCACCGAGATGAGCGGGTCGATCACGATCACTCCCGTGTCGCCCTCGATCAACGTCATGTTCGACAGGTCGAGCCCGCGGATCTGGTAGATGCCGTCGGTGACCTCGTACAAACCTTGTTTCACGGTCAGTTTCGACTGCCGCCACAGGCTCGGATTCACCGTGGCGGGGCACTCGTCGTCGAGGAAGGAGAACGACCCGCCGTCCCACACCACGTCACCGGCGGCATCGCGGATCACCGGCGGGGTGAGCGCGGCGACGAACCCGCGATCGGCGTCCGCGAAATCCTGGTCGTCGCCGAAGGGCATCGTGCGCAGCGCCTCGGCATTGCCCGCCTCGATGGTTTCGGAAGCTTCCTGCGGACTGGTCATCGAATCCCTTTCCACCGTGCTCGGTTATCCCGTGGCGACCGTGCCGGACGGCCCGCTCCCGCAGCATCACATCGGAGCAGATGACGCCGCCTCACCCGCTCCGGGTGAAATTCCTGTCGTCACCGGCTCGGCCATTTGCCACCGATGTTGCGCGAGGGCGGTTCGTCCGCCTCCGGTTCGATGCCGAGCCTCTCGGCGAACAGCCGACGCTGCGCGAGCCACCCACACACCGACAACCCGATCCAGGCCAGGGTGGCGGTGATCTGCTGCCCGCCGGGTTCGGGTTCGCGCAGGAACACGAGGTCACCCATCCGGCCCAGGCCCGACAGGATCATGCTCGCGCCGCCGATCGAAGTCAGCCACAGCAGGGCGCGGGCCCGGAACTTGTCGGCAAGGAAGGCCCCGGACACGCAGAGTGCGGCGGCGACGATCATGCTCAGCGCCCAGTTCTTGTCGCCCGGCTGCAGCACCGTGGCGAGTTTGGTGCCGATCATCGCGCCGGTGAGGCCACCGATGAAGTAGGCGGCGAAGCGGAAGATCAGCGAGGTCACCACCCAGGCCGACACCGTCCACCTCACCCCTGCAATCCGCCCAACCCTTTACCGAGGACCACGGCACCCATGACCAGCAGCACGATGGCCATGACGGCGTGATTGTTGTCCTGCAACCACATCCGGAGCCGGTCCAGCGCCGGGTCGAGCCGCTCGGCCGCCACGAGATAGCCGAGCACCACGGCGAGCACCGTGGCCGACGCGAGCACCGTGAACACCACGATCGCGCCGAGCGCGCCGCCGATGCCCAGGCCTGCCGCCCCGATCGCGACACCCGCCGACACACACAGCAGCAGGTTCTTCGGGTTGATCCCGGACAGCAGTGCCCCGAGCCCGGTCGCCTTCACCGGGGTGAGGGTGTCGATCGCGCGCATCCAGCCGGGCACCTCGGTCAGCGAGCGCGCCTGCCACTGTTTCACCGCCAACCCCACGAGCAGCACCCCCAGGACGATCTTGATCCACGCTGCCGCCGCACCGGGTTCGCTGTCGTCGGACCCGCCCAGCTTGCCGGCGAACAGCGTCACCACCCCGGTGACCACCAGAATGCCGAGTATCCACCCGGTGGCGAATCCGATCGCGGCGCCTTTTCCGCGCGCCGACAGAATCATGAGAATCGTCGCCACGATCGGTATCGGCGACAGTGCGACACCGACGGCGAGCGGAAGCAGATCTCCGATGACCGGACCCATAGCGCGACGGTAAACGCACAGGTGGGCGCCCCGCCTCACACGTCACGGATGAGATCCGTCCGGGCATGGCGACGATTCAGGTCAGCGCTTTGGCCTTGAGCTGCTGAAATTCGGCCTCGGTGATGGCTCCCGAGTCCAGTAGCTTCTTGGCGTCCGCGATCTGGGCCGCCGAACTGGTGCCGGCGGTCTCCCTGATGTATCGGTCGGTCGCGGCTTTGGCCTGCTGCTCGGCTTCGGCGGTGCGTTCGCCCATTCCGTCACCGCGCACGATCAGATACACCAGCCCGGTGAGCAACGGGAAGAGGAACAGGCACAACACCCAGATCGCCTTCACCCAGCCCGAGGTTTTCCGGTCCCGGAAGAGATCGGTGAGGATGACGAAGATCAGCAGCAGATAGGCGATGAACGCGAAACTTACGACAATGGCCCAGATGACATCCCAGAAATCCATTGTTGATCCCTCACTTTCGTGCTGAGCGCCCACCGGCCGGTGAACACATCGGGTGTCGCGGCGACGTCGGTGTCACCGTGGCCGCACCCGGCTCCCGACGTTGTGCACGACCACGACGTCGGGATGCCAGGGCACGAGATCGTCGACCCGGCGCTGCGATTCGGCCAGGTCGGGTAGCTGTTGCGGACCGAGGACGGCGATGGTGGCGGTGTCGCCCTGCGGTGTCACGTCCACCACCTGGGCGCCGGGCTGCTCGCGCACCCAGTCGCGGGCGACGTCGGAGATCTGCTCGGCCCACAGCGAGCAGCGGGCTGCGACCCACCAGCGCCGCGCGCCCGGTCGCCACACCGAGAACGACCCCGAGAATGGGGATCGACAGCGGGGCGACGATCATCGCGCCGATCACGGTGGCTGTGGAATCACCGACCACACCGGAGATCGCGATCACCGCCGAGAGCACGAGCATGATCCAGAAGGCCGAGCGCTTCGCCGCCACCGAGCCAACCGACAGGTCGAGTTTGTCGGTCAGTTCGTCGAGGGTTCGGCGCTGATCGGTGGGGACGAGAAAGCCGAGCATCGCGATCCTTTCGCCATGTCCGGCCAAGCGTAGAAAGCGACAGCGCCGACGGAATCACCCGTAAAGGATGAATTCCCCACCGACCGCGCAGCGAATTCACCCCGAACGGGCGCTCGTATTCCTCATCGACATCGTCATCAGCTGGGCCATCGCCACCCGGCAGCCGTACCGTCCGCGAGCCGTCGGATCTCCTGGTCGGGATACGGTGTGTGTCGGCTCGTCTGCTGGAACGCGCGCATGAACGCCGACATCGCGGCGGTGACCGGCGCGTGCCGGGTGATGATCGCGGCGGCCCCGCCCGCGATTCCCCTCGCGGGTTCGCCGTCGGCGATGCGGCGCACCATCGCGAGCCGCTTCTCACGGTCTGTTCGTCGGAGCCCGTACAGCGCTGTGAGCAGCCAGTTCACCAGATAGGTCGTGGTGAATCCGCGGTCGTAGCTCTGGTTCCGGGCGAAGAACGCGGTTTCGGGTGGGGCGAGGTCGAACCCCGAGGCGAGCGCGAGACCGAAGTCGGCGAAGTAGAGGCGTCGACCGTCGGTCAGGATGTTGTGGAAGTGCGCGTCGAGGTGCAGCAGTCCACGGCTGTTCATGAACGCGGTGCGGTCGGCCAGTTCCCGCTCCACCATGGCACAGGCCTGATCGGTGGCATCCTCACCTGCCTCGATCCGGGCGTCGAGCCACTCGTGCAGGGTGTGCGGGATGTACTCGAGGAACAGCGCGATGCTCGCCGAAGAGTCCCGCACAGCCTCGATCCGCCGACGCACCTGCGGTCGGTCGTCCCAGTAGGCGACGACGCGATCGATGTCGGCGAGCTCGTCCGGCAGCGGGCTGGTGTCGGGCAGCACCCGCCAGTGGTACATCAACGGAAAGCCCTCGTGTTCGGCGGCCAGCACCCAGTTCGTCGTCATGATGTGCACGGCGAGTTCGCGCCAGGCCCCGAATCCTGCCCCACCGATGAGGCCGACGCCGTAGTGGTAGAACTGCGGCAGATCGAACAGATTCGCCGTGGACCGGACGTGCTCCGGCTGCTGTTCCAGGTCGGTGAGTGGCACCCGCTTCACGAAAACCGGTGTCCCGGAAACCTCGAGCAGGGCCGACTTCCCGCCGATCCCGGTGCCGATCGGCGTGGCCGCCTCGACGAGTTCGCGCAAGGCGTGATCGCTGCGCAGGGCGAGGGCCGTAGCGACAGCACTGTGAGCGTCGAGGCGGGCCGAGCGAGTCGTGTTCTGGTGCTCATCCCGCCCACCTGGTTGCCCCGTGCTTCGCCCGGATCGATGTGACAAGTCCCCACCCATCCCGTGAGCGTACCGATGGCTTTCCGATCAGCGTCGCGGTTCGCCTCTGTGCCGGAACATCGTGTGCGACAGTGACGTGTGCGTAGGCGAGTGTCTACTTCAACGCACCAGGCGCAGGCTGGTGGTGGCGAGGCCGACGCTGAGCCGCTGGCCCCAGCCGAGGCGTAGTGCGTCGTGCTCGATGCCGTCGCCGAAGGCCACCAGTCCCTCGGACTCCACGTCGATGCGCAGGCTTTCGCCGGTGATCTCGCCTTCGGTGTGCGCGATCGAGGTGGCCGGTGACGGCCACGCCTCCCGGACGAACCAGACGAGTCTGCGCTCGGTGGGATGAGGAAGCGGGACAGGGCTTTTCCGTTCGCGGTGAGCCGACAGGCACCAGCCTGTCGCACCCGTACCGCTGCCGACGAGGATGCCCGACGATGCCTGGCGCTCGTCACGGAGGCGGTAGCGGCTGGTCTGGTGGCTCGGATGGCCGATGTAGATCTCGTTGAGTGCGCGCAGGGTCGCGCCGTCGTCCGTTCTCGCCTCGACCATCGTGCGGTCTTCGGTGTTACCGGTGCTGTGCAGGAGTTCGGTCGCGTCGGCGGGCGAGTGCTCGGCGAGCACGCCCGGTTCCGGGCTGATGCCGATGACGGGCTGGCCGTCGAGGTACTTGGCCACGTTGGCGACCAGCCCGTCCTGTCCGACGATCACCACGATGTCCTCGGGGGCGAACAGGAACCGCGACAGGTCTTCCCGCTCGACCGTGCCACGGCGCCAGTCGAGCGGAATGGCCGCGCTGACTTCGCCGATCGCCGCGCGGGTCCGCCGGTCGCGCTCCACCACCTCGTCGAGTGACCTGCCACGCGAGTTCAGGAAGAACTCCACCTGCCCGCGCGTCCCGTGCCGCGCCAGCAGCTCCGACAGCTCGGTTCGCCTGTGCACCAGTACGATTCGCGGCGCCAGGCTCATCGGGTGAACCGTTGCAGGATCGGCGCGATCATGTCCGGCGTCAGGGTGAGGCTGCCGATCGCCGGCAGGTTGCCCGCGAGTTCCTTCGCCGCCAACGCGTACAGCGTGTCCCGCGGGACGTCCCGGTAGGCATCCAGGCGTGCCTTCTCGCCGGCCGCCTCGGCCTCGGCGAGCTTGCGGATCCCGGCGGCCTTGGCGTCGACGGCGATCCGGTCGGCTCTGGCCTGACTCTCGGCCTTCTCCAGCGCGTTCGCGCCACGCTGGACCACCAGGAGCTCCTCCCTCTTCGCCAGCTCGATCTGGTTCTGCAGTTCGTTCTCGCTGATCGCGCGCTCGCGTTCGACGGCGAGCGCGCGCCGCTCGTAGGTCGCCCGGTCCGCTTCCTGCTGGACCTTCTCGCGGACCGTGGTCTGGAGCGCCTTCTCCATCTCCGCGTCGGGGCGGATCGCGACCACGCGGACGTCGATGATCTCCAGCCCGATGTGGGTCGCGGTCAGATTGCCGGTGGCTTCCTTGACCTTTTCCACGCCGGTGCGGATGGCGGTCTCGAGATCGAGCGTGGCGAGGACTTCGAGGGCGTGTTGCTGGGTGTTCTCGGTGAGGGTGTTCGCTATCTGGCTCAGCGGGTCCTGGCGCCAGGTCCCGGTGTCGGGGTCGATCGAGAAGTCGATCCTGCTCGTGGTCGTCGCGGGATCGGTGCAGCGGTAGGTGACCGTCAGCTGGACCGTGACGTCCTGGTGGTCGTGTGTGCGGGCGTGGAAGAGCATCGGCAGCTCCCGGTCGTCCACCGGAACCTCGCTGAGCACCGCCGTGCTCGGGCGGAACCAGAAGCTCAGCCCCGTGCCGTCGTGCCGGAGCTTGCCCTTGCGGACATGTCTGACGTGCACTGTCGGGGCTCCCCTGAGGTGCCGCAGTCCGGGGTAGCTGCTGATGTCGGCCATCGCCTTCTCCTTCGTTATGGTCGTAGTGACCATAACAGGACTGCCGGGCCGCCGTCGAGGGCAGCGGCTACTGTGATCCTGTTCGGCTGTTGTCAAACAAGGGGGATGGGGATGCGCGTATTTCAGGTGTGGCTTCGTGTGTTCGGCGTTGCCGTGGTCGGTATCGCGTTGGCGCACTTGCTGTTCGGTCAGTCGACCTACATCGGTGGCGGCGAGGTCAATGCCACCATGGAGTCGGATCTGCGCTTCTACAGCGTGCTCTTCGCCGCCTACGGTGCGGCGTTCGTCTGGGCGGCGGCAGACATCGTCGGGCGCGCCAGGGTGATCGACGCGCTGGGGCTGTTGTTCTTTCTCGGTGGCCTGGCCCGGATCCTGGCATGGGCCGTTGCCGGAGCGCCTCGGCCACTGGGCCGCGCACGGCGGAATATGTCAGCCGCACGGCATCGTCACCGTGGCGTTGTGGTCGGGCCGGTGGGCGCGATCGTCGTGCCGGTGTCCGGTGCGGCCGGACTGTCCGGCACCGGTTCGTTGCCGTAGAAGGTCGGCAGCATGGCTTTGGCCAGGACCAGGGCCGAACCCTCGCCCGACGGCACGGTCGCGAGGTTCGTGGCGACCACGATCGTCAGGTCCGAGGCCGGGTCGTGTCCCATGAAGGTCATGTACCCGGGGATCTGACCGTCGTGCCCGAACAGATGCATTCCGAATCGGACGATGCCGAGGCCGTAGCCGGCGACGTCGGGGGCGCTGGGGTCGATGGGTTGGATGCTGTCCATCCGGATTCGCTGCAGCTGCTCGTCGAGCATGTCGCCTTCGACGAGCGCCCGCACGTACGTCGCCATATCGCCTGCTGTCGCGATCGCGGCACCGGCGGTCCACGTCCACGACGGGCTCGCGTCGGTGGCGTTGCCGGGTCGCAGCGTGCCCGCGAGGGCGGCGGCCTGCTCCTCGGGTGGCAGGGCGAACGTGTCGATGGTGGAGACATTGGTGCCGAACGCGTACCCCTGCGGGTGCGGGTCGGGGATCGAGTTGTCGGTCGCGGCGGGCATCGAGGTGTGCTTCAGGCCGAGCGGTTCGAAGATCCGCTGCTGGAAATTCTCGGCGGCCGACATCTGCGTGACCTTCTCGATGACGAGGCCGAGCAGGATCGTATTGGTATTGCTGTACTCGAATTTCTCCCCCGGCGCGAAATTCACCGGATGGGAGAAGGCGATCGCGAGCATCTCCTCGGGCGTCCACACCTTGTCCGGGTCGCTGTCCAGTGTGGCATTGAATTCCGGGTCGAACGTGTAACTGTATAGCCCACTGCGCATTTCGGAGAGCTGTGCGATGGTGATCTGGTCTCCGTTCGGCACGCCCGGCCAATATTCATCGATCGGGTCCTCGAGCGCGAGCTTGCCTTCCTGTACCAACTGCAGAATGACCGTCGAGGTCATGGTTTTGGTGTTGCTGCCGATCCGGAAGTAGTCGTCCGCCGACAGGGGATCGTCGGCACCGATGACACGGGTGCCGAACGTCTCGGTCCAATCGCCCTGCTTCGGCGATCTGACGACCACGACAGCTCCCGGGATGACGTTGTCCTTCATGAGCTGGGTAATCATCGGCCGGAGGGTGGCCGCATACGCGGGTTCGGCCTGCGCACCCGCCGACGTGACGGTGGTATCGCCGCCGGAATCCGACGACGTTCCGCAGGCCGTGGCGATGAACAAACTCACGGTCGCGACAAACACTGCGAAACTCGTCCGGTGACCCATGATTCTCCGATCAGCGTGTGCTCGGGAAAGGTGTCTCGCGCTGTGCAACCCAACTCTGCTCCGTGTGAACCGAGGAAGCAATCAAGACCCGGTAACAGTGGAATGGCGCGCGACCAGCGTCGTAATTATCGAGTCGGCCCCGGTCGGCGAACGCCTCTCGGAAAAAGACTGTCCCACAACCTCGCCGGGGTGCGTTCGGGGTCCATCAGTTCGCTTTCGGCCAGCGGGCTGTCCTCGTCGGCGACCGTTTCGGGCTCGAATCGGATCAGCGTCCGGCCTTCGCCGCGCAGCGCTTCGACGGTGCGGACGAGCGAGGACGTTTCGGCGAGGGTGGCGTCGAACTTGGCGGGGTCGGTGTCGAGGTGCTCACAGAGCAGGCGGCGGCGGATGCCGAGAATGGTCTCGCGCAGGACCTCACCGTCGGGGGTGGCGGGCGTGACCTCGACGGCGAGGTCGCACTCGGTGTCGAAACCCATCGATCGATTGTTGAGGTTCGACGACCCGACCCGAAGCAGGCGGTCGTCCACCACCAGCACCTTGGCATGGACATAGATGGGCGCACCGTCGGCGGTGACGGGGTAGTACACGCCGAGCCGGTGCTCGGTATCGGCCTTCCACAGCAGATGCAGCAGGCGTCGGCGGGCACCGTCCATGGCCAGTTGCTCGAGCCAGCCGTCGGCGTGCCGGGGGAGGACCAGCACGATCTCGGGGCCGTCCGGTTCGCGCAGGCGGGCGGCGATCGCCTCGGCGAGCGTGCGCGAAGCCAGGTACTGGCTCTCGATGTACAGCGAACGGGTCGCGCCCGCGATCGCCGCGAGATACAGCGCCTCGATCTCGCGGACCTCGGCGCGGTCGGCGAGTTCGGGAAGGGTCCGGGCGATTCCCACGTCGACCGACCGCATCGTCGGCTCCAGCTCCGCCGGCCACGGTGTATCCCCGGCGACCTCGTCGACCGGGCCCAGTTCCTGCCCGGTCGCCGCCTTCCACCTGGCCCTGGCCAGTTCGCCGATCGCCTTCGCGGCGGCGCCGTCCACTGCGGTGGTCGCGTCGTGCCACGGGCCGTAGCGGCGGCCGTTCGGTGCGGTTCGGTAGGTGTTGTCGTCGCGGTGGTCGCTGGTGTCCCAGCGGTCCACGGTCATGTCGATGCCGCCGCAGAACGCGAGCTGGTCATCGATCACGATGATCTTCTGATGATGCGCCGAGCCGATCGGATGCGCGCCGTCCATTTCGAAGTGCAGCCGCCGGTCGGTGAGCCAGTTGGCGACGAAGATCGGCGTCATCCCCCGGCCGATCGCGGCGAACGCGCCGACATTCCACTTCAGCAGATAGATGTCGAGGTCCGGCCGTTGTTTCGGCAGCCACGACAGGAATTTGCCCAGCCGGTCCGGCCCGTCGAGGGTCTTCTCCTGCGGTTCGAACTTGATCCGGGTGTCGAAGTCCCAGCCGATCAGAACGATGCGTTTGCGCGCCCCCAGCATCGCGGATTTGGCGTAGCGGAAGTAGTCGGCCGCGTCGATGATGCAGGCCAGGCGGTCGGCTCGGGCGATCTGCCAGCAGGTCTGGCCGGGGGTGAGAATGCGCGGCACGTCGTTCATCTGTGGTCAGCCCCCTCGTCCAGCACACGTTCGGCGTAAGTGAACGATACTTGCCGGGCGGCGGGGGCGGACGACGCGTCAGGACCGCCGATCCCCGGCCAGGATTTCGTCGATCTCGTCGAGACGGGTCTGGACGAGGGCCTTCTCTTCCCGCGCCTCGACGTATTCCTCACCGTCAGCGGCGCTTCCGACGTGCTGGACGCGTTCGATCGATTCGCTCAACTTCGCTCGTCTGTCGAGCAGTTCCGCCCGCTCTTCGCGCAGCCGGGTCGAATCGGGGTCGGCCGATGTCATGGCAACCTCCTCATGGGTTCGGCTTTGTCAGGTGTTCGGCGTTTGCTCGGGCTGATCGTCCGCGGTCCGCGCCCGCTTACGGTCCGGGTCGAGCCGGTCCGCGCGCTCGCGTTCCTTGTCCAGCTCGGCGCGTGAATCCGCGGCGTCGCTGTGGTGCACCTGGGCCTGCTGAGCAAGCTGTTGGGCCTGCGCGGCTTTGGCGTCCGCTTCGGCCTGCACCGCGCGGCTCCTGGCGGCGATTTCTTCCGCCCGCGCCTCCCGCTGCCCGACCTCGAGTTCCTGCCCCGCCACTCGTTCCCGGATTCCGGCCGCTTCGACCCGGTGGTGTTCACGACGCTTACGCAACAGCGCCGCGACGACGCCGGCCAGCACGGCGATTATCAGAACAGCGACGACGATCGTCACGATCCAACTGGTGGTGCTCATGGGTCTACTCCTCGCATCCCGCCCCTTTTGTCCTTACTGCACGGGTCTACCCAGCCTGCGAAAGACAAACGACCGTCGGTGGCCTGGAAGGGGCGGGGCGGGCCGCTACCTCACGAAATCGCGTACTCCTTCGAACACCTGCGCCGAGGACAGCAGGGGCAGGTGGCCGAGGCAGGCCGTGCGGATATTGGTGGCGCCGTTGAGGACTGTGCTCTCGTCCGGGTCGATGATCTCGTCGCACGGTGACCACCAGGTCCCGTAGTTCACGCCGGTTCGCGCCCGCAACGCGTCGGCCTGCGCCTTCACCTGCACCGCGATGTCCTTGTTCGACTGGGTGCTGTCGTAGGTGAACCGTGCCAGCTGATCGGTGGTGTACCCCTCGTTCTGGAACCGGCCCCACATGTAGTCCCAGTTCGCCGCCGAACCTCGCCACCCATGGACGAAGAGGATCGGCTCTCGTGCGGGCGCGGCGGCGGCGGGTGGCGCTACCGCGCACAACGCGGCGGCGGTCGTGACAACAGCGATCGCGGCCACCCGAAAGCGGTGCGACAGAGACAAGGCGAACATCAATCGACTCCGATCTGCTCGTTGAGCGGCGAGCAGACAGAAGGTAGCGCCGTGAGGCATTCACCTCGGGCAGATTCCGGGAATTCGCACCAGCCCCCACAATTGGGGGCGGCGCGGTGTTCGCCGGGCAGGCAGCGCTCAGATGACGCCGAGAGCCAGCATCGCGTCGGCGACCTGGATGAAGCCACCGATATTGGCGCCTGCTTGATAGTTGCCAGGCACGCCGTATTCGTCGGCGGTGGCCAGGCAACGATCGTGGATGCCGCGCATGATCTCGGCCAGGCGCTCCTCGGTGTGCTCGAAGCTCCACGAGTCGCGCGAGGCGTTCTGCTGCATCTCGAGCGCGCTGGTCGCGACACCGCCCGCGTTGGCCGCCTTGCCGGGCGCGAAGATCACCCCCGCCTCGTTGAACAACCGCACCGCCTCGGGCCTGCACGGCATATTGGCCCCCTCGGCGACGATCCGACAGCCGTTCGCGACGAGTTTGCCCGCAGCGGCGCCGTCGAGTTCGTTCTGCGTCGCGCACGGGAGCGCGATATCGCAGGGCACTTCCCACAGCGAACCGCCCGCGACGAATCGTGCGGCACCGCCACGTTTTTCGGCGTAGTCGGCGATCCGCCCGCGCTGTACTTCCTTGATCTCCTTGAGCAGTTCGAGATCGATGCCCTGCTCGTCGACGACGTAACCGCTGGAATCCGAGCAGGCGACCACGGTGCCGCCGAGCTGGTGGACCTTCTCGATCGCGTAGATCGCGACGTTGCCCGAACCCGACACCACCACTTTCTGGCCCTCCATGGACCGGCCTGCGGCGGAAAGGATTTCGTCGACGAAGAAGACCGCGCCGTAGCCGGTGGCTTCCCGGCGCACCTGCGAACCGCCCCAGGTCAGGCCCTTGCCGGTGAGTACCCCTGACTCGTATCGGTTGGTGATGCGCTTGTACTGGCCGAACAGGTAGCCGATTTCGCGGCCGCCCACTCCGGTGTCACCGGCTGGTACGTCGGTGTGTTCACCGAGATGCCGGTAGAGCTCGGTCATGAACGCCTGACAGAACCGCATCACCTCGCCCTCCGAGCGGCCCTTCGGGTCGAAGTCCGAACCGCCCTTACCGCCACCGATGGGAAGTCCGGTGAGCGAGTTCTTGAAGATCTGCTCGAATCCCAGGAACTTCACGATGCCCAGATAGACCGAGGGATGGAAGCGCAGCCCGCCCTTGTACGGGCCGAGCGCGGAATTGAACTCCACCCGGAAGCCACGATTGATCTGCACGGTGCCGGAATCGTCGACCCACGGCACCCGGAAGATGATCTGCCGTTCGGGCTCGCACAAACGGCGGATCACCGCGGCGTCCGCGTACTGCGGGTGTTTGGCGACGACGGGACCGAGGCTGTCGAGAACCTCGTGTACCGCCTGGTGGAACTCGGATTCCCCGGGATTGCGGCGCAATACCTCGTCGTAGATGCCGCTCAGCTTCGCGTCCAGGACAGCCACCCGTGGACTCCTTGTCGTCGTCGTTGCCACCGTGGCCGGACGACATACGCGCACGCGGCCATTTCCTCACAGGCTAGCCGGGCGCGTCGTGAGGTCTGGACCGCGCGTACCCCGCGCGGCCGACGGCGGGTTCAACGGCGTCTGCGCGCACGGCTCCCGAAGAGGTTGCCCAGCCGCGACTTGCGGCCGTCGGTGCGTGAACGCAGAGCGGCATCGGCGATGTCGGCGAGATCCTCGGCGAGTGCCCGTGCCTCCGCGGTCACATCACGCCGGGCTCCGTCGGCGACGCGGCCGATTCCGCGCCCGCGGACGGTAGCGGCGGCCCGGGCTTCCTGGGCGAACTCGGTGACCGTGCGCAGGTCCTTCCGCACCTGCTCGCGCCACGCACTGACCGAATCTGTGTAACGAGACCCCATGGTCCGCCCTGCCTGTCATATTTGAGTGAACAGTTGTGCACCGACAGGCTCAGGGTATCCGGTAACGCTGGTACCGGCAACCGGCACGCCGGGCTGACGCGGGTGGGTCTGGGCGGCCTTATGCGCTGCGCATCGCGCGATAGACCGCCGAGCCGACGAAGGCGCCCAGATCATCCGGATTCCACTCGTCCCGGTTGGTGAACAGGGTCCGGACCGCGCTTTCCGCCGCCGAGACCCACAACTCCACCAGCGCGGGGAGTTTGCGCTCGGCGTCCTCGACACCCCAGGCGTGCAAGGTCGGGCGCAGCAGCGCCGTGCAGCGTTCGACGGCCAGCCGCCGGCCGCGCCCGAAGGAACCGACGACCGCGGGATCGGGATTGCCGTAGATCAGCCGCCAGGCGTCGGGCCGTTCGGACGCCTTGTGCAACAGAGTGCGGAACCCTTCCACGAAGACCGTCTCGTCGGCGTTGGTGGTGCGCGGTGGCAGCACGTCGAGCACGCCGGAGATCAAGAAGTTCTCCTCGCGCTGGATCAGTGCGTCGATCAGTTCGACCCGATCCGGGAAGCAGGCGTAGACCACCGGGCGGGTCACCTTCATGTAATCGGCGACCGCGCCCATCGTGACCGCTGCGACGCCGTGATCCGCGGCGATGGCCAGTGCCGCGTCGAGCACCTGAGGTCGGCGCCGCTCGGGGCCGAGATGCGCGGCCCGCCCCCGCCGCTGCACTGCCGTCTCGCTACCCATGCGCACACAATAGCAACCCGGCCAGTGTTCCTACATCGATGTATGAAAATGCTACATTGCTGAATGAACCGTCCGACTGTGCCGGACGCCAGCAGGAGGAGCCGTGATGCCCCGAGATCTGTTCAACCCGAACACCGCCGACTTCGCGCAGTTCGACCCGGAGACGCGCAGGTTGCTGCGCGCGACGGTCGACTGGTTCGAGTCGCGGGGCAAGACCAGGTTGCTCGCCGACGATCGCACCCGCGTCTGGCCGTCGGAGTTCCTCGATTTCGTGAAGAAGGAGCGCTTGTTCGCGACCTTCCTCACCCCGGCGGCCGAGGCGGGCAGCGACCCGAACAAGCGCTGGGACACCTCGCGCAACGCCGTGCTGAGCCAGATCTTCGGCTTCTACGGCATGACCTACTGGTACATCTGGCAGGTCACCATCCTGGGTCTCGGGCCGATCTGGCAGAGCGACAACGCCATCGCCAAACAGAAGGCGGCCGCGCGGCTCGAGGCAGGCGAGATCTTCGCGTTCGGCCTGTCGGAGAAGGAACACGGCGCCGACGTGTACTCCACCGACATGATCGTCGACCCCCAGCCCGACGGTGGATACACCGCCACCGGCGGCAAGTACTACATCGGCAACGGCAACCTGGCCTCGATGGTCTCGGTATTCGGCCGTCGCTCGGACAAGCCGATCATCGACAGCGCGGCGGCGATGCGAGGCAAACCGGCGCAGGAGGATTACGAGGGTTATCTCTTCTTCGTCGCGGACTCCCAGCACGAGGCGTACAAGCTGCGCAAGAACGTGGTCGACAGCCAGATCTATGTCGCCGCGTTCGAGCTCGAGAACTATCCCGTCGCCGAGGAGGACATCCTGCACCGCGGGGAGGATGCGTTCCACGCGGCGATGAACACGGTCAATGTCGGCAAGTTCAATCTCGGCTTCGGCGCGATCGGCGCCTGTGAGCACTCCTTCTACGAGGCGATCGACCATGCGGAGAACCGGATTCTGTTCGGGCACCGAGTCACCGAGTTCCCGCAGGTCAAAGCGCTGATCACCGATTCCTACGCGCGGATCGTCGCGATGAAGCTCTACAGTGCTCGCGCGGTGGACTACATGCGTTCGGCCGCACCCGAGGACCGTCGCTACCTGTTGTTCAACGCCATCGAGAAGATGTCGGTGACCCGCCAGGGACAGCGCGTGATCGAGGACCTCGCCGATGTGATCGCCGCACGCGGGTTCGAGAACGACATGTACTTCCCGGTCGCGATGACAGCCATGTTCGGGCTCCCGAGGCTGGAGGGCACCGTCCACGTCAACATGGCGCTGTCGCTGAAGTTCATGGCCAACTACATGTTCCATCCGGCCGATGCCGGTCTGGCCGCGATGCGGTCGCTGCCCGGTGTCGCGGTGGCCCCCACGGTCGCCACCCGCGCCGCCGCCGGTGCGCTGTCGTGGACGAGTCGCAAGCTCACTCCACGTCTCGGCTCGATCGTGAAACCACTCGGCGACGAATTGGCGTGCGCCGCTTACGAACCGGTACCGACACGGCACGACACCGCCGACGACGAGTTCCTGTTCCGGCAGGGACCGAGCAGTGGCCTCGGCCGGATCCGCTTCGCCGATTGGCGCCCGGTCTTCGAGAGCTTCGGTGACGTGCCGAATGTCGCGGTGTTCCTCGAACAGGTGCTCGCGCTGCAAGCACTGCTCGCCGTCGCCGCGCCGACGCCGTCGCAGCGGAAAGACGTCGACTTCCTGTTCGCCTTCGGCGAGCTGTTCACGGCGGTGCCCTACGCGCAGCTGGTATTGGAGCAGGCGGCGATCGAGGGCACCGACCCCGCGGTCATCGACCAGATCTTCGACGGCTTCGTTCGCGGCTTCTCCACGAACGCCCTCGCCCTGCACAACAAGCCGACCGCCACTGCCGTCCAGCAACGCCGAGCACTCGACCTGGTGCGGCGCCCCGCCTTCGACAAGGCCCGCTTCGAGCGTGTGCTCGGCAAGGCGCGCGGGCTGGCCGGGACCTATGAGATGAAGGCCTGACCGGCACGAGCCGACCCGGTGTGGCCGTTGTAGCAGGAACGCGCCGGAGCGGCCTCCTACTGCAATGGGCGGTCGACGATTCTGCCCAGTCGATGGGTCGGGGCTTCGGCTTCGATCTCGGCGACGGTGCGCGGGCGGCGGGGAGTGCGTGCCAGTTCGCTGTCGGGGACGGCGGCCATCCGCATGGTCGGCGGGTCGGTGACGGGAGTCGTCCGCACCAGGTCGACCATCGCGTCCCGGTCGGGTCGTTCGTCGGCGAGGGACGGTTCGGACAGGCCGACCTTTTCCTGAATTCGCTTGGCCCACTTGGGCGCCCACCAACAGTCGTCGCCGAGCAGTTTCATGATGGCGGGGACGAGCAGCATGCGCAGGATGGTCGCGTCGATGAACAGCGCCGCGATCATGCCGTAGGCGATGTACTGCATCATCACCAGATCGGAGAACGCGAACGCACCGGTGACGACGAGCAGGATGAGCGCGGCCGCGGTGATGATGCGGCCCGTCTGTGCGGTGCCGGTGCGGATCGCTTCGGTGGTGGACGCGCCATGGGCGCGTGCCTCCACCATGCGCGAGATCAGGAAGACCTCGTAATCGGTCGACAGGCCGTAGATCACCGCGATGATCAGCATGAGCACCGGTGCGCTGATGGGTTGTGGCGTGAAGTTCAGTACCCCGGCGCCGTGACCGTCGATGAAGATCCAGGTCAGGATGCCGAGTGTGGAACCGAGCCCGAGGGCGTTCATCAGCGCCGCCTTGATCGGCAGTACCAGTGATCCGAAGGTGAGGAACATCAGCAGTGTGGTGACCAGCAGGACCAGCCCGATCATCAGCGGCATCCGGTCGAGCAGGCTGTCGATGCTGTCGGCCATGATCGCGGGCTGCCCCGCGACATACATGTCCACCCCGTCCGGTACGTCGATGGCGCGCAGGTAGTCGATCGTCGGCTCGGCGTTGCCGGTCGGATCCACCAGGGTGGCCGAGGTGCGGTATACCGCCGGATCGTTGGAGCCGGTGTTGCTCGGCACGCCGAACTGGCCGACGAGCCCGGGCGCCTGGTTGGCCTGCTTCCATACCGCACCGATGGCGGTGGTGTCCTTACCGACGAAGACCAGCTGGATCGGGTCGGTCTTCTTCAGTGGGAACACCTCGTAGAAGTGCTCGAGGGCGAGCCGGGTGCTGTTGTCGGGCGGGAGGTACTTCTCGTTGATGCCGCCGAAGGCCAGGTTCTTGATCGGGATGATCAGCAACAGCAGCCCGACGACGACCGCCACCGCCACCTTCAAGGGGTGTCGCATCACCCAGCGGGGGAGTCTGCCCCAGAAGCCGTTCTCGATCTCCTCGGCGGACTTGGTCTTGCGGAAGCGTTTGATGCCGAGCATGTCCACCCGTGGCCCGAGGACGGCCAGCATCGCGGGCAGGATCGTCACCGCGGTCAGGGCGGCGAGCGACACCGTCGCGATGGTGCCGTAGGCGACCGAGCGGAGAAAGCCCTGGGGGAACAGCAGGATGCCGCCGAGGCTGGCCGCGATCATGGTCGCCGAGGAGACGACGGTGCGTCCGGCGGTCATCACCGTGCGCCGGACTGCCGCGCGCGTGTCGTAACCGCCGGCGAGTTCCTCCCGGAACCGGCTGACGATGAACAAGGCGAAGTCGATGGCCAGGCCGAGGCCGATCATCGACACCACGGCGGAGACGAACGAGTTGACGTCGGTGAAGTTCGTGATCGCCATGACGATGCCGTTGGCGCCGAAGATGGTGAGCCCACCGATGATCAGCGGCAGCGCGGCGGCGACGACGCCACCGAAGATGAAGAACAGCAGCACCGCCACAGCGGGAATGGCCAGCAGTTCCATCCGGTGTACGTCGGTGGCGATGGTGTCGTTGAGGGTGCCGCCGATGGCCTGCAGCCCCGAGACCTCCACGTCCACACCGTCGATGTGGAAGGCGTCGCTCACCGCCCGGTAGCTGCGCAGCAGGTCGGTGTCGTTGTCACCGACGAGCGCGACCGAGGCGAACGCGTGCCGCTTGTCGGCCGACCCGAATACCGACGGCACCGCGGGCGCGTCGCCCACCCGCCAGTAGGCGCCGTTGATCTTGTCGATCTCGCCCGGGTGCTCGGCCAGTGCCTTGTCCAGACCAGCGACGACCGTGCCGCTGAACTCCGGATCGTCGATCGTCTTACCGTCGGGAGCGTTGTAGAGCACGATGACGTCGGCGGTATGGTCGCGCCCGAATGCCTGGTCGGCGATCCGCGAGCCCTGCGAGGATTCCGAACCCGGGTCGTCCCACCCGCTCGAGGTGAGATGGTCGGACAATCCGAGCCCGTACCCACCGAGTCCGAGCAGCGCGGCACCGACGATCGCGATGACGGCGAAGCGAAATCGATGGACCAGGTCGCCCCAACGGTTGAACACAAACGACTCCTTTGTCTGCTGCGTTACCGACCTTCCCAGGCAAACCTGAGGATCGGCTGACAGGCGACGGCGTAGCGGCTGTCGGGGAGTGTGATTCCAGACCTGTACGCGCGGTCCCGGATCGGACGCGGAAAGGGGGGAGGGCGCCGCACCAGCGGACCTCGGTGGCGCGACCCGGTCGACGGTGTCCCGGTCGATTCGCTTCTTGTGTGAGGCCCGGGTCAGCCGGCCCCGACGATGCGTAACGCCATGTCGGCGTAAGCCGTGGCGATGTCTTCCGGGGACCAGTCGCCCTCGTCGCGGTACCAGCGGGCGATGTCGATGCCGAGGGAGAGCAGGGCGGTGGACGCCATTCGCGCGTCGGGGGTGTCGAAGACGCCCTCCTCGATCCCGCGGCGGACCAGGTCGCGCATGGCCTGATCGATCTGCTGGCGGATCGCGCGGATCTCGGTCAGGTGTTCGGGGCTCAGTGAGTTCAGTTCGTAGTTGACGATCCGGGCGCCGGTGTGACCGCGTGCGTGATGGACGGCGAAATCGTGGATCACGGTGCGCAGGGCGATCGCCGGGTCGCTGGACGACGCGGCCGCCTTCCGGATCAGCTCGAGGGTTTCGTCGTGGCCCGATCGCGAGATCAGATAGAGCAGTTCCTCTTTGGATCTGTGATGAACGTAGACCGCGGCCGGGCTCATGCCGGCCGCCCCGGCGATATCGCGCGTCGTCGTTCCGTTGAAGCCCTTCTCGGCGAAGGCCGCGACGGCGGCTTCCAGGAGTCGCGCGCGGGTGGAGTCGCCGCGGGGTCCGGTGGTTTCGGTCATGGGGTCGCCATTATCTCGCCTCGGGGAAGCCGCGCTGGTCACGGCTGGTGTGATGTGGTTAACAGGCATCGAAGTCGGGTTTGCTGTTGACGGTGATCCAGACCACCCTGCACTATGCTACTAAGCAAGCGCTTAGTCATCAAAGGAGATCCGAATGCCGGAAGCTGTGATCGTCGCCGCTGCCCGTTCCCCGATCGGTCGAGCGGGCAAGGGCTCGCTCAAGGACATGCGTCCCGACGACCTGACCGTGCAGATGGTGCGTGCCGCGCTGGCTCAGGTGCCCGACCTCGACCCGACCCAGATCGAGGATCTCGTCCTCGGCTGCGGTCAGCCGGCAGGCGAATCGGGCTTCAACATGGCCCGCACGGTGGCCGTGCTGGCCGGGCTCGACACGGTGCCCGGCACGACCGTCAATCGCTACTGTTCGTCGAGCCTGCAGACCACCCGGATGGCGCTGCACGCGATCAAGGCCGGTGAGGGCGACGTCTTCATCTCGGCCGGGGTCGAGACGGTGAGCCGCTTCACCAAGGGCAATGCCGACGGTATGCCCGACACCCAGAATCCGGTCTTCGCCGACGCGGTCGCTCGCACCGCCGAACGTGCCGCCGGTGGTGCCCCGTCGTGGGCCGACCCCCGCGTGAACGGTCTGCTGCCCGATGTCTACATCGCCATGGGGCAGACCGCGGAGAACGTCGCCCAGTTCACCGGGATCACCCGTGCCGAGCAGGACGAATTCGGTGTCCGCTCGCAGAATCTGGCCGAGAAGGCGATCGCCAACGGATTCTGGGCAACCGACATCACTCCGGTGACACTGCCCGACGGCACGGTGGTCAGCGCCGACGACGGCCCGCGTGCCGGTGTCACCCTCGAGGCGGTGAGTCAGCTGAAGCCGGTGTTCCGTCCCGACGGCACCGTCACCGCGGGCAACTGCTGCGCGCTCAACGACGGCGCCGCCGCTCTGGTCATCATGTCCGACACCAAGGCCAGAGAACTGGGACTGACCCCGCTCGCCCGGGTCGTCAGCACCGGTGTCTCGGGCCTGTCGCCGGAGATCATGGGCCTGGGCCCGATCGAAGCCTCCAAGCAGGCCCTGCGCCGCGCGGGTCTGAGCATCGACGACATCGACCTGGTCGAGATCAACGAGGCCTTCGCCGTGCAGGTGCTCGGCTCCGCCCGCGAACTCGGCATCCCCGAGGACAAGCTGAACATCAACGGTGGGGCGATCGCGGTCGGTCACCCGTTCGGCATGACCGGTGCCCGCATCACCAGCACGCTGATCAACTCGCTGCGCTTCCACGACAAGCAGTTCGGCTTGGAGACGATGTGTGTGGGCGGCGGCCAGGGTATGGCCATGGTGCTGGAGCGGCTCTCGTGACCGGCCGTTTCGCGGGCAAGACCGCGATCGTCACCGGCGCCAGCCGAGGGATCGGGCTCGGCATCGCGCAGCGCCTGGTCGACGACGGCGCGAAGGTCGTCGTCACCGCCCGCAAGCAGGACGCCCTCGACGCGGCGGTGGTCCAGCTCGGCGGCCCCGAGCACGCGCTCGGCGTGGCGGGCCGCGCCGATGACACCACGCATCAGGAAGACGCCGTCGCCCGCGCGATCGAGACGTTCGGCAGCGTCGATCTACTGGTGAACAACACCGGCATCAACCCGGTGTACGGTCCGATGATCGAGATGGACCTGCAGGCCGCGCGCAAGATCATCGAGGTCAATTGCCTTGCGGCACTGGCGTGGACCCAGCAGGTGCACAAGGCGTGGATGGCCGAGCACGGCGGCGCGGTGGTGAACGTGTCGTCGGTCGCCGGAATCAAGCCCGCGCCCGGCATCGGGTTCTATGGTGCCAGCAAAGCGATGCTGACCTATATCACCCAGGAGCTGGCCGTGGAGCTCGGCCCGAAGCTCCGGGTGAACGCGGTCGCGCCCGCCGTGGTGAAGACGAAGTTCGCCAC
Source organism: Nocardia sp. NPDC050378 (assembly GCF_040655675.1). Lineage (NCBI taxonomy): Bacteria > Bacillati > Actinomycetota > Actinomycetes > Mycobacteriales > Nocardiaceae > Nocardia > Nocardia sp. NPDC050378. The sequence goes on from NZ_JBFAKI010000015.1 coordinate 103,034, forward strand.
CGCCCTGTATGAGGGCAAGGAGCAGGAGCTCGCCGAGACCTACCCACTCAAGCGGCTCGGCGTGCCCGAGGACATCGCGGGCGCGGTGGCGTTCCTGCTCTCCGACGACGCGTCCTGGGTCACCGGACAACTACTGGTCCTCGACGGCGGCGTCACGCTGACCGGCGGCGTCTGACAACCACTACTGGCGAAAACCTCAGGAGAAACCAATGAGCACACCGACCAAGACCGCGATCGTCACCGGCGCCGCCCGGGGCATCGGCGCGGGCGTTGCCCGTCGGCTCGCCGCCGACGGCATGGCCGTCGCCGTGATCGACCTCGACGAGGTCGCCTGTAAGCCGGTCGTCGAGCAGATCCAGGCCGCGGGCGGCCGGGCGATCGCCGTCGGCGCCGACGTCTCCGACGAGGCGGCCGTCACCGGGGCCGTCGAGCGGGTCGTCGCCGAGCTGGGCGCCCCGACCGTGCTGGTCAACAACGCGGGCGTGATCCGCGACAACCTGTTGTTCCGGATGACCACCGACGACTGGGATACGGTGATGAACGTGCACCTACGCGGCGCGTTCCTGATGACCCGCGCGGTCCAGAAGTACATGACGGAGGCCGGGTTCGGCCGCATCGTCAATCTGTCGAGCACCTCGGCGCTGGGCAACCGTGGCCAGGCCAACTACGCCGCGGCCAAGGCGGGCGTGCAGGGCTTCACCAAGACCCTCGCCCTCGAGCTCGGCAAGTTCGGTGTCACCGCCAACGCCATCGCCCCCGGTTTCATCGAGACCGAGATGACCGCGGCCACCGCGGCACGCGTCGGCATTCCGTTCGAGGACTTCAAAGCCGGTGCGGCCAAGGAGATTCCGGTCGCTCGCACCGGTGTGCCCGAGGACATCGCGCACGCCGTGTCGTTCTTCGCCGGCGAGGGAGCGGGTTTCGTGTCCGGTCAGGTGCTCTACGTCGCGGGAGGGCCGAAGGCATGAGAGTTTTCCAGGGCGTCGCCGACCTCGAGGGTGCTGTCGGAACCCATCTCGGCTACTCCGGGTGGCACACCATCACCCAGGCGCAGATCAACGCGTTCGCCGACGCGACCGGTGATCACCAGTGGATCCACATCGACACCGAGAAGGCCGCAGACGGTCCGTTCGGCACCACGATCGCGCACGGTTATCTGACCTTGTCGCTGCTGCCGCTGCTGGTCCCGCAGGTGTACCGGGTCGAGGGCGTGCGGATGGCCGTCAACTACGGTGCAAACAAGCTGCGTTTCCCGGCGCCGGTCCCGGTGGACTCGAAGGTGCGCGCCGGCATCGAGCTGGTCTCGGTCGCGGCGGGTGCCGCGGGCCACCTGGTCACTTCCCGGGTGACGGTCGAACGCGAAGGCGGCGACAAGCCGGTCTGCGTGGTCGAATCGCTGACCCTCGTGGTGGCCTGATGGAGACCCCGGCCGACCTTCCCGGCCTGGATCTCGGCCGGTTCTCCACCTGGCTACGCGGTCAGGTCCCGGTGGCGGGCTCGGCCCTGAGCGCCACGCTGATCGCAGGCGGCAAATCGAACCTGACCTATGTGGTCACCGACGGCACCAGCCGGTGGATCGTGCGCCGCCCACCGCTGGGCCATGTGCTGGCCACCGCCCACGACATGGCCCGCGAATACCGGGTGATGGCGGCCCTACAGCACACCGACGTCCCGGTGCCGACCATGTACGCACTGTGCCAGGACGACACCGTGCTCGGTGCCCCCTTCTACGTGATGGAGTACATCGAGGGCACGCCGTACCGGACCGCCGCCGAACTGCGTGAGCTGGGATCCGAACGCACCCGCGCCATTTCGACCGATCTGATCGACACCCTCGCGGTACTGCACGCGGTCGATCCCGCGGCAGTCGGGTTGGCCGATTTCGGTCGTCCCGAGGGCTTCCTGGAACGCCAGGTGCGCCGATGGAAGAAGCAGCTCGACGCGTCGCACACCCGCGACCTCCCGCTGGCCGAGGAACTGCACGCGCTGCTCGCCGCGGACGTCCCCGCCGAGTCGGCGGTGGGCATCGTGCACGGTGACTACCGGCTCGACAATGTGCTCACCGATCCCGAGGACCGGCTCGCGGCGGTCGTCGACTGGGAGATGGCCACCCTCGGTGATCCGCTGACCGACCTGGCGCTGATGGTCGTCTACGGCCGCCTCGCGGCCAGGGCGGGCAGCGCCGTCGTTGCCGACGCGACGGTGGCACCGGGCTTTCTGACCGAAGACGAGATCATCGCCCGCTACACCGCGCGCAGCGAGCGCGACATGTCGCGGTTCGGTTTCTATCTCGGGCTCGCCGCGTTCAAACTGGCCGCGATCCTCGAAGGCATCCATTACCGCTATCTGCACGGCCAGACTGTCGGCGAAGGTTTCGATGCCATCGGTTCGGCGATCGAGCCCCTCCTCGAAACCGGCCTCACCGCACTGAAGGAGTACCGCTGATGGATTTCGCCTACGACGCCCGCACCGAGGAATTGCGTGCCTCGCTGATCGACTTCATGGACGCCCACGTCTACCCGGCCGAACCGGTGTTCCGCGAACAGGTGTCCCAGCTCGACAACCGCTGGGCCTGGGATTCGGTGCCGATCATGACCGAGCTGCGGGCCGAGGCCCGCAGGCGTGGCCTGTGGAATCTGTTCCTGCCCGGCGAGGAGGGTGCCGGGCTGACCAACCTGCAGTACGCCCCGCTGGCCGAGATCACCGGCCGCAGTGGTCATCTGGCTCCGGCCACGCTGAACTGCGCGGCGCCCGACACCGGCAACATGGAGGTGCTGGCCCAATTCGGCACCGAAGAGCAGCGCAAGGAATGGCTCGAGCCGTTGCTGGACGGGCGGATCCGGTCGGCGTTCGCGATGACCGAACCCGACGTGGCCTCCTCCGACGCGACCAACATCTCCACCCGCATCGAGCGCGACGGCGACGACTACGTGCTCAACGGGCGTAAGTGGTGGATAACCGGCGCCATGAACCCCAACTGCCGCATCTTCATCGTGATGGGCAAGACCGACCCGACCGCGAGCAGGCACCAGCAGCAGTCGATGATCCTGGTCCCGCGCGACACCCCTGGCGTGGAGATCATCCGCGGCATGGAGGTCTTCGGCTACGACGACCACGAGCACGGCGGCCACGCGGAGATGCGTTTCACCGATGTGCGGGTCCCGGCCACCAATCTGATCGGCGGCGAGGGGTACGGCTTCGCCATCGCGCAGGCCCGCCTCGGGCCCGGCCGCATCCACCACTGCATGCGAGCCGTCGGCGTGGCCGAACGGGCCATCGAGGCGATGTGCGCCCGCGCCGAGGCGCGTGTCGCGTTCGGCAAGCCGCTCAGCGAGCAGGGCGTGATCCGCGACTGGATCGCCGAGTCGCGGGTCAAGCTCGAGCAGCTGCGGTTGCTGGTGCTCAAGACCGCGTGGCTGATGGACACCGTGGGCAACAAGGGCGCCCACACCGAGATCCAGGCGATCAAGATCGCCACCCCGGCCACCGTCCAATGGATTCTCGACAAAGCCATCCAGGTGCACGGCGCCGCCGGTGTGTCCCAGGACTTCTCGCTGGCCGCCGCCTACGCGGGCAACCGCACCCTGCGCTTCGCCGACGGACCGGACGAGGTCCACAAGAACGCGCTGGCCAAGAACGAGCTGCGCAAATATCGGGAGAGCCGATGACCATCGACGAACTCCGCACCAGGATCCGGGAATTCCTCGCCGCCAACGATCCCGCGACCACCGAGCGCCTGGAATTCTTGCGCGCTCGCTACGACGCGGGTCTGGCGTGGGTGTACTTCCCCGAAGGCCACGGTGGTCTCGGTCTGCCGCACGGCTGGCAGACCGAGGTGGACCAGCTCTTCGAGCAGGCCGGGGCCCCGGACAACAATCCGGCGGCCAACGTGATCGGTCTCGGCATGGCCGGTCCGACCATCCTGGCCTGTGGTACCGAGGAGCAGAAGAAGCGTTTCCTGCGCCCGCTGTGGACAGGCGAGGAGATCTGGTGCCAGCTGTTCAGCGAACCCGGCGCCGGCTCCGACCTGGCCGATGTCAGCACGCGCGCGGTCCGCGACGGTCACGAGTGGGTGGTCGACGGGCAGAAGGTGTGGACCTCGAGCGCGCACCTGGCGCACTTCGCCATCCTGCTCGCCCGCACCGACCCGAACGTCCCCAAACACCGTGGCATGTCGTACTTCCTGATCGACATGACCCAGCCGGGTATCGAGGTGCGGCCGCTGCGCCAGATCACCGGTGAGGCCGAGTTCAACGAGGTCTTCATCACCGACGCCCGCGTCCCCGACGAACAGCGCCTCGGCGCCGAGGGCGACGGGTGGCGCATCGCCAACACCACCCTCAACACCGAGCGCGTCGCCATCGGCGGCCGGGCGAGTGCCCGCGAATCGGGGCTGATCGGCGTGGTCACCGACACGTGGCGGGCGAACCCGGAACGGCGCACCCCGGAGCTGCACGACCGGTTGCTGCGGCTGTGGGTCGACGCCGAGGTCGCCCGGCTCACCGGACTTCGCCTGCGCCAGAAGCTGGCTCAGGGTCAGCCGGGTCCGGAGGGCTCGGCGATGAAGTTGTCCTTCGCCCGGATCGCGCAGCAGCTGTCCGGACTCGAGGTCGAACTGCTGGGCGAAGAAGGCCTGCGCTATTCCGACTGGACCATGGTCCGTCCCGAGCGTGTCGACATGAACGCGCGCGATGCCGGATACCGCTACCTGCGGGCCAAGGGTAATTCCATCGAGGGCGGCACCTCCGAGATCCTGCGAAACATCGTGTCCGAACGCATCCTCGGCCTGCCCGCCGAGCCGCGTACCGACAAGGACCGTCCCTGGAAAGAAGTCGCGCGATGACCGACGTTGATCTGCTCTACACCGAAGTCGAGGACGACCTGCGCGCCGTGGTGCGCTCGGTGCTGACCGCGCAGTGCGAACCCGGCGCGGTCACCGCCCTCTACGACGGCGACCGCGCGCTGGTCGCGGGGCTGTGGAAGAACATCGCCGTCGACCTCGGCCTGGCCGGACTGCTCGTTCCCGAAGCGGACGGTGGCGCGGGTGCCTCGGCTCGTGAGGCGGCGGTGGTGCTCGAGGAGCTCGGGCGTTTCGTCGCCCCGGTGCCCTTCCTGACCAGTGCCGTGGTCGCGACCACCGCACTGCTCGGCTCCGGTTCGGCGCTGCTCGGTCAGCTGGCGGCGGGGGAGCGCACGGCCGCCCTGGCCGTGCCCTTGACCACGGCCGCCCACGCGGTGTCGCCCACCGTGTCGGCGGACGCCGACGGACGGCTCACAGGCGATGTCACCAGTGTCGCCGGTGCGCTCGAGTCCGATGTGCTGCTGGTGCCGGCCACGGGGCCGGAAGGTGTTGCGCTGTACGCGATCTCGACCGCCGATGCGAACCTCACGCCGGTCGTCTCCTTCGACATGACCCGCCAGCTGGCGGACCTCGGGTTCGACGGTGCCGCAGGCGAACTCGTGGTCGCCGACGGTGCGGCGGCGGTGGGCCGGGCGCTCGCGGCCGGTACCGCCCTGCTCGCCTCCGAGCAGTACGGTCTGGCGCGGTGGTGCCTCGACGAGACCGTGGCGTACCTGCGGGAACGTCGCCAGTTCGGGCGCGTGGTCGGCGGCTTCCAGGCGATCAAACACCGGCTGGCCGAGCTCTACACCGCGGTCGAGTCCGGCAACGCCGCTGCCCGCTATGCCGCCGCCACGCTCGCCACCGACGACGCCGACGCACCCGTCGCGGCCTCGGTTGCCCAGGCGTTCTGCAGCGACCTCGCGGTCCACGCCGGTGAGGAGGCGGTGCAGCTGCACGGCGGCATGGGCATGACCTGGGAGCACCCGGCCCACCTGTACCTCAAGCGCGCCAAGGCCGACCAGCTCGCCTTCGGTACCGCCGGGACGCACCGGCTGCGCTTGGCCGAGCTGGTCGAGGTTCCCCGACCCTGATCATCGGTGTCCCAGCAAGGCCGAGGCGTTGCTCGACCTGCTCGACGAGGAGATCGTGTCCCGCTTCCGAAACGGCCTGCGCAGGGTGCTGCGAACGCGGTAGCTGAGGTAAGCGGCTGGTGGGCGACCTGCTCGGCATCAGCCGCTATGTCCGCTCTCCGACGAGAGACGGCAGTACCAGCTCCCGGTACCGCCGCTTCATCGTCTCGATCACCTCGTGGCCATCGCTGGACCACACCGTGGCGTTGAAGATCTCGACTTCCACGTCGCCTCGGTACCCGGCGTCGCGGACCCAGCGGCCGATGGTCGTGAAGTCGATGACGCCGTCGCCCATCATGCCCCGGGACAGCAGCGGGTCGGCGGTCATCGGGTTCAGCCAGTCGCACACCTGATACGAACTGATCCGCCCGGCCGCACCGGCCTGCGCGATCTGTTGCGCCAGGGTCGGGTCCCACCAGAGATGGAAGGTGTCGACCACGACGCCCACGGTGTCGGCCGGATGCGGCGCTGCCATCGAGAGTGCCTGCGCCAGTGTGGAAATCACGGCTCGATCGGCACAGAACATGGGGTGCAACGGTTCCAGCGCCAGGCGAACGCCGCGGTCGGCGGCGTAAGGGACCAGGAGCGCGAGCCGCTCCTCGACCCGTGCCCGGGCACCGGCGAGATCCCGATCGGGGATCCCGCCCATCACCATCACCAGTTCCCGCGTGCCGAGTGTCGCCGCGTCATCGATGGCACGGCGGTTGTCGTCGAGCGCGGCCGGTCCGTCTTCCTTCCCGGTCAGGAAGCCGCCGCGGCACAGGCTGGAGACGCGCAGACCCGCGTCGGCCACGATCTTGGCCGCGGTGGTGGCCCCGACCTCGTCGACCCGGTCACGCCACAGTCCGATCGCGCCGAGTCCGGCCCTTGCCGCACCGTCCACCGCCTCGGCCAAGGTCCAGCGCTTGGTCGTCGCGGTGTTCAGCGACAGTGAGCGGTACGGAGCCGCCGAGTCGTACGGGACCTGCTGCGCGACAACCGATGTCATGATCCGAGTCCGTTCAGTTCGAGGTAAAGCCGCATTCGGTGCACGGCCAGTTCGGGGTCCGACAGCAGCCCGGCCCGGTCGGCGAGCCGGAACAGTTCGGCCAGGTGCGGCACGGAACGGCCCGTGGACAACCCGCCGACCATGGAGAAGCCGGGCTGACGACCGTTGAGCCACGACAGGAACGCGATACCGGTCTTGTAGTAGTACGTCGGCGCCGCGAAGATGTGGCGCCCGAGTTCCTGTGTGCTACGGAGTATTTCGGATGCCCGCGCCACGTTGCCGTTGTCGAGTTCCTGCAGCGCGGTCGACGCGGCCGGATAGATCGCCGCGAAGATGCCGAGCAGCGCATCCGAATGCCCCTGTGTATCACCGACGATGAGTTCGGGATAGTTGAAATCGTCGCCGGTGTAGAGCCGTACCCCCGGCGGCAAGGCGCGTCGCAGCGCGATCTCGTGTCCGGCATCCAGCAGCGAGACCTTGACGCCCTCGATCTTCGACCTGTTGTTCTCGATGAGCGTCCGGAAGGTCTCGGTGGCGGTGGCGATATCGTCGCTACCCCAATAGCCGTGCAGCGCGGGATCGAACATGGTGCCGAGCCAGTGCAGGATCACCGGCCGGTCGACACCCGCCAGCAGCCGCTCGTAGACGTCCACATAGTCGGCCGCCGACTCCGCGACCCGCACGAGAGCCCGCGAAGCCATCAGGATCACCTGCGCGCCCGCCTCGGTGACCACGTCGATCTGCTCGCGGTAGGCGTCGACGATCCTGGTGAGCCCGGCCGACCCGGCGGGCAGGCCGTCGAGGTCGAGCTGATCGGTGCCCGCACCGCAGGCGAGCCTGCCCCCGGTGGAGGCGGCCTCACCGCCGGAACGCCGGATCAATTCGGCGGTGGTCCGCCAGTCGAGGCCCATCCCGCGCTGCGCGGTGTCCATGGCATCGGCGACACCGAGCCCGTAGGACCACAGCTCGTGCCGGTAGGCCAGCGTCGCGTCCCAGTCGATCGTCACGGGCGCGCCCGGCGTGTTGTCGGCCGTGGCACGCGGAATCACATGCGCGGCAGCGAAAGCCACCCGCGAGGTGATCGGCCGGGGCGGCCGCGTCCACGCACCCGGAGCGCCGAGCACGTACCGTTCGAGCCGGTCGCCGGCGGGCAGCAGTACCGACACATCGGTCGGGGCCGCGGTCACAGCGTGACCTCTGGAATCTCGATGCGGCGGCCTTCGGCGGAGCTGCGCAGGCCGAGTTCGGCGAGCTGAACTCCGCGCGCGGCGGAGAGCAGCCCGTAGCGGTGCGGCCGCTCGTTCACGACGTCGGCGAGGAATTCCTCCCACTGCAATTTGAAGCCGTTGTCCAGATCGGCGTTCGCCGGCACCTCGAGCCATTGATCGCGGAACGGTTCGGTGACCGGAAGATCCGGGTTCCACACGGGTTTGGGCGTATGCGAGCGATGCTGCGCGACACATTTGCGCAACCCGGCCACGGCCGAACCGTGTGTACCGTCGATCTGGAACTCGACGAGCTCGTCGCGGTACACGCGCACCGCCCATGACGAATTGATTTGCGCGACAACGCCGTTCGCCATCTCGAAGATGCCGTAGGCGGCATCGTCGGCGGTGGCGTCGTACGGCTTGCCCTGTTCGTCCCACCGGGTGGGGATATGGGTCGTCGCCTTCGCGGTGACCGCCTCGACCTTGCCGAGCAACCCCTCGAGCACGTAGTTCCAGTGGCAGAACATGTCGACGACGATGCCGCCGCCGTCCTCGGCGCGGTAGTTCCAGCTGGGACGCTGGGCGGGCTGGCCGTCGCCTTCGAAGACCCAGTAGCCGAATTCGCCACGCAGTGACAGAATCCGCCCGAAGAAACCCTCGTCGACCAGCCTGCGCAATTTGACCAGGCCGGGCAGATAGAGCTTGTCGTGCACGACACCAGCGGTGACGCCCGCGTTCGCGGCGACTCTGGCGAGTTCTACTGCCTCGGTGAGCGTTTCGGCGGTCGGCTTCTCGGTGAACACGTGCTTGCCCGCCTTCATCGCCGCTGCGAGCGCCTCCGCGCGCCGGGACGTGACCTGTGCGTCGAAGTAGATGCCGATGGACGGGTCGGCGATGACGGCGGCGGCATCGGTACTCCATTCGGCGATACCGTGCTGTGCCGCGAGTTCGGCCAGCTTGGCGGCGTTGCGGCCCACGAGGACGGGCTCCACCTGGACGCGGCTGCCGTCCGGGAGCAGGAGGCCACCGGCGTCGCGGATCGGCAGGATCGAGCGCATGAGGTGCTGGCGGTAACCCATGCGACCGGTGACGCCGTTCATGGCGATGCGGAGCGTGCGCGGGGGAGTGGAATCGGGCATTGTTCTGTGCCTCTTCTGATTTGCGTGGCTGACGACCCGCAGAATGGGTCGCGGACGGTGCGGAGGAACTCCGCACCACGGCGATGGACAAGTCAGCTCGGAATGCGCTTTCCAAGCTATGCTAAGTCACCGAGTCCGGTCAACCCCACCCCGAACCGAGGGAACGAGGCACGAAGTCATGGCGGCTGTGAGATTGCAAGACGTCGCGATCCGGGCGGGCGTCTCCCAGGCGACCGCCTCCCGGGTGCTCAACGGATCGTCGCGGGTGCCCGGCGAAGGCGTGGCCGACCGGGTGCGCGCCGCCGCCGCGGAGCTCGGCTATGTGCCGAATGCCCAGGCCCAGGCCCTGGCGCGGTCGTCGACCGGGCTGATCGGGCTCGTCGTGCACGACATCGCCGACCCCTACTTCTCCTCGATCGTGCAGGGGGTGCAGACGGCGGCGCGCCGGGCGGGCAAGCTCGTCCTGCTGGCCAGCACGCAACGCGATTTCGACATCGAGCGCGAATCGGTGAGCACGTTCATCTCGCACCGCGCCGACGCGATCATCCTCGCGGGGTCGCGCCAGAGCGGCGATCTCGACCGCGATCTCGAGAAGGAGTGCGCGCGGTATCTGGACAACAGCGGCAAGGTGGTCGTCGTCGGGCAACCGCTGTCCTTCGGTGCCGCCGTCGAGCCCGAAAACTATGTGGCATCAGCGGAATTGGCGCACGCGTTGCTCGGTCAGGGGCATCGCGACTTCGCGGTGATCGGCGGGCCCGGTCACATCAGGACCGCCGTCGACCGGCGCAACGGCTTCGTCGAGGCACTCGCGTCACAGGGGGTGACACCGCTGGTGGAGATCGCGGGCGACTTCTCCCGCGACGGTGGTTTCAGCGCCGCGCGTCGCCTCGCCGCGGCCTTGGAACTGCGCCACGGGCAGGCGGTCCCGCCCTGCGTCTTCGCCGTGAGCGACGTGATGGCGATCGGGGCGATCGCGGCCTGGCGCGAGCTCGGCTTGGTGGTGCCCGACGATGTCTGCGTCGCCGGGTTCGACGACATTCCCACGCTGCGCGACCACGTGCCGGGACTCTCGACGGTGGCGCTGTCGCTGGTGGACATCGGCGAACGGGCCGTCGCGCTCGCGCTCGACGACACCGCGACGTCCTCGCGCGCACACGAATTCGTGCCCGGTCGGGTGATCCTGCGCGACAGCAGTGTTTTGCGCCGCCCGTGACCTGGCCCGATTCGAAACCCTTGACACTGTGGGTCGGGTCACACTAGCCTCGGATCCAGCTTCGGAAAGCGCATTCCCAGCGGGTGCAGTTCGAATCCCGCTCCACTACTAGCTTTAGGACTCCAGATGGCGGTAGTCACGTCCGTCGAGGCCGGTTCCCCCGCACCGAAAGCGGCGCAACCCGCTCGCCCCCGGCGCCGAAAGCTTCCCTCCCCGGCCGGTCTCTGGTCGACCGTCTGGCGGCCACTCGCCCTGGTGGCGGTGCTCGTCGTCGCCTGGTGGGCCGTCACGAGATTCGAGCTCGTCGAGCCCTACATCCTGCCGTCGCCCGCCGATACCTGGCGCACCACCGTGGACAACTCGGCGTATCTGCTCGAGAACACCTGGGTCACCACCTACGAAACGGTGGTCGGCTTCATCATCGCCGCGCTGATCGGCGAAGCCGTCGCCCTGGTGATGATCTATTCGCGTGGCGTCGAGCGAACGATGTACCCGCTCATCCTCTTCGCGCAGGTCATCCCGAAAATCGCCATCGCCCCGCTGTTCATCGTCTGGCTCGGCTTCGGCACCAGCCCCAAGATTCTCGTCGCCGTGCTGATGGCGTTCTTCCCGATCGTCATCTCCGGTATGGCCGGCCTGCGCTCGGTCGACCCGGAGATCCTCGAACTCACCTCCACCATGGGCGCGAGCAATTGGAAGACGTTTGTGAAAGTGCGTTTCCCGGCGTCGCTTCCGCAACTGATGTCCGGGCTCAAGATCGCCGCCACCCTAGCGGTCACCGGTGCCGTCGTCGGTGAATTCGTCGGCGCCAACGAAGGTCTGGGTTATGTGATTCTGCAGGCCAACGGAAACATCGACACCGCGATGCTGTTCGCGGCCCTGATCATCATGTCGCTGCTCGGCATCATCCTGTTCGCGATCATCGAGATCGCCGAACAGTTCCTCATTCCCTGGCACGCCTCCCGTCGATCCACGGCCTCGGTCGTCGGGGCGGCTTGAGCATGCCGAACCACCGTATTCGCGCCACAGCTGGAGAACTCGCATGAAATTCCGAACACGCACACTCACGTCCGTCGGGGCCGCCGCGGTCGCCTCGGTGCTGGTCTTGACCGGCTGCGGAGGCGGCGGCACCGAGGCCAAGGAGCCCGGCACCGACGGGAAGACCACGCCGGTGTCGCTGATGCTCAACTGGTACCCCTACGGCGAGCACGCCCCGTTCTATTACGGCGTGCAGGAAGGCATTTTCGCCAAGCACGGCATCGATCTGACGATCTCGGCCGGCCAGGGCTCGACGAAGACCACGCAGGCCACCGGTTCCGAGCAGACCGACTTCGGCTGGGCCGATACGCCCGCCGTCCTCAGCAATATCGACAAGGGCGTCAAGGTCAAGAGCGTCGGCGTCTTCCTGCAAACCACGCCGTCGGCGGTGCAGGTGTTCGCCGATTCGAATATCCGCACTCCGGCCGACCTGGTGGGCAAGACCATCGCCGTCTCCGCGGGCGACGCACCGACCACCACCTTCCCCGTCTATCTCGACAAGGCGGGCGTACCCGCCGATCAGGTCACTCAGCAGAGTCTGGACTCCGCGGGCAAGATGTCGGCGATGCTCTCGGGCCGCGTCGACGGGCTGATCGGCTTCGCGCACGACCAAGGTCCCACCATCGCGAACAAGAGCGGCAAAGAGGTGCGCTACCTGCGGTATTCGGAGCAGGGGCTCAACTTCTTCAGCAACGGCCTGATCGCGAACCAGGCCACGATCGACTCCTCGCCCAAGCTGGTGCAGGCCATGGTCGACGCGACCAGCGAGGCCTTCGCCGCCGCGGCAGCCGAGCCCGAGGCCGCGGTCGCCGCGATGGAAGGCAAGGACCCGCAACTGCCGCCGCAGCCGGTGCTGCTGCAGCAGTGGCAGCAGACCATCCCGCTGCTCACCACCCCGGAAACCGTCGGCAAGGCGCCCGGAACCAATACCGAGGCGAACTGGCGCGCCACCGTCGAGGTGCTCAGCAACGCCGAGCTCCTCGAGAAGGCCGAGGACCCGGCCAAGTACTGGGACTCCAAATTCACCCCGACCAGTCGGCCGTGACGGAACAGGTGACGAAATGAGCACACCCACCGACATCCGCACCGGCACCGCGGTCGCCGTAGACGGGCTGACCGTAAGGTTCTCTTCCACCCGCGGCGAGGTCACCGCACTGCACGATGTCGACCTGCACGTCCGCCGCGGCGAGTTCGTGTCGATCGTCGGCCCGTCCGGTTGCGGTAAATCGACGCTGCTGAAAGTCGTCGCGGGCCTGACCGACCCGAGCGGGGGCAGCGTCGAACTCGGCGGTGCCCCCGTGCGGGGGCCGCAGCGCGATATCGGCTATGTATTCCAGCGTGCCGCACTGCTGGAATGGCGAACCGTACGCAAGAACATCCTGCTGCAGGCGGAGATGCGCGGCATGGACAAGCGCGCAGCGGCCGCCGAATGCGATCGGCTCATCGAGATGACCGGGCTCGGCGGCTTCGAGAACGCCCTGCCGCACGAACTCTCCGGTGGTATGCAGCAGCGGGTCTCGCTGTGCCGAGCCCTGCTGCACCGACCGGAAGTGCTGCTGATGGACGAGCCGTTCGGCGCACTCGACGCGCTCACCCGGGAACGGATGAACGTCGAACTGCACCGCATCTGGCGGGAGACGGGCACCACCGTCCTGCTGGTCACGCATTCGGTGGCCGAGGCCGTCTATCTCGCCAATCGGGTCGTGGTGATGAGTCCACGACCGGGCAAGATCATCGAATTGCTCGATGTCGACCTGCCCGCGCACCGCGAGTACGCCACGACGATGGAGACACCGGAATTCATCACCGTCGCCAACCGGGTCCGGGAACTGCTCGGCGCGGTGGCGCAAGCGGACTGAGATCCGGACCGCAGAAAGGACGTCGACCGCGTGAGGGTTCTCCTCGCCCCGGACAAATTCAAAGGAAGCCTCACCGCGGCCGAAGTGGCCGACCGCCTCGCCGACGGCTTGGCGGAGGCGGGCATCGACTGCGTGCGGATGCCGATGGCCGACGGCGGTGACGGGAGCGTCGACGCGGCGGTCGCGGCCGGTTTCACGCCGCATCCGGTGACGGTGGCCGGGGCGTCGGGAACCCCGACATACGCGCGGATCGCGGTCGGCGACGGCACCGCGGTGGTCGAGGTCGCGAGCACCTGCGGCCTCGCCACCCTGCCGAACGGCCGGAAGCTGCCGCTGGACGCGAGCAGTCTCGGTGTGGGACAAGCGGTCTCGCAGGCTTTGCGACACCGGCCGCAACGCCTGGTCCTCGCGCTCGGTGGCAGCGCCTGCACCGACGGTGGGATGGGGATGCTCGCCGCGCTCGGCTTCACCTTCGCCGACGCGAGCGGACAGCGACTGCGCGCGTGTGGCCGCAGTCTCGCCCGCGTCCACACGGTCGACTCGTCGCGGGCGGTCCGGTTGAGCGAGGTGGACATCGTGGTCGCCGGTGATGTCACCAACCCATTGCTGGGGCCGGACGGTGCGGCCGCCGTGTACGGCCCACAGAAGGGCGCCACCGAATCCGACGTCCGGTTCCTCGACGACGGACTGCGCAACCTGGTCCGCGCCTTCGTCCGCAGCGGCTGTCCGGAAGCGGAGGCAATCGCGGCCGCGCCCGGTGCGGGCAGCGCGGGCGGGATCGGCTTCGCCGCCCTGCTGCTCGGCGGTACCAGCGTCTCCGGCGCCGAGTTCTTTCTCGAACTGCTCGAATTCGACCGCCACCTGCCCGATGTCGACCTGGTGATCACCGGCGAGGGCAGCATCGACGAGCAGACCGCCCACGGAAAACTCCCCGCGGTTCTGGCCGCCCGCGCCCACCCCACCCCCGTCGTCGCGGTCGCCGGACGCAACACCCTGCCCCGCGACCATTGGCACCGAGCCGGTTTCACAACCGTCTACTCTCTCGGCGACTACACCGACTCGAACACCGCCGAAGACCCGGACCTGACCAGCCGGCTTCTCACCCGGATAGGCCGCGAGATCGGCCGCATTCCGGCGATTTCCAGCTGATCACCATGGTCCGAGCCGCGCTCGGCAGCTGCGACGCCCGGTTCATTCCTCACCCGGCGCGTGGGAGTGCCCGGGTGGCCGGGTGAGGTCGTCGAGGACGACCACGTTTCCCCCGGACTGTTTCGCCTGGTACATCGCCGCATCGGCGGATTGCAGCAAGCGGTCGGGGGTGGGGCGTGGGCACTGCGGGCAGACCGTCGCGTCGAAGACCGCGACGCCGATGCTGGCCGTCACGCCCACCGCGGTATCCGAGGGCGCGGCGACCACCCGGCGGAGGTGTTCGGCGACGTCGCGGGCGTCGGCCGCCGCGATCGGGGCGGCTACGACGAACTCCTCACCGCCGGTCCGGGCCACCACCGCCGAATCCGGGGTGGCCTCGCGCAGGCGCCGGGCGGTTCGCATCAGCACGATGTCGCCGATGCGGTGACCCCAGGTGTCGTTGACGCTCTTGAACCGGTCCAGGTCGAAGGAGATGACGCAGACGGCACGATGGTCCTCGACGAGTCGGGGGAGCCGGTTCTCGAGCCCTCGCCGGTTGAGCAGTTCGGTGAGCGGGTCCGAGAGTGACTCGACGCGCAGCAGCCAGTAGAGCAGCTGGAACGCGGGCACCGCGGTGATCACCGTCGCCAGCAGCAGACCCACCGCGACCGCGAGCGTGACTCCGTCGCCGCCCGTCGCGATCCGCACGGACAACACCACCACCGACAACACCGACCAGGCCGAATGCGCGGCCACGGCCCGTGCGCTGTGGAAGAAGCTCAGATAGCTGCCGGTCGCCAGCAGCAGTACGGCACCCATGGCGCCGAACAGACGGTTGTGCACCTGGAGGAACTCGATCGTGAACAGCAGATCGGCGCAGGCGATCAGGACCAGCGACTCCGTTCTGCCGGGCCAGGGCAGCAGCCACCAGCGCACGGCCCACAGCGTGCCCGCCAGAACTCCGACAACCGATGCCGGGCCGGGCGGCCCCGCGGGCGTGCCCGCGATCACCAGACCCATCACCGCGATCCCCGCACCGGCGGCGCCCATCAGCACCTTCAGCGGCAGCAGCGCCGAACGAACGGCGAGGGTGCGCACCAGCCAGCGGTAGTCGACCGGGTCCGCCCACCAGGACCGCAGCGTCGTACCGCCACTCACCGACTCACCCTTGGACCCGACGGCATAGCCACCTCGTTCCTGCCGAGCGCGAAAATCGAGAAATCCCATCGAATTGTTCGCAGTAGTCTAGGTGTCGTCGCTGAGGAACCCGGCCACACTGGAGGCGTGACAGCCGAACTACGTTCCCTCACCGTCGACATCGACACCGGCCGGTGGCGCGACACGGTCCTCACGAGCGTGAATCTGAGTGTTCCCGCCGGACAGCTCACCGCGCTGCTCGGCGGCCCCGGCGACGGCAAGACGATGATCGCCTACGCACTGACCGGTCGCCTACCCGAATCGGCACGGGCGAGTGGTGAAGTCGCGATCGACGGCCGTGTCGGCTATGTCCCTCAGGACGGTATCGATGCCTTCGTGCCCGACCGCACCGTCGGCGAGCAGCTCCGCCGATCGGAGCTTCGACACCGAGCCTGGACCGTCGAACAAGCCTGCGCTGCTGCTCATTATCCGATCGACGCCTTGGATCTGCTTGCGCGGCACAACTCCGCGGGCCAGATCCAACGCGCCGCGGTCGCGGCCGCCCTGCTGACCGCTCCCGATGTCCTGGTCGCGGACGGCCCGACCGCTTCCCTGGACCAGGGCACCGCCTACGGTGTGTGGAAGTCGCTTCGCGAGTACGCCGACACCGGTGCGGCCCTGCTCGTCATCACCCACGACATCGCCCTGCTCGCCGCCACCGGTTACGCCGACCGCCTGGTTGTCATCAGCAAAGGGCGGATTCTGGCCGCCGGGACGATGGCGGAACTGTCCGCCTCCGAGGATCCGCGGGTGCGGATGTCTGTGGGAGGCGCTGCTTCGTACGGCGAGCCGGGCCAGACGTCGGGACCTGCGACGAGCTCAGCGGTCGATCTGCGCCGGTAGCTCGCTGTAGAAATCGCGTAGCGCGCCGGTGATCGCGATGAACACCCGGTGGGCTGCTTCGAGGTCGGCAGCCGGCAGCTCGGCCATCGCAGCCCGGGTGCGGGTGCTGAGTGGTTCGAAGAATCCGGCCGCCACGGACATGCCGTGGTCGGTGTAGCCGAGGTGCACTCGTCGGCGGTCCGTGGCGTCGGGTACTCGCTCGAGGTGGCCGGATTCGATCATCCGCTCGACCAGGTAGGTGACCGCGGGCGCGGATATCCCCATCAGTGTGCTCAACCGACCCGCGGTCACCGGTGTGCCTTCGGCCTGTGCGGTTGCCACATGCATCAGGGCACGGAAGTCGTTGGGGCGCAGATCATTGGACCGCGCGAAGACGTGACCGATCTGTTCGGAGATCGCGGTCAGCGCACGCAGATCGCGGGCGATCTCGGTTTCCAGCTGCGACCGGTCGTGAGCCGGATCGGTGTCCTCGGTGGTCTGGTCACCCAACGCATGTCTCCTCTCGATCCGGTGGCGAGCTTAGCCGCTCCCGGCCCCGGGCATTGTCAGATAATTAAGTTTCTGAAATAGTTGTCGGCGTGATGCGACTCAGCGACGGGCAGGGATGGGATCGGTTCGCCCGGATGGTGACCGGACGGCGATCGTGGGCACTGCTACTCGCGGTGTTCGTGGCCGCGGTGGCTGTTGTCGCGTCGGCCGGCAGCAATCAGAGCGCCGGGCAGGCGCCGGTGTCGCTGCCTTCCTCGGCGGAATCCGCTCGGGCAGCCGCTGCCGCCGACGACTTCCCCGGCGCGGACGAAGCCGCCGCGATCCTGGTGGCGACCCGCACCGATGACGGCGTGCTCACCCCGACCGACCTGGCCGCAGTCGAGGCCGCGCTCACCCGGGCCGAGGTCTCCGCGTCGGGCGGTCCACGCGTCGTCCCGGCGCCCGACGGCCGCGCCGCCATCGCTCAGATCCCGGTGCCTGCGGACCTGAACGGGTTCGCGCTCACCGATCGCATCGACGAGCTGCGCACCACCCTCACCACGGACCTGCCCGAACCGCTGCGCGTGCAAGTGACCGGCGGTCCCGCCTTCGGCGCCGACATCGCCGACTCCTTCTCCGGTGCCAACACCCTGCTGCTGATCGTCACAGCGCTCGTGGTGATGGTGCTGCTGATCCTCACCTACCGCTCACCGGTGCTCTGGCTCGTGCCGCTGACGGTCGTCGGCCTGGCCGACCGCGTCGCCACCAGCGTCGGCACCGCACTGGCCCAGCTCACCGGTCTCACCTTCGACGGCTCGACCTCCGGCATCACCAGCGTCCTGGTCTTCGGCGCGGGCACGAACTACGCACTGCTGCTCGTCTCCCGGTACCGCGACGAACTGCATCGCCACGACGACCATCGCGACGCTTTGCGCGCGGCGGTACGCCATGCCGCGCCCGCCGTCGTGGCCAGCAATGTCACTGTTGTGCTCGCACTGCTGACCCTGCTGCTGGCCGCGCTGCCGAACACGCGCAGCCTCGGCGCGTTCGCCGCGGCCGGACTCGTCGTCGCGTTGATCTTCGTCCTGTTCGCCCTGCCCCCGGCCTTGGCCCTGTGTGGGCGAAAGATCTTCTGGCCGTTCGTGCCGCACGCCGACGGTCGTGACCCGGCCGAGCACGGCATCTGGGCGAATGTCGCGATGCGCGTGGTGCGCCGTCCGGCGCTCGTCGCCGGTGTCGCGTCGGCCGTCCTCGTGGTCTTCGCCGCCGGTCTCGCGACCACCGACATCGGCCTGTCACGCACCGAGCAGTTCCGGGTCGAAGCCGAATCCGTCGACGGACTACAGACCTTGGCCGAGCACTTCCCCTCCGGCTCCGCCGATCCCGCCGTCGTGATCGCCCGCACGGCGGCCGCACCGTCGGTGCAGGCCGAGCTCGATGCGGTGCCAGGGATTTCCCGGGCGACCCGCACCGGAGCCTCCGACACCGGAATGACGCGCTGGTCGGTCGTCCTCGACGCGCCGCCCGGCTCGGCCGACGCGTTCACCACCGTCGAGGCGATGCGGTCGGCACTCGGCGCGATCCCCAACGGTGCGGCGCTCGTCGGCGGCTCCGATGCCGAGGCCCTCGATATCCGCGACGCCGCGCGCCGGGACCAGGGACTGGTCATCCCGCTGATCCTGGTCGTCGTTCTGCTGGTGTTGCTCGCCCTGTTGCGGGCGGTCCCGGCGGCGGTACTGCTCGTCGGCGTCACGGTCCTGAGCGCGCTCGCCGCCCTCGGCGCGGGCAGCTGGATCAGCGGCACCGTGTTCGGCTTCCCGGCATTGGACACCAACGTGCCACTGTTCGGTTTCCTGTTCCTGGTCGCACTCGGCGTGGACTACACGATCTTCCTGGTGACCAGGGCGCGCGAGGAAGCAGCGGCCCACGGCACCACCCAGGGCATGGTCCGTGCCGTCGCATCCACCGGCGCGGTGATCACCAGCGCGGGCGCGGTGCTGGCCGCGGTGTTCTGCGTCTTGGGCGTACTTCCATTGATCACCCTCACCCAACTCGGCATCGTCGTCGGCATCGGCATCCTGCTCGACACCTTCGTGGTCAGAACCCTGGTAGTCCCCGCCCTGTTCGAACTCCTCGGCGACAAGGTCTGGTGGCCCGAGCGGTTCCATCTCGGATGCCGGGCGCGTCACCGGGGCGTCGGGTAAGGCTCCGCTGCGAATGACCCGGTGACGCGCTGCTCACTACCTCCCGGCGCCGGGTCCGTCGGCAACATAGAGTTGTCCCGCGCAAGTTCAAGCAGGCGGCGCTCCGCTGTGGGCGTCAGGGTCGGATCGGCATTTCAGGCCGCGTTGCTCGTCGCAATACGCACGACAGGAGCGAAGGACTATGACCTCGGACTCGACATCTGGTGCGAACAGTTCACGTGATCAGACGCTGCTGATTCTCGGTGCGAGCGGCGATCTCACGGCGCGGCTGCTGCTGCCGGGGCTCGGTGCGCTGTTGACCACCGGCAGTGTGGACAAACTTCAGCTCGTCGGCAGCGCGGTGGAAAGCTGGGACGACGACCGCTGGCGTTCGCAGGTCACCGAGTCCTTCGCGACCGTGGACGCGCGCGGGCCGCAGGTGGAAGCCGTCGTCGCGACGACCCGCTATGTCACGGCGGATGCCACCGACGAGAACGATCTGCGCGCAGTGCTGGACTCGTGCTCGGGTCAGCTGATCATCTATTTCGCGCTGCCGCCCGCTGTCACCGAGAAGGTCTGTCGCGTGCTCACCGGAGTGGACCTGCCCGAGGGCACCCGGCTGGCGATCGAGAAGCCGTTCGGCAGCGACGCCGAGAGCGCCGCCGCGCTCAACGAGTTGGTGACACAGCTGGTTCCGGAAGACCACGTGCATCGGATCGACCACTTCGTCGCCATGTCGACCGTTCTCAATATTCTGGGTGTGCGGTTCGCCAACCGCATGATCGAACCGTTGCTCAACAACCAGCACGTGCACAGCGTGGACGTGGTCTTCGACGAGAGCCTGACGCTGGAAGGTCGGGCCGCCTTCTACGACGGCACCGGTGCGCTGGCGGACATGATCCAGAGCCACCTGCTCGAGGTGCTGTCGCTGTTCGCGATGGAGCCCGTGCCGTCTCTGCACGGAGACGCCGTGCGCGACGGGAAAGCCCAGATCTTGCGGGCCACCCGGATCTGGGACGACGACCCGATCGAATACAGCCGCCGTGCCCGCTACACCGCGGGTGAGATCGACGGCCGTCAGGTGCCCTCCTTCGTGGACGAGGAGGGCATCGACGGCTCCCGAAATACCGAGACCTTCGCCGAATTGGTGCTCGCGGTCGATACCTGGCGCTGGTCGGGTGTGCCGTTCCGGGTGCGCTCGGGAAAAGCGCTCGGCTCACCGCGCACGGAGGTGACGGTCACCTTCAAGCCGCCGCAACAAGTACCGGTCGGTATGACCGGCAGCCCGCAACCCAACCGACTCCACATCGGAATACCGCTCGGCGCCAACACCTTCGGGCTCGACGTGAACATCAGCGGACCGGGCGACTCGTTCGAGATCGATCCGGTGAGCTTGGCCGGAGAGTTCGGCGCGGGCATGCTGCCCCCCTACGGCCAAGTACTCCGGGGCGTGATCGAGGGCATCCCACCACTGTCGGTCCGTGGCGACATGGCTGTCCAATGCTGGCGCATCATCGAGCCGGTCCGCGAGGCCTGGCGCGAAAACCGGGTGCCGATAGGGGAGTACGCGGCAGGCAGCACCGGCCCCGACGGCTGGGCTCCGACCGGGCTTCCCGGCCAGGGGGAATGAGATGACGAGTTCGGAGAGTTCCCACCTCGACGTCCCCGACGCGGGATTGCGCATGGTCGCTCGGTGGGGATTGTGGATCAACCTCGCCACCTTCATGATCGGCTACGCCACGGGCGTCATTTCCGGCGCGTTGCTCTACATCCGAGGCGACCTCGACCTCCACGACGCCCAACAGGGCCTGGTGACCAGTATTCTGCTGCTCGGCGCGCTGGTCGCGGCGATGTTCACCGGCGGGCTCGCGGACCGATTCGGCCGCAAAATGGTGCTCGGTGGCGCCGGACTGCTGTTCGCGGTCGGCTTCATCGTGTCGGCGCTGGCGACCGGATTCCCGCTGCTCGTTCTCGGCCGCCTGGTCATGGGCTTGGGTGTCGGCATCGCCTCGGCACTGGTTCCCACCTATCTGGGCGAGATTTCGCCGCCGCAGATCCGCGGGCGAATGCTCACCCTCAATCAGCTGCTGCAGACGGTCGGCATGCTCGTCGCCTACCTCGTGAACCTCGCGTTCAGCGGTAGTGGCGACTGGCGCGCGATGTTCTGGGTCGGTGCGATTCCGGCCGTTTTGCTGGTGCTGATCGTGAGACGGCTACCGGAAACGCCCACCTGGCTGATCGCGCAGGGGCGTATCGACGAAGCCCGAACCACCATCGGCTCGGTCGTCGGTGCCGCGGGTGCCGAGAAGGTGATCGAGCACTACCGCCACCAGGAAGCCGAACGCCGGCGCCTTCGGGAGCAGGACAAGAGTCCCGAGCAGAAGGGGTGGCGGGTGCTGCTGGCGCCCCGCGTCCGCCCCGCGCTGGTCGTCGCGCTCGGCCTCGCTGTTCTGCAGCAGTTCGTCGGCATCAACACCGTGCTCTACTACGCCCCGACGATCATGGAGGAGACCGGCCTCAGCGCCTCGAACTCGATCGTCTATTCGGTCATCATCGGCATCGTCAATCTCGCGATGACATTCGTCTCGCTGCGCTTGATCGACCGGCTCGGCCGCCGGCCGCTGCTGCTGATCTCCCTGGTCGGAATGGGGATCTCGGTCGCGCTGCTCGGTGTCTCGTTCATCGTCGATCTCGGTTCGGTGATCCTGCTGGTGTGCATGCTGGTGTTCGTGTCGTCCTTCGCCATCGGGATGGGCCCGGTGTTCTGGGTGATCCTCGCCGAGGTCTTCCCACCCGACGTGCAGGCGCAGGGCTCGGGCGCGGGCTCCGCGGTGAGCTGGTTGTCGAACTTCATCATGTCGACGGCCTTCCTGCCGCTGACCGGGGCGATCGGATCAGGACCTGTCTTCCTGATCTTCGCCGTGATCTGCCTGGTGGCCTTGATATTCGTCTACCGCCGGGTCCCCGAGACCAAGGACCGCGACTTCGCACAGATCGACGAAGACCTGCAGGCCCGCGCCGGTAGGCACATCCCGAACTAGCGCATAGGTGGGCGAACAGCGTTCGCGGCATTCCACGAAACAGGGTGAGCTGCTCGTCGCCGCGTTGCCCGCCGGTCGGCACCATCACTGCGAACCTACGATGGCACGAAAGACCTACGCGGCCAATGGTTTCGGAACCGGTGCGTTCGGTAGCCGAGTCGGAGCTCGGCCTACCCGATTGCTACCGGCGGCGCAACCGCTGTGATCGGCGCATCCAGCCGGAAACTCGGTCGATGTGACCGAAATACGCTCTGTCTCAACGTGATCGCCGTAAAATAGTGCGTAGCGGCCCGTCGTGTGATGGACGCGAGTCGAGTAGCGACTCCACGGCGCAACGCGGGCTGCTCGTTGCGAAATGGCAGAGCGCGGTGAGTGCGGTCGTGCCATGATTCCCGCTGCCGGTGGAATGGTTTCGTGCCTGCCGGAAGCCGTCATCACCGTGCCTTCATTGCGATTTCCGGGCTGCGAAGATTCGTGAATCGGAAATGGCTCGACGATGCGAGTTGACGACTGTCTGGTCGGATTGCCGGAATATAGCTTCATCGGTCTCGGCGCTCCCGCCCCGCTCCCGAGTGGGGCGCGATGTCCGCGTCGACTCACTGCTCGCCGGGCGGCCGAGCGTATTCCTCGATGCCGTCGAGCATCTGATCCTCCCCGTGGTCTGCTTGTCCCTGGTGCCCGCCGTCGCGATCGGCCGTGCCCTGCGCAGCAGCTTGCAGCACACGCTGCGCTCGGACTTCGTTCGCACCGCCCGCGTCAAAGGCCTCACCGAGCTAGGCGTCCTCGGCAGACACGCCATGCGCAATTCGGTGAACTCGACACTGTCGATCGCGGGCATGCAGGTAGCCGCCATGTTCGGCGCCGACATCGTGCTGGAGCTGATCTTCGCCTGGCCGGGCATCGGCCTCTACACCGCCCAAGCGGTGAAAGCCGGTGACTACACCACGATCGCCGGCATCACCTTGATCCTCGGCGCGATCTACGTCCTGACGAATTTCCTCGTCGACCTCGCTCAAGCATTCGCCGACCCGCGGACAGCGGAAGGCATTGCATGACAAAGGCTTCCGTCATCGAGATGGACGTCGTCGTCGTTCCGCGACGAGGTCGGTCGACTCGTCGCGGCTCACTAGAAAGCGTCGGCCTCGGCCAACGCCTGACCTCAGGAATGCTCGAATCGCAGTCGGCCCCGGTGTATCAGTGGCTTACGAGATCGCGGTACGTACCGAGGATGCCGCGGATGGAGGAGGTCACCGGGAGGGGGCCGTCGAGCGGCGTCCAGGCGTAGCGCGCATGGGCGGTGAGTCGAATCGGTTCGAAGGCCGCTACATCCACGGCGAAATGCAGACGGCGGACGCGGCGTGCGTCGGGCGACAGGTAGTCGAAATCGCCTACGTGATGGCGGATCCCGGTGACAAGCAGCCCGGTTTCCTCGCGCACCCCACGGGCCACCGCCGCGGCCAGGGTTTCACCGGGCTGCACAGTGGCTCCGGGAAGCTTCAGTGGGACCTTGACCGGGCCACTGTCGTGACGCTCCAGGAGTAGTACTGTTCCGTCACGTTCGATGATCACACCGACTCTCGGAGCGGTGCCGTCGACCTCGGCTTGGCGGGCCAGTTCTTCCAACTCCGACGCGGAGACCATGGGACTTACCGACTTCCGATTCCGGATCCGACCTCGCCGGATCCGACGACTGTATCAATGAAATAGATTACTCCTCGACACCAGGTCGACGCGCTCGAATGAGGCCGCCGTGGCAGCCGCGACTAGCTTCGAGGGTCACCCTGCTGTTCGCGAGGATCGGGAGGGCCCCGGATCGGTGCGGAAAGCGCGGACGATCAGGTTGGCGGCCTCGGTGCAAATGGTGTCGGCGTCGGTGCGGGGGAGCGGGATCGTGCCGTACATCGACGCGTGCAGACCCTGCTGGACGAGAAGCGAGACGAACTGACGGGCCGCGGTCGCGGGATCCTCGACATCGAGTTCACCGCGGGAGCGCAGCAGGTCGGCGATCTGGGACACCAGCTGTTTCGGTTCGCCGTCGGCACAGGCGGGGCGCAGCGACGGGATCCGGGCGACCTCGCTGATGATGAGACGGCGCAGCGCGGACGCCCGCTCGTCGAGCAGCACCCGCAGGACCCGGTGGCCGATCTCGACGAGCGCGGCGGTGACGTCGGTGCGATCCGACCCGGCGATCGCGGTGCCGAAGGTCGCTGCCACCTGGGCGCGTTCGTGCTCGACCGCGGCCAGGAACAGGGTCTGTTTGTCGCCGAAGTGGTTGTAGGCGGTTTGTTTTGCCACGCCGGCCCGTTCGGCGATCACGTCGAGGGTTGCCCGCTCGTAGCCGTCGCGCAGGAATGTGTCGATCGCGGCGTCGAGGATGGCTCGACGCTTTCCCGGATCGCCCCCTGGGGGGCGGCCGCCGGGTCCGGTCGATCGCGTTGCCGATGTCGACATGTCCGTCGGCGCCTTTCGCGGATGAGTGGCCTGGGTCACCAAGATTACGAGTGGACGAGCCAGTCTATCTACTATTTACTGGACTGGACTGACTAGTCTAAGTAACTCGGAGCTGCGGAGGTTTCATGACGGCGACATCGACCGATCTACTGGCGCTCGACGCGGCGGCGCAGGACATGTTGTTCCGCGCTGCCCGCACCGCCAACACG
>NZ_JBFAKI010000016.1:0-124169 GCF_040655675.1 Nocardia sp. NPDC050378
GCACTCGACAGGGTGTGGGAGAGTAGGACACCGCCGGACAATCATTCACGAAAGCCCTCTGACTACGGTCAGGGGGCTTTCGTCGTATCTGGACCAGGAACCCACCTCTGAGCTGGGCGTACCTACCGCTCGTTGCTTGATTGTTATCGCCGACAACAAATCCTTTGCTCAATCCGCTGTGCAATCGGACGGGCTCGAATAAGTTGTCGAGCACAACATTCGATCCAGCTCGTCCGCCCAGCGGGCGGTGGTTCCACGAAAGGCCCACCCTCATGCGTCAGGGGATCTTCGGCATCGCGGCCGTCTCGATCGCACTTCTCACCTCCGTCACCGCCTGCGGTGGTGACGACAGCAGCTCCGGCTCCGGCAGTGGCGCCAAGATCGGCGTGATCCTGCCCGACAGCAAGACCTCGGCGCGGTGGGAGACGGCGGACCGCAAGTACCTGCAGCAGGCGTTCGACGAGGCCGGGATCAAGGCCGATATCCAGAACGCGCAGGGCGATAAGAACGCCTTCCAGACCATCGCCGACCAGATGATCACCAACGGCGCCTCGGTCCTGATGATCACCAACCTCGACAGCGGCACCGGCAAGGCCGTGATCCAGAAAGCGAAGGCCCAAGGTGTCACGGTCATCGACTACGACCGGCTCACGCTGGGCGGCGGTGCGCCCTACTACGTCTCGTTCGACAACGTGAAGGTCGGCGAGCTGATGGGTAATGGTCTGGCCAAGTGTCTGACCGACAAGCAGGCTGTGAAGCCGGTCGTCGCGTATCTCAACGGTGGTCCGACCGACAACAACGCGACCCTGTTCAAGAACGGCTACGACGGTGCCTTGGCGCCGAAGTTCGCCGCGGGCGAACTGGTGAAGGGCCCGGACCAGGCCGTGCCGGAGTGGGACAACACCAAGGCAGGCACCATTTTCGAGCAGATGCTCACCGGCACCCCGAACCTCGGCGGCGTCGTGGCGGCGAACGACGGGCTGGCCAATGCCGCCATCGCGGTGCTGAAGAAGCAGAAGCTCAACGGTCAGGTGCCGGTGACGGGCCAGGACGCGACCGTGCAGGGACTGCAGAACGTGCTCGCCGGCGATCAGTGCATGACCGTCTACAAGGCGATCAAGCTCGAGGCCGCCGCGGGCGCGAAACTCGCGATCGCGCTGGCCAAGGGGGAGAAGGGCGAGGCGAACAGCACCGTCGACGACCCCGAGGCGAAGACGAAGGTGCCTGCGGTGCTGCTGGAGCCGAAGGCGATCTTCAAGAACAACGTCAACGATGTGGTCGCCGACGGATTCGTCGACAAGACCGAGCTGTGCGCGGGTGAATTCGCCAAGCTCTGTGCCGACAACGGCGTGCGCTGATGGACACCCCGGTCATCGAATTACGGGGTATCGACAAGAGCTTCGGCCCCGTCCACGTCTTGCACACGGTTGATTTCGCGGTTTATCCCGGCGAAGTGACCGCGCTGGTCGGCGACAACGGCGCCGGCAAATCGACCCTGGTCAAATGCATCGGCGGCACCCATCCGATCGATGCGGGCGAGATCCTGTTCGAGGGCGAACCGGTGCAGATCGGCAACCCACGCGACGCCGCCGAGCTCGGCATCGAGATCGTGTATCAGGACCTTGCGCTCTGCGACAACCTCGACATCGTGCAGAACATGTTTCTCGGCCGTGAACGCAAGCACGGGATCGTGCTCGACGAATACGGCATGGAGGAACTCGCCGGGCGAACCCTGGCCGGGCTGTCGGTGCGGACCGTCAAGTCGGTGCGGCAGAAGGTGGCGAGCCTGTCGGGTGGTCAGCGTCAGACCGTGGCCATCGCCAAAGCGGTGCTGTGGAACAGCAAGGTGGTGATTCTGGACGAACCGACCGCCGCACTCGGCGTCGCCCAGACCCAGCAGGTGCTGGAACTGGTGCGCCGGCTGGCCGACAAAGGCCTTGCGGTGGTGCTGATCTCGCACAACATGAACGACGTGTTCGCGGTCTCCGACCGGATCGCGGCGCTGTATCTGGGCCGGATGGCCGCGCAGGTCCGCACGACCGACGTGACCCACTCGCAGGTGGTCGAGCTGATCACCTCCGGGCGCAGCGGCAGTCTCGGGGTGAAGGCATGAGTACGACGGTGACAGAGAAGAGTGCGGCCGCGACGGCTCCGGTCAGCGAACTGGTGACCTCGTATGTCGGACGGGTGCGCAGTGGGAACATGGGGGCGTTGCCCTCGGTGATCGCGCTTGTGGTGCTGTCGGTGGTGTTCTGGATCGCCCGGCCGGTGTTCATGACGCAGGGCAATATCGCGAATCTGTTCACCCAGGGCGCCGCCATCGCGGTGATCGCCATGGGGTTGATCTTCGTACTGTTGCTCGGTGAGATCGACCTGTCGGCCGGGTTCACCAGTGGTGTGTGCGCGGCGGTGCTCGCGGTGCTGCTCACCGACAAAGGCTGGCCGTGGTATTCGGCGGTGCTCGTCGCGCTGCTCACTGGTGTGGTGATCGGTTCGGCCATCGGGGCGATCGTGGTGAAGATCGGAGTGCCCTCGTTCGTGGTGACCCTCGCGGCGTTCTTGGCGCTGCAGGGCGTGGCGCTCAAGATCATGGACAACGGGCGCAATATCTCCATCCACGACGAGACCATCCTCGCCATCGCGAACAAGAACGTGCCGCCGCTGCTCGGCTGGGCGATGTACGCGGTGCTGCTAGCCGGATTCGGGTTCGTGCAGTACCGGAAGTTGCGCGCGCGTACTCAGCTCGGGCTCACCGGCGAGAGTGCCGCGGTGGTGACGCTGCGGATCGCGGCGGTGGCTGTGGTCGCCGGTGTCGCGGTGGCGATCCTCAACGACGAACGCAGCCGCAACCCAGAAGTCAACTCGTTGCAGGGCATGCCGATCGTGGTACCGATCATCGTGGCGTTGCTGCTGCTGTGGACGTTCGTGCTCAACCGCACCTCGTTCGGGCGCCACATCTACGCGGTGGGCGGCAATGTGGAAGCGGCTCGGCGCGCGGGCATCCCAGTGGACCGGATCAAGATCAGCGCCTTCGTGCTCTGTTCGACGATGGCCGCGGTCGGCGGTTTGATCGCCGCGTCGCGAGCCAACTCGGTCGATCCGAACACCGGTGGGTCCGATGTGCTGCTGACGGCGGTCGGTGCGGCGGTGATCGGCGGCACCAGCCTGTTCGGTGGTCGCGGCCGGATGCTCGACGCGGTACTCGGTGCCGCCGTGGTCGCGGTCATCAACAACGGGATGGGCCTGATGGGCTACAGCGCGGGCACGAAATTCGTTGTGACAGGATTTGTTCTGCTGCTCGCGGCGGGGGTGGACGCGCTGTCGCGCAAGCGTTCGCTGCCAGGAAGTTGACCGACGACGGGGAAGGGAGGGCCGGATGAAAGCAGCACCCTCCCCGGACGAGATCCGCCGCCGGAATCTCGCGGTGCTGCTGCGCCACGTCCACGTGAGCGGACCGTTGTCGCGGGCGGAGCTCGCCGAGCGAATGGGCTTGAACCGCAGCACGATCCTCGCCTTGACCACCGACCTCGCCGCCGCGGGGTTGGTGCGGGAGGAATTGCCGGGACAGACGGGCAAAGCGGGGCGGCCGTCGCTGGTGGTGCGCCCCGAATCCGACCGGGTCTATGTCCTCGCGCTGGACGTGGGTGCCGACCGGCTCGCGGTGGCGCGCGTCGGTTTGGGTGGCGCGATCATGGACCGGTGCGAAATGCCGCGTGACACGGGCACTTTCGATCCGGACGAGGTGATCGCCGAACTGGCGCGGATGACGGAGTCGATGATGGACGCCGCGCATGAGGGTGCGGTGTGCGCCGGTGTGGGGCTCGCGTTCTGCGGGATGGTGCGCGAGCGCGACGGGGTGGTGCGGTACGGGCCCAATATCGGGTGGGTCGATGTGCCGGTCGGGGCGTTGCTGTCCGAAAGGCTCGGTGTGCCTGTCGCGGTGGGCAACAACGCGAACCTCGGGGCGATCGCCGAGCGGGAGCGCGGTGTCGGGGCGGGGGTCCGCGACCTGATCTACCTGCACGGTGAGGTCGGGATCGGTGGCGGCGTCATCATGGGTGGGGAACTGCTCGGTGGCGAAGGCGGGTACGGCGGCGAGGTCGGGCACATGATCGTGAATCCCGGCGGCCGGGCCTGCCGCTGCGGCTCGCGAGGCTGTCTGGAAGCCGAGGCCGGTGAGCTCGCCCTGATCGCGGCGGCCGGTCGCAGCGACCTGACCGGCCGGGCGGCGGTGGCGGCGATCGTCGACGCGGCCGCGCGCGGCGACGCCGACGCCCGCGACGCGCTGCACCAGGTGGGGGACTGGCTCGGGTACGGCGTAGCCAACCTGGTCAACGTGTTCAACCCGACCATGGTGGTGTTCGGTGGGGTCCTGCGCGAGATCTACCTGGCTGCCGCGGCGCAGGTGCGCAGCAGGCTGGCGGTCGACGGGTTGCTGGCGGTCCGCGAGCGGGTCCGGTTGCGCACCTCCGCCCTCGCCGACGACGCCCCGCTCGTCGGCGCCGCCGAACTGGCCTTCGCCGAGCTGCTCACCGATCCGTTGCAGACCCTGGCCCGCGCGCAAAACGCCTGACCTGGGTGCGAGCACCGAGTAGATTTGCCGATATGCCAAGTGACCTGCAGCTGAAGATCATGAACGGCGTTCACCGTGCCCTGCTCGCTGTCACCGGTGGGCGGATCGGCAAGACCGTGATGGGGATGCCGTCGCTCGAACTCACCACGATCGGACGCAAGTCGGGTCAGCCGCGTTCGGTGATGCTCACGGCTCCGATCCTGGAGGAGGACCGGATCGTCGTCGTCGCCTCGCGCGGCGGCGATCCCACCCATCCCGCCTGGTTCCTGAACCTGCGCGACAACCCCGAGGTCGAGGTCGCCGTGCAGAACGGTCCGCGCGAGCCGATGATCGCCCGCGTCGCGACGGAAGCCGAACGGGCGGACCTGTGGCCGCAGGTCGTCGCGACGTACAAGGGATACGGCGACTACCAGACCAAGACCACCCGCGAGATCCCGCTGGTGCTGCTCACCCGGCGCTGACCGGTCAGCGCACCGCGTCGTCGGCGCGCGGGACCACGGTCGAGGCGGGCACCAGGTTCCAGGCCTCCAATTGCTTGCGGATCTGCTCGGCGGCGTCGATATTGAGCGGTCCGCTCGTCCACAGGGCGTAAGGCAGATTGAAAAAGCGGCTCTCCCGCACCGCCCGCAGGTTGTTGATGCCGGGTTTGCCGCGCAGTATGTCGACCTTCTGTGCGTAGGTCTGGCCGGGGTAGTCGACGAACATGACGGCGTCGGGGTCGGCGGCTGCCAGGCGCTCCCAGGAGACCTTGGTCCAGGTGTCGGCGACGTCGTCGAGGATGTTGCGGGCGCCCGCCGCCTCCAGAATCGCCTGGGGCGCACCGAATTTCCCGCTCGAATAGATGGTGTCGGTGCCGCTGTCGAAGAGGAAGACGGTGGGGGCCTTCGCCGGTTTCGGAGCGGCCGCAAGGGCCGCCAGCCTGGTGTCGAGATCGGCGGTGACCTCGCCTGCGCGGGCGGTGCGGCCGGTGATGACACCCAGATCGGTGAGATCGGTGCGCAGCGCCGTCCACGGTTCCACGGTGCCGCGCGCGGCACCCCCGTCGGCCTGGCGGCAGCTCTCGGTGAGTACGTAGGCGGCGATGCCGTCTTTGCGCAAGGAGGCGGGGGTGAGGTTGCTCGCCTCGTCGTAGCCGTAGCTCCAGCCGGCGACCATCACGTCGGGTCGTTGGGCGAGAACCGTTTCGCGCGAAGGATATTCGGGGGCGACGTCATTGAGGCCGTCGACGATCTCGGCGCCGTAGTGGGCGCGCAGGGTGGCCGCGTCGCGTTTGACACTGGAGACCGCCGCGACCTGATCCTGGGCACCCAGTGCCAGCACCATCGAGATGAGATTGCCGTCGTTGACGAACATGCGCTGTGCTGGTGCCGGGAAACCGGTCTCCACACCGCAATTGCGAACCGTCACCGTGGTGGTGGATTCGGCGGCGGTGCCGGTGCAGGCCGCGAGTACGGCGGCGAGTGCGGTGGTGGCCAGGATCCGGCCGGGGTGCTTGTTCATCGTCGTGCCTCTCGCGGGGTGATCAACAGGTGGTCCTCGCCGGTGACCGGATGCCGGACGCGGTTGGCGTCGACACCGAAGACCTCGGCGACGACGGCGGGGGAGAGCGCGTCGGCCGGTGGCACGGGTGGGCGGGCAGAACCCTTGTGCAGCACGATGATCCGATCGCAATAGCGGTCCGCCAGCGACAGGTCGTGCAGGGCGGCGACCACCGTGCGGCGCAGACCGCGGACCAGGGTGAGCAGTTCGAGCTGGTGGGTGACATCGAGGTGGTTGGTCGGCTCGTCGAGGAGCAGGACCGGGGTGTTCTGGACGAGTGCCCGGGCGAGCAGGACGCGTTGACGTTCGCCGCCGGAGAGTTGTCGCACGGGTCGCTCGGCGAAGCCGTGCAGGTCGACCGAGGCCAAAGCCTGTGTCACGCGCTGCTGTTCGCGCGGTGCGCCGAGACCCCACGGCGGGAGATACGGCGTGAGGCCGAGCGCGACGACCTCGCCGACCAGCATGTCGTCGGGTGGGATCTCGTCCTGCGCCACCAGGGCGACGGTCGCGGCGCGGCGGCGGGGGCGCAGCTCGTGCAGGACCTCGTCGTCGACGAGTACCCGGCCCGAACGCGGCCTGTGCACGCCGGACAAGGTGCGCAGCAGGGTGGTCTTGCCGCTGCCGTTGGGCCCGACGATCCCGATGGTTTCGCCCGGCTCGATCGAGAAGTCGACACCTTCGACAACGATGCGTCGACCGATCGCGCAAGAGAGGTCGTGCACACGGATGCGGCCAGCTGCGAGGGGAAGTGGCTCGGTGGCAGGCGTTTCCGGTCTGGATGTGTGCGGTTCGGCGCCGGAGCGCGGGTTCGGTCCGAATGCCTGCGGCTCGTCGGGCGAATGCGTGTCGGGTCGGTGGGTCTGCGGGCTCAGCGGATGTTCGTCGTTCATGAGGTGCCGAATCGGTAGCGGCGCCTGCCCATCAGCAGCAGGAAGGTGGGGGCGCCGATGAGGCCGGTGAGGACACCGACCGGAATCTCGGTGGGGCGCACCAGCACCCGGGTGGCGGCATCGGCGACCACCAGGAACAGTGCCCCGCACAGCGCGCAGGCGGGCAGCAGATCACGATGTCGTGGGCCGACGATCATGCGCGCGGCATGCGGGACGACCAGGCCGACGAAACCGATCCCACCCGACACCGCCACCAGCACACCGACGAGCACCGCGAGCAGCACGAACAACCCGATCCGCAGGCCGGTCACCGGTACGCCGAGGGAGGAGGCGGTGTCGGCGCCCAGGGTGAGGGCGTCGAGCCAACCCGCGATCGCGACCAGGATCGTGGCACAGAGCGCGACGACGATCAGCGGGAGGGCAAGGGTCGACCAGTCCGCGCCCGCGAGGCTGCCGAGCAGCCAGAACAGCACCGATTCGGCGGCGGCGGGATCGGTGCTGCGGAACACCAGGTAGCTGCTGCACGCGGCGAAGGCCGAGCCGAGCACGGTACCGGTGAGCACCAGCCGCAACGGGGTGAGTCCGCCCTGCGCCAGGGCGATGAGGAATACGAGGGTCGCCGCACCGAAAGCGCCGGCCAACGCACCACCGGACAACGCCCATATGCCCGCCCCCGCGAACAGGCCGGAGGTGATGACGGCCGCCGCGCCGACGGCCGCGCCGGAGGAGACACCGAGCAGGTAGGGGTCGGCGAGCGGGTTGCGGACCAGGGTCTGCATCGCGGCGCCCGCCACCGCGAGACCGGCACCGACCACGGCGGCGAGGATGGTGCGCGGGACGCGCAGCTGCCAGACGATGGTGTCGATGCCGGGGTCGGTGGGGGTAGTTCCGGTGAGCCGGGCGCCGAGAGTGTCGAGCACCGCGCGCACCGGAACGGTCTCCGCGCCGAAACCGGTGGCGGCGATCATGGCGACCAGCAGCAACACCGCGAGCACGGGTAGTGCGAGCGAGATCCGTGCACGGATCATCGCGGCTTCTCCAGAGGCAAGGCGCGGCCCTTTCAGAGGGTGCCCGGCGAGGGAGGTCTGACTTTCGCCGTGAGGCGATCACAGTGGCGCGACCGTCCCGGAATTGCACCGGATTCCCGCACCCACCGGGGATGACCCACCGACTGTAGCGTGGCACCGGGTGCCGGCACAGCGCCGGGTTCGGCTCACGGTAAGGCAAAGGGTGTTCGCCGGTTTGTCCGGTTGCTTGAATCCGGGTATGTACCGACCGAACACCTCTGCGCACGGCCTGCGTGGCCGCGTCACCGCCGCCTTCCTCGCGGTGGCCACCGCTGCGACTCTCGGCCTGACCGGGTGCGCGGGCGGCGACGACAAACCACTCGGCACCCCCGACGCACCGCTGCCGACCGATGTTCCGCCGGGCACCACCCTCGTGGTCGCCGACCAGCAGGAGCGGTTACAGCACGCGCTCCGGCTCTCGGGTGAGCTGGACAAGCTGCCGTTCAAGATCGAGTTCGCGAATTTCGTCGGCGGGCCCGCGATCCTGGAGGCCTTCCGGGCCGGCGCGGCCGATGTGGGCCAGGTCGGTGACGTACCGCCGATCCACGCACTCGCGGCGGGACAGGACGTGCCGATCGTCGGCTCGTACCAGACCAATCCGCAGGCGCTGAAACTCGCTGTCGCCCCGGGCTTGTCGATCACGAAGCTCACGGAGTTGAAGGGGCGCAAGATCGCCTACGCCGAGGGCACCGCCCAGCAGGCGGCGGTGTTGAAGGCGCTGAGCAAGGCGGGTCTGAAAACCGGTGACGTGCAATTGATCCGGTTGCAGCTCGCGGAGTTCCTCGACGCGGTGCGCACCGGACAGGTCGAGGTGGCGCCGCTGATCGAACCGAATGTGACCAGGTTGCTGCGCACTCCCGGCACGTCGCTGATCCCGGATTCGGAGACGAGCGGCATCTACAGCGGGCTCGCCTATGTGTACGCGCGACGTGCCGTGGTGCAGGATCCGGCGAAGGCGGCCGCGACCCGGGCCCTGGTCGGCGCGTTCGTGCGGGCATGGCACTGGACCAACACCCACAGTGCCGAATGGGCCGAGGCGTACTACGTGCGCAACCAGAAGGTGAGCCCCGACGACGCGCGGCGAATCGTGGAGTCGCTCGGCACCTATACGTTCCCGCACCTGGACCAGCGGCTGGTCGCGCGTCAGCAGAGCACGATCGACGCGATCGATGCCGCCGGTGAGTTGCCGAGGAAGATCACCGCCGCCGACGGTTTCGACCTGCGTTTCGACGCGGCGGTCACCGAGGCCGTCACCGCGAGCGGCGCGGCCTTCGCCGGGGCGGTGAGCTGATGGCGACCCTCGAAGCCGGTGTGTTGCGGCGCGTACGGGCACACCGGACCGGCGAACCCGAATTGGCTCCGCGTGGACGCGGTAAGCGAAGGCTCGGCCCCGGCAAGCCCATTCCGTTCGGTTTCGCGCTCGGTCCGGCGTTACTCGTCGGCGCGTGGGTCGTCGGATCGGCCACGGGTGCACTCGATCCCGAGACATTGCCCGCACCGTGGACGGTCGCGCGGACGGCGGGGGAGTTGATCGCGGACGGGCGACTGCAGTCCAATCTGCTCACCTCGCTGCAACGGGCGGTGATCGGGCTGGTGCTCGGTGTGGTGATCGGGGTGGTGCTGGCGCTGATCGCCGGGTTGAGCCGAATCGGGGAGGCGCTGGTCGACGGCCCGGTGCAGATCAAACGCGCCATTCCGACGTTGGCGCTGATCCCGCTGTTCATCGTGTGGTTCGGGATCGGTGAGGAGATGAAGCTGATCGTCATCACGACCAGCGTGCTGATCCCGATCTACCTCAACACCCATGCGTATCTGCGCGGTGTGGACGCGCGGTACGTGGAGCTGGCCGAGACGGTGGGGCTGTCGCGGTGGGGATTCCTGCGCCGCGTCGCACTGCCCGGGTCGCTGCCCGGCTTCTTTCTCGGGCTGCGGCTCGCGGTGACGATTTCGTGGCTGGCGCTGGTGGTCGTCGAACAGGTGAACGCGACCAGCGGCATCGGATACCTGATGACGCAGGCGCGCACCTACGGACAGATCGACGTGATCGTGGTCGGCCTGGTGATCTACGGACTTCTCGGACTCTTCGGCGACCTCGCCGTGCGGACAACGGAACGAAAGGTGCTGGCATGGCGACAGACGCTGGGCGACTGATCGAGCGCGACGACCGCGCGGTGGTGCGGACCAGGGGTCTCACCCGTGGCTTCGGGCAGCGTGTCATATTGCGGGGTATAGATATTGCGATCCGTCGTGGCGAGTTCGTCGCGCTGCTGGGGCGCAGCGGGTCCGGTAAGAGCACGCTGTTGCGCGCCCTGGCCGAACTCGACGCACAGGTGCCCGGTTCCGGGGAGCTCACCGTTCCCGGCCGACGCGCTGTGGTGTTCCAGGATTCGCGGCTGCTGCCCTGGGCACGGGTACTCGACAATGTGGTGCTCGGACTCACCGGCCGCGACGCCGCCGAGCGCGGCCGGGCAGCGCTGGCCGAGGTAGGCCTCGGTGGACGCGAGAAGGCTTGGCCCCGTGAGCTTTCCGGTGGCGAACAGCAGCGGGTGGCGCTGGCCCGATCGCTGGTGCGTGAGCCGGAACTGTTGCTGGCCGACGAACCGTTCGGCGCGCTCGACGCCCTCACCAGGATCCGCATGCACTCGCTGTTGCAGGCGCTGTGCGCACGGCATCAGCCCGCCGTGTTGCTGGTGACCCATGACGTGGACGAGGCCCTGCTGCTGGCCGACCGGGTACTGGTCCTCGACGAGGGCCGCATCGCCATCGATCAGCGCATCGATATCGCCCGACCGCGCAGGCACGCCCACCCCGAGTTCATCCGGCTGCGCGAGGTGCTGCTGACCGGACTCGGCGTGGACACCACCGACCTCGAGACAGTGAAGCAGGCATCGTGAACGCACCACGGCAATTGAGTCTGAACGCCTTCATCTACCCGTCCGGTCATCACGAGGCCGCGTGGCGGCATCCCGACAGCCGGCCGGACCGCATCTACGACGTGACCTACTACCAGGAGATCGGGCGCACCGCGGAGGCGGCGAAGCTGGACGCGGTGTTCTTCGCCGACGGGCCCGCCTTGCGTACCGATGTGCGCCACAACGCCGCACCAGGGCTCGAACCGATCACACTGCTCACGGCCATCGCCTCCGCCACAACACATCTGGGGCTCATCGCCACGGCGTCGACCACGTACTACGAGCCGTACAACCTCGCACGGTTGTTCTCCTCGCTCGACCACATCTCGGGCGGCCGGGCGGGCTGGAACATCGTCACCACCGGAACCGATGTGGCGGCCGCCAATTTCGGCCTCGAACGGCATCCCGATCATCGTGAGCGGTACGCCAGGGCGCGTGAATTCGTCGACGCGGTGGTCGCGCTGTGGGACAGCTGGGAGGACGACGCGATCGTGCTCGACCGGGCGGCGGGCATCTACGCGGACGCGGACAAGATCCATCCGATCGATTTCGTCGGTGAATACCTGCGGGTGCGTGGGCCTTTCAACTCGGCCCGGACACCACAGGGGCGACCCGTGCTGGTGCAGGCCGGTGCGTCCAACGAGGGCCGTGCGTTCGCCGGCCGGTACGCCGAGGCGATTTTCACGGCACACCAGCGCCTTTCGGATGCGCAGGCCTTCTACGCCGACATCAAGGCCAAGGCCGCCGAGTACGGGCGCGACGCCGAGGCGGTGCGGATCCTGCCGGGCATCAGCCCGTTCATCGCCGACACCGAGTCCGCCGCGCGGCGTCTGGAGCGCGAGTTCAACGAGCTCACCGTGCCGGAATACGGGTTGAGGCAACTGGAATCGATCACCGGGACGTCGCTGCGCGGGTACGCGCTCGACGAGGTGGTGCCGGTGGAGGTCTTCGCCGGGGCGGGCGATGTCACCGACAACGCGCGCAGCAGGCTGCAGGTGGTGGCCGGAATCGTCGAGCGCGAACGACCGACCCTGCGCGGATTGCTGCACCGGCTGGCCGGTGCGCGCGGGCACCGGGTCATCGCCGGAACACCCGAGCAGATCGCTGACACCATAGAGGAATGGTTCACCCACGGCGCGGCAGACGGATTCAATGTGATGCCGCCCTGGTACCCCGGCGGACTCGAGGTGTTCACCTCGACGGTGGTGCCGATCTTGCGGGAACGCGGCCTGTTCCGCACCGAGTACTCGGGAACGACATTGCGCGACCACTTCGGGCTCGCCCGGCCCGCGAGCCGATTCGCGCCCGAACCGGCGAGTGTCGGATGAACGACGGAAGTTGTTGTCCGGCTGACAGCGATGGATCGGTTGCCGGGCGGTGATGCTCGACGATTCTCCTGTTCGGCTGCGGACGCTTGCGCTGCCGGTCTTCGCGCCGATGGTGTTGTACGGCATCGGGACCGGTGCCGCCGCACCGATGTACGCGCTGCGGGCGCTCGACCTCGGTGCATCGGCGGGTGCGGCCGGGTTGATCGTCGCGTTGAGCGGGCTCGGGATGGTTCTCACGGATCTGCCCGCCGGGCGAATCGTCGCGCGGATCGGGGAGCGGGCCGCGATCGGTGTCGGCAGCGGGCTCGGTCTGGTCGGCGTGGTCGCGGCGATCCTCGCGCCGAATCTGGGTGTGCTGGCGGTGGGTTTGCTGCTCATCGGTGCGGCGGGCGCGGTGTGGGGGCTGGCCAGGCAGACCTATCTGGTGTCGGTGGTCGCACCGGAACAGCGTGGACGGGCCATGTCGACGCTGGCCGGTGCGCACCGGTTGGGGTTCTTCTGTGGGCCGTTCCTCGGTGCGGCGCTGGTGCACGGATTCGGTCCGATCGGGGCACTGTGGTTGCAGTTGGTGACCACCGTGGTGGCGGCCGCGGCGATGCTGACGATCCGCTCGGGCGCACCGGACGAGCCGTCGTCACGGCCGCTGCACACCGTGGTTTCCGAAAACCACAGGGCGTTGGGCACTCTCGGCCTCGCGGCGGTCGCGGTCGGCGCGGCACGCGCGTCGCGGTCGGCGCTGCTGCCGCTGTGGGCCGTGCACCTCGGTATCGACGCCGCGACGACGAGTCTGCTGTTCGGGCTGGCGGGTGCGATCGACGTGCTCATGTCCTACCCGGCCGGGGTGTGGCTGGACCGGGCGGGCAGCCGCGTCACCGGCGTCGCCTGCGGCATCTGTTTCGCCGCCGGTTACGCGGCACTGCCTTTCACCGATTCCGTGCTCACCATGGGCGCGGCCACCATGCTGCTCGGCTTGGCGAACGGACTGAGCAACGGTCTCATCATGACCGTCGGGGCGTTCGCCGCCCCACCGGACCGGCGCGCCGAATTCCTCGGCGCGTGGCGCGTGACCCACGACGCCGGGATGTTCGCC
Source organism: Nocardia sp. NPDC050378 (assembly GCF_040655675.1). NCBI lineage: Bacteria > Bacillati > Actinomycetota > Actinomycetes > Mycobacteriales > Nocardiaceae > Nocardia > Nocardia sp. NPDC050378. The sequence continues at coordinate 13,400 of NZ_JBFAKI010000016.1, forward strand.
GGGCCGGTCGCGGTCGGGCTGGTCGGCGCCTTCGCCGGGCTGGCCGCCGCCGGTGGGCTACTCGCGGTCACCCTCGGGCTCGGGTCGGTCGCGATGTATCGGTGGTTTCCCGGGCCGATTTCGCGCACCGACCGGTGACCAGGAAACCCCGCGGCCCACGGCGGTCGGCTATCGAACCGGTGGCTGCCACCCGGGATCGCGACCGGTGACACCGAGGATGCGGTCGATGAGCGGGGCATCGGGGGAGACCGGCACTTCGGGCCCGTAGATCCCCATGCCGCGTCCTTGCTCGGCGGTGGCGGCGGTTTCGGCGTAGACGTCCGCGAGAAGGTCGTCGTCCCACGACACCGGCGTGTCGAGCGCTCGGGACAGGTCCCAGCCGTGCACGATCAGCTCGCCGACGACCATCGCGCCGATCATCGCCGCGGGCAGTTCCGTCGGGCCACCCATATGGGTGACACCCGCCCACGCCGCGGGGTCACGCCAGATGGTGGCGAGTTCGTCGAGCTGGGTTTCGAGGGCGGGGGCCCACCTTCCGGTGACCAGGTCGACGTCGGATTCGGTAGCGGCAGGCGGCGGAACACTTTCCTTACGGCCCGCCCCGATCAGCGACGGCCCCCAGAACAACAGGTGATTGAGCAGAGCACGCACATCGAACTCGGTACACGGTGTCGGCGCGGTCAGCTGATCCGGTGTGACAGTACGGATGATCTTCGACAACGGCACCGCAGCGCGGGCCACACGTTCGTTCTCGGACATACGGCGAGCCAACCACCGGCCGCCCACCCGTGTCTTGAACAAACGCGACATAGACGCGACCGGACGATCGACGCCACAACAGTTTTCGGACCGAGTGACAAGTCTCACGGATGCCGGAGCGGCCTGCCGGTTCTCGGAGCCCGGCTGCCCGCGCCCGATTCCCGCGCCGATCTCGCGGCGCGAATCGTGGCCGGGATCGCCGCGGGCCCCACCGTGACCAGGGTCGACGAGGTGGCGGATCGGTTCGGCACCACGGTGCGCGGGCCGCAGCGGCTGTTCGCGGAGTACGTCGGAATCGGTCCGAAATGGGTGATTCGGCGATATCGGCTGCGGGAGATCACCGAGCGCCTCGCGACCGGGGACGAAGTCGACTGGGCGAGGCCGGCCGCCGACCTCGGCTACGCCGACCAAGCCCACCTCAGCCGGGATTTCCGCACCGTTTTCGGGGAGCCGCCGACGGGTTACGCACAGCGGTACGACGGCTTCGGCGGCTGACGATCATCGGGCCGGGCCGTGGCGGACGCCCCTACAGTGGAAATATGTCGACGTTCGAGCGGCATCCGTCCACCGTCGCGGACTACGACGACGCGCGACGGCGGGCACGGCTGCGGGAAACCCGGATAGGACTCCGGCGCTGGGGGCGCGCCCGGATGATGGCGATGCGAGCGGTCGGGGTGGTACTCGTCGGGCTCATCGTGTTCGCCCAGTACTGGAAGTACGACGTGATGCCCGAGCGGGCTCGGCTCGAACAGACCGCACCCGATCTGCTGCCGGTGTCGTTGCCCGCCGACTCCCGGGATTGGGATACCGCGGTGGTCGATCTGGTCGGTCTCGGCGGGGTGAACGCCGTCCCGACCGCGTCGGCGCTGCCCGTGCTGAACCGGCTCGGTGTGGTGTGGGCGGTGCGTTACGACGACGCCGGTATCGACACCAAGGTCATCGCCGACATGATCGTGCGTGCCGCCCGCTACGGCGCCGTGCGCAATATCGTGCTCGTGGGGCACAGCATGGGCGGAGTGGTCGCGCTCGAGGTGGCCCGCCACATCCACCTGGGCAGTGACCGACGATTGGTGGGCGTGGTTCTCGACTGCACGCCGATCGACCTCCACGCTGTTCGCCCCGAAAGCCGCAGTCGCGGAGCCGAACTGCTGCGCTGGACCGGCTGGCTGCCGGGCGCGCGGGAGAGCAGGCTGCTGCGCTTCACTGTCGAAATGGCCGCCCGGCGTGATCGTTTCACCGTCCCCGGTGCCCCGCTGCCCGGAATCGACTTCGGTGAACTGCGCGAGGTGGCCGAAGAAGTGTTGCGCGACAAGATCTTCTCCGAGAACGCGGCGAGCAACGGCCTGATCGAATCGCAGTTCCTGGCCATCGTCGCGGGCGGTGGCGCCGCCGATCTGCGGACACTCGCCCGGCCGAACCCCGATCGTGAAAGCCCGGCCATCGTGTTCATCCGCCCCGGCGACGCCGCGCGCGACGACGTCGTCGATGTCGAGTACTCGCACCGGGTGCTGGCCGAGCACGCGGGCGGGGTCGACGGCAACCTGCTGGTGGTGCGGGCGGCCGGAACCGGTCACGCGAACCCGATACAGCGACCGCGCGAATACAACGCCGCGATCGAGTCGCAGGTGCTGCCGTTCCTGTTCCGCTATCAGCAGGCGGTCCGCGACCGCCGGTGAGGAATCAGCGCACCCGGGAACCGAGGATGGTGCGCACCCCGGCGATGAACAACTGCAGGCCGAAATCGAATCGTGCGGTGGCGTCCGGTGTCTCGAACAGGGGAGTGTTGTCGGCGGGCAGGGCGCCGACCGAGTCCATCTGCATGCGTGACTGTTCGTCGACGGTCTGGCCGAGTACGTAGTAGAGCAGGGTGTAGGCCGTGAGTTCGGCTTCCTCCCTCGTCATGCCTGCCCGGATCACGATGCCCGCCAGCCGTTCTCGCGCCTTGCTCGTGGTCAGCCGCGACGCGTAGGTCGCCGAGACCAGTTCGGCGCCGTCACGGTAGGCGAGCAGGCAGTCGCGCAGCCGATGCGCGAGCTCGGTGAGCTGCTCGGGCCACTCGGTGGCGGCGATCGGCTCGTCCATGGGTGCGAGGATCCGGTCGGCCACCGCGCCGAGCAGCGACTGCTTGTCCTTGACGTGCCAGTACAGCGCCCCCGGCTGCACCTGCAGCGACCCGGCCAACCTGCGCATCGTCAGATCGGCCAGCCCGTACTGATCCAGAATCGTCACCGCGGCATCGACCACGTCCGTCTTCCGCAGCTGCACAGGTGTCCTTCCGCCGATTCGCGACCCGAGTGTCGTGACTCACTACTTCCCGCTACCCTATCCTGAACACCGTTCAAGTTGCACGGCCACCGCGATCATCAGCGGCGCGTGCACGCCCCCGACGAAGGGACATCACGTCGTGACGCAGGCACCCGTCCGTACCGACATTCTCGCCATCGCCCGTGAGCAGGTGCTCGAGCGCGGCGTCGGCCTCACCGAGGAACAGACCGTCGAGGTGCTGCGCCTGGGCGACGACCAGCTCGAAGCGCTGCTCGAGCTGGCCCACGAGGTCCGCATGAAGTGGTGTGGGCCCGAGGTCGAGGTCGAGGGCATCATCAGCCTCAAGACCGGCGGCTGCCCCGAGGACTGCCACTTCTGCTCGCAGTCGGGCCTGTTCCAGTCGCCCGTGCGCGCCGCCTGGCTCGACATCCCCAGCCTCGTCGAGGCCGCCAAGCAGACCGCCAAGACCGGCGCCACCGAGTTCTGCATCGTCGCCGCCGTGCGCGGGCCCGACGAGCGGCTGATGGCACAGGTCGCCGCCGGTGTGGAGGCCATCCGCAACGAGGTCGACATCCAGGTGGCGTGCTCGCTGGGCATGCTCAACCAGGAGCAGGTCGACCAGCTCGCCGCCATGGGCGTGCATCGCTACAACCACAACCTCGAGACCGCCAAGTCGCACTTCCCGAAGGTCGTCACCACCCACACCTACGAGGAGCGCTGGGACACCCTGCGCATGGTCCGCGAAGCCGGCATGGAGGTGTGCTGCGGCGGCATCCTCGGCATGGGCGAGACCATCGAGCAGCGCGCCGAATTCGCCGCCCAGCTCGCCTCGCTCGAGCCCGACGAGGTGCCGCTGAACTTCCTCAACCCCCGCCCCGGCACCCCCTTCGGCGACCTCGAGGTGCTGCCGGCCGCCGACGCGCTGCGCGCGATCGCCGCGTTCCGGCTCGCGCTGCCGCGCACCATCCTGCGATTCGCGGGCGGCCGCGAGATCACCCTCGGCGACCTCGGCGCCAAGCAGGGCATGCTCGGCGGCATCAACGCGGTGATCGTCGGCAACTACCTGACCACCCTCGGTCGGCCGGCCGAATCCGACCTCGACCTGCTCGGCGAACTGAAGATGCCGATCAAGGCGCTCAACGAAACCCTGTAAATCGCTGTGTACGATCGGGAATCGACCAGGGCCGACACGGCGACCGAGGAGGTGACCGCCATGGACGAACGCTACAACCCGTTCACGGGCAAGCGGATCGTGCCAGGGCTCGACGACGCGATGCCCGCGGCCGCCGCGCTCGGGCTGGAACCACCACGGTTCTGTGAGCAGTGCGGGCGCCGGATGGTCGTGCAGATCAGCCCCGACGGCTGGTGGGCCAAGTGCTCGCGGCACGGCGTCACCGAATCGGCCCAGCTGGAACGCCGGTAGTGGACCCGGTGAGCGAGCCACGGCCGCAGGTGCTGCGCCGCGAGGTGATCGGCGTCGGAGCCGTGATCGTCGCCGTTCTCGCGGTGAGTGCCGCCGCCGGTGTGGTGTGGGGTCTGCTCGCGCCGACCGAACGGTTGCGGGTGACCCAGCCCGGCCGGGCCGCGGTGCTCACCGGGGAGAGCATGCATCTGTTCGACGCCGTCGGCATGTTCCTGTGTATCGGTGCGGCGGTGGCGGTGCTCACCACGATCGCGGCCTGGCGGGTGCGCATCGTGCGTGGGCCCGCGCTCGTGCTCGGGCTGCTGTTCGCCTCGGCGCTCGGTGCGGCGATCATGATGTGGATGGGGGAATGGGTTGCGGGCCTGCGGTATCCGCGGCCCGACGACCCGCCCGTCGGCCAGATCATCGCCCTGCCCGCCGAAATCGGTACGGACATGGCGCTGCTCGTGCAACCGTTCCTCGCCGCGCTCGTGCTGCTGTTCCTCGCCGCCCTGCATCCCGCCGCCGACCTCGGGTCAGGAGCGGCGGGGCTGCTCGGCGATCTGCGTCCCGCCGATTTCGACGACGACGAGGACTATCGCCTGCCCTACGGAGCCGAACAGTATCGGCCCAGCGGCGATTTCGACCCGAGTTCGCAACCTCGCGGCTGAGCCTCCCCACCGCGCTACCATCGGCATATCGGCAGGTAGAGAGACTGCGCGCGGCTCGAGAGGAGCAGTCGTGGCATTCATCGGTTGTGGTCCCGTCGTCGAGGGGATCGATGCGAAATTCTGGCGGCTCACCCAGCCGCTCACCTATCGAGGTGCGGTCGAAACTTTCACCGTGCCCGCGGGATTTCGCACCGACTTCGCCTCGGTGCCGCGTGCGCTCGTCTGGCTCATTCCCCGCTATGGCGCCTACACCCGCGCGGCGATCCTGCACGACTATCTGTGCCGCACAGGTGAAGTCGGACCGGCGGATGCCGACGGACTGTTCCGGCGCAGCCTTCGGGAAGCCGGTGTATCGGTGCCGCGACGCTGGATGATGTGGGCCGCGGTGCGATTCGGTTCACGCCTGCGTGGGGCGACGGCGGGCGATGTGGTCGGCTGGTTCCTGATCGCCGTGCCCTCGGTGCTGTTCCTCGCCGTCCCGGTCGCGGTGGTGACCACGGCACTCGTGGTGTTCTGGTTCGTGGAGCTGGTCTTCTGGGCGGTCGGCCGAGTCGCCACCCGCAGCGAGGTTCCACCGCCCGCGCCCCAGATGAAAACGGCCTGACCCTCATTCGGGCGGGCCGGGAAAATCGGTGGCATCCGTCGGACCCGCTGCCTACCCTGGGGACGACGAATTCGGGGGAGGACCTGGACATGAAGACCGAAGACAAGCGCGCGCCGACCGAGCGACCCGATCTGGCAGCCTGGCGCAAGCGCCACGCACTGCGCAGCTCGTCCGCGGCGACCGCGGTGCCGAGTGGCCGCACCTATCGACGCTCCACCAAGCACCGTGATCGGCGCTACGAATCCTGACGGCTACGCGGCTTCACGGGTCAGCACCACCAGCGGCAACGGCTTGTCCACCTTGGACTGGTAGTCGGCGAGCAGCGGGTTGTCGGCAAGGGCCCAGGCGGCGAACTCGTCGTACCGCTCGCCGGTGAGCACGTCGGCCCTGGCCGGGAACTTCTCCCCGCCGAGCTCGATCGTCACACTCGGGTTCGCCTTGGCGTTGTGGTACCAGGCCGGGTACCGGTCCTCGATGAACGACGACACGTACAGCACATCGCCCCGATACAGCGCGCCGAGCGGAACCACATGGGGCTTACCGCTTTTCGCGCCCGTGGTCGTGAGCAACAGCAAGGTGGCGCCCGCATAGTCACCGCCCACCTGGCCGCCGTTCTCCCGGAACTCGGTGATGACGTCGTCGTTCCAGCCGGTCATCTCCTCGGCCGAGAACTCCTTGTTCCATGGGGCATCCGGATCGTCGTAGGAGGTGACTTTTTTCGTATCCGCCGCGTTGTCGTCCATGCGAGCAGTGTGACAGCGACCACCGACAAGTTCGGGCCGTCGACGGTGTCCGCCGAGGTCAGGTCGGTGGGCGCAGGGCGGCGAATTCGTCGGTGACGCGCAGGCCCGAGTCGGTGAAGCGGTAGAGGGCCGCGGGGCGCCCACCCGCGCGGCCGGAGGGTGCCGTCGCACCGGTGGGGGTGATGACCTTGCGGCGGGTGAGGACGCGCTGGAGGTTGGTGGTGTCCACGTCGTATCCGAGTGCGGCACAGTAGATTTCGCGCAGCGTCGACATGGTGAAGGTGTCGGGGGCGAGGGCGAAGGCGATATTGGTGTAGGAGAGTTTGGCGGCCAGGCGGGTGCGGGCGTGGTCGACGACGGTGCGGTGGTCGAAGGACATGTCCGGCAGGTTCGACACCGGGTGCCAGGTGGTGTCGGCGGGCAGTTCGGGTTCCGTGGTCAGCGGGACCAGGCCCAGATACGCCGAGGCGATGCGCCGCGGGGCGGGCACGCGGTCGGGGGCGCTGAACACCGACAGCTGCTCGAGGTGGGCCAGTTCGCGCACGTCGACCTTCTCGGCGAGCTGGCGCCTGGCCGAGGTGTCGAGATCCTCGTCGTCGCGCAGCCTGCCGCCGGGTAGCGACCACGTGCCCTTCTGCGGATCGAGTGCGCGTTCCCACAGCAAGACCGCCAACTCGGGGTGCTTACCGTTCCTACCTGCGGAAACGTCGGAGCCGAAGCGGCGAACCTGGAACACCGCGGTGAGCGATTCGTGGATGGTGTTACTATGGGGCACGTTTTCGATTCTAAGTCGAAAACCTGGTTTGGTGCGAATCGTGGCGCGGATGCCGCTCGCACGAGGAAGGGAGCCACCATGGCGACGACGACTACGCAGCCGACGCTGATGGGTTCGGTCTTCGACGGACCCGGCGGGTACGCGGGTGTCGAAGCGACGCCGGAGTGGGCCAAGGAGGTGCGGCGGCTGGCGCGTGAGCGCAACGCCACCATCCTGGCGCACAACTACCAGCTGCCCGAGATCCAGGACGTGGCCGACCACGTCGGCGACTCGCTCGCCCTCTCGCGGATCGCGGCGGAGGCGCCGGAGGACACCATCGTTTTCTGCGGTGTGCACTTCATGGCCGAGACCGCCAAGATTCTCAGTCCGGCCAAGACCGTGCTCATCCCGGATCAGCGGGCGGGCTGCTCGCTGGCCGACTCCATCTCCGCCGAGGAACTGCGGGACTGGAAGGCCGAGCACCCGGGCGCGATGGTGGTGTCGTACGTGAACACCACCGCCGAGGTGAAGGCGCTCACCGACATCTGCTGCACCTCGTCCAACGCCGTCGACGTGGTCGCCTCGATCGACGCGGACACCGAGGTGCTGTTCCTGCCCGACCAGTTCCTGGGCGCGCACGTCAAGCGGGTCACCGGCCGCGAGAACATGCACATCTGGGCCGGTGAATGCCACGTGCACGCGGGCATCAACGGCGACGAACTCACCGAGCAGGCCCGCACCCACCCCGACGCCGAACTGTTCGTGCACCCCGAGTGCGGCTGCGCCACCTCGGCGCTCTACCTCGCGGGTGAGGGCGCGTTCCCGGCCGACCGGGTGCACATCCTCTCGACCGGCGGCATGATCGACGCGGCGAAGGCCTCCACGTCGAACCAGGTGCTGGTGGCGACCGAGGTCGGCATGCTGCACCAGCTGCGCAAGGCCGCGCCCGGCATCGACTTCCAGGCCGTGAACGACCGCGCCTCCTGCAAGTACATGAAGATGATCACCCCCGCCGCGCTGCTGCGCTGCCTGGTGGACAACGCCGACGAGGTGCACGTCGACCCGGCCATGGCCGAGGCCGGTCGCGCGTCGGTGCAGCGGATGATCGCGATCGGCAATCCCGGCGGTGGGGAGTGATCTCCCCCGCGCGATCGAGCGGATAGACGATCATGAACGTCTCGTGGGAGGCCGAGGCCGACCTGGTGGTGATCGGCGGTGGCGTCGCCGGGCTCACCGCGGCCCGCACCGCCTCGCTGCGTGGCCTGCGGGTGCTCACCCTCAGCAAAGGTGGCCCCACCGACACCTCGACCCAATATGCGCAGGGCGGCATCGCCGTTGTGGCGCCGCGAGGTGATTCGGTCGACTCGCATGTGCACGACACGGTCGAGGCCGGTGCCGGGCTGTGCGATATCGACGCGGTGCGCTCGATCGTCGAGGGCGGGCAGGCGGCGATCGCGGCGCTGACCGATCTGGGCGCGGTCTTCGACCTCGGCCGTGACGGTCAGATCTCGCGGACCCGCGAGGGTGGGCACAGCACGCGGCGCATCATTCACGCCGGCGGTGACGCCACCGGCGCGGAGGTGCAGCGGGCGCTCAATGCCGCCGGACTGCCGGTGCTCTTCGGTGCCGCCGCGCTGCGTGTGGTGACCGGTCCGGAGGGTGTGTGTGGTGTTGTCGCCGTGTCGGACAACGGTTTCGGCGTGGTGCACACACCCGCGGTGCTGCTGGCCACCGGCGGGCTCGGCCAGCTCTACGCCGCGAGCACCAATCCGCCCGGCGCCACCGGTGACGGGGTGGCGCTGGCGCTGTGGGCGGGAGCGGCGGTGGCCGATCTCGAATTCGTGCAGTTCCATCCGACGGTGCTCTTCACACCGGGTGGGGTCGGGCGGCGGCCGTTGATCAGTGAGGCCGTGCGCGGCGAGGGCGCGAAACTCGTCGATTCCCACGGTGATTCGGTGACCGCAGGGGTGCACCCTCGCGGTGATCTCGCACCGCGTGACGTGGTTTCGCGGGCGATCGCGGCGCGGATGCGGGCGCTCGGTACCGATCACGTGTTCCTCGACGCGCGTCATCTCCCCGGTTTCGCCCAGCGGTTCCCGACGATCACGGCATCGTGTCTGGCCGCGGGTATCGACCCGGCCCAACAGCTGATTCCGGTCGCGCCCGCCGCGCACTACCAGTGCGGTGGGGTGTCGACCGATACGTATGGGCGCACCGCAGTGCCCGGGTTGTACGCGGCGGGCGAGGTCGCCAGGACCGGGCTGCACGGGGCCAACCGGTTGGCGTCCAACAGTCTGCTCGAGGGGCTCGTCGTCGGTGAACGTGCGGGCGCGGCCGCCGCCGAACGCCTCGGGGTACGCGCCCGGATCACGGAGATCGGTTCGTGGACAGCCGAATTCGCCGATCGATCGGTTGTGCAGCAGGCGATGACCGAACATGCCTCGGTGGTCCGCGACGGGGACGGTCTCGCGCACGCCCTCGAGCGCATCGAGGCGGCGATCGGGACCGTGGCGGTGCCGGAGCCCGCTGCCGGCGGGGGGCGGCTGCCGATTTCCGGCGCGGGAGGACGGTCCGAGCTCGGCCCCGTGTCACAGTCCGAGCCCGGGGCGGATTTCGGGGACGCCGGTCGGTGCGGCCCCGGTCGGCAGGCAGACGAATCCGGCGCGTTCGCGTGGGCGCGGCATCTTCGGTATGTCGAGGACGCGGCTCTGACCATCACCGCTCAGGCGCTGTTGCGCGTAGCGGCGGCGCGCACCGAGAGCAGGGGGTGTCACACGCGCTCGGATCACCCGGGCGCGGTGGACGCCCAGCGGCACAGCACGATGGTCCGCCTCGAACCGCGGGGTGGTTTCGATGTGTCGGCTCTGCCGACAGACACTGCGATGGTCTGCGTGCGATGAGCGTCGTCGGCAGTTCCGACGGCAACCGGTGTGCGGGCAGGTCGTCGACGGTCTCGCGCAGGCCGATCCGTCGACGGCCCCTCGCCGGTGGCCGCTCACATGGGCGGCGCGGCGAAACCTGTAGTACCCGATGAATTGTGGTGAGGCGACGACCTCCCGCTCGACCCGGCGCGAGATGCGCCCCGAGAACAGGAGTGCAGCAATGACTCTCGATGCCGCGTTGGACCAGGACGAACTGCTGACCCTGATCCGCACCGCCCTCGACGAGGACCTGCGATACGGACCCGATGTCACCACGATGGCGACCGTGCCCGACGACGCCGTGAGCAAGGCGTCGGTGGTCTCGCGACAGCACGGCACCGTGGCGGGCATCGATGTCGGTCTGCTCGTGCTCGACGAAGTGCTCGGCACAGGCAGCTACGAGATCACCGGCCGGGTGGCCGACGGAACCCGGGTGGAACCTGGCACCAGCGTGCTGAACGTCGTCGCGCCGACGCGCGGTCTGCTCACCGCCGAGCGGACGATGCTCAACCTGGTCTGCCACCTGTCCGGCATCGCCACCGCCACCGCGGCCTGGGTGGACGCGGTAGAAGGCACGCGGTGCCAGATCCGCGACAGCCGCAAAACGCTGCCCGGCCTGCGCGCACTGCAGAAGTACGCGGTCCGTGTCGGCGGGGGAGTGAACCACCGCATGGGCCTCGGCGATGCCGCGCTCATCAAGGACAACCATGTCGTCGCGGCGGGTTCGGTCGTCGACGCCCTGCGCGCGGTGCGGGATCTGGCACCCGACATCGCGTGCGAGGTCGAGGTCGACAGCCTCGAACAGCTCGACGCGGTCCTGGCCGAGAACGTGGAACTCGTCCTGCTCGACAACTTCCCGCTCTGGCAGACCCAGGCCGCCGTCCAGCGCCGCGACGCCACGGCCCCCGGTACCAAGCTCGAGTCCTCGGGCGGGCTTTCCCTCGACCAGGCTGCCGACTACGCGGGCACCGGCGTCGATTACCTCGCCATCGGCGCCCTCACCCATTCGGTCCGGGTGCTCGACCTGGGGTTGGATATGTGAATCGCTGATACCGGTCCACGCCCTGAATGGCGTGTCCGGCAATTCACCGGAAAAGCCCGTCCGAATATATTTCGGACGGGCTTCTCGATGTCATGGATCAGGGCACGAGTTGCGGGTTCAGCGTCACCGCGGCCGCTCCGATACCCGCGCCGACCAGACCACCGATACCGGCCGCGGGCAGCCCGGCCAGACCGGCGCCGATGGCGGCACCGATCGCGACTCCGGCCACCGCGCCGATGGCGATGGACGGTCCGGCGATCACGGCCTGCGCGGCCAGACCGGCGATGAAGATCGGCACATCGATGAGGCAGCCGGTGGTGACACAACCGACGATCGCGCCGATCAGCACGCCCGCCGCCACGGTGCCGATACCGATCATGAAACCGGCAGCCGCGCCGATGACACCGCCGACGACAGCGCCGGGAATCGCGCCGACCACGGCCGCCGGGATACCCGCGGCGGCCGCACCGACACCCGCGCCGACCAGCGCACCGGTGCCCACCTTGCCGGGATCGACGAACGGCGCGTCGATCGGGGCGTCGATGGAGATCAGCGCCTCGGCAGGCGTCGCGACGCTGCGAAACGACACCTCGCGGCCGTCGACCCGGACCACGTTCTGCTCGTCGACGGTGAGTGTGTGCCCGTCGATCGTCATCGTCCTGGCATCGACGAACGTGATGGTGTGGCCCGCATAGGAGGTGGTGCGCTCGATGCTCGAGACGGCGGGCGCGGGCGCGACCGGGGCGGCCGAAGCCACGTCGGCACACGTCACCGCGATCACCACGGGAAGCGCGCCCATCATGAGCGCCCGGCTGAAGTTCCTGGTGACATAACTGCGCGTCATGTCCCCCCCTTTTTTTATCTGTAACGAATTGTCAATGGGACTCGATGATTCAACCCGAGTGGCTTTCAGCCCGGCAAATTTAGTGACGCCCCCGACTTTCGGGCGAGATAGAGATTTCAGCCACAATTTCTCCAGCGGAACCCACTCGGGCTCAACGGTGTTCCTGTGCCGTGAGTTCGCGTTGGAGTGGGGTGCGGAAGCGGGGGATGGCGCGGGTGTCGCCGAACCAGGTTGTGGTGCGGTCGATTTCGGTGTCGATGAGTTTTCGGGTTTCGGGGGAGACCGCTTCCAGGAGGCGGGTGACTATTTCGCCGTCGGGGCGTTGGGCCCAGCCGCCGACGATGCGGCCGTCGGCCCAGATGGAGGGGCCGATGTTGCCGTTGGTGTCGAAGAGGGCGGCGGCGTGGGGGCCGAGGAACCAGTCGCGGGACTGCCAGCCCATGGGGGTGGGGTCGAGGGCGGGCAGGAGAGCGGCCCAGGGCTCGGGGTCGGGGACCGGGTCGAGGTCGTCGGCCAAGAGCAAGCCGGGGGTGCCGCCGAGGTCCACTTCGGCGATATCCAGCGCGGCCAAGGCTTTTCGGACCTCACCGAGGGTCCAGCCGGTCCACCATTTCAGGTCGGTGATCGGGGCGGGGCCGAACGTGTAGAGCCAGCGGCGGACCAGTTCGGTTCTGGCCTGTTCGGCCGAGATCGGTGCGAAGCCGTGGGGGAGCCAGGTTTCGATGGGGGACCAGGTGTACTGGCTGCTCGTCCAGCCGCCGTTGGGGCGGCCGCGCACGATGCGGCCCTCGGCGCCGAGGATCACCAGCACCCAGGTGGTGATACTCGTCGGTTTCGAATACGACTTGCCGGGGGCGGTATCGACCTGGGTGCGCAGCCGCGGCACGTCCTTGCTCAACTGGGCGCCGGTCGCCGCGCCACGGGTGAGCAGCGCGGCATGGGTCTCGGCCTCGACCTCACCCAGCCAGGACTGCACGTCACCGTCGACGACTCCGGCCTGCTCGAGGTAGCGGCCGTAGGTGCGGCGCTGCTTGTGGGCGAGCGCGTCGCAAGTAGAGGCCTGCAGGATCGGGAGCAGGTCGGTCGGGGCGACGAACATGGTGCGGCGCATGGCGAGCAAGCGCAGCAGGGTGCGGTCGTCGTAGAGCGCCTTCTCCACATCCGGCGGCGCGAGGTCGATACCGCGCGCGCCGACCGACAGGAACACCGTCGCCGGATCGGTGGCGTGCAGGACGACCAACGACCGGGCGATGTCGACCGGATCGGTGGACCGGGCCGAGGGAGCGAGGCGATGCCGGATCGCCATGCGGGCCCGCCGCTGCGCGCTATCGATCGAGACCATGCGCCGGATCCTAGGCGGGCGCACCGACAGAAACGGCGGTCCGCTTAGTGTCCATTTTGTGCAGACCGCCCCGGTCACCGTTTCGCTCCGACGCGCGAATCCCGTTGCTATCGTCCGCTCATGAGCGTTGCGCCACCCGTTGTCACCGCGGCTGAGCTGGGCGTCGACGACGAGGAACGGCCCGCGCGGACGCTGTCGGGCGCTCCGGCGAGGCTGGTGGGGATCGTCGCGCTCGCGGTGGCGCTGCTGTCGATCTGGCAGGTGTTCCGGCCGCTGGCCCAGGGCAGTCAGTACTACCTGGTGGTATTCCTCGGGATCGCGTTGCCGCTGGTGTATCTGAGCTACCGGTCCTGGTGGGGCAGGCTCGACCGCGCGGACGCGCCGTCACCGCTCGACTGGGTGCTCGCCGCGGTCGCGGTGGTGGTGTGCCTGTATCCGATCCTGCCGCTGGCCCTCGGCGACGCGGGCGGCGGCTACAACGCCTTCCTCGACCGGCAGGGCATGCTAGCCCCGCTCGATGTGGCGACGGGTGGACTGCTGCTGGTCCTCGTGCTCGAGGCGTGCAGGCGCACGACCGGTGTCATCCTGCCGATCGTGTGCCTGGTGTTCCTCGCCTACGGCTACTACGGCGGCCTGCTACCGCAGAACTGGGCCATCGCCCACGCCGGGCTCGACCTGGATCAGATCGTCGACGCGCTGTACAACTCCGGCAGCGGGTTCTACGGGACCCCGCTGGATGTGGCGGCCAGCTACATCGTGCTGTTCACCCTGTACGGCGCGGTACTCGAATTCTCCGGTGCCGCACGGTTCTTCGTCGACCTGTCGGTGTCGCTGTTCCGCCGCTCGCACAGTGCGGCCGGACGCACGGCCGTGGCATCGGGTTTTCTGCTCGGCACCGTGTCGGGCTCGGGTACGGCGACGGCGGTGAGTACCGGCGCTGTCACCTGGCCGATTCTGAAGCGGGCAGGCTATCGACCGGAACAGGCGGGCGGCATGCTCGCGGCGGCCGGTGTGGGCGCGATCCTGTCTCCGCCGACGCTCGGCGTGGCGGCGTTCATCGTCGCCGAGTACCTCGACGTGTCGTATGTGACCGTCCTCGGCTGGGCGCTCATCCCGACCCTGCTGTACTACCTCGGCATCCTGCTGTCGGTGGAGATCGACGCCCGCCGCATCCACGCGGAGGGACGCGCCCCGGCCGACCTCGCCGACACCCCGCTGCCGACGCCGTGGTGGAAACTGCTGGGGCGCTTCGGATATCACTTCTCGTCGCTGATCGTCATCGTTGTCCTGCTGCTCGCGGGAGCGAGCGCGACTCGTGCCGTCGTCTACGCCACGGCGCTCGCCTTGATCCTGGCCGTGCCGGATCGGATGCTGCGAGCTCGCGACGCGACCGGACCCGCGTCGTCGACCGGCGAATCGTCGACCGACGGCACATCGGCCGTCGGCGAGTCGGCACTCGGCACGTCGACAGGCGACCCGTCGACTGACGACGCCTCGCCCGGCGCGACGACGACAAAGCAGGCTTCTCGAACTGGCCGATGGACGCGAAAAGTACCGCAGCGGTTCGTCTTCGAAGCCCTGCGCGCGCTCTCGCTCGGGATGCGCTCGGCACTGCCGGTCGTCGCCGTGTGCGCCGCGGCGGGTGTGATCACCGCGATGACCACCAAGACCGGCCTCGGCGCCCAGCTGGCCTCGCTGCTGGTGCGGGCAGGTTCGGTGCTCTCCGACGACCCCGCCGTCGTGCTCGCCACCACCGCGCTGCTCGCCGCGATCGCGTTGTCGCTGCTCGGTCTCGCGGTACCGGTGACGGCGTCGTTCGTGATCGGCTGGGTCATCATCGGTCCCGCCCTGCTCGACCTGCACGTCGCCGCGCCTGCCGCCGCCATGTTCGTCTTCTACTTCTCGGTGCTCTCGGAGGTGACCCCGCCGACCGCGCTCGCCGCCGTCGGCGCCGCCGCCGTCACCGGCGCGAAGGCCATGCCGACCATGTGGTCGGCGCTGCGCTACGCGCTGCCCGCCTTCCTCGTACCGCTGATGTTCGTGCTCACCGACTCCGGGCAGCACCTGCTCGGCCGTGGTGCGCTGCTCGACGTGCTGTGGGTGACCGCGGCCGCGTGCGTTGGCGTCGCGGCGCTGGCGGCCGCGACCGGTGGCTGGATCCTCGGCATCGGAGCGGTGGGGGCGGTACCGCGCGTGCTCGCTGGCGCCGCCGGTCTCACGCTGCTGTACCCGCATCCGACGGCGACGGCGATCGGGCTCGGTGTGCTCGCCGTCGTCGCGGCGGCGGGGGTCGCCGAACACGTGCGTCATCGAAAAGCCACGGGCACACCGTGATCGGTCAGCAGGCGGCGCCGCCGTCGAGGAGAGAGGTCGTCATGATCAGAACACTTGGCATCGTTGTCGCGGCGAGCACCGCCGCCGCCCTGCTCACGGGCTGCGGTGGCAGGCAGGACTCGCCGACGGCCGACAGCGGCGGTGAGGTGAGCTGTGAAGTGAAGCAGGACACCAGGATCGGCATCGCCACCGGCAACGCGACGGGCGTGTACTTCGCACTCGGCAACGCCTACGCCGAACAGATCTCGGCGGCCACCGACGGCAAGGTCAAGGCCACCGCGGCCGAGACCGGTGCCTCGGTGCAGAACATCCAGCAGGTGGTCGGCGGCACCTACCAGGTCGGCTTCTCGCTGGCCGACTCCGCCGCCGACGCCGTGCAGGGCAAGGGCAGCTTCACCAGCGTCCAGCCGGTGCGCGCGCTGGCCCGGCTCTACGACAACTACACCCAGGTGATCGTGCGCGCGGATGCCGGCATCAATTCCCTGGCCGACCTGCGGGGCAAGCGGGTCTCCACCGGCTCGCCCAAATCGGGCACCGAGGTGATCGCCCAGCGCGTGCTGCAGGCTTCGGGTCTCAACCCCGACACCGACATCTCCGCCCAGCGCCTCGACCTCACCAAGACCGTCGACGGTCTCGAGGACGGCTCGATCGACGCCATGTTCTGGTCGGGCGGCCTGCCGACGCCCGGCATCACCGACCTGTTCACCACCGCGAAGGACAAGGTCCGGTTCCTCGACATCACCGGGGCGCTGCCGAAGCTGAAGGAGATCAACCCCGTCTACGAGGCGGGCTCGATCCCGGCCGCCACCTACGGCCTCAGTGCCGACGTGCCGACCGTGGTCGTGCCCAACCTGCTCGTGGTCCGCGACGACCTCGACGCGAACCTCGCCTGTGTCCTCACCAAGACCCTGCTCGACCGCAAACCTCAACTCGAGCAGGCGAATCCGGCCGCCAAGGGGATCAATGCCGACACCGCGAGCAAAACCGCGCCGGTACAGCTGCACCGCGGCTCGGAGGTAGCCCTGCGCTGACGTCGCCCGCCGCCACCCGCGCCCGACACGCGGGTGCCACGGTCCCCGACGCCCTCGGTTACCTGGGCGACGGGGACCGTGTGCTGTGTGGGAACAACCCGTGGCGAGGCTCGGTTGTGCGAAGCAGACGCCGATCGAAACGAGGATGCGATGACCGAGGCCGTGGGACGTGACGAACGCTGGTTGGGCGAGGAGCTCGATCTGGACGCCTATCTGGCCCGGATCGGCTATGACGGACCGCGCATCGCCTCGCTCGACACCCTGCGCACCCTCGTACGCGCCCACACCACCACCATCCCCTTCGAAAACCTCGAGATCATCCTCGGCCGCGGCATCCCGCTCGATCTGAAATCCCTGCAGGACAAACTGGTCCGGCGCGCTCGCGGCGGATACTGCTACGAGAACGCCGGTCTCTTCGCCGCCGCGCTGGAACGCCTCGGCTTCGAGGTGCGTGGCCTGAGCGGCCGGGTGACCTTCGGCTCGCTGGCCACCGGGGCGATCCGGCCCGCCACCCACGCCCTGCTCCGCGTCACCGCCCCCGACGACGACCGGGTCTGGATCTGCGATGTCGGGTTCGGTGCCGGTCCGCTCGCACCGTTCGAATTGGCCGACAGCGCGGGCGAATTCACGATGGGGGACTGGCGCTTCCGGCTCGAGCACCGCGACAACCTGTGGGTGCTCTACCAGTTCGGCCGTGACGGCTGGATCGACCGCTACAGCTTCACCGAGAACCCGCAGTACCGCATCGACTTCGCGGTAGGCAACCACTTCGTGTCGACCTCGCCACACTCACCGTTCACCACCCGCCCCTTCCTGCAGCGCTTCCGGCCCGACGTGCACCACGTGCTCGACGACCTCACCCTGCTGACCGAATACCCCGACGGCACCGGCGAAAGCCGCGAGATCGATCCCGCCGACCTGCCGAAGGTGCTGACCGACGTCTTCGACATCGAATTGGAACCCGCCGACGCGGACATGCTCGTCACCACACCATGGCGCACCACCTGAGCTGATTTCGGTCCCCACCGACACGGCTCGGCAGTTTGCTTCCACCGTGTCGCTACGGCAAATTGATGGTTACTTGCCGGGAAACAAACCCCGATCGCTGCGGTGGGGTCCGAATCAGTGGGGTCGTTCGTGCCGAAGGTTCATGTCGCGTTGCCGGGTCAGCCGGAGCAGGGGGTCCGTTCGAGCCGGGCCGCTGCCCGGCCCGGCTGGCGGTCGGACCTGGACGGGCTGCGCGGCGTGGCGATCGCGCTGGTCGTGGCGTTCCACGTGTGGGCGGGCCGGGTCTCCGGTGGCGTCGACGTGTTCCTCGTTCTCTCGGGTTTCTTCTTCACCGGCGCGATCGTGCGCGGGGTGGAACGCAGCGGCCGGGTGGCCGCCACCGAGACCGCGCGCCGGACCTCGCGCAGACTCACCCCCGCGCTGGTCGTCGTGCTCGCGGCGATCGCGGTCGCGACGATCACCCTGCGGCCCTACACCCTGCTCGGCGAAACCGCCGCGCAGACTCTCGCCTCGATGTTCTACGTCCAGAACTGGTATCTGGCCGTCGCCGAACTCGACTACACCGCGCCCGACCCGACCGTGAGCCCGCTACAACACCTGTGGTCGATGTCGGTGCAGGGACAGTTCTATCTGGTGATCTTCGCGCTCCTGGCCGGTTGGGCGTGGTTGCGCCGTCGGGGCAGGGCCGACCGCGCGACGCTCATCGCCGCGCTGACCGGAATCGGGCTGCTCTCGTTCTGGTACGCCACGGCGGGCACCGGCCACCATCAGGCCTGGACCTATTACGACACCCTCGCGCGCGGATGGGAACTGCTCGCGGGCGCTGTACTCGCCGTCGCCGCGCCCTGGCTGCGGCTGCCGTCGCGGCTGCGCGGCGTGGCGGCTGCGGTCGGGCTCCTCATGGTGTTGGCGTGCGGTCCGCTCTTCGACGGCGCCACCCAGTTTCCCGGCGTCGCCGCCCTGTGGCCGGTGACCGCCGCCTGCCTGGTGATCGCCGCCGGATTCGGATCGGGCACGACACCGGGGACCGCGACCCGGCTGCTGTCGGGACGTGTGTGCACCGAACTGGGCGCGATGGCCTACCCGCTGTACCTGTGGCACTGGCCGATTCTCATCTTCTACCTGGGCGAGACCGGGCGGACCGACGCCGGTGTCGTCGACGGGCTGGTGGTGATCGGTGTCTCGCTGATCCCCGCCTACGCCACCGCGCGCTGGATCGAGGCACCCCTGCGGATGGGGCCGCGCGGTCAGCAGACACCGCCGCACCGGGCCACCGCGACGCTCGTCGGGGCGCTCACCGTCGCCGTGCTCGCCTCGGCCCTCGGCTGGCAGATGGTGCTGCTCGCCAACCCGGCCGTGCCACCGGAAAACCTCGACAGCCTGCGCTACCCGGGAGCAACCGCGCTGCTCTCCGGCGCCGAATTCCCCAAGGCGCCGATGCGGCCCACCGTGTTCGAAGGTCACGTCGACACCCCGTCGCCGACCACCGACGGGTGCATCACGCCCAACCGCGAGGTCCGCACCTGCGTCTACGGCGATCCCGACGCCGCCCGCTCGATCGCGCTCGTCGGCGGCTCGCATTCCGAACACTGGTTGCCCGCACTCGAGGTGCTCGGCGCCGAACACGGTTTCCGGGTGGTGTCCTACCTCAAGGAGGGGTGCCCGCTGGTGCTGGTCGACGAGCCGTCCTACGCCGAATGGCCGTTCCCCGAATGTCACGAGTGGTCGGTGGAAGTGCTCGACCGGCTGGCCGCGGAGCAACCGGACTGGGTGGTCACCCTGTCGACCCGCTACCGCCAGGACGCACCGGGCGACGAGGTGCCCGGCGAATACCTCGAGGTGTGGTCGGCGCTGCAGGATCGTGGGCTCAATGTGCTCGCCCTGCGCGACACGCCGCGGCTGCGACGCGACGGTGTGTTCTACCGGGCCCCGGACTGTCTGGCCCATCGCGGCGATCCCGACAGTTGCGGGATGGACCGCGGCGAGGCACTCGACGCCGTCGACCCGGCCGCCGCACCGGCCGCCGGCTACCCGAACATCTACCTGCTCGATCTCTCCGACGCCGTGTGCCGCCCGCAACGCTGCCGGGTCGTCGAGGGCAATGTGCTGATCTATCGCGACGAACACCACCTCACCGCCAGCTACGCCCGATCACTCGCCCCCGAACTCGGCCGCCAGATCGCCGGCGTCACCGGCTGGTGGTGAGAGCGAGATCACCACGCGTGCCGCGGATCCGGCTACCCTCGGACCGGTGCGCATACCCCGCAAGGCATCGGTCCTGCTCGTCGCGCTCGCTGTCGTGCCGGTCGCGTGCTCGTCCGGACCGGACCAGCCGCAGACCGTCGCCGAGGCCTTCGCGAAGGCCCTGAGCAGCGGTGACGCGGCCGCCGCCGCGGCCCTCACCGACGCGCCCGACCAGGCCCGCCCGGCCCTCACCACCCTGTTCGAGAACCTCGGCAAGAACGACACCGTGCGGGTGAGCGCCACCGACGAGGCGAGCTTCACCCTCGAATCCACCTGGAAGCTCGGCACGGGCGGCCAGGACGAATGGACCTACACCAGCACCGGAACGGCCGACGAGAACGACTGGACGATCGATTGGAACCCTGCCACCGTGGCGCCCGGCCTCGACCTCGGCCCGCTCAGCTACAGCCCCGTACCGCCGAAACCCGCCCGCGTACTCGACGCGAGCGGTGGTGAGCTGATGACCGAGCAGGTGGTGACCCTGGTGACCGTCGCACCGGACGCCGACCTGCCCGCCGTGGCCGCCGCGCTCGCGCCGCACGGCGTCACCGAGGCCACCTTGAGCGCTGATCTCGCTGCGGCCCAAGGCAAACCGATCACCGCGGTCGCCCTGCGCGAGGCCGATATCGCACCGGTCCGTGACACGCTGACCGGGCTGCGCGGTGTGACCCTCGCACCCCAGCCGAGGCTGCTGACCGTCGACAAGACCCTCGCGGCACCGACTCTGGCCGGACTGACCGAACTGTGGCAGCACCAGGCCGACGACGCGGCGGGCTGGGCGGTACGCGCCCACACCCCCTCGGGGACCCAGCGCATCGCCGGTCCCGACGCCACCGCGACCACCGACATCGCCACCACCCTCGACATCGACCTGCAGAACGCCGCCGAAGGCGCGCTGGCGCCCGTACCGACGCCCGCCGCCATCGTGGCGCTGCGGCCCTCGACGGGCGAGGTGCTCGCCGTCGCGCAGAACGCACCCGCCGACGCGCAGGGCCCCATCGCGCTCACCGGGCTCTACCCGCCCGGTTCGACGTTCAAGACCGTCACCGTGTCGGCCGCGTTGCAGGCGGGCGGCGCCACCGCCGACACCGTGCTGCCGTGCCCCGGCCGCGCCACCATCGAGGGCCGAACCATCCCCAACGACGACGGTTTCGACCTCGGTGACGTGCCGCTGCACACCGCCTTCGCCCGGTCCTGCAATACGACGATGGCGCAGCTCGGGGTGCGCCTGCCCGCCGACGGTCTCACCCAGGCGGCCGCCCAACTCGGTCTCGGCGTGGACTATGTGACACCCGGCTTGACGACAGTCACCGGGAAAGTTCCCGCCGCGCAGAATCCGGCGCAGCAGGTGGAGGCGAGCATCGGACAGGGCACGGTCACCGCGTCACCGTTCGGGATGGCGCTCGTCGCCGCCTCGCTCGCCCATGGAACCGCACCGACTCCCTCGGTGATCGTGGGCCGTCCGGGCACCGCCGATCGCCGGACCGAACCGGTACCCGCCGCGGTGACATCGCAGGTGGAAGCCATGATGGCCGAGACCGTGAGCGCCGGAACCGCCACCGCCCTGCGCGACATCCCCGGCCTGCTCGGCAAGACCGGCACCGCCGAGTACCTCGACGACGAACACGCACACGGGTGGTTCGTCGGAATCCGCGGCGACCTCGCCTTCGCGGTGTTCGTCGCCGACGCGGGCAGCTCCGGACCGGCGGTCGAGTCGGCGGGCAGGATGCTTCGTGTGACACGATGAGCCATCTCACTCTCCGCAGGCGTGCAATCCCCCCGCTGCCGCACGCGGTCACCACCAGTCGAGCTACACTCGTCGGCGGGCCATACCCATGGTCAATACGCGGGATGTCACAATTTCGAGAAGGTTCGGAGTAGGCGCCATCGATACCGGTCAGAAGATCGCGGAGCATTACCGCCTGGTCGAGCGTATTGGTAGCGGCGGCACAGGCGTTGTATGGCGCGCTGTCGACGAACGCCTCCAACGCTCGGTTGCGGTGAAGCAGATCCACATCAAGCCGAGCCTGCCCGAGGCCGAGCGAGATGTGCTGCGCCAGCGTGCGATTCGCGAAGCTCGCAACGCGGCACGCTTCCAGCATCCCAATGCCATCGTCGTTTTCGACATCACCGAGCACAACGGTGATCCGTGCCTGGTGATGGAGTACCTGAAGTCGGTGAGCCTCGCCGCGGAACTGGGCCAGAAGGGTCCGCTGCCGCTGCTCGAGGTGGCCCGCATCGGTGAGCAGGTGGCGTCCTCGCTGATCGCCGCCCACCAGGCCGGGCTCGTGCACCGCGACGTGAAGCCGGGCAACATCCTGCTCGGCGAGCACGGTGAGGTGAAAATCACCGACTTCGGCATCTCGCGGGCCGCGGGCGATGTGACACTCACCGAGACCGGCCTCATCTGCGGCACCGCCGCGTACCTGGCACCCGAGGTGGCGCGCGGCGCCGACCCCACACCGGCCGCCGACGTGTTCGCCCTCGGCGCCACCCTGTTCCACGCGCTGGAAGGCGAACCGCCCTACGGCGCCAACGCCAACCCGCTCGCCGTGCTCTACGCGGCCGCCAACGGCCAGGTGCGCGAACCGCACAATGCCGGTCCGGCCACCGATTTCCTGCTCGACCTGCTCAACCCCGAACCGCTCGATCGTCCGACGATGACCGAGGCCCGCGACGCGCTGGCCGCCTTCGCCGACGACGCCGACGCGGTACCCGCCGGATTCGTCCCCGCCAGCGAGGCGTACGGCCGCCGCAATTCGGCCGCCACCACGCAGGTGATCCGGCAGTCCGGTGGCAGGCGTGCCTCGCACGCGGGTGCGTCCAGCGCGGCGACCCGCCAGATCCGTTCGCAGCCGCGCCCGCAGCCGCGCTACGACACCGCCGCGCATCCGCCCACCCAGGCCCAGCCCGCCCCCGCGCCCCGCAAGCAGTCGGGCAAGGGCCGTGCGGTGCTGATCGGCTCGGGTGTCGGTGCGGTGATCGCCGCGATCGCCGTCGCGATCAGTGCCATGAGTGGATCGGACTCCGATTCGCCTCAGGTGCAGGCGAATTCGACGACGACGGCACAGGCCGCTGTCGCGCCGACGACGACCTCGGCCATCCCCGCACTGGGTCAGGCACCCAATACCGGCACCGTGAACATCGGGTCGGCCGGGCTGCTGGTGGAGAACTTCTTCAGCGATCCCGCCGGGTCGTGGTCGATGCTCACGCCCGCCGCGCAGCAGGTGTACGGCAGCGAGGCCGAATTCCGGCAGTACTGGAACTCGCGCGTCATCACCAGCTTCACCAGCATCACCGCCGTCAGCGGCAACAACGCCGACGGCTCGACCGATATGCGCCTGGCCAGCATCACCATCGACGGCCAGACCAAGTCCATGGTCATGCGCGTGGTGAACTACAACGGCAACCTGCGCATCGACGGCGACACCCGCTAGATCACCCGCCGAAAACCGCTGGTCCGCCCGATGCGCACGGGCGGATCGGCGCGCGAGGAGGATGTGCCGGAAAACCGGTGGTTGCCGCCCATTAGGCTGGTACCTGACCTGATGCCACGCACAGAACAGGACCGCACTCCGATATGACTCCCCGCATCGAGCTCGCCCGCGTCGATCTGCGCGGTCGTACTCCCTCCGCCGCCGAGCTGCGCACCGCGCTGCCGCGTGGAGGGGTCGACGTCGACTCGGTGCTGCATCATGTGCGGCCGGTCGTCGAAGACATCCGCGACCGGGGCGCCGAAGCCGCGCTGGACTACAGCGAGAAGTTCGACGGTGTCCGCCCCAGCGCGGTCCGGGTGCCGGTCGCCGAGCTGGGCAAAGCCCTCGACGCCCTCGACCCGGCCGTGCGCGCCGCGCTCGAGGTCGCCATCGAGCGGACCAGGAAGGTGCACGCCGATCAGCGCCGCACCGACTCGGTCACCGAGGTGGTGCCCGGCGGCACCGTCACCGAGAAGTGGGTGCCGGTCGAACGGGTCGGCCTGTACGTGCCCGGTGGTAACGCGGTGTACCCGTCCTCGGTCGTGATGAACGTCGTCCCGGCGCAGGCCGCGGGCGTGGAATCGCTGGTGGTGTCCTCGCCGCCGCAGGCGCAGTTCGGTGGGCTGCCGCACCCGACGATCCTGGCGGCCGCCGCGCTGCTCGGTGTCGACGAGGTGTGGGCCGTCGGTGGCGCGCAGGCCGTGGCGCTGCTGTCCTACGGTGGCACCGATACCGACGGCGCCGCGCTGGAGCCGGTCGACCTCATCACCGGCCCGGGCAATATCTATGTCACCGCCGCCAAGCGGCTGTGCCGAGGCCTGGTCGGTATCGACGCCGAGGCGGGCCCCACCGAGATCGCCGTGCTGGCCGACGCCACCGCCGACCCGGTGCACGTGGCCGCCGACCTCATCAGCCAGGCCGAGCACGATGTGCTCGCCGCCAGCGTGCTCGTCACCGATTCCGTCGCCCTCGCCGACGCGGTCGACGCCGCCGTGAATGCCCAGCTGGCCGTGGTGAAGCACCACGACCGGGTACGGGAAGCGTTGAGCGGCAAGCAGTCCGGGATCGTGCTCGTCGACGACATCGCCCAGGGCCTTCGGGTGGTCGACGCCTACGCCGCCGAACACCTCGAGATCCAGACCGCCGACGCGTCGGCCGTGGCCGCGCGGGTGCGCAGCGCTGGCGCGATCTTCGTCGGACCGTGGGCGCCGGTGAGTCTCGGCGACTACTGCGCCGGATCCAATCACGTGCTGCCGACCGCGGGCTGCGCCCGGCACTCCTCGGGGTTGAGCGTGCAGACCTTCCTGCGTGGCATCCACATCGTGGAGTACACCGAGGCGGCGCTCGAGGAAGTCGCCGGACACGTGGTGGCGCTGGCGAATGCCGAAGACCTGCCCGCGCACGGTCAGGCTGTGCAGGCGCGATTCGAGGCGCTGTGGTGACCGACTTGCGTGTGGTTCGTGCGTCGAGCACCTGCGGGGTGACGGTATGAGCACCCCGACTGTGCCCGGCGCCTCGGCGACCCTCGACCAGCTGCCGCTGCGCGACAACCTGCGTGGCAAATCCCCGTACGGCGCACCGCAATTGACGGTGCCGGTGCAGCTCAACACCAACGAGAACCCGCACCCGCCGAGTCGTGCGCTCGTCGACGATGTCGCCGAGTCGGTGCGGGCCGCCGCCGCCGACCTGCACCGCTACCCGGATCGGGACGCGGTCGCGTTGCGCCACGACCTGGCCGAGTACCTGACCCGCCAGACCGGCGTCGCCGTCGATACCAGCAATGTGTGGGCGGCCAACGGGTCCAACGAGATCCTGCAGCAGCTGTTGCAGGCCTTCGGCGGACCGGGCCGCAGCGCGCTGGGTTTCGTGCCGTCGTACTCGATGCACCCGATCATCTCCGAGGGCATCGACACCGAATGGCTCGAGGCCGCGCGCGGCAGCGACTTCTCCCTCGACATCGACTACGCCGTCGCGCAGATCGCCGAACGCCGCCCCGACGTGGTGTTCGTGACCAGCCCGAACAACCCGACCGGGCACAGCGTCCCGATCGACGACCTCGAGCGTGTGCTCGACGCCGCACCGGGGATCGTCGTGGTGGACGAGGCGTACGGGGAGTTCTCGGCCGCGCCGAGCGCGATAGCCCTGATCGACCGGTACCCGACCAAGCTCGTCGTCACCCGCACGATGAGCAAGGCGTTCGCCTTCGCGGGCGGGCGCCTCGGTTACCTGGCGGCCTCACCCGCCGTGATCGACGCGATCCTGCTCGTCCGGCTGCCGTATCACCTGTCGGTGGTCACCCAGGCCGCCGCCCGCGCCGCCCTGCGCCACGCCGACGAAACCCTCGCCAGCGTGGCCGAATTGGCCTCCCAGCGCGATCGGGTCGCCGCGGCGCTCGCCTCGTTCGGGTTCCAGGTGATCCCCAGCGACGCCAATTTCGTACTGTTCGGCCGGTTCACCGACGCGGCCCGCGCCTGGCAGCACTACCTCGACGCCGGGGTACTCATCCGCGATGTCGGCATTCCCGGCTACCTGCGCGCCACTATCGGGCTCGCCGCCGAGAACGACGAGTTCCTGCGCGTGAGCCGCGACATCGCCGCCACCGACCTCACTCACTAAAAGCGTGGAGAAACAGACCATGAGCAGAACAGCGCGGGTGGAACGGGTCACCAAGGAATCCTCGATCCTGGTGGAGCTGAACCTCGACGGCAGCGGCAAGACCGAGATCTCCACCGGTGTGCCGTTCTACGACCACATGCTCACCGCCCTCGGCGCCCACGCCGGGTTCGACCTGGTGGTGCGCGCCGAAGGCGATATCGAGATCGAGGCACACCACACCGTCGAGGACACCGCCATCGTGTTCGGGCAGGCCCTCGGGCAGGCGCTGGGCGACAAGAAGGGCATCCGCCGGTTCGGCGACGCCTTCATCCCCATGGACGAGACCCTCGCCCACGCCGCCGTCGACGTGTCGGGCCGACCGTACTGCGTGTTCACCGGTGAGCCGGAACACCTGGTGCACACCATCATTCCGAGCGCGGGCCCCGGTGCGTCGTACTCGACGGTGCTCAACAAGCACGTGTTCGAATCGATCGCGCAGAACGCACGGATCGCCCTGCACGTCCGGGTGCTCTACGGGCGCGACCAGCACCACATCACCGAGGCCGAATTCAAGGCTGTCGCACGGGCTTTGCGCGCGGCCGTCGAGATCGACCCCCGTGTGAGCGGTGTGCCGTCCACGAAAGGTGTGCTGTGAAATCCGTCGTGCTGCTGGACTACGGCTCCGGCAACCTGCACTCCGCCGAACGCGCCCTGGTGCGAGCCGGTGCCCAGGTGGAGGTCACCGCCGACCCGACCGCCGCGTTGGCGGCCGACGGGCTCGTCGTCCCCGGTGTCGGCGCGTTCGCGGCGTGCATGGCCGGGCTGCGCGCGGTGCGCGGTGAGCGCATCATCGGGCAGCGGCTGGCCGGTGGACGCCCGGTGCTCGGTATCTGCGTCGGCATGCAGATCATGTTCGACCGAGGTGTCGAGTTCGGCGTGGAGACCGAGGGCTGTGGTGAATGGCCGGGCACGGTCGCGGGGCTCGAGGCCCCCGTCCTCCCGCACATGGGCTGGAACACGGTGAAAGCACCCGCCGACAGCACCCTGTTCGCCGGCATGGACGCCGACACCCGCTTCTACTTCGTCCACTCCTACGCGGCCCAGCAGTGGGAACTGCCCGAGGCCGACCACATTCCGCCACCCAAACTCACCTGGGCCGAGCACGGTGTGCCGTTCCTCGCCGCCGTCGAGAACGGCCCGCTCGCGGCCACCCAGTTCCACCCGGAGAAGTCCGGCGACGCGGGTGCTCAGTTGCTGCGCAACTGGATCGGGTCGCTGTAGGTCAGCCGAGCCTGGGGTCGTCGGCGGTGGATTCGATCGTCTCGCCCGGGGTGTAGAACAGCTCCACGACATTGTCGATGTCGAGGTGGCGATGCCAGTGGCCCTTCGGCACGACGACGAATTGTCCTGCGGTGAGCCGGTTTCGGTGACTGCTGTCGTCGGTGAGAATCTCCACGGTGACGCTGCCGTGCAGGACCATCAGGAATTCGTCGGTGTCGGGGTGCAGTTCCCAGTCGGAGCCGGGGAGTTCGGCGCCGTGATACATGCAGAACGCTCCGGTGTTGAACGGGGCCAGTTCGCGGAAGTCGAACTGGGCGAGGGTTTTCGCGGTGGTGATGGGGTCGTGTTTGCGCATGGTTCGGCCCTTCTGGGACGGATTCGGTCGGTGATCGTCAGGGGATCGGGTGGGTGTCGGGTGGGTGCTCGGTCATGGTCGGACCGTGTGCGCCGGCAACCCGCTGTTCGATCGCGCGAATCCGAATGTCGAGAGGGAGCGTCATGGGTCAACTGTCGCGCGGTGCCCCCGGGTAGGTCTTGAACGAATGTCCGCTCTGGGGGCGGGGTGCGTCGATGCGTTGGCGCGCTGGTGTGTGCGATGGGGTGGCGGACCCGGGGATGTCGTGGGAGACGACGCCGGGTGGCGGTGTGTGCGCGGTCGATCAGTGGGTGAGAGTGCGCGGCGTGGTGCCGGCGAGAGCGACGATCTCGCGATGGAGGTGGGGCTGATCGGCGTAGCCACAGATCGCGGCTACGTCTGCCACGGGCTGCCCGGCGGCGAGGCGATCCAGTGCGCGCCGGAATCGCACTATCTTCGCGGCCTGCTTGGGGGCGACACCTACTTGTGCGGTGAATCGGGACCACAGTCGTTGCCGGCTCCACCCGGTCCACTCGGCCAGCTCCTGTACCCGTACCCGGCCACCGGTGGCGACGATACGGTCCCAGCATGCCGCTACCTCGGGGTCGGCGGCGCCGACTGGTTCGCGGTGGGCGAGGAATGTCGTCAGGACGGTGAATCGCGCTGCCCAGGTAGATGTTTCGGACAGTTGCTCGCGCAGCAGGGTTGCCGCGCGTCCCCACACCGCGTCTAGATCGACCATCTCGCCGCGCAATTCGGAGGGAGCGACGCCCAGCAGCGTGCGCGTGGACAGGGGCGACAGGCGTATCTCCAGGCATTCGATGCGGTCGGCCGTCACCTGCTGGGGCATCGGCGCCAGTCCGGCGACCACACCGCCGAGCCGGCGCTGTTCACCGCCGGCTGTGACCCGCAGCGGAGCATCGCCGAACTGGATCACGACGGTCACCTCGGGCCGCGCGCACACCCGCATCGGCGCGCCTGCCCCCACGCGCTCCAGGAAACCGCCCATCACCGCGCCCGGAACCGGGTTGGCAGCGGGAGCCGCGACCTCCCAGCCCCCACCCAGTTCCGCTTCGGACACGATCGGGCGCATCTCACCAGCGTAGGTGGGTGGTGACGTGAGCGCCGTCGATCAGTCGCAGCAGAGCTCTGCCCAACCGGGTCCCCGCGCACGGTCGTGCCGGTGAAGGCGAAGCGAATCCGGCCTGCCCCGCCCGTCATGGGGTCATCGAGGGCGGCATGGGCGGCCGCCCAGTGGGCGGGTCGACGGGCACGCCGCACAGATGAACTCGAAACCCTTACCGACCGGCTACCTGTCGGATCAGGAGGGGTCGACGCGGGCTTCGGTGGCGGCTTCGGTGCCTGCGGCCCAGCCTTCGGCGCTGCGGATGGTGATGCCTTTCGCGCGGGCGGTGGGGAAGTAGGTGTCGAAGGCCTTGTCGATCTGGTCTTGCCGGGCCGCGAGGACGGGGAGGAGGTGGTTCGGAGCGTGGGCGATCGTGGTGTCGGTGGCCTCGGTGAGGCGCTCGCCGATGCGGGTGGCGTAGGCGGTGAGAAAGGCTTTGCGGTAGTGGCGGGAACGGGATTCGCCGGTGTCGGCGGTGTCGATCATCGTGCGGGTGGCCTGGACCAGCAGGGAGGTGGACAGGAGCTCGACGAGGTCGAGGTCGGTGTCGTCGCCGACCACGGTGACGAAACCCCATTCGGCGGCGAAAATGGCGCGGCAGCGATTGGCGTGCGCCACCCGGTCGATGAGCAGGGCTTTGGCATCGGTGTAGGGGGTGTCGAGCCAGATGCGGCGGGTGGCGGGGAGATCGCTCGACGGCTCGAGCAGCAGGTGATCGATGGCGTACTTGGTCATCAGCTCCTGCGCCTTGGCCGACAGCGTCTCGGCCTCGTCGGGGAACGAGGTGGATTCGGCCTTGGCGAGCAGACCACGCACCCGGCCGAGCACTTTCTCGTCCACACCGTGCCGAGGCCGGACCGGCCCGGACGATTCGAGCTTCGGCAGTCGCGGCAACAGCGCGAGCGCTTCGATCGCCGTTGTCAGCGCCTCGCCGCCGGTGAGCAAGGCACGGTCGGCCCATGCCCGCAGGTGGGGAGTCGTCCACCAGACGGAGACATCGAGCTCGTCGAGCTCTGCGTCCCACCGCGCGTCGGGATGATGGGCCGCCATCAGATCCAGCAGATACCCCACCGCGAACTCGTCGAGGCGTCGGCGCGCGGCCTGATTGATGTCCGCGGGCAGCCAGCCGAGCTCACCGGCGTGGGTGATGAGCCGCCGACCTGCCATTTCGACCCCTGCGGCGAGCTCGTCGGTAACAGTCACCGGCCCGACGAATTCGCCCGCGCCCCGCACTGCCGCAGCAATGATCTGCTCGGCAATGCCGTCCGGATCCCCGGACAAGTCGTCGAGCGCCGCCACGGGTACGGCTTTGCGTCCGGTGCGACGTCGACGATTCTGCTTGCCCATGGTCTCCTGATGGTCCCCCGACCACCGCTCTCGACACAAACGGGCGAGGCCACCGGCGGGCCGGCTGCCCAGCGGCGCCTTCATCTCGTTCACCGGCCCGCGGCCCCAGTCGTTGTCCTCCAGCCGCATCGTGACGGCGCGGTTTCGCTCGTCGTGTGAACTCTATCCGGGCCGCGGTTCTGGCTGTGTAATCGCTTCTCGGTCAACGGAATCCGCCTTCGCCGAGCGCGCGAGCTCGGTGATCGTGCGGGCGAAGGCGGTGCCGGTCGGCGACAAACCGGAGGCGCGCCAGACCAGGCCGTATTCGATGGGTGGGAGGTCGTCGAAGGGGAGGTAGACCAGGCTGGGGCGGGGGTAGAAGTGGCCGGCTTGGGCGGCGGCGAGGGCTATGCCGTTGCCCGCTGCCACCTGGACCATGACTTCCTGCCAGTACGGCATGGTCATCGAGCGATGGATCGGTCGGCCCGAGGGGGTGTGGGTGGGGAGGTGGTGATCGAGGAAGTAGCCAGCCAATCCCCGTGCGGTGAGCAGGGTTTCGTCGGCCAGGTCCGCCACGGAGACCGAGGTGCGGGTGGCCAGGGGGTGGGAGGTCGGGACGACGAGGACCTTCGCGTCACGCGACAGGACCGGGCCGCTCACCAGATCCGGCTCGACGGCGGGGTACTCGAGAAAGACCAGGTCGAGTTCGCGGCGCCGCAGCTGACCGAACCGGTCCGACAGCTGGACCTCACGCAGCTCCACCGTGCACGCGGGCCGCTCGGCGCGGAACGCCGTGGCGGCCGACATCAGCATCTCGCTACCCAGTGGGTGCGTGAAGCCGACCCGCAACACCTCTGTGGCACCCGCGCTGTCGGCCGCTCGGGCCAGCGCGGCCAGAATGCCGTGGTGATGCGGCGCGAGGGCGTCGCGCAGCTGGGTTCCCAAGGGGGTCAACGTCACCCGCCGACTCGTCCGCTCGAACAGTGGTGCGCCGATTCGCCGTTCCACGGTGTGGATCATCTGACTCACCCGGGCCCGCGATACCGTGAGCCGCTGTGCCGCCCGCCCGAAGTGCAGTTCCTCGGCCAGCACCAGGAAGGTTTCCTGCTCCTGCCAGTTCATCGTGTGCTCCCGGCGCACTTCACGGCGGTGCGCACGAAGGCCGCCGCACGCGCCGACAGTCCCGACGCACGCCACTGCAGACCGTATTCGATCGGCGCCTGCTCCTCGAACGGCACGTAGACCAGGTCGGGGCGCGGGTAGTACTCGATGCCCTGGGCGGCCGTCACGGTGACACCGATATCCGCGGCGACGTGGGCCAGCAACTCCTGCCAATACCGAGTCGTCGTCGAACGGCGGATCGGCGACCCGGCGGGGGTCACCGGCGGAACCACGTGATCGAGGAAGTAGCCCGGCACTCCGCCGATGAACAGCACGGTCTGTCCGGTCAGATCCTCGACGGTGACAGAGCGTCGCCGCGAGAGCGGATTGCGGGTGGACACCGCCAATACCCGGGCATCGCGCAGCAGCACCGGACCGCACACCAGGTCGGGTTCGGTGGCGGGGAACTCGATGAGCTGCAGATCCAGCTCGCCGGAGCGCAACGCGCTGTAGCGATCGGAGAGCTGCACCTCGCGGATGTCGAGAGTGCAGCCGGGGTGGCGTGCGCGCAGGGCATCGCCCGCCCCGATCAGCAGCTTGCCCGCCAGTGGGCTGGAGAAACCGACCCGCAGCACGCCGTCGATGCCGCGCGCGGTTTCGGTCACCTCCGCTACCGCGTCCAGTACGCCGCAATGGTGCGGGAGCAGGTCGTCGCGGAGCTGAATGCCCAAGGGGGTCAGGGAAACCCGACGGCTCGTCCGTGTCAGCAGAGGTGCGCCGACGCGGGCCTCGAGTGTCCGGATCAACTGACTCACCCGGGCCCGTGAGAGCAGCAACCGATCCGCCGCTCGCCCGAAGTGCAGTTCCTCGGCCACCGCGAGGAACGTTTCGATCTCTTGCCAGTTCATCCATCACCTCTCATCGGTAAAGGTTCTTTACCGACCGGTGAGTATTTTGCCTGGTATTCGCCGGTGTGAGGCTCCGACCGCCTCGTCAGCGGCCGCTCGACACGCGGAGGCGCTGGGCGACAACGCCGAATCGGGCAGTGCCCGGTGCTGATCTGCTGCCGGCCGGGCGCCGACAACAGAATCGGTAACCATGCCGCAACCATGGCGGCAATTGTTTATGTCGGAAATGTATTCGGAGACAAAAGAATGCGGTGACGTGCACCTGGCACGTCACCGCATTCGGCACCGACCTGAGGGGAGTGGTCGGCAAGTCCGGCTACGCCGAATTACTCGGCGGGGGTGTTGAGTTCGCGCGCGCCGAGCAGAATGTCGACGATGTTGGCGCCACCACTGGTGAGGCTGTCGAATGCCGAGCTGCCGGTCTCGAGCACCTCGAGGCCCGCGAGCGCGGCGGCCGAACCGGTACCGGCGGCACCGAGGCCCGCCGAGCCGGTGCCCGCGGCACCGAGACCGGCCGAACCGGTGGCCAGGGCGGGCAGGGCGGCGGCGGAACCGGTACCGGCGGCACCGGCACCCGCGGCGCCCGCACCAGCGGAACCGGTCGCGCCGAGGGCGGCCGAGCCGGTGGCACCGAGGGCAGCCGAGCCGGTGGCGGCGGCGGCCGAGCCGGTGAAGGCGTTGGCGGCGGCGGCGGGACCGAGCACGGCGATGGCGAGGGCACCGGCAACAGCGAGGGTCTTGCGAGTCATGAGATTTCCTTTCGGTGCCTGCAATCACAGGCTGGTAACGCAAAGGGGCGGTGCGGCGATGAACTCGGTAGGGGTTGGTGTTCCTGCCGACAAAACGGAAAGTTAATCGATGCGGGAAACGAATTGCTAATTGATTCCACGTGGCGATTATCACTATTAATACTTGGTAAACGGAATGTTTCCGCAGGTCAACCGGGTCTGTTCGATCGATCACATAAGGCTTGGCGCATAGCCGGCTGACGAACTTCGGGAATCGGGCAAATTTGTGGCACACATCGATGGGTGTGCGATTCGGCATACGGCCGGAGCCGGTGGAGTGACGCGGAGCGCACCGGCCAGGACCGTTGCGGGCCCACGGAGCAAGACCTACTAGTCTGATCGGCGTGAGTCTTGTGCTGTTGCCCGCGGTCGATGTCGCCAATGGGGAGGCCGTGCGCCTCGTACAGGGGGAGGCCGGTAGCGAAACCGGATACGGGTCGCCCCGCGACGCCGCCCTCGCGTGGCAGGAGGCCGGTGCCGAATGGGTGCACCTGGTCGACCTCGACGCGGCCTTCGGCAAGGGCAGCAACCGTGAACTGATCGCCCAGGTGATCGGCGAACTCGACGTGAAGGTCGAGCTCTCCGGCGGTATCCGCGACGACGACTCGCTGAAGGCCGCCCTGGCCACCGGCTGCGCGCGCGTGAACATCGGCACCGCGGCGATCGAGAACCCGCAGTGGTGTGCCCGCGTCCTCGGTGAGTACGGCGACCGGATCGCGGTCGGGCTCGACGTCAAGCAGATCGACGGGGAATGGCGGCTGCGCGGCCGCGGCTGGGTGACCGACGGCGGCGACCTCTGGGAGGTCCTCGAGCGCCTCGAACGCGACGGGTGCGCACGCTATGTGGTCACCGACGTCTCCAAGGACGGCACGCTCACCGGCCCCAACCTCGAACTCCTCAGCCAGGTGGCCAACGCCGCCGAGGCGCCCGTGGTGGCCTCCGGCGGCATCTCGGTGCTCGATGATCTCGTCGCCATCGCCGGCCTCACCGACGAGGGTGTCGAAGGCGCCATCATCGGCAAGGCGTTGTACGCGGGCCGGTTCACGTTGCCCGAAGCCCTGGCCGCGGTGCGCTGACCTCGCCATGACCACCGCGCCGAGCACCGCCGAACTGACCGACCTGCTGGCCGTCGCCACCCAGGTGCTGGACGGGGTGGTGCCGCGCTATCTCGAGGGTGTCGGCGCGCCGAGCGCGGTCGCCAAGGGCCGCAACGACTTCGCCACCGAACTCGACCTCGAACTGGAACGCACCATTTCCGCCGAGTTGCGTCAGCGCACCGGAATCGCGGTGCACGGTGAGGAATTCGGCGGGCCGGAGCTGACGTCGGGCACGGCCTGGGTACTCGATCCGATCGACGGCACCTTCAATTACTCGGTGGGACATCCGATGTCGGGCATCCTGCTCGCCCTGGTGCACGAGGGCGAACCGGTGATCGGGGCGACCTGGTTGCCCGGGTTGGGCCGCCGGTACGCCGCCGTCAGCGGCGGTCCGGTGTATCTCGACGGGGTGGCGTTGCCGCCGCTGGCGCCCGGCAAACTCGGCGAGGCCATGATCGGTTTCGGCGCGTTCAACCTGGATTCGGCAGGCCGCATCCCCGGCCAGTTCCGGTTCGACCTGCTCGGTGCGCTGAGCCGGTTGTCCTCCCGGGTCCGCATGCACGGCGCCACTGGCATCGATCTGGCCTTCACCGCCTCCGGTGTGCTCGGCGGCGCGGTGGTGTTCGGTCACCATCCGTGGGACAACGCCGCCGGGGTCGCGCTGGTGCGGGCCGCGGGCGGGGTGGTCACCGACCTGGCGGGCGAGCCGTGGACCATCACCTCCGGCTCGGTGCTCGCCGCCGCACCCGGTGTGCACGAAGAACTCCTTGACATGATCTGCGCGGTCAGCGACGAAGAACGAGGTTGAACACGATGGGTACCAGCACACAGCAGAGCACGCTGGCCGTCCGCGTGATCCCCTGTCTCGATGTGGACGCGGGCCGGGTGGTCAAGGGCGTGAACTTCCAGAACCTGCGCGACGCGGGTGATCCGGTGGAACTGGCCGCCACTTACGACGCCCAGGGCGCCGACGAACTCACCTTCCTCGACGTCACCGCCTCCACCGGCGACCGGGCGACCATGCTCGACGTGGTGACCCGCACCGCCGAACAGATCTTCATCCCGCTCACCGTAGGTGGCGGGGTGCGCACGGTCGAGGACGTGGACCGCCTGCTGCGCGCCGGGGCCGACAAGGTGTCGGTGAACACCGCCGCCATCGCCCGTCCCGAAGTGCTCTCGGAGATGTCGCAGCGCTTCGGTTCGCAGTGCATCGTGCTCTCGGTCGACGCCCGCACCGTGCCCGACGGTCAGCCCGACACCCCGTCCGGCTGGGAGGTCACCACCCACGGCGGCAAGCGCGGTACCGGTATCGACGCCGTCGAATGGGCCGTCCGCGGCGCCGAACTCGGTGTCGGCGAGATCCTGCTCAACTCCATGGACGCCGACGGCACCAAGGCCGGCTTCGACCTGCCGATGATCGCCGCGGTCCGCGCCGCCGTGCACGTGCCCGTCATCGCCAGTGGCGGTGCGGGCGCGGTCGACCACTTCCCGCCCGCCGTCCACGCGGGCGCCGACGCGGTGCTCGCCGCCAGCGTCTTCCACTTCGGTGATCTGACCATCGCCCAGGTCAAGGACGCGATGCGCGCCGACGGCATCACCGTCCGCTGATCTCAGGCGTCCGAAACGGCCCGTTGTGGTCCGTCGGTCGTCGGTGCTACAGACCCATGTCGGTAGCGATGACGGTGCGCAGGGTATCGGAGGTGTCGCCGCCTTGGAGGCGGTCCACGCGGTGGTCGGCGTAGAGGCGGGCGATGGGTGAGTCGGTGAGATAGCCCGCGCCGCCGTGTAGTTGGAGGCAGCGGTCGATGACCCGGGTCGCGGTCTCGGTGGCGAAGAGTTCGGCGGAGGCGGCGTGGGCCGGGTCGAGTGCGCCGCTGTCGTGGGCGGCGAGCGCGCGATCGATCACGGCCTCGATCGCATCGACCTCGGCCCGGCAGCCCGCCAGTTCGAACTTGCCGTGCTGGACGGCGGCGACGGGGCGGGCGACCGGGAGCCGGTCGCGGGTGTGGTCGCGGGCGAAGCGGATGGCCGCCTTGGCCCGGGCGTACGCGCCGAGCGCGATATTCAGTCGCTGCTGCGGTAGCTGGGCGACCAGGTGCGCGGCGGCTCGGTGTGGGTCGCCGAGCAGGTCGGTGGCAGGGACGCGCACATCGGTGAAGGTGAGTTCGGCGGTGCCACCGACCTTGCGGCCCAACGTGTCGAGGCGCCTGCCCACCAGGAAACCGGCCGCGCTCGTGTCGACCACGAGCAGCGAAAGACCGTAGGACGGATCGTCGGGCCGCGGCGGTGCGGTACGGGCGCACACGATGACCCGATCGGCGTGCACCCCACCGATGACATAGGTCTTCGAACCGTTCAGCACATAGCTGCCGTCGGCGGTCAGTGGTGCCGTGGTGCGCATACCCTCCGGTTCGGTGCCCGTGCCCGGCTCGGCCACCGCGAGGGTGAACATCGTGTCGCCGGTGACGATCCCCGGCAACCACCTGGCCTGCTGCGCGGGGGTGGCCAGCGCGGTGATCAACGGCAGGCAGCGGCCCAGATGCGCGCCTGCCCCACCGAAGGAGACAGCGGCCCTGGCGATCTCCTCGGCGAGCACGCCACGATAGGCCAGCGAGTCACGTCCGGCACCACCGAACTCCACCGGCACCTCGAGACCGAAGACCCCCAGATCCCCGAGCCGGTAATAGAATTCGCGCGGTACGAGACCGTCCTGGTACCAGCGGCCGAAGCTCGGCACGACCTCGGCTTCGATGAAGGCCCGGATCGTGGCCCGGAAGGTGACGAGTTCGGCGTCGAAAGCTGTTCTGCGCATCAGCGATTCCCCTGTTGTCGGCGCGCCTGTGCGCACGGGCCGGGCCGCGAACACCCCGTGTTCGCGGCCCGGCAGCGGACGAGATCTACTTCGCGGGCGCGGGTACCGCGGGGTCCTTGCAGTAGGCGCCCAGCTCGGCCGGGCACGGCGCGAGGATGGTGGAGAAGTACTGGTAGGCGGCGAACAAGGCCAGCGGACCACCGACGGTGACCAGCCCGACCATCCCGCCCACCGCGCCGAGCGTGGCCGCGCCGAGCACACATCCCGCCACGGTGGCGCCCACCCACGGCACGAGCAGCACGATCACGGGGCTGGCGATCGTGGCACCGGCCGCACCGCCGACCAGGCAGCCCACCCCGCCGCCGACCACGGCGCCGATGATGGCGGCCACCGCGCTGCCGATGGTGAGCCGCTGGGCGAGCACCCCGAGCGCGGATTGGTCACGGGGGGTGAAGGATTCGGCGATCTGTTGCACCGCGGCATCCTGGCTGATGACATTCGTGGCCGCCTCGGCCGGTGTGCCGCCGTCACGTGATGGTGTGAGGGTGGCGCGGTCACCGTCGATCGTCGCCGCGATCGGGAAGACCTTGTCGTCCATCCGGTACGACAGCGGCAGCGCCGCGACGGGCACGTCGGCCTCGGTGGTGAGCACGAGCTGACCGTCGACGACCTGCAGCTTGCCGTCGTTGGTCGACAGCACGGCCGCGTCGCCCTGCCTGCTGATCTCGTAGTGGACCTCGGTCTGGGCCGGCTCGGCGTGGGCGTTCGCGCTGCCGACGCACAGGGCAAGCGCCGTCATGGCGGCCGTGGCGAGCGTGGTTGACATCTTCATGGTGATCCTCATCGATCGTGGGGTGAACTTGTGCCTCGCGGCACGGGACTACTTGCCGGAGGTATCGATCAGGCCCTCGGTCAGCGACCAGTGCTCGCCGGCGAAGGTCTGGATGCCGACCGCCTCGAGCGGGAAGCCGTCGCCCGCACCGGTTTTCATGCTGATCCCGGGCAACATCAGGTCGGCGGAGACGTTGTCGAGCGAGCGCATCGCATCGCGCAGGCCCTCCCTGGTCGGGCACTTCGCCGCTTCGAGGGTCTTGTGGAAGCTCTGCGCCATCGCCCAGCCGGCCATGGCGTGCTGGTTCTCGGTGTCGGCGCCGGGCGCGTACTGGGTGAGTTCGGTCTTGAACGTCCGCATACCGGGGTCGGTGGCCCAGCGCGGATCGGCGGGGTCCTTGAGGAACGCCGCGCTCACCGTGCCCTGGATATTCGGCAGGCCGACCGGGCGCAGGGTCGCCATGGTGTTGGAGACCTGGGTGAGCACGTGCAGGGGGTTCCAGTCGGTGTTGCGCACGTCGGCGGCCAGGGCCTGGGAAGCGAACTTCGGCGTCGAGAAGTTCAGCATCACATCGGCTTTGGAGTTGGCCAGGTTGCGCACCTGCGCGTCGACGGTGGGGTCGGTGACCTCGAAGCTTTGCTCGGCGACCACCTTCACCCCGCTGCCCTCGGCGCCTTCACGGAACGCGGCGAGCAGGTCCTTGCCGAAGTCGTCGTTCTGGTACAGCACCGCGACGGTCGCGGTGGGGCGTTGTTTCTTCACGTACTCGGCGTAGGCCAGGCCCTCGGTGCGGTAGCTGGGTTGCCAGCCGATGGTCCACGGGTTGTCCTCGGACCCGAACTTCGTGGCGCCCGTGGCGACGAACACCTGCGGCACCTTGCGCTGGCCGAGGTAGTCGCTCACCGCCGAGGAGGTGGCGGTGCCGAGGGTCTGGAAGACCGCGAACACCTGGTCCTGTTCGACCAGTCGGCGGGTCTCCTCGACGGTCTTGGGCGGCTGATAGCCGTCGTCGCGGACGAGGTATTCCACCTGGCGTCCGCCGATGCCGCCCTTCTCGGCGTTGACGTAGTCGAAGTAGGCCTTGATGCCCTTGGGTACCTCGCCGTAGGCCGAGGCCGGACCCGACAGCGGGTACACGCCGCCGAGCTTGATGGTGCTGTCGGTGATGCCGGTGGTCTGCTGACCTCGGCAATCGCCTTCGCCGACGGTCCCGGTGTCGGCGTTGCGACCACCGCACGCGGTGAGCGTGGCGACCAGTGCGGCGGCCACCCCGAGACACTGGATTGTCCTAGTGCGCATGAGTTCTCCCTTTCCGGACGCGTTGTCCGAGCCAGTGCGCCCATCGGGTGGCCAGACCGGCCAGTCCCTGGGGTGCGAGGTACATGACCGCGATGATCAGCAGTCCGAAGATGACGCCGGGTGCGGCCTGGTTGACGTCTTGCGCCAGGCTCGGCACGAACATCACGAACAGCCCGCCGAGCACCGGCCCCCAGGTGGTGCCGAGTCCGCCGACGACGAGCCCGGCCAGCAGGGTGATCGACAGGGTGAGCGCGAACGAGTCGGGGGAGACGAAGGCGATCACCCAGGTGTAGACGCAGCCCGCGACGCCTGCCAGCAGCGCGCTCCAGGCGAAGGCCAGGGTCTTGTAGTGCGCCAGGTTCACCCCGAGCACCTCGGCGGCGGTCTCGTTGTCGCGCACCGCGTGCAGGGCGCGACCGACTTTGGAACGCAGCATCCCGGCGACCAGCACGAAGCTCAGCACGGTGACGGCAAGCGCGAGGAAGTACAGCCACTGATCCTCGGCGAGCCCGGTCCAGGCAGGCGGCACCGGTTTGTCGACGCCGAGCC
The DNA here is from genome assembly GCF_040655675.1 of Nocardia sp. NPDC050378. NCBI lineage: Bacteria > Bacillati > Actinomycetota > Actinomycetes > Mycobacteriales > Nocardiaceae > Nocardia > Nocardia sp. NPDC050378. Next base: position 52,909 of record NZ_JBFAKI010000016.1, read on the forward strand.
CCATCGAGCCACCGGTGAGTCCGTCGAACCGTTTCAGCAACGGGACCAGGAAGATCGCGATCGACAGGGTGACCAGTGCGAGATACAGCCCGCGCAGGCGCAACGCCGGGATGCCGAGCGCGAACCCGAGCACGAAGGTGATCACCGCCGCCAGCGGGATCGTCGCCGAATACGGTGTGTCCCACTGGTGCATCGCGATCGCGGCCGTGTAGGCGCCGATCGCGAAGAACGCGCCGTGACCGAGCGAGATCTGGCCGGTGTGGCCGACGAGCAGGTTCAGCCCGAGCAGGGTGACCGCGTAGATCATGGCCATCGCCAGCTGGAAGGTGTGGAAGGGCACCAGCTGGAACGGCGCGGCACACGCGAGCAGGAGTATCGCGACCGTGCCGACCAGCGGAAGCCGGGGGACGCGGATTCCCGGACGTGCCGGTTCCGCCTGGGGTACTACAGGATTCGCTGCCGAGATTTTCACGTCACTCATACCCGTTCCACCGCCGCGTGTCCGAACAGACCTTGGGGGCGAAGCAACAGCACGCCCAGGATGATCACCAGCGGCACACCGATCTTGAGTTCGGTGCCGATCGCGTCGACGTAGGCGCCGGTGAGGGTTTCGGCGACGCCGACGATCAGGCCGCCCGCCACCGCGCCGCCGGGGGAGTCGAATCCGCCGAGGGTGGCCGCCGCGAAGGCGTAGATCAGGACGCCGCTCATCATGTTGGGATCGAGGAACAGCAGCGGCGCCGACAGCACCCCCGACACCGACCCGACCAGCGCCGCGAGTCCCCACCCCAGCGAGAGCACGGTGCCGACCCGGATGCCGACGAGCCTGGCGGACTGCGGATTACACGCCACCGCCCGCATCGCCAACCCGATCGCGGTGTAGCGGAACAGCAGATACAGCAGCGTCATCACCAGTCCGACGACGGCGAAGATGCCGAGACTGCCGTACCCCACACTGACATCGGCGACGCGCAACGCGCCGTCCGGGAAGGGGTTCGGGAAGGACTTCACCTGGTAGGACCAGATCCAGCCCGCTGCCGCGTGCACCGTGAAGAACAAACCGACCGTGACGATCACCAGGGTGATCTCCGGTTTGCCTTCGACCGGCCGGATCACCACCCGCTCGATCACCATGCCCGCGAGGAAGGAGATCACCAGCGTGAGCACGAGTGCCGCCCAGAACGGCATCACCTGACTCAGCTGCCAGGCCAGGAAGGCCGAGAACATGGCCAGCTCGCCCTGGGCGAAGTTGGCCACCCCGGTGAACCGGTAGATCAGGACCAGGGCCAGCGCCAGCCCCGCGTAGATCGCGCCCGCCGAGAGCCCCTCGACGAGTTGCTGCACGAATTCGGTCACGGCCGCACCCGGTATCCGAGGTAGGAGCGGACGACCTGCTCGTCTGCTTTGATCTCGGCGGCGCTGCCGGACAGGACGATGCGGCCCGTCTCGAGCACATGCGCCTGATGGGCGACGCCCAGCGCGAGGTGGGCGTTCTGTTCGACGACTATCACGGTGGTGCGTTCCTCTGCGTTGATGGTGTGCACGATCCCGAACAGCTCCTGGGTAACCAGCGGGGAAAGCCCGAGCGAGGGTTCGTCCAGCAGCAGCAGCCGTGGGCGCAGCATCAGGGCCCGGCCGATGGCGAGCATCTGCTGCTGACCGCCGGACAGCCCGCCCGCCGGGTCGCGCTGCTTGTCGCGCAGGATCGGGAAGTAGTCGTAGACGCGGCGCAGATCGGACTCGACGCCCGCGCGGTCGCGGCGGGAGTAGGCGCCCAGGCGCAGGTTCTCCTCCACCGTGAGCGGGGCGAAGGTGCCGCGGCCCTCGGGCACGTGGGCGACTCCGAGCCGGGCCATCGCCTCGGGTGCCCGCCCGGCCACCTCGTCACCGTTCAAGCGCAGGGCGCCACGCACTTTCACCATGCCGCACAGCGCGCGCAACAGGGTGGTCTTGCCCGCGCCGTTGGGGCCGAGGATGGCGCACACTTCGCCCTCGGCGACCGAAAAGCTCACACCGTGCAGCACTTTCGCCGCGCCGTACCCCGCGTACAGGTCGGTGACGGTCAGGAATTCGCTCACGAGGCGGCCCCCAGGTAGGCGCGGACGACGGCCGGATCGCTCTGTACCGCTTCGGGTTCGCCCTCGGCGATCACCTGCCCGAACTCGAGGCAGACCACCCGGTCACAGGTGTTCATCACGAACCCCATGTGGTGTTCGACGACGACAACGGTGAGGTCGAGTTCGGTCTGCAGGGCACGAAGACGCTCGGCGAACTCGTCGACCTCGCCGTGGCTCAGGCCGTTCACCGGCTCGTCGAGCAGCAGCAACCGGGGCCGCACCGCCAGGGCGCGCGCCAACTCGATCCGTTTGAGCGTGCCGAACGGCAGCCCGGCGGCGGGGTGGTCGGCGACGGTGGTGAGGTCGAGCCGCTCGAGCAGTTCGTCGGCCTCGGCGCGCAATCGCCGCTCCTCCCGGCCGACCCAGGGCATCCGCAGCCCCGCCGAGACGAAGCCGCCGCGCGTGCGGTGATGGGTGCCGACGAGCACGTTGTCGCGCACCGACATCCGGGTGAACAGGCCGAGGTTCTGGAAGGTGCGGGCGATACCGAGGCCGGCCAGCGCATCGGGACGCACCGTGGTCAGGTCGGTGTCGAGGTAGCGCAAGGTGCCGGAGGTGGGCCGGTTGCGCCGGGTGAGGCAGTTGAACAGGGTGGTCTTGCCCGCGCCGTTGGGCCCGATCAGACCGACCATCTCGCCCGCGGCGACCGTGAACCCCACATCCTGCAGGGCGGTGATCCCGCCGAAGCGCACCGTCAGGTGGGTTATGTCGAGCATGCGACGAACACTAAGAGCGCTGGTCAGCACCCACATCGGACGTTGTGGACCAAGTTTTCGGCCGCGCCTCGTCCGCTGCGGACAGTGTGATCTGGTTGACACCTCGAGCGCGGCGCTGCAAACTCCCCGGACATGTCAGCTGGATCACAACTGCTCGGCTACTCCGACCCGGTGCACGCCGAGCGCGCCCGGATCGTCGGGTGCGCCTACGAGCACGCCGACGAGATCGCCGACGATGTGATGGCCAAGCTGCGCGTCGAACTGCCCGGTTACGGCACCGCCGACGCAGGGTTCCTCGCCGATGTGCACGACCAGCTGGCCCGGCTCAGCCGCACCGGGCTCGGTGCCCTGCTCGAGCACAAACGTGTCACCCCGGCCGACGTCTCCTACGCCAGGCAGGCCGCGGCCCGCCGCGCCCGCTGCGGGCTGCCGCTGGTCGACTACATCGCCGCGTTCCGGTTGGGTCAGCGCGCGATCTGGAAATCGCTGCTCGCCCACGCGGGCGACACCGACGCGGGACGTGAGGCGGTGTTGTCGCTGGCCGGACCGCTGGCCCGCTACACCGACCTGATCAGCACCCAGGCCACCGACGCCTACCTGGAATTCCAGCAGTACGTCACCGCGGAGTCGAGCCGCGACGGCCAGGCGCTGATGGACTCCCTGCTCGACGGCGCCCTGCCCGCGAGCGGACCGCACCTGTCCGTGGCCACCGCGCACGGGATCGGCGCCGAACGGACCGCGCCGCTGGTGGTTGTCACCGCGATGGTTCTCGATCCCGCGCCGACGGCCGACTCCCTGTGTGAGACGAGGCAAGTGGTGTCGGCCGCGCTGGCGCGCACCGGTGTCAACGGGCTGCGCACCCTGTCGGTGGTGCGCGATACCGAGATCGTGGCGATCCCGGCGCTGCGCCCCGACGGGTCGGCCGAGCAGCTGTGCGAGCGACTGCGGGCGCTGCGTGAACAACTGGCCGCCGACGGTGTGGCACTTGCCGTCGGAGTGAGCACCTCGGTCACCGAGGTCGGCCAGATCCCCCGGGCGCACCGCCAGGCCAGGGCCGCCCTCGCCCTGCTCCCCGAGGAGGGTGGCGTGCTCGCGCTGCCGCAGATGACGCCGTTCCGGTACCTGCTGCTGCGCGCCGACGACACCACCCGCCAGCTCGTCGACCCCCGCGTCGGCGCCGCCCTCGCCGACGACCGCGCCCGGGGCGGCACCCTCGCCGACACCGTCCGCGCCTTCGCCGCCGCCGACATGAACCTGCGCGAAGCCGCCGACGCCCTGCACATCCACCTCAACACCGCCAAGTACCGGCTGGGCCGCATCCAGGAACTCACCGGACGCAACGTGCGCAGCGTCAACGACCTCGTCGAACTGCTGGTGGCGATCGAGCTGTTATAAACGACGGATGAGTCTGGATCCTGCAATTGCCGCTCGCCTCAAACGCAACGAGGCCGGGCTCGTCGCCGCGATCGCGCAGGAGAAGGCGACCGGAGACGTGCTGATGATGGCCTGGATGGACGACGAGGCCCTGGCCCGCACCCTCGAAACCCGCCGGGGCACCTACTATTCGCGTTCGCGGCAGCAGTACTGGGTGAAGGGGGAGACCTCGGGGCACACACAGTACGTGCACGAGGTGCGGCTCGACTGTGACGGTGACACCGTGCTGCTGATCGTCGACCAGGAGGGTGCGGCCTGCCACACCGGAACCCACACCTGCTTCGACACCGATGTGCTGCTCGCCCGCGAGGCCGAGTGAGACGACCGTGCCGGCGGTCCTCGCCGGTCGCGCCCATCCGGATCGCGGAAATGCTGCGCAGGCAGGGCGACTGAGCGTCAACGGCGTCGTTCGCCGACGACCTTCGACGACGGCAGGCGCCCGGCTTTGGAGGTTCCCCGCAGGGTGTCGCCGTCGACGGTCAGGTCGAATGCCAGGTTCAGCCGCAGGGGTTTGGTGACGGCCTGTTTCCAGGTGAGCCGATCGCCGTCGGCGCGGAGCTCGGTGAGCGGCACGTCCTCGCCCGCTCCGTGCGCGACGCCGGTGAGCACCCCGTCCTGCTCACGGATCTCGACCACGGCGTCGATCTTGCCGATCGGGGTGGCGATGGACATGTTCCAGGTGCCTGCGAAGGACATGCTGATGCGATTCCTGACTGTTCGATGAATGGTGGGGTTCGGTGCTCAGAAGGCGGTCGGTGTCAGACCGTCGGCGCGCCAGACGGTGCCACGCCGCTCGTGTGCGAAGAGCTCTTCGACGGCGTGCGCCACGCGGGGGCCCAGCTCGCGCTCGAGCAGATACAGGCCGAGATCGAGGCCGGAGGTGACACCCGCGCCGGTGATCAGGTCGCCGTCGTCCACGATCCGCGCCGAGACCGCGTGCGCGCCGGTGGCGTCGAGCAGATCTAGGCCGAGATGGTGGGTGGTGGCGTGACGGCCTTCGAGCAGGCCGGCCATGGCCAGGACCAGTGAGCCTCCACAGACGGTGGCGACCGTGACCCCTGGCGCTTTCATCGCCTGCGCCAGGAGCGCGGGCAGTTCGGTGCTCAGCGTGCGACCGAGCAGCACCGGGATGGGCTGGTCCGGTTCCCACTCGCCCGCACCCACCTGTGCTTCCGGCACCTCGCCGAGGTCGCCCACCCGGCCCGAGGCCCCGGGTACCACGACGATGTCCGCACGTTCCGGGTCGAGGGTGCCGGTGGCGCGCAATGTCAGTCCGCCGGTGCCGCTGATCACCTCGCGAGGACCCTGTGCGGAGACCAGTTCGACGGTGAGGGCACCGTCGGACGCCACGCCGCCCGCGTACAGCACTTCATAGGGAGCGATGGCATCGAGTGGGTCGAAGCCGTCGAAAAGGACGATCTGACTATGCATGGATGAATTCCCTCGCGCCGTTATCCGCTGGACACCCCACAGTCAACCGGCGCTCGCCGCGAGAGCCCAGTGGCACTGGTGACAGGTTTCGACGGAAAAATGCCAGCCTCGGTACTCTCGGGCCATGCACACCGTCGCCGTCCTGGCACTGGACAAGGTGATCCCGTTCGACCTGTCCACTCCGATCGAGGTGTTCTCGCGGACCCGGCTGCCCGACGGAAGGCCCGCCTACCAGGTGCGGGTCTGCGCCGAGCACGCCGAGGTCGACGCGGGCGCCTTCACCCTGCGCGCCCCGTGGGGCCTGGACGGCCTCCGGAACGCGGACACGATCATCGTGCCTGGCATCGCCGATCCGACGGCGCCGCTCTCACCCGCCATCCGTGAGGCACTACGCTCGGCCGCCGCCGAGGGCACCCGTATCGCCTCGATCTGTGTCGGCACCTTCCCGTTGGCCGCCACGGGCCTGCTCGCCGGGCTGCGCGCCACGACCCACTGGCAGGCGGCGGGCGCACTTGCCACCGCCCATCCCGACATCGACCTCGACCCGGACGTCCTCTACGTCGACAACGGTCAGTTCCTCACCTCGGCGGGCGCCGCGGCGGGAATGGACCTGTGCCTGCACATGATTCGCCGTGACTACGGCTCGGCCGTGGCCGCGCACGCCGCCCGGCTGTCGGTGATGCCGCTCGAACGCGAAGGCGGACAAGCGCAGTTCATCGTCCACGACCACGTCCCGACACCGCACGGCGGTGAGCTCGAAACGCTGCTCACCTGGCTGCAGGAGAACCTGGCCGAGGACCTCACCCTCGCCGATATCGCCCAGCGGGCCGGAACCAGCACCCGCACGCTGATCCGGCGGTTCCGTGAACACACCGGAACCACACCGCTGCGCTGGCTGCACCGCGTCCGGATCCGGCAGGCACAGCATCTGCTCGAAACCACACAGCATTCCGTCGAACGGATCAGCGGCCAGGTCGGTTTCGGGTCGGCCACCGCCTTCCGGGAGCGCTTCAAGCGCACCACCGGCGTCAGCCCGCAGAGTTACCGGCGCACGTTCGGCTGAACCGGATCCGAGGTCTATTCGCACCCCTCGGCGAGGACCTGGTCCAATTGGCTGGACAGGCTTTCGCCGAGGGCGGCCAGCTGGGCTGTCTGGGCGCAGTCGAGGCCGTCGAGCACCAGCTTGCGCACGGCCTCGAGATATCCGGGCGTGGCCTCGACGACCTTCTCGAAACCGTCGTCGGTGAGCACCGCGTACACCCCGCGTCTGCCCGCCGCCGAATCGCGGCGCGCCCAGCCGAGTCGCTCCAGTTTCGACACCACATGCGACAGTCGCGATAGCGAAGCATTTGCCTTGTGGGCGAGATCACTGAGCTGCATCCGGTGCCCGGCTTCCTCCGACAGCAGGCTCAGCACCCGGAATTCGAAATGCGTGAGCCCGGACTCGCGCTGCAAGCGGGTGTCGAGGGCGGCCGGAACCCTTGTCATCAGGGCGACTACCGCGTGCCAGGCGCGCTGTTCTACCGGATCCAGCCATCTGGTCATGGCTGAGGCCGCCTCGCGGTCGGGCGGCACGGATCGAGGAGAGGGACGCGCACCGGACCGAGTTTGCCACGACGTCGCTGTGGCGTCCGCCGGATCGCCGGGGTCGTGAGGTCACTCACAACCCGGGACGCGTCATCGAAACATCAGTACTCGCGAGTCTCCCGCGGCGGGACCGTCGGTTCGGGGGTGGCCTTGGCGGCTCGGCGGCGGTTGATGCCCCGCTTACCCATCAGACCGAGCACGAGGGCGAACACGATCGCGGCCACGATCGCACCCACCAGGCAGGCACCGCGGAACGCGGGCGCGTCGACATCGAGAATGCGTTCACCGGCGTGCGCCGCATTGTTGCCACCGAGCACGATGGTGAGCGTCATCAGGTTCGGAAGGGAGCCGAGCAGCGCGATGACGACCGCCACCCCGGCGATGAACTTGCCGCCTTTGCGCTTCCACATCCGTACCGCGAGCAGCAACAGCAGCAACGGCACCAGCGTGAACACCAGGCCGTAGACCAGGCCCCACCAGATGCCCTGGGTGAAGCTGCCGTGCACGAGGCTCGCCAAGCGCTGCGCCCACCATCGTGGGATGAACGAGGCGAGGATGAAATAGGCGATCACCAGCACGACCGCTGTCGCCAGGATCATGATCGCCCGGTTGCGCCACACGGTAGCCGTGGACTTGTGACCGCTCGACCGCACTTCGCCGGATGTCATTCCCCCAGCGTAGGTGCGCCGCGGCGCCGGGCACCGATCCGTGCCCGGCGTTTCGTCAGATCGCTATCCGGCGGATTTCGCCCGTTCACGCAGAAAGCGCAACGCCTCGTCGGCGTGCACGGCCGCGCGCAGTTCACCGGTGACGACCTTCAGGATCGTGCGATCGGTATCGATGACGAAGGTGTGTCGTTTGACCGGGGCGAGCTTGCCGAGCAGTCCGCGCTTGACGCCGAAACCGGCCGCGACCTCGCCGTCTGCGTCGGAGAGGACCGGATAGTCGAGCCGCTGCTTGCCCGCGAAACCGGCCTGCACCTCGACACTGTCGGTGCTGATCCCGGCGCAGGACGCACCGAGGGCGGCGAACTCGGCGCTCAGATCACGGAAATGGCAGGCCTCGGCGGTGCAGACCGGAGTGTTGGCGGCCGGATAGAAGAACAGGACGAGCGGCCCGCCTGCCAGCAGGGCGTCGAGGGAGCGGAGTTCGCCGGACTGATCGGGAAGTTCGAACGGGGGCGCGGTCTGACCTGGCTGCATGCGCACGACCCTAACGGCCGGTGCCCGAGCGCAAAAGGTCCCCGTTCACGAACGCGAACGGGGACCCGCCTTTTCGACCCGCCCTGCGGCGCTAGGGAATCCGCAACAGCGCTTTGATCTCCGGGTTGCGGATCTCCATCACATCGAGGATGCCGTGCACGCGCAGCATCGGCTCCAGCTTCAGGAGACGATCGCGGTGCGCTTCGTATTCGACCGGGAACGACTTCTCGTCCAGATCCTGCATGGCCTTGGCGTAGGTGACGAACGACGTGAGCGCGCTCGCCGCGGACTGCTGCCCAGGACCGTTGTAGTGCTGCGACACAGGGGCCTGCCTGCCCATCTGTGCGCCCTGATGCGAGGGATTCAACATGGCTCCTCTCGGAAGAAGGGATACCGCATGCGACATGGAACGCGCGCGAGTGTAGTGATGCCGGTCACGACCGCCTTCAGCGCCCGGTCGTGACCGCCTTCGGCGGGGTGGTCGGGGCAGGATGCGGCCACGTCGCGGCGCCTGGGATGATGGCCGAATGCAGGGCGCGCCGACACCGACCACCACCACCCGCGAGCAGTTCCGGCTGCTCGCCGCCGAGCACCGGGTGGTCCCGGTGACCCGAAAGGTGCTGGCCGACTCCGAGACTCCGCTCTCGGCCTACCGCAAACTGGCCGACGACCGGCCGGGCACCTTTCTGTTCGAGTCCGCCGAGAACGGGCGCTCCTGGTCGCGCTGGTCGTTCATCGGCGCGGGCAGCCCGTCGGCCCTGACGGTGGTCGACGGTGCGGCCGCCTGGCTCGGCACCGTCCCCGCCGACGCGCCCTCGGGCGGCGATCCGTTGCGCGTGCTGCACGAAACCCTCGAACTGCTGCGCACCGAACGCCTGCCCGGCCTGCCCCCGCTCACCGGTGGCATGGTCGGCTATCTCGGTTACGACGCGGTCCGCCGCATCGAGCGCCTGCCCGAGCTGGCCGACGACGATCTGCAGCTGCCCGAGCTGGTGCTGATGCTGGCCACCGACCTGGCCGCCTTCGACCACCACGAGGGCGCGATCACGCTGATCGCCAACGCGGTGAACTGGAACGGCACCGACGAACACGTCGACGCCGCCTACGACGACGCCGTGGCCCGGCTCGACCGGATGACCGCCGCGCTGGCCACTCCGGCGTCGTCGACGGTGTCGGTCTTCGACCAGCCCGAACCCGACTACCTGCGCAGGCGGACCACCGACGAATTCTGCTCGGGCGTGCGCAGGCTCATCAAGGAGATCGAGGCGGGCGAGGCGTTCCAGGTGGTGCTCTCGCAGCGCTTCGAAATGGATTACACCGGCTCCCCGCTCGCGGTCTACCGGATGCTGCGGGCCTCGAACCCGAGCCCGTACATGTACCTGATGCACATCCCCGACGGAGACGGCGGCACCGCGTTCTCCATCGTCGGCTCCAGCCCGGAATCGCTGGTGACCGTGAAAGACGGTGTCGCCACGACACATCCGATCGCAGGCACCCGCTGGCGCGGAGCGAGCGCCGAGGACGACATCCTGCTCGAGAAGGACCTGCTCGCCGACGACAAGGAGAACGCCGAGCACCTGATGCTCGTCGACCTGGGCCGCAACGATCTGGGCCGGGTGTGCCGTCCGGGCACGGTGCGCGTCACCCAGTACCGGCACGTGGAGCGCTACAGCCACGTGATGCACCTGGTGTCGACGGTGTCGGGTCAGCTGGCCGAGGGCAAGATCGCGCTCGACGCCGTGCGCGCGTGTTTCCCGGCGGGCACCCTGTCCGGTGCGCCGAAGGTGCGGGCGATGGAGCTGATCGAGGAACTCGAACCGACCAGGCGCGGGATCTACGGCGGCGTGGTCGGCTACCTCGATTTCGCCGGTGACGCCGACACCGCCATCGCCATCCGCACCGCCCTGCTCAAGGACGGCACCGCCTATGTGCAGGCGGGCGCCGGCGTGGTCGCCGACTCCGATCCCGTCGCCGAGGACACCGAGGCTCGTAACAAGGCCATGGCGGTCCTCAAGGCGATCGCGGCCGCCGAGACCCTTCGCACCTATGAGGGCGGCGCCGAGTGAGTGCGCGGGATGCCGACACACCGAACAGCGGCGACCCGGCGCGTGACAGCGGCTCGGTGAGCGATAGCGGCACGGCGCGTGACAGCGGCCCGGTGGGCGGCGGCACGGCGGGAGATAGCGGCTCGGTGGTCGAGCGCGGCACAGCAGCAGGCGACAGTGGCGCGAAGGGCGACGGCCTGACAGCGGGCGTGCAAGTGCCCGCACCTGCCGCCAAACCGGTAGTTCCGGTGATCTTGCTGGCCGTGTCGGCGGCTGGATTGTGGGCGTCGTCCCGGATGACGTGGGTGACGGTGCGGTCGGCCGACGGCCTCACCGAACCCCGCACCGACAACCTCGACGGCGGCACCTGGTTCGGGGCGCTCACTCCGCTCGCCCTCGTGCTCGTCGCCGCCATCGCCGCCGTGTTCGCGGTGAAGGGTGTGTTGCGTCAACTGCTCGGCGTGGTGGTCGCGGTGGTCGCCGCGGTGGCGGCGGTCCCCGGTTTCGCGCTGACCATCGGCGCGGGCAGAACCGCTGAACGGGCGGGCACGCTCGCCGAGCTGCCCGGCCGGGCGACGGTGACCGGCGCCGAAGCGCACGTCTTCCCGGCTGTGCTCTCGGTGCTGGCGGCGGCATGCGCCCTGGCCGCGGGCGTGCTGCTGACGCGGCGGGCCGAGACCACAGCCCAGCTGTCGGGCAAGTACGACAACCCCGTCTTCCGCCGGGCCGACGCCAGCGCCCAGGTGAACGACCAGGACGGCGCCGCGCCGCTGTCGGACCGCGTGCTGTGGGATGCCCTCGACGCGGGCACCGACCCCACCGACACCGCCGACACCCCGGACGACGACGACCGCCCGGGCCGGCGCGAGCCGTGACCGGGCACGTGACCCCCGGCACCCCCGCCGCAGTGACACGCGCGGCGGCCATTTATTCTTGTCAGGCATCGGTGAGACAGCGCCCGGGGGGACTCTCGGGTGAGAAGTTCGTCTCCCCAGAAAGGATTCGAGCCAGATGACGGTACTCGACTCGATTCTCGACGGGGTTCGGGCGGATGTTGCCGCTCGCGAAGCCCTCCTCGATTTTCAGGCGATCAAAGCTGCCGCGGCCGCCGCGAAGGCACCGCTGGACGCGCGCGCCGCGCTGCACGAGGACGGGATCGGTGTCATCGCCGAGGTGAAGCGGGCCAGCCCCTCCAAGGGCGCGCTGGCCGACATTCCCGATCCGGCCGTCCTGGCCAAGGCCTACGAAGACGGTGGCGCCCGCATCATCAGCGTGCTCACCGAGCAGCGCCGCTTCGGCGGTTCGCTCGACGATCTCGACGCCGTGCGCGCCGCGGTGAACATTCCCGTGCTGCGCAAGGACTTCGTCGTCGGCCCGTACCAGATCCACGAGGCCCGCGCCCACGGTGCCGACGTGATCCTGCTGATCGTGGCGGCGCTCGAACAAGACGTGCTGTCCTCGCTGATCGACCGCACCGAATCACTCGGCATGACCGCTCTCGTGGAAGTACACACCGAAGAGGAAGCCGATCGTGCCCTGGAAGCGGGCGCCTCGGTGATCGGTGTGAACGCGCGCAATCTCAAGACCCTCGAGGTCGACCGCGATGTGTTCGCCCGGATCGCACCCGGCCTGCCCTCGGAGATCATCCGAGTGGCCGAATCCGGCGTCAACGGCACCGCCGACCTGCTCGCCTACGCCGGTGCGGGCGCCGACGCGGTGCTCGTCGGCGAAAGCTTGGTGACCAGCGGCAACCCGCGCGCCGCCGTCTCGGAGCTGGTGACCGCGGGCACCCATCCCTCCTGCCCGAAGCCGGCCCGACGGAGCATCCGGTGACCGCGCTGCCCCAGGCCAGCGCGGGGGTGGCCCAGCACAGCGACTACGAACCCGACGCGGGCGGGCACTTCGGTGTCTACGGCGGACGGCACGTGCCCGAGGCGTTGATGGCCGTGATCGAGGAGGTCACCGCCGAATACGACAAGGTGCGCTCCGATCACACCTTCCTCGACGAACTCGACCGCCTGCAGCGCGACTACACCGGTCGCCCCTCGCCGGTGTTCGAATGCACCCGGCTGGCCGAACACGCCGGTGGCGCACGAATCTTCCTCAAGCGTGAGGACCTGAACCACACCGGTTCGCACAAGATCAACAATGTGCTCGGTCAGGCACTGCTCGCCAAGCGGATGGGCAAGACGCGCGTCATCGCCGAGACCGGTGCCGGTCAGCACGGTGTCGCCACCGCCACCGCCTGCGCGCTGCTCGGCCTGGGCTGCGTGATCTATATGGGTGCGGTCGACACCGCCCGCCAGGCGCTCAACGTGGCCCGCATGCGGCTGCTGGGCGCCGAGGTGATCTCGGTGACCAGCGGTTCGCAGACTCTCAAGGACGCCATCAACGAGGCGCTGCGCGACTGGGTCACCCACGCCGACGACACCTACTACTGCTTCGGCACCGCCGCGGGCCCGCACCCGTTCCCCCTGATGGTGCGTGATTTCCAGCGCGTGGTCGGCATGGAGGCGCGCGAGCAGATGCTCGAGCGCGCCGGTCGCCTGCCCGACGCCGTGGTGGCGTGTGTGGGTGGCGGCTCCAATGCCATCGGCATCTTCCACGCCTTCATCCCCGACGCGGGCGTGCGGCTCGTCGGTTACGAAGCGGCCGGCGACGGTGTCGAAACCGGAAGGCACGCAGCCACTTTCACCGGCGGTACGCCCGGTGCGTTCCAAGGCGCCTACTCGTACCTGCTGCAGGACGAGGACGGCCAGACCATCGAATCGCATTCGATCTCGGCCGGTCTGGACTACCCGGGTGTCGGCCCCGAGCACGCCCACCTCAAGGACATCGGCCGCGCCGAGTACGCGCCGATCACCGACACCGAGGCGATGGACGCGCTGCTGCTGCTCTCCCGTTCGGAGGGCATCATCCCGGCGATCGAGTCCGCCCATGCCGTGGCCGGCGCGCTGAAGCTCGGCAAGGAACTCGGCGAGGGCGCCATCATCCTGGTCAATCTGTCCGGTCGTGGCGACAAGGACATGGACACCGCGGGCCGCTGGTTCGGTCTGTTCGACGACTCCGCCGAGGAGAACAAGCAGTGAGTCAGCAGTCCCGTCTGGCCAACACCTTCGCGGCCGCACGGAGTGAGGGCCGGGCCGCTCTGATCGGGTACCTGCCCGCGGGCTATCCCGATCTGGCCGGTTCCATCGACGTGGTCCGGGCGATGGTCGAATCCGGTTGTGACATCGTGGAAGTCGGCGTCGCCTACTCCGACCCGGTGATGGACGGCCCGGTCATCCAGCACGCCGCCGAGCAGGCGCTGCGCAGCGGTGTGCGCGTGCGCGACGTGTTCTCCGTGGTGGAAGCGATCACCGACGCCGGCGGTCAGGCCGTGGTGATGAGCTACTGGAACCCGGTGCTCAAGTACGGCGTGGACAACTTTGCCCGCGACCTGGCCGCCGCGGGCGGCGCGGGGATCATCACGCCGAATCTGATCCCCGAGGAAGCCGACGACTGGTTCGTCGCGTCGTCCACCCACAACCTGGACCGCATCTTCCTCGTCGCCCCGTCCTCCACCGAGGAACGCCTCGTCAAGACCCTGGAAGCCTCGCGCGGATTCATCTACGCCGCCTCCACCATGGGCGTCACCGGCGCCCGCGACGCCGTCTCCTCGGCCGCCCCCGCCCTGTGCTCCCGCATCCGCGCCCACTCCGACATCCCGATCGGCGTCGGCCTCGGCGTCCGCTCAGGCGCCCAGGCCGCCGAGATCGCCGCCTACGCCGACGGCGTCATCGTCGGCTCGGCCCTGGTCTCGGCCGCCGCCGAAGGCCTCGACGCCGTCCGCGCCCTCACCACCGAACTCGCCGACGGCGTGCGGTCCCGGGTGCCCGGTCGGGTCTAGATCACCGCCCGCCCGCAGCGGCTCCGGTGGACTGATCAGTTCGACCCTGGCGACTTTCACGTCGCCACGGCGAGGGAGCGGCCCGGCGCCGAGCATCGCCTCGACCGTGCCACAACCGCCTCCTAGCCGTTGGCGGTATGTCTGACATGCCGACTGTGAGATATATAGGCTTTGAGTCTTTTGTTATCTCGTTGCCTGATCTGGCGTAGCTTCCACTTCGAGTCGATACGCGCGCCAGAGGTGTCACTGTGCAGAATCAACCACCCGCAGCCGAACTGCTGGAGTCCCTGGCCGAACTGCTGGAGAGCACATTGCTGCCTGCCTTGCCGTCCCCGCTGCAGCACCGTGCGCGCGTAGGCGCGAATCTGGCCAGGATCGTGCGGCGCGAGATCGAACTCGCGCCCGCGGCGAGCCGACGTGAACACGAACTGCTGAGCGCGGCCGACGACGAGCGCGCCCTGTGGCAGGCACTCGTCGAGGCGGTGCGTGCCGACCTGGCGATCGCCAAACCCGGTTACGACAGCTGGGAAGGGGAATGACCACCGATCTCGCCGCAGGCCTGGCCGAGTTCCTGACCCGGACCTGGGCCACGCCCACACTGGTCGACGAGCTGGAATACCTCTCGGCGGGCGCGCGCAGGCGCAACGTCGTCTTCGCCGCGCACACCGAGGGGGAGCGCGCCCGCACGCTGGTCGCCACGCTCGTGCCTGCCCCCGTGCAGATCATGTCGGTCGAGGACGAGGCGGCGGTGCGTGAACTGGCACGCACGCACGCCGTGGCGGTGCCGGCGGTGGTGGCGGTATGCGCTGACCCGGCCGTGGTTGGCGAGCCGTTCGTCGTCAGCGACCACGTGGCCGGAGAGACCGTCCCGCGCAAGGTGTTACGCCTCATCGAGGCCGCGGACAACGCCGAGACGGTGGCTCGCGAATGGGGCGAGGCGATGGGCAGGCTGCACGCCATCGACCCGGCCGCCGCTCCGCGCACCGTACCGGCCGCGGGGACCGATCCGGCTGCCGACCTGTTCGCGGCGGCCGAGGCAGACGTGCGTGTGCTGCTCGGTGACCGGCCGGTGTTCGGGCTGGCGCTGCGCTGGCTCGAACGTCGGCTCCCTGACCCGCCGCCGCGCACCGCGCTGCTGCACACCGACCTGCGCAACGGCAATATCGTCGTCGCCGCGGACGGTCTGCGGGCCGTGCTGGACTGGGAGGGCGCCCAGCGGTTCGGTGACCCGATGCGCGACGTGGCCTGGTCTGCCTTGCGCATGTGGCGCTTCGGCGCGGACGAACGGGAGTTCGGCGGTTTCGCCGACCGCGCGAGCTTTCTGCGCGGCTACGAAGGGGCAGGTGGTGAGTTCGATCTCGACAGATTCCGCTGGTGGAAGGTGATGGGCACGCTGGCCTGGGGCGTCGGCCTGGCCGCTCAGGCCGCCGCGCATGTCGACGGCAGTGTCCGCGACATCGTCATGGCCGCCAGCGGCCGCCGGGTTTCGGAAATCGAGTGGGATCTGCTCATGCTGATTCGGCCCGAGGCGAAAGTGTAGGAGAGAGCATGGATTTCGCACTGCCCGAAGACCTGGCCGGATATCTCACCGAGCTGGACGCTTTCATCGAGGCCGAGATCATCCCGCTCGAACAGCAGGCCGACAACATTCGCTTCTTCGACCACCGCCGGGAGGACGCCCGCACAGACTGGGACCGCGGTGGCCTGCCGAGCGCGGAATGGGAACAACTACTGGCCGAAGCGCGTCGACGCGCCGATGCCGCGGGCCACTACCGCTACGCCTTCCCCCGCGAGTTCGGCGGGCGCGACGGCAACAATCTCGGCATGGCCGTGATCCGCGAGCATCTGGCCGCGCGGGGGCTCGGCCTGCACTGCGACCTGCAGAACGAGCACGCCATCGTCGCCAACAATGTTGGTCTGCTGCTGATGCTCGAATACGGCACCCCGGCCCAGCGAGCCGAGTGGGTAGACGGGTTGGCCGCGGGCACCAAGTTCTTCGCCTTCGGCATCACCGAGCCCGATCACGGTTCCGACGCCACCCACATGGCAACCACCGCCATTCGGGCGGGCGACGACTGGATCATCAACGGGACCAAGACCTGGAACACCGGAGTCCACCTCGCCGACGCCGATCTGATCTTCGCCCGCACCTCGGGGCGACCCGGCGACGGCCACGGCATCACCGCCTTCCTGGTGCCGACCGACGCGCCTGGCTTCCGCGTCGAGGAGTACCTCTGGACCTTCAACATGCCCACCGACCACGCGCGCATCTCGCTGACCGACGTGCGCGTCCCGGGTTCGGCGATCTTCGGGAAGGAGGGGCACGGGCTCGGTGTCGTCCAGCACTTCTTCAACGAGAACCGGATCCGCCAAGCGGCCTCCAGCCTCGGTGCGGCGCAGTACTGCATCGACCAGGCCGTCGCGTACGCCAAGGAACGCAAGCCTTTCGGCAAGCCCCTGGCGGCCAACCAAGCCATCCAATTCCCGCTGGTGGAACTGCACACTCAATGCGAAATGCTGCGCGCGCTCATCCACAAAACCGCCTGGACCATGGACACCCACGGCACTTTCGCCGCCTCCGAGCAGGTATCGATGTGCAACTACTGGGCCAACCGGCTGTGCTGTGAAGCCGCCGACCGGGCCATGCAAGTCCACGGCGGCCTCGGCTACTCCCGACACAAACCGTTCGAACACATCTATCGCCACCATCGCCGCTACCGCATCACCGAGGGTGCGGAGGAGATTCAGATGCGACGGGTAGCCGGATACCTGTTCGGCTTCATGGACCGAACTGCCGTCAAAGGGGTGTAAATGGTTCGCCCGGACCGGTCCGATGTCCGCAGGACAGGCCGCGCCTCGCTCCGATTCACGGTGTCGCCCTGTGCTCGACCACAGGCGTTCGGGTCGAGGTCACTTCTGGAGACCGGACTGAACTAACGTGGGGACCGTGAACTCAGTCCTGGCCTATATCCCGAGTCCGCCGCAGGGTGTCTGGCAGCTCGGGCCCTTTCCGTTGCGGGCGTACGCGCTGTGCATCATCCTCGGCATCATCGTGGCCATCTGGTGGGGTGAACGCCGGTGGCAGCAGCGTGGTGGGCAGGCCGGGGCGGTGCTCGACGTGGCCATGTTCGCGGTGCCGTTCGGACTGGTCGGCGGCCGGATCTATCACGTGGCCACCGACTGGCACAAATACTTCGGGCCGGACAAGAACCCTGTCGAGGCGCTCTATATCTGGCAGGGTGGGCTCGGCATCTGGGGTGCGGTGTTCTTCGGTGGCATCGGCGCCTGGATCGCCTGCCGCATCTACAAGACCCCGCTGCCCGCGCTGGGTGACGCCATCGCCCCGGCCGTGCTGCTCGCCCAGGCCATCGGCCGGCTCGGCAACTACTTCAACCAGGAACTCTACGGCCGCACCACCGAGGTGCCGTGGGGTCTCGAGATCTACGCCCGCTACGACACCGAGACCGGCGCGCGCGACATGATGAACGGGGTGTCCACCGGGCAGGTGCTCGAGGTGGTCCACCCGACGTTCCTCTACGAGATGATCTGGAACGTGCTCGTCGTCGTGCTGCTCGTGCAGATCGACAAGCGCTACCGGATCGGGCACGGCCGCCTGTTCGCGCTCTATGTGGCCGGATACAGCTTCGGCCGGTTCTTCGTCGAGCTGATGCGCAGTGACGAGGCGACCCACGTGCTCGGTATCCGGGTCAACTCGTTCACCTCCGCGCTCGTATTCCTCGGTGCCATGGCCTACTTCGCACTGGCGACCAAGGGCCGCGAGGACCCGGCCTCGCTGCAGCCCGCAGCGGCGCCGCGCCCGTGGCCGTGGCAGCTGTCGAAATTGCGCGCGCTCGGTGCGGCCGAGAACGCCGACGGCGGCCAGGTCGACCTCGCGAAGAAGCCGGATTCCGCAGCGGGCTCCGAAGATTCGGCCGTGACAACCACCGAACCGGCCGTGGACGCGGCTGCCACCGAGGAAGAGTCCGCCACCGAGGCCGACGAGGCAGGCGAGCCGACGAAATCGGACGCGAAGAAGGCCTGATCCCTCGCGGAACCGAACTGATCGACGGGTGTTCGTCAACACGACGAACGCCCGTCGCGATATTCCCGTGAGTGCTGCGTGCTCGTGACGACGAGGCACCCGAGAAGACAGCGGCCGGTGGTACCGGCCACAATGACCGTGATCGTCGCGGGCGCACCGCCGTTCGGCCGATCACCACATGGCCGGGGGCCACGACGGGTACCCGCACGAATGATGGAGGACATGAGTGACCGACCCCTACAACCCCAATCCGCAATACGGCCCTGACCTGAGCAAGCAGCCCGATTCGGGCGCGCACCAGCAGTACGGTCAGCCGGCCTACGGCCAGCAGCCGTCGGACCCGTACGCCCAGCAGCCCGCTTACGGTCAGCCGCAGTACGGTGCGCCGCAGCCGCAGTACGGTCAGCCCGCCGACCCGTACGCCCAGCCGCAGCCGGGCTACGGTCAGCCGCAGCCGTACGGCATGCCGCAGGGGTACAACCCGGCCGACCCGGAGGCCCCCTACGGTCGGGACATGTACGGGGTTCCGTTCTCGGACAAGCAGAAGCTGATGGCCGGTCTGCTCGAGATCTTCCTCGGCAGCTTCGGTGTCGGCCGCTTCTACCTCGGCTACACCGGTCTCGGCATCGCCCAGATCGCGGTGGTCTGGCTGACCTGTGGTCTCGGCGCCATCTGGCCGCTGATCGACGGCATCATGATGCTCACCGGCAAGGTGCCCGATGCGCAGGGCCGCCCGCTGCGCGACTGATCCAGCCCGCGTCGGGCGACGGGTGTCCTGCTTCGGCGGGGCACCCGTCTCGCGTTTCCCCGCCCGCATTCCGATCATGATGAGCGATACTCTGTGTCGGTCGTGCGCGGCGCCGCTAGCGTCGCTTGGCCTGCGCGTGTTCCGGCGCGCAGCGGAGAAAGGGATGTCCGTGCGCAAAGTTCTTGCCGCCGTCGTGCTCGCCGTCGTCGCGGCGACCGGTCTGTCGGCCTGCTCGTCCGCGTCCGACCCGAATGTGCTGAAGGTGGCCACCGAGGGCACCTACCCACCCTTCAGTTATCAGGAGGGCGGTGAGCTCACCGGCTACGACGTCGAGGTCGCCCGCGCGGTCGGCGAGAAGCTCGGCAAGCGGGTCGAATTCGTGCAGACACCGTGGGACTCGATCTTCGCCGGACTGGAATCCAAGCGGTTCGATCTGGTCGCCAACCAGGTGACGGTGAACCCGGAGCGCACGGCGAAGTATTCGCTGTCGCAGCCGTACACCACCTCCGAGGGCGTGATCGTGACCCGCGCCGACAACACGACCATCACCGGCCTTGCCGACCTGGCGGGCAAGACCAGTGCCGAGACGGCGACGAGCAACTGGAACAAGGTGGCCACGGACGCCGGTGCGAAGGTCGAGGTGGTCGAAGGTTTCGTGCAGGCGGTGCAGTTGCTGAAGGCAGGCCGGGTCGACGCCACCGTCAACGACACCCTCGCCGTCGGTGAGTACACGAAGAAGAATGGTGATTCCGGGATCAAGGTGGCGGCCAAGACCGGCGAGGTCAGCAAGCAGGCGTTCGCCGCGCGCAAAGACGACGCCGCGCTGATCGCCGACATCGACCGGGCGCTGACAGAACTGCGGGCCGACGGCACCCTCGCTCGCCTGTCGGAGAAGTACTTCGGCACCGACGTCAGCAAGTAGCGGATGGATCCGGCGACCTGGGAGCTGATCCGGCGCAATCTGTGGCCGATGCTCGAGGCGACGGTCACGATGACGTTGCCGCTCACCGCGATCAGCTTCGTCATCGGCCTGGCCATCGCGGTGGGTGTCGCGCTGGCCAGGATGTCGGCGCGGCGGGTGCTGTCGTGGCCCGCCCGCTTCTACATCTCGATCATTCGCGGCACCCCGCTGCTGGTGCAGCTGTTCATCGTGTTCTACGCGCTGCCGCAATTCGGTGTCGTCATCGATCCGTTCCCCGCGGCGGTGATCGCGTTCAGTCTGAATGTGGGCGGTTACGCCGCCGAGGTGGTTCGCTCCTCGATCATGAGCGTGGCCCACGGTCAGTGGGAGGCGTCCGAATCGCTCGGCATGACGTACGTGCGAACCCTGTGGTACGTCGTGTTTCCGCAGGCCGCCCGGATCGCGGTTCCCCCGCTGTCCAACACCCTGATCTCGCTGGTGAAGGACACCTCACTGGCCTCGACCATCCTGGTCACCGAACTGCTGCGCACCGCCCAGCTCGCCGCCGCACCCACCTTCGACTTCTTCGCCCTCTACGGCGTCGCGGCCCTCTACTACTGGGCCATCTGCCTGGTCCTCGGCTTCGCCCAAACCCGCCTCGAAACCCGGCTTTCGCGCCACGTCGCTGTTCGGTAGCCAGAGCTCTTTCGGTGAACACGAAGGGAACTCGGGGTGCGACGCGGCAGGCGAAAAGACTGGGCGCTCCCCGAGTACTAGGCTAGGGGCGTGATGCGACGGACGAAGATTGTGTGCACCCTCGGGCCGGCCACTGCCTCCCAGGACCGAATTCGTGAGCTCGTCGAAAGCGGCATGGATGTAGCCCGGCTGAACTTCAGCCACGGCGAGCACGCCGACCACGCCGACAACTACAAGATGGTCCGCGCGGCCTCCGACGAGACCGGTCGCGCGGTCGGCATCCTCGCCGACCTGCAGGGCCCCAAGATCCGCCTCGGCCGCTTCACCGAGGGCAAGACCCACTGGGCGACCGGTGAGCAGGTGCGGATCACCGTCGACGACGTCGACGGCTCCCACGACCGGGTGTCGACCACCTATAAGGAACTCGCCCAGGACGCCAAGGCCGGTGACCGCCTGCTCGTCGACGACGGCAAGGTCGGGCTCACCGTCGAGGCCGTCGAGGGCAACGACGTGGTGTGCCGGGTCACCGAGGGCGGCCCGGTGAGCAACAACAAGGGGTTGTCGCTGCCCGGCATGAACGTGTCGGTGCCCGCCCTGTCGGGCAAGGACGTGGAGGACCTCGAGTTCGCGCTGAAGCTCGGCGTCGACTTCATCGCCCTGTCGTTCGTGCGCTCGCCCTCCGATATCGAACTCGTGCACGAGATCATGGACCGGGTCGGGCGCCGAGTGCCGGTGATCGCCAAGCTGGAGAAGCCGGAGGCGATCGAGAACCTCGAGGCCATCGTGCTCGCCTTCGACGCGGTGATGGTCGCGCGTGGTGACCTCGGTGTCGAGTTGCCGCTCGAGCAGGTGCCGCTGGTGCAGAAGCGCGCGATCCAGATGGCGCGCGAGAACGCCAAGCCGGTCATCGTCGCCACCCAGATGCTCGAATCGATGATCGAGAACTCGCGCCCCACCCGCGCGGAGGCCTCCGACGTCGCGAACGCGGTGCTCGACGGTGCCGACGCGGTGATGCTGTCGGGGGAGACCTCGGTCGGCGCCTGGCCGATCGACGCGGTGCGCACCATGGCACGCATCGTCACCGCCGTGGAGTCCGAGACGTCGCGGGTGCCACCGCTGACCCACGTGCCGCGCACCAAGCGTGGCGTGATCTCCTACGCCGCGCGCGACATCGGCGAGCGGCTCAACGCCCGCGCCCTCGTCGCGTTCACCCAGTCCGGTGACACCGTGCGCCGCCTGGCCCGCCTGCACACCCCGCTGCCGCTGCTCGCGTTCACCCCGCTGCCGGAGGTGCGCAGTCAGCTCACGCTCACCTGGGGCACCGAAACCTTCATCGTGCCCATGGTCGACAGCACGGATGCGATGATCCACCAGGTGGATCAGGCGTTGTTGTCGCTGGATCGGTACCGCAAGGGCGACCTGGTCGTCATCGTGGCCGGCTCCCCGCCGGGTACCGTCGGTTCCACCAACCTGATCCACGTGCACCGCATCGGCGAAGAGGACCATTAGCAGTGAGTAGTTCGGTAGACGAGATGATCGACATCGGGCCCGGCGAGCCGACATCCGACCTGCGGGTGCTGCTCGACCTGCTCGACCTGGAGCAGATCAGCGAAGACGTCTACCTGGGCAACCATCCGGAGAAGGTGTGGAGCCGCACCTTCGGTGGTCAGCTCGTCTCCCAGGCGATCGTCGCCGCGGGCCGTACCGCGGGTGATCGCCCACTGCACGCGATCAACGCGCATTTCGTGCGCGGCGGCGACGTGAAGAAGCCGATCGAGTACCACGTGCAGCGGCATCGCGACGGGCGCGCGCTGGCCAACCGGACGGTGACCGCCAGCCAGGACGGCCAGGAGTTGTTCGTCATGCTGGCCGCGTTCCAGGACTGGGGCAAGGGCCTCGAGCACGCCCACGACGCGCCCGTGGTGCCCGATCCGGAGTCGTTACCCCGGATCGAGGAGCATTTCGCGGGGTTCGAGGACAAGCTCGAGATGTTCATCAACGCCCCGCACCCGATCGATATGCGCTACACCAACGATCCGGCATGGATCCTGAAGGGCACCGGCGCCAAGCTCAACCACAACCGGGTGTGGATGCGCACCGACGGTTCCCTGCCCGACGATCCGCTGCTGCACGTGGCGTCGCTCGGCTATTCGTCGGACACCACGGTGCTCGATTCGATCATCACCACGCACGGTTTGTCGTGGGGGCTGGACCGGATTCTCGCGGCGACGGTGAATCATTCGATCTGGTTCCATCGCCCGTTCCGGTTCGACGACTGGTCGCTGTATGCCACCGAGTCGCCGGTGGCGGCGGGTTCGCGTGGACTGGCGACGGGCCGGTTCTATTCGCGCAGTGGCGAATTGCTCGCCACCACGGTGCAAGAGGGCGTCATCCGCCACTTCCCGGCGCGCTGAGGCAGGATTTCAGAGGCGCTCGACGTCGGGTTCGAACTCGACGTCGCTGCGCTGATGAGCGCGCAGCGTGAACGGCACCGTCTGGTCCGCGCCGTACACGGCGAGCGCCAGCCCGGATTCGAGGTCGGCGATGTCGTCGTCGCTGAGGTCGGTGGGTTCGCCGACCAGGCTCAGCGCGATCTCGAAGGTCGCCTCGGTCTCCGGATGGTGTCCGGGATGGCTTGCGCGCCATCGGTTTTCGAGGTCCTGGTGGACGGTGTCGGTGGCGTCGACCGGGAGAGTGAAGCGCCAGGCGAAGACGTCGCGGTCCTGGATGTGGTCGGCGAGGACACCTCGGATATCGGCGACGATGCGGTCGAGGACGTCCGGGGTCACATACACATGGAGAGAAACATCCGAAATGCGTTTCGGCATGTCCGAGTCCTGTCGTGTGTCGAACCAGCATGGGAAACTTCCACGTCCGCGCCGAAGTGTAATCGGTGTCCGCTCTCGCGAACAGACCTTCATCTCCTGCGTTGCGCGGCGAGGAAGGCCGCCAGCGGACGTGCACCGCCGGGTTCGATCACCAGTCCCGGCCGTTCGTCCTCGCTGAGTTTGGTCTGCTCGTGTGGTGCGAGTGCGCTCAGCAGGGGGAAGAGCACCTCCGCGATGCGGTCGCCGACCTCGACGAATGCCTCGGCGGACAACCCGATCGGGTCGGCGATGTTCTCCCGGCCCACGTAGGCGAGGTCGTTGCGGGCGCGGTGCAGTGCGGCAATGGATTTCGCGCCGGTGACCTTGGCGATGCGGTGCGCCTCGATGAGGGTGAACGTGCGCGCTGCGGCGCCGAAGGCCAGTTCGGCCACCTGGTCGCGTAATGCCTCGGTCATGGTGAGCACCAGATCGGCGCGATCGACCATTTCGGGCTTGAGTTTGCGGGCCTTGAATCCGGTGGTGTCGCCACCGAGCCCGGCGATCGTCTCCGCAGCGAGCGGTTCGGCCGGAAATCCGACGAGGGCACGGGTTCCCGCGCTTTCGGCGGTGAGGCCTGGCAGTCCGTTGTGCGCCGCGAATGCCCGGGTGAGCCGTTCGGCGATCACCGAGCGGCAGACATTGGAGTTGCAGACGAACAGCACGTGCATACCGATACCGTAATCCCGGTCATTGTCGTGCAGTAGGCCAGAATTGTAACCATCACAAGCGTGCTGCTATTTATTCACCTTTCGGTTGAATTCCGTACATTCGTCGCGACGCGAAATCCGTTGTGTGTGACCGTGATACCCGTGTGATCGGGGTGGTAAACCTTCGTTCCAGATGTGTCGATCATCACTGGTTCCGGGCCACGATAATTCGGTTCGGAAATAAATTCCGATCGGCCGGTCTTCGCCGCCGACCCGCGCGGCAGGCCGGTGGCCGACGGTGGGCGAGGCCCGGTTCGCTTCCGGGCGTGCCGGGACGCTATAGTGACCGCGGTGCGCCGGGTTGGCGGAACTGGCAGACGCGACGGTCTCAAAAACCGTTGTCCGAAAGGACGTGTGGGTTCGAGTCCCACACTCGGCACCACGGCGGAAGCGCGGCATCGGCCGCGCTCCGCGGGGGAGTATCTGTCGCGGGGCACGCGATGACCTCGCACACGTGTCACCCGCGGTTCCGGCAGCTCCACGCATTCGGAAGTGGACGCGATAGGTACTCTCGACATCGGCAGTCGGAATCCAGAGGGGTCGAACCTATGAGCACGAATGCAGCAGGCGCTGGCGCCGCGGGTGACGTGGTGGCCAAGCGCGTTGTCGTGGCCGAGGACGAGGCCCTCATCCGCATGGACCTCGTGGAAATGCTCAAAGAAGAGGGCTACGACGTCGTCGGCGAGGCAGGCGACGGTCAGCAGGCCGTCGAGCTGGCCGAGCAGCTGCGCCCCGATCTGGTGATCATGGACGTGAAGATGCCGCGCCGCGACGGCATCGATGCCGCCGCCGAGATCGCGACGAAACGTGTTGCGCCCGTGGTGATCCTGACCGCGTTCAGTCAGCGCGACCTGGTCGAGCGGGCGCGCGACGCCGGCGCGATGGCGTATCTGGTGAAGCCGTTCACCAAGTCGGATCTGGTGCCGGCGATCGAACTCGCGGCCAGCCGCTTTCACGAAATCTCCGCGCTGGAAACAGAAGTCGCGAATCTGTCCGATCGGCTCGAGACCCGCAAACTGGTCGAGCGCGCCAAGGGCGTGCTCATGCAGACCCAGGGTTTGACCGAACCGCAGGCGTTCAAATGGATTCAGCGCACGGCGATGGACCGGCGCACGACCATGAAGGCGGTGGCCGAAGTCGTGCTGGAGAACCTCACCCCGCAGTGACGCCGAACCGTAAAGCTCCGGTGCACGCCCAGGAAACCGGAAAAACTTTACGTAAGCGAAACAATAACGTGAACTATGACCGCACACGAAGCATCCGACATGATGCGAATGTGATGCGGATCTAACAAAGCGGCGATATGTTCTCACCGGGTCGAACGTGGGTCGGCCCCCTCGGCGACCCCGGGGTGCACAGGACATAGAGGTGAGACGTGCTCAGTTCGACATGGCGCAGTCGTTCGACGCGGGGAGTTCTGGTAATCGGAGCTGCCGCGTCGTTGGTGTTGTCCGGATGTAGTGACAAGTCGTCCGACGGCGGCGGTGGCGGCAACACCGACCTCTCCATCCAGCCCGTCGTGCAGCTCGATACCGAGGGTAAGGCCGTCGCCCAGGTCGACGCGGGCACCGCCGCCGACCCGGCCGGTGACGGCAAGGCCAAGTGCGCGCCCCAGACCATCGCGATGGCGGGCCCGCTGACCGGCGGCAACGCCGCACTCGGCATCAACATCATCAACGGCGTCAAGCTCGCGCTCGACAAACACAACAAGGCGAACCCGGACTGCCAGGTCTCGGTCAAGCAGTTCGACACCGAGGGCAAGCCGCAGCTGGCCAGCCAGGTGATCCCGACGATCGTCGCCGACCCGAGCATCGTCGGCCTGATCGGCCCGACCTTCTCCGGTGAGACCAAGGCGACCGGCCAGATCCTCAGCGAGGCGGGCATGCCGACGCTGACCGCCTCGGCCACCAACCCGACGCTCACCCAGAACGGCTGGAAGACCTTCTTCCGCGGTCTCGGCAACGACAACTCGCAGGGCCCGGCCGTGGCGAAGTACCTGACCGGCGAGAAGGGCTACAAGAAGATCTGCGTCGTGCAGGACAACACCGACTACGGTGCCGGTCTCGCGCAGGCCTTCATCACCGCGGCGGGCTCGGCGGCCGACCCGTCGTGCGCGGCCAATGTCAAGGAAGGCGACAAGGACTTCTCGGCGACGGTCTCCAAGCTGGCCGCCGCCAAGCCCGACGCCATCTTCTACGCCGGCTACTACGCCGAGGGCGCCCCGTTCGTGCAGCAGCTTCGCTCCGGCGGTGTGACCGCGACGTTCGTCTCCGCCGACGGTAGCAACGACCCGGAGTTCGTCCGCCAGGCCGGTTCGTCGTCGAAGGACGCGCTGCTGTCGTGCCCGTGCAGCCCGGCGCCGGAGAAGTTCGCCGCCGAGTACACCGCGCTCAACGGCCAGGCGCCCGGCGTCTACTCCGTGGAGGGCTACGACCTGACCACGATCCTGCTCAAGGGCATCGACTCGGGCAAGCTGACCCGCGCCGAGCTGGTCGACTACGTCCGCAACTACACCGGCACCGGTGTGGCTCGTGAGTACAAGTGGAGCGAGACCGGCGAATTGGCCAACATCCAGATCTGGATGTACGAGGTCAAGTAGTCCACCTGAGCGTGTTGCGGTGCGCGTGGCAGCTGTCGCCACGCGCACCGCTCGCCTGACGCGAGAGTAACCATGACATCAGCCGCATCGCTCGGTGTGACCTTGTTGGCCGAGGGGTCCATCGATTTCAATGTGTCCGGGGTGATCGACCAGTTCTGGAAACTGACGGTCGACGGACTCACCTACGGCTCGATCTACGCGCTGGTCGCCGTCGGCTATACGCTGGTCTACGGCGTGCTGCGACTGATCAACTTCGCCCATTCCGAGATCTTCATGCTCGGCATGTTCGGTACCTACGTGGGGCTGGAGCTGCTCGGCTTCGCCCCGAGCGGCAATGTGTATTCCCAGGGTGTCGTCCTGACGATCACCTATCTCGGCCTGGCGATGCTGTTCGGCATGCTGGTCTCGGGCATCGCCGCCGTCGGCCTGGAACGCGTCGCCTACCGGCCACTGCGCAGGCGAGGCGCCAAACCACTCGCCTTCCTCATCACGGCGATCGGCATGTCGTTCGTGATCCAGGAATTCGTGCACTACATCCTGCCCAAGATCAAGCCGGGTCTCGGTGGTTCCAACGCGCAGACCGGCATCCGGCTGGTCGAGCCGAAGGTGCAGTTCACCTTCCTCGGCGCCCAGGTGACCAATGTGGCACTGGTGATCTTCGCGGCGGCGATCGTGCTCGCGATCATCACCGAGGTCGTCATCAACCGGACCAAGTTCGGCCGTGGCATCCGCGCGGTGGCCCAGGACCCCGACACCGCGACGCTGATGGGCGTTTCGCGGGAACGGGTCATCATGCTGACCTTCCTCATCGGCGGTCTGCTGGCAGGTGCGGCCGCCATGCTGTACACGCTCTACATTCCCACCGGCATCATCTTCTCCGGCGGATTCATTCTCGGTATCAAGGCTTTCAGCGCCGCGGTACTCGGTGGCATCGGCAACCTGCGCGGCGCGCTGCTCGGCGGGTTGATCCTCGGGATCGCCGAGCAGTACGGGCAGATCCTGTTCGGCACCGAATGGCGTGACGTGGTCGCGTTCGTGCTGCTGGTGACCGTGCTGATGTTCCGGCCCACCGGCATCCTCGGCGAGAGTCTGGGGAGGGCACGCGCATGACCGACATGACGAAAACCGCAGTGGCGCAACAGGACAAGCGTGGCATCGGCGACGCGATTCGCGGTTGGTGGGACGGGTTGTCGCGGCCGGGGCAGTGGGCGGTCGGAATCCCGATCATCGCCGCGCTCGCCCTGCTTCCGCTGTTCCCGCCCCCGCTCATCGACACTCCCGGTGTGAGTTTCGGCGGTGTGATGGCGCAGTTCGCGATGTACGCGCTGATCGCCATCGGCCTGAACGTGGTGGTCGGCCAGGCCGGTCTGCTCGACCTCGGTTACGTCGGCTTCTATGCCGTCGGCGCCTACACCGTCGGCCTGCTGACCAGCCCCAACAGCCCATGGAACCAGACCGACGGCGGCTGGCTCGAACCCGGCTGGGCCTGGGTGGCGTGCCTGCCGCTGGCGGTGGCGCTCACCGCGGTGGCAGGCCTGATCCTCGGTGCGCCGACCCTGCGGCTGCGCGGTGACTACCTGGCCATCGTGACGCTCGGCTTCGGTGAGATCGTCCGGCTGATGGCCGACAACCTCGGCGAGCTCACCAACGGCAGCCTCGGCCTGTCCAAGATCTCCTACCCGGAGGTCGGCGAGTCCGAGGCCCGACCCGGCGGGTTCTTCTCGCCGGGCAATCTCGGCAACCCCGACAGCTGGAATCCGTTCACCCGCGCCAGCAACGGAACCTGGTGGTTCTGGCTCGGCATGGTGCTGGTGATCGTGGTGCTGCTCATCATCGGCAACCTCGAGCGCAGCCGCGTCGGCCGCTCCTGGGTGGCGATCCGCGAGGACGAGGACGCCGCCGAGATCATGGGCGTGCCGACCTTCAAGTTCAAGCTGTGGGCGTTCGTGATCGGTGCCTCGGTCGGCGGTCTGTCCGGTGCCATGTATGCCGGTCAGGTCACCTATGTGAACCCCAAGCAGTTCGACATCATCTTGTCGATGCTGTTCCTGTGCGCGGTGGTGCTCGGCGGTTCGGGCAACAAGCTCGGCGTGATCGTCGGCGCGTTCCTCATCGCCTACCTGCCGATGCGGTTGCAGTCGGTGCAGCTGGTGTCGAACGAGTCGACCGGCTACGTGCTGCTCGCGCTCGATATCGCCCTGCTCGTCGGGCTGTGGCTGCTGTGGCGGTGGCGCGGTGACGTGCTCGGTGTCTGGGCGCGGCGCGGGGTGATCACGGCCTCGATCGTCGCGGTGATCTTCGGGCTGCTGTTGTTCGGCAGTGTGCTGCTGTTCCGCAAGGGCGGTGCGCAAACCCTCGGTGACCTGAAGTACCTCTACTTCGGCATCGCGCTGGTGGTGATGATGATTCTGCGACCGCAGGGCCTGTTCCCGGTGCGGCAGAAACTGCTCACCTACGGCAGACAGGTGTACCAGGCCGTGCGCAAGCCGGCCGAACTGATCGGAGCGAGGCGATGACCGGGCCGGGCGCGGGCGACGCGCTGTACGACAACGAGGACATGGCCGCCGGATACAAAGCGGCACCGGAGGTCGAGCCCGCGGGCGAGGTCGACGTGACGGCGGTGCTGCCCGAACTGGGCGACGCCGAGGCCGTGGCCGACGTCGTCGCACCGCACCGTGCGATCGAGACAGCCGTCGGTGAGCCCTTGTTGCGCACCGACGGGCTGACGGTGAAGTTCGGTGGTCTGACGGCGCTGGACGGGGTGAGTTTCGAGATCCGCCGCGGCGAGATCCTCGGGCTCATCGGCCCCAACGGCGCGGGCAAGACCACCTGCTTCAACGCCATCACCGGTGTGTACAAACCGGCGGCGGGCAGCGTGCACTTCGACGGCAAACCGCTGGCCAAGACCAAGCGCAACGAGATCACCCGGCTCGGGATCGCGCGCACCTTCCAGAACGTACGGCTGTTCGGGGAGATGACGGCACTCGAGAACGTCGTCGTCGGCACGGACGCGCGCCACACCACCTCGGTGCCCGGCGCGGTGTTCCGCACCGCCAAACACCGGCGCGAGGAACGCGACGCCATCGAGCGCGGCATGGCCCTGCTCGAATTCGTCGGTATCGCACCGCGCGCGGTGGAGAAGGCGCGCAACCTGTCCTACGGCGACCAGCGCAGGCTCGAGATCGCGCGAGCGCTGGCCACCGAGCCGAAACTGCTGTGCCTCGACGAGCCGGCCGCCGGGTTCAACCCCAGCGAGAAGTCGGCGCTGATGGACCTGATCCGCAAGATCCGCGACGACGGGTACACCGTGCTGCTCATCGAGCACGACATGCGGCTGGTGATGGGCGTGACCGACCGCATCGTGGTGCTCGAGTTCGGCCGCAAGATCGCCGATGGGCTGCCGACCCAGGTGCGCGAGGATCCGGCGGTGATCGCGGCGTATCTCGGTGTGCCCGACGCGGATACGGTCGCCGAGGTGCGGGAGGAAGCCGATGCCGCCGCGGCGGCGGGTGCGACGCCGACGGCGGGTGCGGCCGTGGCGAGCACGACGGTGCTCGAGAAGGACGAACCGGCCGAGCCCGCTGCGCCGACACCGCTGCTCGAAGTGCGCGACATGGTGGTGCACTACGGCAGAATCGAAGCGCTGCACGGTATTTCGCTGTCGGTCGCGCCGGGCGAGCTGGTCACGTTGCTCGGCGCCAACGGTGCGGGCAAGACCACGACCATGCGGGCGCTGTCGGGCCTGCTGCCGCTCACCTCGGGCCGGATCCTGTTCGAGGGCAAGGACATCACCACGATGAAGGCCCACGACCGGGTGGTCGAGGGGCTCATCCAGGCGCCCGAGGGCCGCGGCGTCTTCCCCGGCATGACGGTGCTGGAGAACCTCGATATGGGTTGCTACGGCAGACCTTTCGACGACAAGGCGGAGAATCAGAAGACGCTCGAGTGGGTATTCGAGCTGTTCCCCCGGCTGGCCGAGCGCCGCAAGCAGGTGGGCGGCACGCTCTCCGGTGGTGAGCAGCAGATGCTGGCCATCGGACGCGCGCTGATGGCGCGGCCCAAGTTGCTGCTGCTCGACGAGCCGTCGATGGGTCTGGCGCCGATGGTGATCCAGCAGATCTTCCGGATCATCAGTGAGATCAACCGGCAGGGCACGACCGTGCTGCTGGTCGAGCAGAACGCCCAGCAGGCGCTGACCCGCAGCGACCGGGCCTACATCCTGGAAACCGGTGAGGTGACCAAGACCGGCGCCGGGGCCGATCTGCTGACCGATCCGGCGGTGATGTCGGCGTACCTGGGCGTGGATTGATCGGGTACCGCGGAGGCCGGGCACGCTGCCACAGCGTGCCCGGCCTTTTTTGCAGAGCACGCCCGCGCACCGATAGCCGAAGTGTCGGTGGGTGTCCCTACACTCATGCGGGTGAGTTCACCGACGACTGCTCAGGCATCGACTACGACCACTGCCGCGGAGGGCGAGCGGCCGACGCTGCTGCTGCTCGATGGGCATTCGATTGCCTATCGTGCGTTTTTCGCGCTACCGGCGGAGAACTTCAAGACCGTCACCGGGCAGACGACGAACGCGGTGTACGGCTTCACCTCGATGCTCATCAACCTGTTGCGCGACGAACAGCCGACGCATGTGGCGGCGGCCTTCGATGTGTCTCGGAAGACGTTCCGGACCGAGGCGTACCCGGAGTACAAGGCCAATCGCAGTGCCACGCCCGACGAGTTCCGCGGGCAGGTCGAACTCACCAAAGACGTGCTGGGGGCCATGGGCATCCCGGTGATGGCCATCGACGGGTACGAGGCCGACGATGTGATCGCCACGCTCACCACCCAGGCGCAGGCCCAGGGCTACCGGGTGCTGATCGTCACGGGCGACCGGGACGCGATCCAGCTGGTCAACGACGACGTCACCGTGCTCTACCCGAAGAAGGGCGTCTCGGATCTCACGCGGTTCACGCCCGCCGAGGTGGAGACGAAATACGGGCTCACCCCGGCGCAGTACCCGGACTACGCGGCGCTGCGCGGTGACCCGAGCGACAACCTGCCCGGCATTCCGGGGGTGGGGGAGAAGACGGCGGCCAAGTGGATCCGCGAGTACGGCGACCTCGCCACGCTCGTCGAGCGGGTCGACCAGGTGAAGGGCAAGGTGGGCGACGCGCTGCGCGCGAACCTGTCGAGCGTGGTCCTCAACCGCCAGCTCACCGAAATGGTGCGTGAGGTACCGCTGGCCTACACCCCCGACCAGCTCGTCAAGGCGCCCTGGGACCGGGAGAAGATCCATCAACTCTTCGACGACCTGGAATTCCGGGTGCTGCGCGACCGGCTGTTCGACACCCTCGGTTCGCCCGAGCCCGAAGCCGAGTCGGGTTTCGAGATCAGCGGCGGCGCACTCGACCAGGGCGCGGTCGCGGACTGGCTGGCCGAGCATGCGAAAGCGGGTGCGCGCCATGGGCTTTCGATCGTCGGCACGGGCACGCCGGTGCACGGTGAGGCCCGGGCGCTCGCCATCGCCGCGGCCGACGGCGAGGGCGGCTACATCGACCTGACCGTGCTCACGCCCGAGGACGAGACGGCGCTGGCGGCCTGGCTCGCCGACCCGGCGGTCTCCAAGGCGCTGCACGAGGCGAAGTCGGCGGGCCACGCCCTGCGCGGGCGCGGTTTCACCCTGGCCGGGCTCACCACCGATACCGCGCTGGCCGCCTATCTGGTCCGTCCGGGCCAGCGCAGCTTCAACCTCGACGACCTGTCGCTGCGCTATCTCAAGCGCGAGCTGCGCGCCGAGACCAGCGAGCAGACCCAGCTGTCGCTGCTCGACGACGAGGACAGCGTCGCCGAGGGCATCGCCCGCGAGGAGATGCTGCGCGCCCGCGCCGTCGCCGACCTGGCCGAGGCCCTGGACGAGGAACTGGCCAAGATCGAATCCACCGCCCTGCTCGAGGAGATGGAGCTGCCGCTGCTCGGCGTGCTCGGCGAGCTGGAGCAGGCGGGTATCGCCGTCGACGTCACCCAGCTCGAGAATCTGCAGCAGCAGTTCGCCGACCGTGTCAGCGAGGCCGCCAACGCCGCCTACGACGTGATCGGCAAGCAGATCAACCTCGGTTCGCCCAAGCAGCTGCAGGTGGTGCTGTTCGACGAACTCGACATGCCCAAGACCAAGCGAACCAAGACCGGCTACACCACCGACGCCGACGCGCTGGAATCGCTGTTCGAGAAGACCGGCCACGCCTTCCTCGAACACCTGCTCGCCCACCGCGACGCGACCCGGCTCAAGGTGACCGTCGACGGCCTGCTCAAGTCGGTCGCCGACGACGGCCGCGTGCACACCACGTTCAACCAGACCATCGCCGCCACCGGTCGCCTGTCCTCGACCGAGCCGAACCTGCAGAACATCCCGATCCGCACCGACACCGGCCGCATGATCCGCGACACCTTCGTGGTCGGCCCCGGCTACTCGGAGCTGATGACCGCCGACTACAGCCAGATCGAGATGCGCATCATGGCGCACCTGTCGGGCGACGCGGGCCTGATCGAGGCGTTCAATTCGGGGGAGGACCTGCACACCTTCGTCGCGTCGAAGGCTTTCGACATCCCGCTGTCGGAGGTCACGTCGGAGATGCGCCGCCGCATCAAGGCGATGTCCTACGGCCTCGCCTACGGTCTGAGCTCCTACGGCCTCAGCGCCCAGCTCAAGATCAGTACCGCCGAGGCGAAGGACCAGATGGAGGTCTACTTCGACCGCTTCGGCGGTATCCGCGACTACCTGTCGGAGGTCGTCGAGGCGGCCCGCAAGGTCGGCTACACCCAGACGCTGTTCGGTCGTCGCCGCTACCTGCCCGATCTGGACTCGAGCAACCGTCAGCGCCGCGAGGCCGCCGAGCGGATGGCGCTCAACGCGCCGATCCAGGGCACGGCCGCCGACATCATCAAGGTCGCCATGATCAACGTCCACACCGCGATCCGCGAGGCGGGGCTGCGCTCGCGCATGCTGCTGCAGATCCACGACGAACTCGTGTTCGAGGTGGCCGAGGGTGAGCGTGCGGCGCTGGAAGCCCTCGCGCGCGAACAGATGTCGAACGCGATCGAGCTGTCGGTCCCGCTCACCGTCTCGGTGGGCACCGGGCGCAGCTGGGACGCCGCCGCACACTGAGTTCACCTGCCGCTACCTGGCGCGTTTGTCCAAGACGGCGCGCCGGGCGCGGTCCTAAGGTGGTGGTGATCGACCGAAGGAGTTGAGCATCATGACCGGATTCGTCGCGACCGTGCGGACCGACGTCGAGGCCTCTCCACAGCGGGTGTGGGAGGTGCTGACCGACCCGGCGCAGATCCGCGAGTTCATGTTCGGCGCCGAGGTGCGTACCGATTGGCAGCCGGGTAGTTCGATCACCTGGACCGGCGAGTTTCAGGGCAGGGCATACGAGGATCGCGGTGAGATCCTCGCCGCCGAGCCCGGCCGGTTGCTGCGGATGACGCATTACAGTCCCCTGAGCGGGCAACCCGACATTCCCGCGAACTACCACACGCTCACCTACGAGCTCAGCGGCGACGACACGACGACACACCTGTCGCTGAGCCAGGACAACAACGCCACCGAGGCGGACGCCGAGCACTCCCGGCAGATGTGGACCGCCCACGTCGACGGGATCAAGGCGGCCGCCGAACAGTGAGCGCCCGCGACTCGCGAGTCGTCCCCGGACTGCGACCCCGATGTGTGACAGCATCGGCTCATGCCCGTCGACGTCATCCCCACCCCGCTGCCCGACTGCCTCGACATCACGCGGGCCTTCGCGCGGTCGTGGCCGGTCCGTCTCGGCGACACCGACGATCAGGACCGGTTGCGGCTCGACGCGGTGGCGCGCTACCTGCAGGACATCGGGTTCGACCACCTGGACGCGGTCGCCGACGGCGACATCCACCAGGCCTGGATCGTGCGGCGCACCGTGATCGACGTGTACGAGCCGATCGTGTTCGGCGACCGGGTGCAGTTGCGTCGCTGGGCCGACGCCCTGTCCAACCGCTGGTGCGATATGCGGATCCAGCTGAAAGGCGAGCGGAGCGGGCACATCGAGGCGGCCGCGTTCCTGATCCATATCGACCCCGTGGCCGGGCGGCCCGCCCGGATGACCGATACCTTCATGGCGCCGATGCTGGCCAGCACCACCGAGCACCGGTTGCGCTGGAAAGCCGCCCTCACCGAACTCGACGACCCCGACGTGGAGACGGTGCCGTTCCCGCTGCGTGTCACCGATGTCGACCGCCTCGGCCACGTCAACAACGCCGTGTATTGGGAAGCGCTCGAGGAAACCCTCGCCGCCCACCCGGACACCCACGAACTGCCCTACCGGGCGATCATCGAACATGTGGGCCCGGTGATGGCCCGCGACAAGGTGGTCCTGCGCACGAGCGTGCGTCCGACCGGGCTGCGGATGCAGATGGACGTCGACGGCTCGGCTCGCGCACTGGCCTCGGTGACCGCGCTACCTGCCCGCGCGAAGAGCTGACGGCAACCGACCGAGCTCTTGTTGCCGCACAGCGGATTCAGCGCTCGCGCGCGATCAACCGCGCGGACCCGCCGCTGAGGTCTATTTCGTCGCGTGGCGGTGCACCGTCGGACGGGTTCTCCCGATGCATCAGCGTGGTCTGCCGCTGTTCGAACTCGTGATGTTTGGACCCCTGGAACATGGCGGCCAGATGTTCGAAGCCCGTCGCGGCGACAGCCGGTCCGCTCCGCTTGCGGGTCCAGGGCAGCACCCGGCTGCCGGTTAGCCGGTTGACAACCACTTCCAGGAGCGTCAGCAGGATGAGCCCGATCGCCAGCCCGGGGATCGTCATCGCGAAGACCATACCCATGCGCTCACGGTACCCCGCGTCCGGCGAGTGGTCCCTGAGCTGCAGTGATGGTACTCACGAGTAGACACGTCGAGCGGGAAACAAGGTTGCGATTTCACGACGACGCCCCTATTGTCGTAGTCGTGCCGAATCCCGCCGACCGCTTCGCCGCGCCGCTTGTCGCTCACCGCGACCGCGCGGTCGCAGCCGCGCAGACCGCGTCGGCTGTCACACGGCAGATTCTTCTCGTAGTAACCCGCCGTAGCGGGGTCTGATTCGGACCGGCCCCCTCGCTGCGGGCTGATTTCTCTTTTGTACTGCTGGTCCCCTCTGCCAACGAAGACATCTTCGGGAAGACCTCACCTGCAATGACACTGCTCACACTGGACCATGCCATGCTCGACGCCGCGCCCAAGGCCCTGCGCGCCGAGCTCCGTGACCTCGACCCCGCCGACTTCGCCGCCCGCTACATCCGGATCACCGGACCGGTCACCCTCGGCGAATTCACTTGTTCCGGAACGGATTTCACCGCCACGCTGGAACTCGGCAACCACCTGCGCACCGTCATCGCCGCCGGTAACCCGGTCGCCGCGATGACCTCGGCGCTCTACGACGAGGGCTACCCCCTCGAGATCCTTCGCTTCCACCAGCGCCGCACCGAGGCCGGTATCGCCACCTTCGTGCAGTGCGAGTTCAACGGCAAGCGTGGATGGGCCGCCGCCATGGGCGCCGGCGGCGCCGAGTCGACCGTGCGCGCCATGATCGCCGGCGTCAACTTGCTCGCCAACTGACAGATCGACGTTCAGGGCCCGTTCACCTCACGAAAGGTGAACGGGCCCTTGCCATTTCAACGGCCGAGCAGTCGGCCTATTCGGCAGGCGAGTTCTGCTGCTCGGCGATCTGCTTGCGCACTTCGTCCATGTCCAGGCCCTTGACCTGGGTCACCAGATCCTCGAGCGCGGCGGGCGGCAGCGCACCGGGCTGGGCGAACACGAGCACGCCCTCGCGGAAGGCCATGATGGTCGGGATCGACCGAATGTTGGCGGCGGCGGCGAGCCCCTGCTCGGCCTCGGTGTCGACCTTGCCGTGGACGACGTCGGTGTGCTTCTCCGACGACGCCTCGAAGGTCGGTGCGAAACTCTTGCAGGGCCCGCACCAGGAAGCCCAGAAATCGACGAGTACCACGTCGTTTCCGGTGACGACTTCGTCGAAGTTCTGCTGGGTCAGCGTCTGGGTGGCCATGACGTCCTCTCCTTGTCGGTGTCCTCGGCTGTAACGCCTCGGCGTCCCTCTATCTTCCACCGACTGCCACATGCTCTTGCCGCGCGTCTCCGTCCCAACGGCGAATGCCCACCGCAACGGCCGGAAATTCATGGTCGGTGGCTACCGCGTCCACCGCCGTGCCGAGCTGTTCCGCGGTCACGCGGCGGGCGAGTGTCACGTGTGGTGTCCACGCGCCCGGCCGCGTGTTCGCGGGCATACCGGGGCACGGGCTGACCAGCTCGTCGACCCGGCGGTGCAGGTCGAGCAGTTCCGCGGTGACGATCACCGATCGCACGAGAATCGGCCTGCGTGCCCCGAAGATCAGCAGTCCGCCCAGGCGGACCGGCAACGGTGCGAACTCCAGGCCCGCCAGCGCCCGGTCGATCCTCGGCCAGATCTCGCGGGCCACCGCGACGGTGATGTGTGGTCGATGAGTGTCCCCGCGCGGGGCGGCAAGGCCGAGACGGGCCAGCTCGGCCCACTGTCTGCGGACCTCGGCCTCGCCCGCGCCGTCCAGGAGGAGCTCCACCGACTGCACCATGATCTGCAGAAACTAGTCGCTCCGGTATGTCCGCGTGCCGGTGGCGCGGCGGCAGGGGCGAGGATGGAGCGCGTGAACACGACGAAGGCGAGCGTGCGGCTCGGAGTGATCGACGGTGACGGCATCGGACCCGAGGTGGTGGCCGCCACCCGCGCGGTGGTCGACGAGGCGGTCGGCGCGACCGGGCTCGACCCGGTGGACTGGGTGCCACTGCGCATCGGCCACGACGCCATCGCCGAATTCGGCCACCCGCTGCCCGAGCAGACCCTCGCGGCACTCGACGAACTCGACGCCTGGATCCTCGGCCCGCACGACAACGCCTCCTACCCCGCCGACATGCGGGTGGCGCCCGGCGGTGCCATCCGCAAGCGCCTCGGTCTGTACGCGAATATCCGTCCCGCCGTGGCCTTCCCGGGAGTCCGTGCGACGGCAGCCGATATCGACCTGGTGATCGTGCGGGAGAACAGCGAGGGCTTCTACGCCGATCGCAACATGTTCGCCGGGTCGGGGGAGTTCAAACCGACCGAGGACGTGGCCATGGCGGTGGCCGTGATCACCCGGCAGGCGTGCGAACGGATCGCCCATCAGGCGCTGCGGTTGGCGCGGGGACGGCGCAAGCGGGTCACGGTGGTGCACAAGGCGAACGTCCTCCCGATGACCACCGGCCTCTTCCGTGACGTGTGCTACGAGATTGCCGGGCAGTATCCGGACGTGCGGGTCGACGACGCGCATGTCGACGCGATGGCCGCGCACCTCGTGCGCGCGCCCGGCGAATTCGACGTGATCGTCACCGAGAACCTCTTCGGTGACATCCTCTCGGACCTCGCGGGCGAGCTGAGCGGGTCGCTCGGCATGGCGCCCTCACTCAACTGCTCCGATACCAAGGCGATGGCGCAGGCGGTGCACGGTGCCGCGCCCGGTCTGGCCGGGCACAATCGGGCGAATCCGGTGGCATTGCAACTGTCGGCGGCAATGTTGTTGCGCTGGTTGGGAGTTCGTGACGGAAATCGTGCGCTGAATGCGGCGGCGGACCGGATCTCCGGTGCGGTCGCGGCCACACTCGCCGCCGGAATCGCCACCGCGGATCTCGGTGGTCTCGCCTCGACCAGCGAATTCACCGAACAGGTCGCCGCCCGCGTGCACCGGAGGTGAACCCACCCCTTTCACATTCGCTGATCAATCTTCGGTTACTGTCGCACCACGCTGTGTCCGGTTCGCATACATTGCCAAACAGGCGCTGACACGTGGCCGGCGTCGACGTGAAATGTGGAGGCTCCTTTGTCTGTTCGAACTGTGCTCGGCCGCGGTGCCGTGCGGTTGCTCTGTACCGCCGCCGCGGGCGCGATGGTGTTGACCGGCTGCGCGGAAAACACCGAGGGCGATACCACCGAGGTCACCAAGGTCTCGGTCGAGAAGGTCGATGCCATCGCCGCGACGCTGCCCGACAAGGTGAAGCAAGCAGGCAAGATCGTCGTCGGCGTGAACGTGCCGTACCAGCCGAACGAGTACAAGGACGCCAGCGGCGAGATCGTCGGCTTCGACGTGGACCTGCTCGACGCGGTCGCCGCCACCCTCGGGCTGACGGTCGATTATCAGGAGTCCGCCTTCGAGAAGATCATTCCCGCGATCCAGGCAGGCACCTACGACGTGGGTATGTCCTCGATCACCGATTCACGTGAACGTGAGCAGCAGGTCGATTTCACGACCTATTTCAACGCGGGAATCCAGTGGGCCCAGCAAACCGGCAAAACCATCGATCCGAACAATGCGTGCGGTAAACGAGTCGCCGTACAGGCCACTACGGTCGAGCACACCGAAGAGATTCCCGCCAAGAGCGCCAAGTGCGTCGCCGAAGGCAAGCCGCCGATCGATATGAAGCCGTTCGACGAGCAGAGCGCCGCGACCAACGCGCTCGTCCTCGGTCAGGTCGACGCGATGTCGGCCGATTCGCCGGTGACGGCGTATGCGATCAAGCAGAGCGAAGGCAAGATCGAGTCCTCGGGCCCGCTGTTCGACTCGGCGCCCTACGGCTGGGCGGTGCAGAAGGGCTCGCCGCTCGCGGTGTCGCTGCAGAAGGCGCTGCAGCACCTGATCGACAACGGCAAGTACGGTGAGATCACCACGAACTGGGGTGTCCAGGACGGTCAGATCAAGACCTCGGTCGTCAACGGCGCAGTGAGCTGACGTGACCGACGAGAAAGACACGGTGGAGGTGCCCGGACCGGGCACCGAACCCGAACCGATCAAAGCGGTCCCGCTGCGCAGGCCGGGCCGCTGGATCGCGGCGGCAATCATCCTCATCCTGGTTGGCTTGTTCGTCTACGGCGCCGCCACCAATCCTGCTTACAAGTGGGACACCTACAGCGACTACCTGTTCGACAAGCGCATCACCCAGGGCGCGATCGTCACCCTGGAACTCACCGTGCTCGCGATGGCGATCGCGGTGGGTCTCGGCACGATTCTCGCGGTGATGCGCCTGTCGCCGAACCCGGTGCTGCGCACCACCGCGTGGGTCTACCTGTGGATCTTCCGCGGCACCCCGGTGTTCGTGCAGCTGGTGTTCTGGGGTCTTGTCCCGTCGCTGTACAAGCAGATCGACCTCGGTGTGCCGTTCGGTCCGCAGTTCTTCCACATCGACGTGCAGAACCTGCAGGCCGCGTTCCTGTTCGCGGTGATCGGCCTCGGCCTCAACGAAGCCGCGTACATGGCCGAGATCGTGCGCGCGGGCATCAACTCCGTCGGCGAGGGGCAGCGTGAGGCGTCGGTGGCGCTCGGCATGTCGTGGACGCAGACCATGCGCCGCACGGTGCTGCCGCAGGCGATGCGGGTGATCATCCCGCCCACCGGCAACGAGCTGATCGGCATGCTCAAGACCACGTCCCTGGTGACCGCGATCCCCTTGAGCACCGACCTGTTCGGCCGTGCCCGCGACATCTACGGCGTGAACTTCCAGCCGATCCCGTTACTGCTCGTCTGTGCCACCTGGTACCTGGCGATCACCAGCGTGCTGATGGTCGGGCAGTACTACTTGGAACGGTATTACTCGCGCGGTGCCACCCGGCAGCTGACGGCCAAGCAGCTCGAGGAACTGGCCACGGCACAGGCGGCGGTGAAGGCGAAATGAGCGAAGCAGTGACCGCACCTCCCATGGTGCTCGCCGATCGGGTGTGCAAGAACTTCGGTGCGCTGCAGGTGCTCAAGGGCATCTCGCTCGAGGTGCACCGGGGCAAGGTGCTCACCCTGGTCGGCCCGTCGGGCTCGGGCAAGTCGACCTTCCTGCGGTGCATCAACCACCTCGAGCAGGTGAACGCGGGCAGGCTCTACGTCGACGGCGAGCTCGTGGGCTACCGGGAGAAGAACGGCAAGCTCTACGAGATGCATCCGCGCGACGCCGCGGTCCAGCGCCGCGATATCGGCATGGTGTTCCAGCACTTCAACCTGTTTCCGCATCGCACGGCACTCGAGAACGTCATCGAGGCACCCACCCAGGTGCGTGGTATCCGCAAGTCCGAGGCGATCGCCCGGGCCGAGGAACTGCTCGAGCGGGTCGGTCTGTCGGCCAAGCGCAATGCCTACCCGGCACAGCTCTCGGGCGGTCAGCAGCAGCGGGTGGCGATCGCGCGGGCGCTGGCCATGGATCCCAAGCTGATGCTGTTCGACGAGCCGACCTCGGCGCTGGACCCCGAACTGGTCGGTGAGGTGCTCACGGTCATGCGTGAGCTTGCCGATTCGGGCATGACGATGCTGGTGGTGACCCACGAGATGGGCTTCGCCCGCGAAGTCGCCGACGAGTTGGTGTTCATGGACGGCGGTGTGGTGGTGGAGTCGGGACCGCCGCGTGAGCTGCTGTCCAACCCACAGCACGAACGAACCAAGTCCTTCCTCTCCCGCCTGCTGTAGCCGCCTCCCCGCGACTTCGGGCCGGACTCAGGCGCGGGGAGGCTTTTCGAGGCGGCGAGTGCGAGATCACTCGGTGGATTTCTCGCGGGATCAGTGGGGCAGGTCGGGATTCACGTTCAGGCGTTCCAGGGAGACCTGGGCCTGGGCGATGCGGCGGAT
Source organism: Nocardia sp. NPDC050378 (assembly GCF_040655675.1). Lineage (NCBI taxonomy): Bacteria > Bacillati > Actinomycetota > Actinomycetes > Mycobacteriales > Nocardiaceae > Nocardia > Nocardia sp. NPDC050378. Next base: position 94,585 of record NZ_JBFAKI010000016.1, read on the forward strand.
GGCGGCGAGGGCGGTGTCGCCCAGGACGGTGAGGACTACGACCGCGTCGACGACGGCATCGCGATCGCCCGCCGAAAGTGCTTCGGCCACATCGGTTTCGGCGACGATGCGCGCGCCGTCGAAGTAGGCGGGCAGCGCGGTCTCGCCCCATTCGGGGTAGCCGAGCTGGGCGGCGCGCACGAGGACGGCGGTGAGGGCCTCGATCACCGGCTGGGCAGGCTTCATCGACCATCCCCGCCGATCCATTTCCCTGCGCACGGTCTCGTAGGCGCGTTCCCACTCGGCGTCGGAGGCGGCGGGAGCGGGGGAGATGAGGCTGCCCTGCACCACCCCGAGCAGGCTGAACATCGGCAGATCGGGGGTGTCGACGGCCCTCAGAACGTCACCTACCGTGGCCACCGGTAGCCCGCCGACCTCGATCAGCGCGCGCACCAGGCGCAACCTGCGGACATGCTCGTCTCCGTAACTGGCCTGGTTGGGGCCGGTGCGTTCGCCGGGCGGCAGCAGCCCTTCACGCAGGTAGTACTTGATCGTCGCCACCGCGATGCCGCTGCGTTCGCTCAACTCCGAGATCCGCACCGTCGCCTCCTTCGTTCGCCCCTCTTGCTTAGCGCCCCGTTCATGGATAGTCTAACTATCCATAACGGATAGTGTAGCTATCTAGAACGTCGGGAGATTCGCATGTCCGTCCCCATCGCAGAGTCCTTGCCTCGCCGCCACGCCCCACTGCATCGGCCGCTGCTGTACTTCGCCGCCGTCAACGCGGTCCTGGCGGTGGTGACCGTCGTCGGGATGCTGGTCGACGACCGGGTGATCGCCGGGTCGACCGCCTGGTTCAAGCCGTCCAAATTCGCACTGTCGTTCGTGCTCTACAGCGTGGCACTGGCCTGGCTGATCTCGTTGCGGCCCAAGCCTTCCCGATTCCTGTGGTGGATGGCCACGGTGATCGTGATCGCCGGAACCATCGAGCAGGTGATCATCGTCGGGCAGGTGGTGCGCGGCACCCGCAGTCACTTCAACACGACGACGGTGTTCGACACGGTGCTCTGGGTGACGATGGCCGTCACCATCGTCGTGCTGTTCCTCGCGACGATGGCCGTCGCGGTCGGTCTGTCGCGTGCCCGCATCGGCGATGCCGCCGTCACCTGGTCGATCCGGCTCGGGCTCGCGATCACCCTCGTCGGCCTGGCGCTCGGGCAGTTGATGCCCATGCGGGAATCGGGGGTGGAGGGCATCGCGGGCGCGCACACCGTCGGTGCGCCCGACGGCACACCGGGTATGCCGATCACCGGCTGGAGCACCACCAACGGTGACCTGCGCATTCCCCACTTCGTCGGGATGCACGCGTTGCAGATTCTGCCGCTGCTCGCCGCCCTGCTCGTAGTCCTCGCGCCACGGATTCCGTTGCTGCGGCACGCACGCGTGCGGCTCGGCCTGATCCTCACCGCCTCGGGTGGTTACGCCGCGGTGCTTGCCCTGGTGACCTGGCAGGCGCTGCGTGGGCAGCCGCTCGTCCACCCGGACCGGGCAACCCTTGTCGTCGCCGCGGCGGTCGCCGTGGGAGTTGTTGTCGGAGTAGTGGTTTCGTTCGCGAGCGCGATCGGGAACCGGAAGGTGGTCACCGCATGAGCACGCTGTTCGACCTGTCGTTCTATGTCACGGTGCCGTTCTGGGCGCTGATGATCTTCGCGCCGACGTGGCGGCGCACCCGCCCGATCATCGCCTCGCCGTGGATCGTCGCGCCGTCCCTGGTGATCTGGGCGATCGTGGCGATCCCGGTCCTGGGAACTCTGTGGTCGCTGGTGACCTCGCCGTCGCTGGCCGCCATGACCTCCGCCGCCGCCGAGCCCGCGGTCCTGACCGCGCTGTGGGCCCAGATCCTCGCCTGGGACCTGTTCCTGGGCCGCTGGATCTACCTCGACAGCCGTGACCGCGCCATCCACCCGCTGCTCATGGGACCCCTGCTGGTCGGCACGATTCTCTTGTCGCCCATCGCGTTCCCGATCTATCTCGTACTGCGGACAGTGGTGAGCCGGGTGCCGAATCCCCCCGCGCCGCAGGCGGATCCGGCCATCGTGTGAACGCCGTCGGCCGGCCGGTCGTCGTTCAGTTCTCGGAGAAGGTGGTGTGGCGCGACCGGCTCGCGAACTGGCCCTGGCCCGGCGTCGCGACGGTACCCGCCCCGTGGTCCGCGGCTATGTGGCGGCGTGCGGGCCGGCCCGGCGCGGGCGCCGGGCCGAGCACGGTGTCACAACGGCATGAGCAGGTGTTTGCGTGGCCCTCGGATCTCGCGTTTGTCGGCGAGCAGGCGCAGGGCCTTGCGGATTTCCAGGCGGGTCCGCGACGGTTCGATCACCGCGTCGATGTAGCCGCGTTCGGCGGCGATCCAGGGGGTGGCCACGGTGGCGTTGTAGAAGTCGATCATCTGCTGACGGACCTGGCCGCGCTGTTCCTCGGCGACAGCGGCCAGTCGGCGCCGCTGCGTCAACCCGACCGCCGCTTCCGCGCCCATCACCGCGATGCGGGCGGTCGGCCAGGCCAGGTTCACATCGCCGCCGAGCTGCTTGCAGCCCATCACCGCGTAACCACCGCCGTAGGCCTTGCGCACGACGACGGTGACGATCGGCACGGTCGCCTCGACCACCGCGTAGAAGAACCGCCCGCCCCGCTTGATGACGCCGATCTTCTCCTCTTCGACCCCCGGCAGCACACCGGGTGTGTCGACGACGAACACCAGCGGCAAACCGAACGCGTCGCAGAGCCGGATGAAGTGGGCCGCCTTGTCCGAGCAGCGGGCATCGATCGCGCCGCTGGACACGAGCGGCTGGTTGGCGATCACGCCGACACTGCGGCCGTCCACACGCGCGAAACCGGTGATGAGATTGCGGGCGGCGTTGCCACCGATCTCGTGGAAGTCGCCGTCGTCGAAGATGCGTAACAGCACGTCGTACATGTCGTAACCGGCGCGATCGGAATCGGGGATCAGCGAGTCGAGTTCGCGATCGGACTCGGTGATCTCGGGTTCGAGACCGGGATTCACCACCGGCGCCTCGTCGAAACAGCTCGACGGCATGTAACTCAAATACGCTCGCGCCCAGTCGAAGGCGGCCCGCTCGTCGGCGGCGACGTGGTGGATGTTGCCGTTCTGCGCCTGGTTGAACGCACCCCCGAGTTCCTCGAGGGTGACCACCTCACCGGTGGTCTCACGGATGATCTCGGGACCGGTGACGAACATGTACGCCGACTCGGTGGCGATCAGCACATCGGTGTTGATCGGCGAATACACCGCTCCCGCAGCACATTTGCCGAGCATGATCGATACCTGCGGCACCAGGCCCGACAACCGGAGCTGGCGGCGGCTCATGGTCGCGTACCAGGCCAGCGAGGTCACCGCGTCTTGCACGCGGGCGCCGCCGGAGTCGTTGATCGCGATGAACGGGCACTGCACGTCGGCCGCGCGGTCCATGGCCATGGCCACCTTGCGGCCGAACATCTCACCGACCGACCCGCCGTACACGGTCTGGTCGTGGGCGATCACCACCACGGGGCGTCCGTCCACGGTTCCGTGCCCGGTGACCACGCCGTCGCCGTAGAGGCCCTCTCCCGGCTGCCGCACGAGGGCGCCGATTTCGACGAAACTGCCCTTGTCCAGCAGCATGTCTATCCGTTCACGCGGACTCGGTATCCCCTTGGCCGCCCGCTTGGCGACGCCGGCTTCCCCCGCCGGTTCCTGTGCCGCCCTCAGATTCTGCCGCAGCTCCCGCAACTTCCCCGCGGTTGTCGACTGCCCCATGTCGCGCCCTTCCTGTCGTGGTCGAGCTCTCCTTCATCAGTGTGGGTGCGAGCCTAACGCCGCCGTGACGACGGCGGCGCGGGCGGCATCAGGTGCCGGTGCGCAGCGCGATGCGCAGCTGACCGAGCAGCACCTTGGCTGCCGGGGTGAGTGGGCGATCGGCTCGCCAGGCAAGCGCCAGCCTGCCGCGGATCGCCGGCTCGACGATCGGCAGCACGCGAACCCCGAATCCCGCCGCTTCCTCGGCCCCGAGCGCGGGCACCACCGCCGTGCCGAGGCCGCGTGCGGCGAGCTCGAGCAGCAGCGGGGGAGCGGCTGCCTCGAAGGCGATTTCCGGAACGAAACCCGCGGCGGCGCAGGAACGTTCGAAGATTCCGCGTAGGCCGGTGCCGCGGGGCAGGCAGATGAGACGTCGCCCGGTGAGCGCCCGCAGGGTGATGGTGTCGGCGGGTTCGTCGGCCCCGGCGGCGACCGCGGCGACGAGCGGGGTCTCGAGCACCACGTCGGTGGCGATGCCGGGTCCGAGCTCGGCGCCGGTGAGGCCGACCAGCGCGAGGTCGAGGTCGTCGCGGTCGAGTGCGTCGAGCATGCGTTCGGACGTGTCCTCGGTCAGGCTGATCGCGACACCGGGGTGGTCGTCGTGGAAGCCGGCCAGCACGCCCGCGATGTCGAACTCGTCGGCCGCCGCACCGGAGACGGCACCCAACCGCACCCGGCCACGCAGCAGTCCGCTGAACTCCTGGACGGTCTGGTCGATGCGGTCGACGGCGGCCAGGGCGGCGCGGGCGTGGTCGAGAACCGCCCGGCCCACCTCGGTCGGGGTGACGGTCCGGGCGCCGCGATCCAGAAGCCGCTGGCCGAGTTCGCGTTCGAGCTGTTTGAGCTGCGCGCTCAGACCCGGCTGACTCAGGTGCAGGCGCTGGGCTGCCCGGGTGAAGCCGCCCTCGTCGACGACGGTCACGAAGTACCGGAGCTGCCGCAGTTCCATAACCACTGATTATAGGACCCAGAAAAACTATCTGTTGGGCTTATTCCACCATGGTGAGCACAGTGGAGTCATGACTGAAACCGCCACTTTCACCGGCCCCGTCTTCACCCCGGACGACGCCGGGTACCAGCAGGAGATCGCCGGATTCCAGACCGCCTACACCCACCGGCCCGCACTCGTCGCCGGTGCCGTCCACGCCGAGGACGTGCGCGCCGCCGTGGAATACGCGGTGCGGCACCGGGCTCCCCTCGCTGTGCAGGCCACCGGGCACGGGCTGTCGGTCGCCGTCGACGGCGGGGTGCTCGTCACCACCGGTCGGATGAACGCGATCACCGTCGACCCGGACAAACGAACCGCCAGGGTCTGCGCCGGTGTCCGGGCCGGCGCACTTGTCGAGGCCGCCGCCGCGCACGGGTTGGCCCCGCTGAACGGTTCGTCACCGTCGGTGGGTGTGGTCGGCTATGTGCTCGGCGGCGGACTCGGGTTGCTCGGCCGCGAATTCGGTTACGCCGCGGACCATGTGCGTTCGATCGAACTCGTCACGGCGGACGGTCGCGTCCGCACCATCGGTCCCGCCGACGAACTGTTCGCGGCGGTCCTCGGCACCGGCGGCAACTTCGGCGTGGTGACCGCCCTCGAACTCGACCTCGTGCCCGTCACCGAAATCTATGGCGGCCAGCTGATGTTCGATACCCCGCTCGTCGACACGGTGCTCGATACCTGGCGGCAGTGGAGTGCGACCGTGCCCGAGGAAATCACCTCCACCCTCGCCGTGCTGACCTTCCCCGACATCCCACCGGTCCCGCAGCCGTTGCGCGGCAGGCACGTCGCCTCCATCCGGGTGGCGACCACGTTGGCCGCCGAGGCAGCCGAGCGCCTGATCGCACCGTTGCGCGCGATCGGTGACCGCCTGCGCGACGACCTGCGCACCATGCCCTACACCGAATCCCACACGGTGCACAGCGATCCCGACTTCCCGCACGCCTACGCCGCGACCAACGCACTGCTCGCCGACCTCACCCCCGAAGCGCTGGCCGCGCTGCGGGCCCAGACCGCACCCGGCGGGCCGGTCGACGCCGTGGTCGACATCCGTCATCTCGGTGGGGCGCTGCGCCGGGGGACCGCGTCGGTCGGTCATCGTGACGCCGAGTACATCGTGCGGGTCATCACCGACGCGGGCGCCGGCGATGCCGCTCCCGAAGCGCTGGACACGGTGCGAAAAGCACTGGCGCCGTGGACGATCGGCCACAGCCTCAACTTCCTCTACGGGGCGGGCGCCGCGGCAGGCCCCGAGCAGACCGCGGCGGGCTATCCCCGCGCCGATTTCGACAGGCTGCGGGCCTTGAAGACGAAGTACGACCCGCACGGCATGTTCCGCGCCAATCGCACCATCCCCGGCGCGTAACCGACGTTGTCGCCGCAGTCTGTATCTGCTATTGTAATGATATCACTCAGATATCGGAGGATGTCATGGAACTGCGGCCCGCCTTTCGCTTCAACGGATTTGCCGTCCTACTCGGGTGGTTGGTGTCCACCCTGCTGTTCGGCGCCCTCGCGGTGCTGTCGCTGATCGCGGTGTCCAAGCACGACGGCGGTGCCCTCGCCTGGGCGGGCGCGGTGATCGGCGTGCTCGGCGTGGTGATCGTCGCGGCGCTGGCCACCGGGCTGATCGTGGTCGATCCCAACGAGGCCAAGGTCGTCACCTTCTTCGGCCGCTACATCGGCTCGGTCAGCGAACCGGGCTTCTTCTCGGTGGTCCCGCTCAGCGACCGCAAGTCCATCTCGCTGCGGGTGCGCAACTTCGAGACCCAGAAGCTGAAGGTCAACGACGCCGACGGCAACCCCGTCGAGATCGCGGCCGTGGTGGTCTACAAGGTGGTCGACAGCTTCAAGGCCGCCTTCGCGGTCGACGACTACGAGGAGTACGTCGAGACCCAGTCCGAGGCCGCGGTCCGTCACCTGGCGACCACGCACCCCTACGACGCACACGACGACGCCCGCACCAGCCTGCGCGACGGCGCCGAGGTGGCCGAGGAACTCACCGTCGAACTGCGCGAACGCACCCTCACTGCCGGTATCGAGGTGATCGAGGCCCGCATCACCCACCTGGCCTACGCCCCCGAGATCGCGCAGGCGATGCTGGTCCGTCAGCAGGCCGCGCAGGTGGTCGCCGCCCGCACCCGGATCGTCGAGGGCGCCGTCGGCATGGTCGCGCTGGCGCTCGACCGCCTGGCCGAACAGGGCACCGTCGAACTCGACGAGGAACGCAAGGCCAACATGGTCTCCAACCTGCTCGTCGTCCTCTGCGGCGACCGCGCGACCCAACCGGTCGTCAACGCCGGATCCCTCTACTGAGGTCGACTGTGCCCGCGCCGAAGAGAGAACCCAAAAAGGTTCTGCTGCGGCTCGACCCGGCCGTCCACGAGGCCATCGCCAAGTGGGCGGCCGACGACCTGCGCAGCATCAACTCCCAGATCGAATACGCCCTGCGTCTGGCCCTCGAACAGGTCGGCCGAAAGCCCAAGCGCGACTGAGTCGCTCGGATCGGGGCCCTCGGACGCTCAATGTGGTGATCTGTCACGGCACCCGACCGGCCGACCTGGGCGATCACCGGGTTTCGTCTGGAACAACGCGCCGAGCCGTGCACGGCGACAACCGAACTCGACCGCGCCGGTAAATTGATCCGGTGCCCATCTCGTTCGACATTCCTGGAATGCAACAGTTGGACGACACGACCTGGGGGAATCCGGCCACTCGTGATGTCGTCGCGCTGAACTACGTCAACGGCGCACCCGATCTGCCCGCGCGGCTCGACGATCCGAAGCGGCTGCGCAGGCGGCTGGCCGAACACCACGCGCGCACCGGCTGTCTGATCGAGGCATTCGTGGTGTGGGTCGACCAGTTGCCCGCGTTGCTGCGCGTCGAGAAGACGCGGATGCCGGGTCCGCACGGTGAGCTCGTGTTCGCGGCGTCCATCGTGGTGCCAAGGGACCGCTGCTCGGCGGTGTTCCAGATCATCTGTCCGGAGACGGGGCCGCCGGGGGAGCGGGAACGGACGATCGGCAGCCGATTCCGCCGCGACGAGATGTGCCCGCCTCACCCCTACGCGCCCGGCCTGCACGGGAAACTGCCGTACCTGCTGTCCGACGACGTCCGCTTCGACGCCGAATTCCCGCATCACGCGCTCACCAGGGCGCGTCGCTGGGTCGCCGAAACGGTGCCGAACGTCCAGGTCGCCCCGTCGTTCGCCGCGCTTCCCGAGTTCTAGGCGCCGGGCTTCTCGGTGACGAAGATGGCGGTGCCGGGGAAGATCTCCCCGCGCAACGGCGACCACTGCCCCCATTCGCGGTCGAGCCATTCCGGCCAGTCCGGTTCCACGATGTCGAGCAGGGTCAGCCCCGCGCCGACGATCTCGCGCACCCGGTCACCGATCGTGCGATGGTGCTCGACGTAGGTCGGTACGCCGTCGCCGTCGACCTCTACATAGGGCGTGCGATCGAAATACGGTATCCGGGCCACCAGGCCGGCCTCACCCGGATCGTCGGGAAAGATCCAGCGCATCGGATGATTCACCGAGAACACCCAGCGCCCGCCCGGCCTGAGCACCCGCGCCACTTCGCGCATCACCCGCGCCGAATCGGCGACGAACGGCACCCCGCCGAACGCCGAACAGGCCAGATCGAAGGATTCGTCCGCGAACGGCAACGCCTCCGCGCCGGCCTGGACCAGCGGCACCCGCGGTCCACCCTGCTCCATCGCCGCCACGCCGCGCGCGAGCATTCCCATCGACACATCCAGCCCGACCGGATACGCGCCCTGCCCCGCCAACCAGCGCGAACACGGCGCCGAACCGCAGCCGATCTCGAGCACCGACTTGCCCGTCACGTCGCCGAGAAAGCGCATGTCGCCCTCGTGCAGCCCCTCCGGGCACCACACGAACTCGCCGCCGGGGGAGTCGACACCGAGGAAATCGGCGTGGGTCTGGTGATACTGGTCGGCGTCGGCGTCCCACCAGCGCCTGCTGGCGCGTTCGCTGTCGGCCGAGCCGATCCTGGTTCGGGTGGTCGCCGCGGTTCCCAGCAGCGCGTTCGCCTGCGCATGGCGTTCGTCATCGGACACGGCGCCAAGGGTATCGGCGGGAACGGGGGGTGGTTTGCCCGGCTGGAACACCCTCGCGTACGCTGAGGCACGCGAGTGTCTTTCGAGGAACCTCTCACGAGGAACGCCGTGCGCCGGGGTTGATGCGTACAGTATCCGATGACGGAGTCGCCCGTGCTGAGTTTGATCAGCGGCAATGTCGGCGGTCCGTGCGATACTTGTTCGGTCCCTCGTCGCCTCGTCGCGGTGATCTCGCAGCGTACCGAAAGTTCCAATGTCCGCAACCGACCACAATCCGTCCGGAGCAAACCCACATATGCCCACCACCGTCACCTCGCCGCAGGTAGCCGTCAACGACATCGGCTCCGCCGAGGATTTCCTCGCCGCCATCGACGCCACGATCAAGTACTTCAACGATGGCGACATCGTCGAGGGAACCATCGTCAAGGTCGATCGTGACGAGGTCCTGCTCGACATCGGTTACAAGACCGAAGGCGTCATCCCCTCCCGTGAACTCTCCATCAAGCACGATGTCGACCCGAACGAGGTCGTTTCCGTGGGCGATGCGGTCGAGGCCCTGGTTCTCACCAAGGAGGACAAGGAAGGCCGCCTGATCCTGTCGAAGAAGCGGGCTCAGTACGAGCGCGCGTGGGGCACGATCGAGGAGCTCAAGGAGAAGGACGAGGCCGTCAAGGGCACCGTCATCGAGGTCGTCAAGGGCGGCCTGATCCTCGACATCGGTCTCCGTGGCTTCCTGCCCGCCTCGCTCGTCGAGATGCGTCGTGTCCGCGACCTCCAGCCGTACGTCGGCAAGGAGATCGAGGCCAAGATCATCGAGCTCGACAAGAACCGCAACAACGTGGTCCTGTCGCGTCGCGCCTGGCTCGAGCAGACCCAGTCCGAGGTCCGCAGCGAGTTCCTGCACCAGCTGCAGAAGGGCCAGGTCCGCAAGGGTGTGGTCTCCTCGATCGTCAACTTCGGTGCCTTCGTGGACCTGGGCGGCGTCGACGGCCTGGTGCACGTCTCCGAGCTGTCCTGGAAGCACATCGACCACCCGTCCGAGGTCGTCGAGGTCGGCAACGAGGTCACCGTCGAGGTTCTCGACGTCGACCTGGACCGCGAGCGCGTCTCCCTGTCGCTCAAGGCGACCCAGGAAGACCCGTGGCGTCAGTTCGCCCGGACCCACGCCATCGGCCAGATCGTGCCCGGCAAGGTCACCAAGCTGGTTCCCTTCGGTGCCTTCGTGCGCGTCGAAGAGGGCATCGAGGGCCTGGTGCACATCTCCGAGCTGGCCGAGCGCCACGTGGAGGTCCCGGACCAGGTCGTGGCCGTCGGCGACGACGCGATGGTCAAGGTCATCGACATCGACCTGGAGCGTCGCCGGATCTCGCTGTCGCTGAAGCAGGCGAACGAGGACTACCACGCCGAGTTCGACCCGTCGAAGTACGGCATGGCCGACAGCTACGACGAAGCGGGCAACTACATCTTCCCCGAGGGCTTCGATCCCGAGACCAACGAATGGCTCGAGGGCTTCGACAAGCAGCGGGAAGAGTGGGAAGGCCGCTACGCCGAGGCCGAGCGTCGCCACAAGATGCACACCGCTCAGATGGAGAAGATGGCCGCCGACGCGGCTGCCGAAGCCGCCGCCGGCGGTCCGGCCGCGGGCAACTACTCCTCCGAGAGCGGCAACGCCACGCAGGCCACCTCCGGTCCGGCCGAGTCCACCGGCGGTTCGCTCGCCAGTGACGCGCAGCTGGCGGCTCTGCGGGAGAAGCTCAGCGGTAACGCCTGAGTGAGCGGCAACGCCCGATTCGGGTAGAGCAACACTGTCGAAGGCCCCGGTCCACACGGACCGGGGCCTTCGGCCTGTTTCCGGCCCATTCGATCACCCGGGGCGTGCACGACAACGAGCCCACCCGTTCGCAACGGGTGGGCTCGGGTGGTCGGTGCTCAGTTCGCGGCGGCGGCGGGCACCCAGTAGGTGGCGCCCATACTGGTGCGCTTGCGCATCGCGGCGAAACTGTGTCTGGCGGGCGAGATCAGAGCGGTGAACCAGGACCGGCGATATTCGGCGAGAGTCGCTGCCACAGCAGGCAATTCAACGCAGTGCACACCGCCGGGCATGCCGAGGCGGTGGCGAGCCGTCCGGTGTTGTGTGGTGCCCATGATCATCCTTCGCTCGCTGGTGATTGGCCTTCTCGCCTGCGCGAAGGGTAGTCGACGCGACGCGCCCGGCCCCGGATTTGCCGCCGCCGCACATCGGCGTGTCGGGAGCACCTGCCCTGCTCCCGGCGTGGGGATGCGAGACTTGGCGCATGTTGCGGATCGGCCTCACCGGAGGCATGGGAGCGGGTAAGTCCACAGTGGCGCGGACCATGGTCGAGCTGGGGGCGGTGGTGATCGACTCCGATGCCATCGCCCGCGAGGTCGTCGCGCCGGGAACGCCGGGTCTGGCCGCGCTCGTCGCCGAGTTCGGTGACGCGATCCTGGCCGAGGACGGCAGCCTCGACCGGCCCGCGCTGGCGGCGGTGGCCTTCGCCGACGACGCCTCACGCGGCAAGCTCAACGCCATCACCCATCCGCTGGTCGGTGCCCGTACGGCCGAGCTCATCGGCGCCGCCCCCGCCGATGCCATTGTGGTGCAAGACATCCCGTTGCTGGTGGAGAACGGGCTCGCTCCGCTCATGCAGCTGGTGGTCGTGGTCGGCGCCGATGTGGAGACCCGGTTGCGCAGGCTGGTCGAACAGCGCGGTGTCGCCGAGGCCGACGCGCTGGCCAGGATCGCCGCGCAGGCCACCGACGAGCAGCGGCACGCCGTGGCCGACGTGTGGCTGGACAACAACGGCGCACCTGGCGCGGTCGAGGAGCAGGTGCGGGCGCTGTGGGAGCATCGGCTCGTCCCGTTCGAACGCAATCAGCGCGAAGGGGTGCGGACACGGGCGGAGTACCGGTTGGTGCCGCACGACCCGGAATGGGGTGCGCAGGCCCGCCGGATCATCGCCCGGCTGCACCTGGTGTGCGGTGCGGCGGCGGTGCGTATCGACCATGTCGGTTCCACGGCGGTGAGCGGGCTTCCCGCCAAGGACCTCATCGACATCCAGGTGACTGTGCCCGACCTGGAAACCGCTGACGCACTGGCAGATTCGCTGGCAGCCGCGGGATTCCCGCGCGCGGTCGGCATCACGCACGACAACCCGAAGCCCACGCCCGAGGATCCGGCGGGCACCGACGTTGACCTGTGGGCAAAACGCTTGCACGGCAACGCGGATCCCGGCCGACCGGCGAATATCCATCTGCGCGTGCAGGATTCGCCCGGCCAGCGGTTCGCGCTCGACTTCCGCGACTGGTTGCGGGCGGAGGAGGGCGTGCGGACGGAGTATCTGGAGATCAAGCGGACGGCCGAACGGACGGCGTCGGGGAAGTCGGGCGAGGCGGCGGGGGAGGCCTATTACGCGGTGAAGGAACCGTGGTTCGACGTGGTCTACCCGAGGGTCGGTGAGTGGGCTCGCGCCCGCGCGTAACCCCGCGTGGCATCTGTTAAACACAAATGTTTCAAAAACTGTCCGTAGTGGACGGCGTGCTGGTTACATTGTGGCGAGTCACTACCGGGTGACTCGATTCACAGGGAAGTTGTAGCGCGTATGACAACACATCACCGTCTCGGCCGTGCGGGCTTCGGCATCACCGCGTTCGGCGCTGTCGCCGCCACCATCGTGCTGGCCGCGCCACAGGCCTCGGCCTGGGTGGGCAACCTCAGCGTCGCGGGCACCGATCACAAGGTCGGGTGCAGCTACAAGCTGACAGCCAGCGTGGAGGTCGACAGGCTGACCTCGGTGAAGTTCACCGACAACGGCCGCGACATCGGCACGGTCTCCCCGTCGCTGCTCTCCGGCACGGTGAGCATGACCTGGAAGCCGACCACGACGGGCCAGCACAAGCTCGAGGCGCGGCAGCTGCTGATCAGCGACTCGATCACCGTGACCGTCGGTGAGGCGGCCGCGACCGGCAGCGCAGGCTGCGGCGGCGGCCTCGGCGACCTGCTCGGCAGCGGTTCGGCGGGCTGATCGATGGCGAAACCGCCCGCGACCTGTCCGGTCACGGGCGGTTTCGTCGTTTCAACGCCAGGTCAGGGTCATGCCCAGGGTGGCGAGCCACGCTTCGAGCGAGTACCCGTGCGCGGCGATCCCGTCGACCGCCGCGACCGCGTGTTCGATCGCCGCCTGAGCCTGTTCGGCATCGAGCAAGCCGTCGGTCCGCGCGGCGAGCAGCTCGTCGATGTCGACCAGGCGCACATCGCGGCCCGTGCGGACCAGCAGGTCCAGGTAGTGGTCCACCGAGCGCCACAGCGTCGGGGAGTCCCTGGCGAAGACGCCGACATCGACGTAGACGTCCTGCCACTGCTCGATGCCGGGGTTGTACCAGAGTTTGGACGCGCGCAGCGACAGACTCGGCAGCAGCCACGATTCCAGATAGTGGAAGCTGGCATGGTCGGAGTGCCGCCCCATGTAGAGGCCCCACGGCTCCTCCCGGTACACCTCGACCGGCCGCACGAAACCCTTCGGATCGGTATTGGTCTTGGCCGCTACGTCGAACAGCTCGATTTTGGGCGGGTGCACGTGCACGGTCGAGGCCTGGGTCATGTGCGCAGAATCTACCGGCACGCGGGCAGGTGTGCCGCTCGCTTTCGCGCCGGGACGAATCTGTCGGTGGCTGCGCCTAACCTGGTGTGCATGGCATTCGCAACCGAGATCCCGGCCGAAGGGTACGAAGAGCGGGGGCACCCGCTCGCGCATTCGGAGCACCGCCCGGTCGGTGAGATCGAGCGCAAGGGTGGCCGCTTCGAGGTGGTCAGCCCGCATCAGCCGGCAGGCGATCAGCCCGCCGCCATCGCCGAGCTCGAGCGCCGCATCAACGCGGGGGAGAAGGACGTGGTGCTGCTCGGTGCCACCGGCACCGGCAAGTCGGCGACCACCGCCTGGCTGATCGAGAAACTGCAGCGGCCCACCCTGATGCTCGCGCCGAACAAGACCCTGGCGGCCCAGCTGGCCAACGAACTGCGAGAGATGCTGCCGCACAACGCGGTCGAGTACTTCGTCTCGTACTACGACTACTACCAGCCCGAGGCCTACATCGCCCAGACCGACACCTACATCGAGAAGGACAGCTCGATCAACGACGACGTCGAGCGGCTGCGGCACTCGGCCACCTCCAGCCTGCTGTCGCGCCGCGATGTGGTGGTGGTCGCGTCGGTGTCGTGCATCTACGGTCTCGGTACGCCGCAGTCGTACCTGGACCGCTCGGTGCAGCTCGAGGTCGGCGGCGAGATCGACCGCGACGCGCTGCTGCGGCTGCTGGTCGACGTGCAGTACACCCGCAACGATATGGCGTTCACGCGTGGGTCGTTCCGGGTGCGTGGCGACACCGTCGAGATCATCCCCTCCTACGAGGAGCTCGCGGTCCGCATCGAGTTCTTCGGCGACGAGATCGAGGCGCTGTACTACCTGCACCCGCTCACCGGCGATGTGGTCCGGCAGGTCGACTCGTTGCGCATCTTCCCCGCCACCCACTACGTGGCGGGCCCGGAGCGCATGGAGAAGGCCGTCGCCGCCATCGAGGAGGAGCTGGCCGCCCGCTTGGCCGAGCTCGAGGGCCAGGGCAAACTGCTCGAGGCACAGCGCCTGCGCATGCGCACCGAATACGACCTGGAGATGATCCGCCAGGTCGGGTTCTGCTCGGGCATCGAGAACTATTCGCGTCACATCGACGGTCGCCCCGCCGGGTCGGCGCCCGCCACCCTGCTCGACTACTTCCCCGACGACTTCCTGCTGGTCATCGACGAATCCCATGTCACCGTCCCGCAGATCGGTGGCATGTACGAGGGGGATATGTCGCGCAAGCGCAACCTCGTCGAATTCGGGTTCCGGCTGCCCTCTGCGGTCGACAACCGGCCGCTCACCTGGGAAGAGTTCGCCGACCGGATCGGGCAGGCGGTGTACCTGTCGGCTACACCCGGGCCGTACGAGCTCGGCCAGGTGGGCGGTGAGGTCGTCGAACAGGTCATCCGCCCGACCGGTCTTGTCGACCCGCAGGTTGTGGTGAAACCGACCAAGGGCCAGATCGACGACCTCGTGCACGAGATCCGGCAGCGCACCGAACGCGACGAACGCGTGCTCGTCACCACGCTCACCAAGAAGATGGCCGAGGACCTCACCGACTACCTGCTCGGGCTCGGGGTCCGGGTGCGGTACCTGCACTCGGAGATCGACACACTGCGCCGCGTGGAACTGCTGCGCCAGCTGCGCCTCGGCGAGTACGACGTGCTCGTCGGCATCAACCTGCTGCGTGAGGGTCTCGACCTGCCCGAGGTTTCGCTGGTGGCGATTCTCGACGCCGACAAGGAGGGCTTCCTCCGGTCGAGCACCAGCCTCATCCAGACCATCGGCCGCGCGGCCCGCAACGTGTCGGGTGAAGTACACATGTACGCCGACAAGATCACCGATTCGATGCGCCACGCCATCGACGAGACCGACCGCCGCCGCGCCAAGCAGATCGCCTACAACGAAGCCAACGGCCTCGACCCGCAGCCGCTGCGCAAGAAGATCGCCGACATCCTCGACCAGGTGTATCTGGAGGCGGGCGACGAAGTGGCCGTCGGCGGTTCCGGCCGCAACGTCAGCCGTGGCAGGCGCGCCCAGGGCGAACCCGGCCGTGCGGTGAGCGCGGGCATCTACGCCGAACGCGACGTGAAGTCGATGCCGCGCGCCGAACTGGCCGACCTCGTCGCCTCCCTCACCGACCAGATGATGAACGCGGCCCGCGAACTGCAGTTCGAACTGGCGGGCCGGCTGCGCGACGAGATCGCAGACCTGAAGAAGGAACTGCGTGGGATGGACGCCGCGGGACTGAGCTGATGGTGGCTGATCTGTCCCACGGCCGAACCCGGCTGCCGACGCGGGGTTTCGGTACCATCCCGGCGGCCTGGGCTTCTTCGAGCGTGCGCCCGGTCCGGTGCCGCACCTGCGGGCGGCGAGACCTCATCCGGTCCCGCCGCCCGGGCGGTGTGGCACCGCCGGAACCCGTGTCGTTACGAGGACTCCGCCAGCCAGGCGGCGACGCGGCGGTCGGCCTCTTCGCGCGACACGTTCTCCACTCGCGTCATCACCGCCCACCGGTGGCCGAACGGGTCGACGACCACCGCGTACCGGTCCCCGGTGACGAAGGTCTGGATATCCTCCACGACCTTCGCGCCCCGGGCGACCGCCCGCGCGACGGCGTCGTCGACATCGGGACAGTAGTGCACGATCGAGGTGTGCACCCAGTCCAGTGGTGCGCGAACACTGTTGTCGGGCAGGGGAATTCCGAGCTGCATGGTGGAGTCGCCGATGAGCAGCTCCGCGTGGACGGCTTGTCCGTCGGGTCCGTCGGCCCGGCTGAGCAGCTTCGCGCCGAAGACCTCGGAGTAGAAGTCGATGGCCGCGTCACCGTCGGGCACGGCGAGGAAGCAGGTGATGGAGTGGTACCCCTCGGGGACAGGCGCTACCGGTTCGTTCATGAGACCGATCCTGCCGAACACGCGTCCGCCGGTCTTGTACGAACGCGACACCTCCGATGAACACCGATCTCGACGACGCCAAAGGCATTCTGCTGGCCCGGGAGCAGGCCAGGCACCGTTCCCTCACCCGACTGCCGGTCGGACCCGCGCTGGCCGAGTTCGCCGATCGATACTGGTCGGTGCGCTGGGATCTGCGTGGCCGCCCCAGTTTCCGCGCCGAGGTGCTGTCGTTTCCGTGTGTGAACGTCACCTTCGAACGCAGTACCACCCGCACCGGCGGATTCGTCACCGGCGTGTGCACCGCCAAGTACGTGCGTGACCTCGACGACGAGGGCGAGACCTTCGGAATCCGCTTCCGGCCCGGCGGTTTCGGTGCCTTCGCCGGCTGCGATGTCGGTGCCTTGCGCGACGCCTCGGCACCACTCACCCAGGTATTGCCCAAGGCCGCCGGACTGGCCGAGCGAGTCCTCGCCGAACCGTCCGACGAACGGCGTGTCGATATCGTCGAGGCGTTCTTCGCCGGTCGCGGCCGCACCGACGACCCTCAGCTGGCACTGGTGACGCGCATCGTCACCGCGATGGCCGAGGATGCGGAGTTGACCCGGGTGGACCAGGTGACCGAGCGGTTCGCGGTCCCCATACGCACCCTGCAACGGTTGTTCCGCCGCTATGTCGGGGCCGGGCCGAAATGGGTGCTGTGCCGGTTCCGGTTGCAGGACGCCGCCGATCTGCTCGAACGCACCGACCCCGATCTCGCGGCGTTGGCCGCCGATCTCGGCTATTTCGACCAAGCCCATTTCTGCCGGGAATTCACCGCACAGATCGGCATGTCGCCGAGCGAATACGCGCGCCGCGCCCGGGCTGTCCACGAGGCCGCCGCATCGCTGTGAACGGGCGCGGCGGCGGCGGTGTTGTGACGAAAATCCCAGGTGCGCACCGTCATTGATTGTATTGTGATTTCCCACAATTTCCCCGCCTCGACGTTCTGTCCGTGCAGGTGAATGCGGCTGCCGCAGCGGGAAATCGGCGCCATGTGACAAAGCGCGCCAACACTCGTGGTGTGATCTGTGGCGAATTGTCGATAAAACGGCCCGTTGTGGCGTTATGGTCGACGCAATTGCCGCGCCGATGCTCGATTCCCGGGTCGTTCGGCGCTGCACCGACCAAGTTGGAGGAGAGATGACCGCCTACCGGACCATTGTCGTCGGTACTGATGGCTCGGATTCGTCGTACGTCGCGGTGGAGAAGGCTGCGGCGCTCGCTGCCGACGCGGACGCGACTCTCGTGCTGGCCTGCGCCTACTTCCCGACCGATGATCGCGATGTCGCCGCGGCCGCCGATGTGCTCAAGGACGAGGCCTACCAGGTCCGTGGCTCGGCGCCGACCAACGAGATCCTGCACGTCGCCCGCGAGAAGGCGGTGGCCGCCGGTGCGAAGAACATCGTCGAGCGCGCCATCGTCGGCGAGCCGGTGGATTCCCTGCTCGAGCTGATCAAGGAGACCAAGGCCGACCTGCTCGTCGTCGGTAACCGTGGCCTCAACACCCTGACGGGCCGCCTGCTCGGCTCCGTCCCCTCGGACGTAGCCCGCAAGTCCCGCTCGGATGTCCTGATCGTGCACACCGTGCGGTAGATCGCACACCACAGCCGAGGGCGTCGCGCGATCGCGCGACGCCCTCGGCTGTTTCAGCGGTCCACAGGTTCTTGTCTCGTGCCGTCACGTCGGCCGATCGACATGATGTCGCACGGTTCGTCGAGTTCGATGCGGTGCCAGCGGCCGCGTGGGACGAGGAACGCTCGTCCGGCTGTGAGCGTGACGACGTGTTCGGGCTCGTCGGTGTTCTCGGGGCGCAGATACAACCGCAACGTGCCCTTCACACAGCACACCGCCTCGTCGCTGGTCGGATGCATCTCCCAGTGGTCGGCGTGGACATCGATGTCGGTTTCGACGTGGAAGGTGGCCAGCTGCCAGCCGTCCGTGCTCGCGGCCATCCGTCGTTCGCCGGAGGTGACCGCGCCGTCGGATCGGAAGCGCAGGGCACGGTCGAAGAGATCGATCGTCGACATGAATTTTCCTTTCATCGGGCGTTCGCGGTAATGCGTTCGCGGACAACGGTTTCGGTTCGTGGCGAGCGTGGTAGGACCAGGGTGGCGATCACCATCGCCGCACCGAACAGCAGCGCGCAGACGGCGAGGGCGAGGGCGTAGCCGTCGGTGAGCGCGACCGCATCGGTGCCGGAGCCGGTGCGGCCCGCCGCGAGGGTGGCCAGGGCGGCCACTCCGACGGCGCCGCCGAGCTGGCGAGCACTGTTGAAGGCCCCCGAGGCCATCCCGGCCTCGCGAGGAGCGACCGCGTTGACGGCGGCGGAGGCGACCGGAGCCAGACACAGGCCGAGTCCGAAACCGCCGACGAGTGAGGGGCCGAGGACGTCGGCGAGGAAACTGCCGTCGGGGCTGATGAGCGCGAACCAACCGATGCCGAGGGTGGTCAGCAGCGCGCCGACGATCAGCAAGGGCCGCGGGGACCGGTTCGCGCCGACGCGGGTGGCGACCAGCGTGCCGACGATCACGCACAGCGAGAACGGCACGAAAGCCGCCCCGGCGGCCCCCGCGCTCAGATGCAGAACCTGCTGCAGATACAGCGAGACCAGATAGAACGCCGAGAACTGGCCCGCGGCCGCGCACAGAACGAACAGATTGCCGCCGAGCACCCATCGGTTCCCGAACAGCCCGAGGCGAAGCAGTGGATCGCGCACGCGCCGTTCGATCGTCACGAACGCCGCCAGTAGGACGGCGGCCCCCGCCAACATGCCGGCGGTCGGGGCCGAGAACCAGCCGTAGTGGTCGGTGCGGATCACACCGGTCACCAGCAGGCCGACACCGCCGGTCGCCGTGATCGCGCCGAGAATGTCGAGGCGAGCGGGGGTTTCGACCCGTCGGTCCGCGGGCACACCGGCGGCCGTGGCCAGCAACGCGATCGCGACGATCGGGAGATTGACCAGCATCACCCAGCGCCAGTCGGCGTATTCGGTGAGCACCCCGCCCACGAGCACGCCGAGCGCGCCGCCTGCGGCATTGACCCCGCCCCACACGCCGAGGGCCCGGACCCGCCCGGGGCCTTCGGGAAACGCTGTAGTGAGAGTGGCGAGCGCGGCGGGTGCGACGGCGGCCGCCGCGATGCCCTGCACGGCGCGCGCGGTTACCAGCTGCCAGGGTGCCTGGGCGAGTCCACCTGCGAGAGAGGCGATTCCGAAGACGACCAGGCCCGCCGTGAACAACCGGCGCCGGCCGTACAGGTCGCACGCCTTGCCGCCGAGCAGGAGGAAGCCGCCGAAGGTCAGCGCGTAGATGTGCACGACCCAGGCCAGATCGAGCGGTGCGAAACCGAGGGCGTCCCCGATCGAGGGCAGCGCGACATTCACGACGGCCATGTCGAGCGCGACCATGAACTGTGCGACGGCGACGGCGGTGAGGACGGCACCGGAGCGCGGTGGTGACGAGTTTTTATACATGTATAAAAACTAACCCGGCGACCGACCCGTGTCCAGAGCTGTCCTAGGCCGTGGGTAAAGATGGAGCTATGGCCACCTCCTCCTCGTCCTCTTCGCGCACCGGACGACCGGCACGGCTCTCGCGGGCGGAGATAGTGACCGCTGCCCACGCGGTGATCGATACCGACGGGGTCGAGAAGCTGACGATGCGCAGGCTGGCCACCGAACTCGGCTGCACGCCGATGGCGCTGTATCACCACGTCCGTGACAAGGACGCGCTACTGCGGCTACTTCTCGACGACTACGCCGACCAGGTCGAATGGCCGGAACTGCCCGAGGACCCCAGGCAGCGAATCCTGGTCGCCGCCACGGCGATGCACGACGTACTCGCTGCCCGGCCCTGGGTGGTCGAGGTACTCGTCGACGGAGATCTGTTCGGGCGCTCGGCACTGTGGTTTCCCGAGACCATCATCGACGCCGGGGTCGCGGCGGGGCTGTCGCTGGACCGGGCGGCCGACGCGTATCGTGCCGTCTGGCACTACACCGCGGGCGAGCTGATCATCTCCGCCCGTTCGCGCCGTCGCGCGGCGAAAGGGCCGACCTACCGCGCCGAGGTATTCGCGAACCTGGACGCCGACACGACGCCGCGACTGGCCGAAATCGGTTCTCGCTGGACCGATTTCGACGCGAACGACGCCTACGGCGCGGGTCTGGCCGCGCTGGTCGACGGACTGCTGTCCGCGCCCCGCGCCTGGTCATGAGAGCGCGGACAACACCTCGGGCAGATCCTCGGTGTGCACCACCGACAGCCGCTGGGTGGCGCGGGTGAGGGCGACGTAGAGGTCGTTGAGACCGCGCGGCGACTCCTTCACGATGGCCTGTGGTTCCACCAGGTAGACCCGGTCGAACTCCAGGCCCTTGGCGTCGTGCACCGTGAGGACCTGTACCGATTCGCCTGCCAGCATGGATAATTCGGGGACGAGAGCGGCGGGGGCGAGGACGGCGGCGGTGCCGGGTGCCTGCTCGGCGGCGATCAGCCGAGCCAGTTCGTCTGTCACTTCCGCAGGCGAAACGCGATGTGCGCGTGGGGGATTGCCGGTTTCGCGGACCGAGCGCGGAGCTTGGGCGGTGGGGTCGATGGCGGTGAGGACGTCGGCGGCTACCGCCATGATCTCGGCGGGTGTGCGGTAGTTGACCGTGAGTTCGGTGAGCTTCCAGCGTTTGGCCACATAGGGTTCCAGCACGCGCTGCCACGACGACGCGCCCGCCGGGTCGCCGGTCTGGGCCACGTCGCCGACGACGGTGATCCAGCGATTCGGGATGCGGCGCATCACCATTCGCCACGCCATCTCCGACAGCTCCTGCGCCTCGTCGACGATCACGTGCCCGTAGGTCCAGGTGCGGTCGCCCGCGGCGCGTTCGGCCGTGGTCTGCCGGTTGCCGAACTCCTGGCGTTGGGCAAGCTGGGAGGCGTCGATCAGGTCGTAGGCCATGAGGATCTCGGGGTCGAGTTCGTCCTCGATGTCCTGGGGCGCGGAACCGGTGAGGATGTCGAGCGCGTCCTGGGCCTCGGCCAGCTGGGCGCGCCACCGGCGGCGGGCCCGTTCGCGCTCCTCGGTGTCGTCCACGCCGAGCAGTTCGGCGAGTTCGTCGAGCAGCGGTGCGTCGGCGGCGGAGAACGTGCCGTCGTCGGGGCGGACGAGTTCGGCGCGGTCCTCGGGGCTCAGCGACTTGGCGGCGCGGTCGAGCCGGGCCGGGTCGGCGAGCAGATCGGCGAGGACCTCCTGGGGCGAGAGCACCGGCCACAGCGCGCTGATCGCGGCCTGTACCTGCGGGTCGGCGCGCATCTCGTCGCCGATCTCGCTCAGATCGGCCGAGCTGAGCAGGCTGGTGCCGCCGGACAGATCGGCGCCCATCGTCGCGGCCAGCTGATCGGTGAGCGCGTCGATCACCGACGAGGCGAAGATCGGCCGCGCGAGATTGTGCGGGCGGCGCGAAGACCGAGCCCGGCCACGCGCCCGGGTCGCGATCTTGCGGTCCAGCAGCACCGGGTAGCCGTCGAAGGTGAGCCGCACCGGTTCGGCGGGCACTTCCTGCCGGTCGCGCACCGCCTGCTTGAGCACCTCGAGCATGTCGAGCGAACCCTTGATCTCACCCGCGCGCAGCGAATCCTCGCGGACCGCCTTCACCCCCGGATACAGGTCACCGATGGTGGACAGCAGCACACCGGTCTCACCGAGTGAGGGCAGCACCTGTCCGATGTAGTCGAGGAAGGTGGCGTTCGGGCCGATGATGAGCACACCGCTCTTGGCCAGCTGCTGGCGGAAGGTGTAGAGCAGGTAGGCGGCCCGGTGCAGCGCCACCGCCGTCTTGCCGGTGCCGGGCCCACCCTGCACCACGAGCACACTCTTGTGCTCGGAGCGGATGATCGCGTCCTGTTCGCTCTGGATCGTCTCGACGATGTCGTTCATGTGCCCGGTGCGGGCCGCGTTCAGCGCGGCGAGCAGGGCGCTCTCGCCGCCCACGCCGTCGTCGGTACCCACCGCGCCGTCGCGTTCGGCGGCGCCGAGGTCGAGGTACTCGTCGTTGATCGCGGTGACCGTGCGGTTGCGCGAGCGGATGTGACGGCGGCGGACCACGTCCTCGGGATTGGCAGTAGTCGCCAGGTAGAACGGGCGCGCCAGGGGAGCTCGCCAGTCCAGGAGCAGCGGCTCGTAGTCGTTGTCCTCGTCGAGGATGCCGAGGCGCCCGATGTAGCGGGCGGCGTCCTCGGTGGCGTCCAGGTCGATGCGGCCGAAGCACAAACCGTGCTCGGCGGCGTCGTATTTGGCCAGGTCCTCGCTGTAGAGCGCGGTGAACGACTCACGTTCGCTGCGTGCCTGCGGCGTCCCGCCCGCTTCCAGCAGGACAGTCTTGAGCCGGTTCTGCGCGTAGTCGCGCATGGCGTCGAGGCGGTCGTAGAGCACCGTGAGGTACTGCTGTTCCTGTTCGATCTCGCGGCCGCGCCCGCCCTGGTCGGTGGTTGCGCGGTCGTCGGCGAGGCGGTCGGGCAAAACAGGACTCCTTTGTCACCGCGTTGAGAACAGAGTTGTCGAGTCTACTTGTCCCCGGACGGCAGCGCGCCCGTCGCGGGGAAGACTTCGTCACCGGTCACCGGCGTGAAGTGCTCGACCACCGGGAAAGGCTCATAGAAGTGATGTAACAGCGCACGCCAGCGCTGATATTCCGGCGACCCACGAAACCCCTCGGTGTGATCGCTCAGCCGCGCCCACCGCACCAGCAGCAGATAGGTGTCGGGCCGCTCTACGCACCGTGACAACGACAGCCCGCCGAAGCCGGGCATACCGGCGATGATCGGGTAGGCCTGCGCGAAGGCCGCTTCGAAGGCGGCGGCGGAACCCGGACGGACAGGCAGCAGGGCGTGTTCGACGATCACGCCGACCAGTTTGTCAGGACGCGTGCGTGGTGTGGTTGCGGCGACCGGAGGGCTTGTCGCGGTACATGGCCAGATCGGCGTCGTGCAGCACGGCTTCGGGGGTCCGGCGCTCGTGTGGACCGAGTTCGGTGACGCCGATCGAGGCGCTGACTTCCAGACGATGCCCGCTCGCGATGATCGGCTCGGCCATGGTGACGCGCAACCGTTCGATCAGACGCGGCAGATCGGTGCGCTGCGGGTGCCCGGCGAGCAGCACGAGGAACTCGTCCCCACCGAGCCTGCCGACCAAGTCCTCGGTGCGCAGTGCGCGTTGCAGCCGCTGGGCGACGATCTGCAGGACCGTGTCGCCGATGGCGTGGCCGAGAGTGTCGTTGATCGCCTTGAAACCGTCGAGATCGATGAACAGCACGGTGGTGACCAGGGCCCCGCCCTCGTCGGCCAGTGCCGCCGACAACTGCGACAGGATCAGCGACCGGTTCGCCAGTCCGGTCAGCGCGTCGTGGGTGGCCTGGTACTCGAGCTGCATCTTGCTTGCCCGGTATTCGGTGACATCGGCGAACGACGACACCCCCGCCGAGTCCGGGCTGTCGGGATTGAGCAGCCGGCAGTTGCACGACAGCCACACCTGCTGGCCGTCGGCCCGGCGCACCCCGAACACGAACCGTGTCACCGGTTCGCCGGTCGTCAACGTGTGCGCCATCGGATGCCTGCCCACGGGCAGCGGCTGACCCTCCCAGTCGATCATCGTGACGGGCAGCTCGTCGAACCGCGCGCCGAGGACCGGTGCGGAGTCGGCGATGCCGAGGATGCGCCTGCCCGCCGGGTTGATCGATTCGAGCCTGCCCCGCCGGTCGACGACCAGCACACCCTCCTCGAGCTGGGAGACCACGGTGGTGAAGTACGCCTCGGCCTGCCGTGCGGAGGCCTCGGCGGCCCGCTGCGCGGTCAGATCGTGCACCACCACCTGATAGGCCAGCTCGCCCTGCCAGGCCGTGAGCACCGACACCGTCTGCACGGGTACCTTCCGCCCGTCGATGCGCACCAGGTCCATTTCGGTCGGCGGTGACGCCGCGCCCTCGGCGGTGAGCTGGGCGATCCGGTCGAGCATCGCCGGAATGGAGTCGGGATGCACGAAATGGGTGATCCGCAATCCGAGCAGGTCCTCGGCCGTGTGCGCACCGAGCAGTCGCACCATCGCCGGATTCACGTAGACGATGACGCCCGCCTCGTGCACGCAGATGGCATCGGGGGTGTGCTCGACCAGCGAGCGGTACCGCTGGGCGAGCAGCTCGGCGTTCGCCGCGTCGGTGTCGGTTTGTCTCACTGCGATACCCCCGATCTCGGCCTGGTCTTCGGATGACGCACCGGACTATCGTGGTGACCCTCGACGAGATCCGCGAGGAGCGACGTGAGACCGGAAGGACGTCCCGGCGGCATGGCCCACCGAGTCGATTCTATGTCGATCGGTGGTATCGGTGTGGTCTCCGGCTACGGCTGGGGCCGTGAACAATTGTTTCAGGGGGTGCTGGGGGGAAAACCGGCCGCTGGTTTGTATCCGGGTTACGGGCCGGGACGTGACGAGCACGCCTGGGTCGGCCGGATTCCGGACGGCGGCGACCCGGCGCACGGTCGCGGATTGTTCGGGCGCGCCGTGGTCGCCTCGGCTGCCGAGGCTGTCGCCGACGCCCGCGCGCGTGGCTGGCGCGACGAGGGCCGAACGGTCGGCCTCGTGCACGCCATCACCCTCGGCGACGTGGCCGACTGGCGCGATTTCTACCTGCGCGACGGCGGGCACCGCCGCTCCCGCGACTACCTGCCGATGCTGCCCTCGACCCCCATCTCGGTGGTGATGCAGCAGTACGGCTTCCACGGCCCGGCCATGAACGTGTCGGCGGCGTGCAGTTCGGGCAATGTTGCCGTGCTCACGGCGCGGCAGTGGCGCGACGTGGGCCTGGTGGACGACGTGCTGTGCGTGAGCACCGACCTGTCGGCCACCCCGGAGATGCTCGAGCATTTCGTCGGGATGGGCGCGGCCGTGTCCGATGTGGACCCGTTCACCGCGTGCCGCCCGTTCCAGGAGGGCAGCCTGGGGTTCGTGATGGCGGAGGCGTCGGTGGCGGTGCTGCTCACCGACGCGGTGGATCAGCCTTACGCGCGGGTGCTCGGGGGTGCCATGAACAACGACGCCTACCATGTGGTCTCGGTCGAGCCGACGCACGAGCAGTACCTGGAATGCGTCCGGAAAGCATTGCGCGACAGTGGGGTAGCGGCATCGGAGGTGAACTACGTGAACGCCCACGGCACCGGTACCCGCCAGTGCGACGCCGCCGAACGCGACGTGCTCACCACCGTTTTCGACGACCAACCGTCGATCATCTCGGTCAAGCCGCTCACCGGTCACTGCCAGGGTGCCGCGGCAGCCGTCGAACTGGCGTTGATCGCGCTGTCCTACGACACCGGCGTCGTCGCGTCGGCACCGATCGTCGCGCCCGCGCATCCGCGATTGCTCGACGGGCCGACGCCGATGCGCGGTGGTCTCACCGTGAATCTGTCGATGGGGATGGGCGGCAACAACTCCGCCCTCGTCGTCGGTCCGGCCTGAGGTTCAGTCCTCGCCCGCCTCCGGCCCGCCCGCCAGGGCGAAACCGCCGGTGGTCGGTTGGTCCTGCGGGAGCGGAACCGCCCAGCGCAGTCGCGTGCCCGGCATCTCCGAGTGCTCGCCGTCGGCGTCGGCTCGCATCGCCGGCGCGATCTGGAACCGGCCGCCCGCCTCCAGTGCGCGCTGCTCGAGATTGCGCAGCCCGCTGCGGATGACGTGATTCGGGATGCCCCACCCGTTGTCGCTCACGGTGATCGTGAGATCGTCGGCCACCTCGATCACGATGGCCACGGTGTCGGCGCCGGAGTGGCGCACCGCGTTGCTCACCGCCTCGCGCACAACGGCTTCGGCGTGATCGGCCAGTTGCGGGTCGAGCACCGAGAGCGGACCCGATACCTGGATGGTCGCGCGCATCGCGATGTCGGCGGTCTGGCGCCGGATCGCGAGTTCGAGCCGCTGTTGCAGCCCCTCGCTGTGGCCCGAACCGCTGGCGTGCAGGTCGAAGATGGAGGTGCGGATCTCCTGGACCACCTCCTGCAGATCCATGATCACCGTCGAAAGACGTTGCCGCACTTCGGGAACCACCGCCTTGGGCATGGTGGCCTGCACGGTGAGGCCGATCGCGAACAGGCGCTGGATCACATGATCGTGCAGGTCGCGGGCGATGCGGTCGCGGTCGGCGACGATATCGAGCTCACGCATCCGCCGTTGCGCGTCGGCCAGGCGCACCGCCAGCGCCGCCTGATCACAGAACGCGGCGGTGAGCTCGAGCATCTCGTCGGAATAGGGCGCGAAGCCGGGCGGGCGGATGGTCACCAACACACCGAGCGTGGCGTCGGGTGTGCACAGCGGAAGGACGAGAGCCGGTCCGGCACCGGGCAATTCGGCGACCGGGAAGTCCACGCCGAGGACGACCTCGGACACGTCGTCGAAGCGCAGCGGTGTGCGCCTGCTGAAGGCGTCGCCGAGTACCGTGCCCGCGATCGGGATCGTCTGCCAGTCCTGGCCCGCGTCGGGGCCGGTCCACTGCGTGACCACCAATTCGCCGACCTCGCCGGGGGATTCGTCGGGCACCGGCACCGAGGCCAGAAACGCCTGGTGCGAACCGGTCAGCCCGCGGGCGTGATCGACCACGTGGGCGAGCACTCGGTCGGACTCGGTGCCTGCCAGGAATTCGGTGGCGATGTCGCGCGTCGCCTCGATCCAGGCCTGTCTGGTGCGCGCCTGCTCGTAGAGGCGCGCGTTGTCGACCGCGATGCCCGCCGCCGCGGCAAGGGCGAGGACGAGCACCTCGTCCTCCTCGGTGAACGGTTGCCCGTCGGACTTCTCCGTCAGGTACAGGCTGCCGAACACCTCGTCCCGGATGCGCACGGGGACACCGAGAAACGAGTGCATCGGCGGGTGGCCGGGCGGGAATCCCACCGACGACTCGTGCTCGGTGAGATCGTCGAGCCGCAGCGGTGCCTTCTCCGCGAACACGGCACCGAGCACACCGCGGCCCGCCGGTAATCGCCCGATCCGGTCGCGGATGTGTTCGGGCATACCCTCATCGATGAACTGCGCGACCTGCTGACCGTGCCCGCGGACCGCGAGCGCGCCGTAGCGGGCATCGACCAGGTTCATCGCCGTGCGCACCATGGTGCGCAGGGTTTCGTCGAGATCGAGGCCCGCGGTGACCGTGAGCATGGCCTCGACCAGGCCGTCCATCCGGTCGCGTGAGCCGATCATCACCTCGACCCGGTCGGCCACCTCGCCGAGCAGGGCGCGCAGGCGCTGCTGAGACGCGGTGCGGCCCGCCGAATAGCGGCCGCTCCGACCGTCATTCGCCATCGCCGTATCCCGTCGCCGCCCGCCTTCGTACCGAGTAAGGAGAAGTCTAGTCCTCGAGGTTGGGGACTTTCGGCCCTTCTACCGCACCGCGCACAGTGGTGGCATAGGGCAGCGGGGGGACGCCGGATCGAGAAGTGGGGCAAGAGATGTATTCGTTGTCGAGCACCCAGCACTGGACTACCGCCGCCGACCCCGAGCTCGCGGTGACCACCCGTGGCGAGGTACCGGCTCAAGACGTCACCCGCGCGGTGCGTGCCATCACCCGCGTGATGCGGCGCCATCATCTCGACAGTCCGGCCCGGGTGCGCGTCACCGCTCCGCGCGCGAACGACGAGCCGACCCTCGTGCAGGCCAATATCCGCACCAACGACACCCTCACCCGTGTGCAGGTCACCGGGCCGGGCGGGTTCGCGGTGACGTTCGCCGCCGAACGTCTGGATCGCCAGCTGGCGCGCCGAGCGGGTAAGGAGGCACGTGGCGCCTGGCCCGACCCGGCCCGCCGCCCGCTGGCCCAGGTCACCGAGACCCGCCCGATCATCCGCCGTAAGGACTGCGCGCTGATGACCGGTACCCCGCTGGAGGCCAGCACCGTCCTGGACGCGATGGATTACGACGCGTATCTGTTCACCGATGCCGATACCGGCGAAGACGCCATCGTCACCTGGGCCGACCCGCACGGCGTGCGCCTGGCCCGCCAGCACCGCACCGTCGCCGCGGGCGACTCGGCGCACCTGCCGCTCACCGCCAGCGCCATGCCGGTGCGGGTGGTGCAGGACGCGGCCCCCGTCTACGCCGAGGACGAGGCATCGGATGTGCTGTGCCGTGGCGGCCTGCCGTATCTGTTCTTCACCGACAGTCACAGCGGCCGGGGCAACCTGCTCTACCGCCGCTACGACGGGGACCTGACCATCGTCGTCCCGTCCTGATTTCTACGGTTCGCGCAGCTTGGTCGCCAGGACCGCGGCCTGGGTGCGGCGTTCGACGCCGAGTTTGGCCAGCAGGCGCGAGACGTAGTTCTTGACCGTCTTCTCGGCCAGGAACATGCGCGCGGCGATCTGACGATTGGTCAGCCCCTCGCCGAGGAGTTCCAGCAGCCGCCGTTCCTGGTCGGTCAGGCCGGCGAGGGGACCGGTCGGTTCGGTGCTGCGGCGCAGCCGGGCGCGCAACGCGTCGGCCGCACGGGTGTCGAGCAGGGAGTGGCCGGCGCCGACCTGCTTGATCGCGTCGGCCAGCTTCATCCCGTCGATGTTCTTCACCACATATCCGCTGGCGCCGGCCAGAATGGCGTCGAGCATGGCGTGCTCGTCGGAGAACGAGGTGAGGATCAGGCAGCGCAGGTCCTCGAACTCGGCCAGCAGATTGCGGCACAGCTCGATGCCGTTGCCGTCGGGTAATCGGACATCGAGCACCGCCACATCGGGCCGGGCCTCCCGTATCCGCACCATCGCCTCGGCCACGCCACCTGCCTGACCGATCACAGTGAGTTCAGGATCACCCTCGAGCAGGTCGATCAACCCACGCCGCACGATCTCGTGGTCGTCGACCAGAAACACCTCGAGCACGGCGGCCCCTCCATCACGTAGAACGTCCCCCCCGTTCGGTCCAACATAATCCGCCCGCCCGAATCCTGTGCAGAGACAGACAATCACCCACCCAAATCCAGTGCACAGACAGCAAACTCGCTCACCCAAGTCCGCCATGACCGCATTCCCAACCCCGCACGACCCGACCTCGAGGAGGGTCCGCCGCGAAGCGGCGTAGCGGCCCGGCCGCGCGAACAGCGCTCGAAGCGCATGCGC